>DATKPV010000038.1:0-5616 GCA_035523915.1 Candidatus Aquilonibacter sp. | reverse complement strand
ATGGCGATGGCATGTAGGCATAGGAGACCAGACGCAACACGGGAAGCCCCAGCGGTGATCATAATTAAGGATCAACTGGCAGCTCGTGAGAGACAGGCCGGGCCGTGTGGGGTGGCGGAGAGGTTCGTAGTACCGACGAAGCCGGGTAACTCCGGTGGAGGGAAGGGGCCTCAGTTAAAGACGGACGCAACAAGCGACGAAGGACAAGGGGATTGACGATGAGTCTAGCCAGCCCGAGCTATGTTCAAAAGTTGCAGACGGCGTCACACGGAACAGCGTGTGTCTTTTCCGAGAGCCGGATGCGGGAAATCTGCCTGTCCGGTTCGATGAGCGGGAACAGGAAACAGAGTTACGTCAAACCGGATTGAGGCGGGTCATGCGAAAGCACCCCAACAGCCACCGGGAGGCTAAAGCCACTGCGCCTGTTCTCGACTCTACTCCTGATACCGCTCAGAATGCCCCAGGAGCGACGTGCCCGTCCCCCACATTTTCATGCTATGCTGCGCTGGAATTCGCCCCGGGCTCCCATAGGTCGTTTCGGTCCGTGAACCCGCGTTGATCCGTGGCGCAGAATCCGTGGCGATGAAGTTGTGTCGAGGACCCCGTGCTGGTTGAACTTCGTCTTGAAAATTACGCGGTAATCGACAACCTGGCCGTCGAATTCGGCCACGGACTCAATCTGCTCACCGGCGAGACCGGAGCAGGGAAGTCCATCCTGATCGACGCGCTCGCGCTCCTGCTCGGCGACAAAGCCTCGGCCGAGGTAATCCGCACCGGAGCCGAGCGGGCCGTGGTCTCGGCCCTGTTCGAGGTGGAAGGTTCCGCAGAGAAATCCATCAGCAAAATTCTCGAAACCAACGGCTTGGATGAAGCCGAATCCGGCGACAGCTCGATCATCCTCCGCCGCGAAATCGCCACCGGTGGCAAAGGACGTGTGTTCGTCAACAATCAGCCCGCGACTGTGGCAGTCTTGCGGCTCCTGGCGCCGCATCTGGCGATCATCCACGCGCAGAACGAATCCATCCTCGCCTTCGATGGCCCGGCCCGCCTCGCTCTGCTCGACGCCTTCGCTGCCAGCGAACTCAGTCCAGTCGAATCCGCATTTTCCGCATGGAAACAGATTCGTTCTCGCATCGACGAACTCGAACGCGGCGAGCAGGATCGCCTCCGCCTTGTCGACTTATGGGTTTTCCAGAAGCGTGAGATTGAAGAGGCTCACCTCGAAGCCGGAGAAGACGATCGCCTGGAAACCCAGAAGCGCGTTCTGGCCAACGCCGAAAAAATTTACAACGCCGCCATGAACGCCTTTGATCTGCTCTACGAGGGCAGCGGCTCGACTGCCTCTTCGCTGCGCGCCGCGCAAAAGCAGGTCGAAGAGCTCGCACGTTACGAACCAAAATTTCAGGAAGCTCTGACCGCGCTCGACAGCGCCCGCATCGGCGTCGAAGACGTCGGCGCCAGCGTCCGCGACTATGCTGGAGGCATTCATGCCTCGCCCGAGCATCTGGCGCAGGTGGAAGATCGTCTCGCGCTGCTCGATCGTCTCCGGCGCAAATACGGTCCCACGCTCAACGAAGTCATTGAGTTCGGCGCCGAAGTTACGCGCAAGCTTTCCGAACTCGAGAACAAAGACGAAATCCTGCGCCAATTGCGGGCCGAGTTGGCGCAGGCCGAGAAAGCATACCTAACCGCGGCCCGCGAGTTATCGCAGAAGCGCATCGCCGCGGCGCGCAACCTGGAACGCCTGGTCGAGGCCGAGATCAACGATCTCGCCATGAAAGCCCTCTTCCGCATCGGCATCACTACGCTCGAAGACCAGGCCAACTGGACGGCCTCGGGCATCGATCAGATCGTCTATCTGATCGCGACCAACACGGGCGAGCCGCTGCGTCCCCTCGAACACATTGCCTCCGGCGGCGAACTATCGCGCGTGATGCTGGCGTTGAAGGCCAGCGTGGACGCAGTCAGAATCCCCACTCTTTTGCACAAACCGCGGCAACGATGGGGTGCCCGCGCCAGCCAGCGAACCATGGTCTTCGACGAGATCGACACCGGTATCGGCGGACGCGCCGCGGAATCCGTTGGCAAGAAACTCAAGTCGTTGTCGCGCACCAATCAGGTGCTCTGTGTCACCCACCTGCCGCAGATCGCTACCTTTGGCGATCATCACTACGTGATCGAGAAGAAAGAATCCGGAGGCCGCACCCGCACCAGCATCCGCGCCGTCACCGGCGAGGAGCGCACCGAAGAAGTCGCCCGCATGCTGAGCGGCGCCAAGCTGACCGAAACCTCCCGCAAGCACGCCGAGCAAATGATCAAAGCCAATGCCTGAGTCCGGAACTCAGACCGCGGCCGGCAGTTTTGGGGTCTGAGGCCCTCGTTTGACTCGCGGGGCTTCCTGATGAAGCTCGTTTTTGCAATACCATTCCCTGTGATTTCAATCACTGCCTCGCCTACCGCACTCGCATATATCCAGATTATGGATCCCTCAAAGAACGGCAATCGTGCCGCGTGGCTGCAGGGGCCGGCGGGCCACTGCGAGGTGCCGCCCACCGACAAGGTGACGCCGTGGAGACTGATACTGCTGGGAGCTCCCGGTGTCGGCAAGGGTACGCAAGCCGACCTCCTGCGGGCGCGGCTGGGAGCATGTCATCTCTCGACCGGCGACGTTTTCCGCGCTGCCGGCTCGCGCCCAGAATGCGACCAGAGTCCCGCCATGCGCGAGGCTCTGCAATTCATGCGTCGTGGAGAGTTGGTGCCGGATTCCACGGTCTGGGAATTGGTCCGCGAACGCCGCGCTTGCCTGCGCTGCCGCGGAGGGTTCATCCTCGATGGATTTCCGCGCACCCTGGGGCAGGCTCTTTCGCTCGAGCAACTGATGAAGGGCGAAGAGCTCTCCCTGACCGCTGTCGTCAGTTACGAGCTTCCCGCGGAGGAGATCGTGGCCCGGCTTGCCGGCCGCCGCACCTGCGAAAAATGCAAAGCCGTGTATCACATTGTTCAGCGTCCTCCGCAAATGGCCGGGCAATGCGATCACTGCGGCGGCAAGCTGTTTCAGCGCGAGGATGACCGGCCGGAATCGATCAAGGTGCGCCTGGAGGCTTACGAACAAAGCACAAAGCCCCTGCTGGAGTTCTATAAGAAATCCGGATTGCTGTGCCAGATCGCTGCCACCGGCACGCCGGAACAAATCCTCGCCCGGACAGTTCCCGAAATCGAGCACCACCATCTGCACCAGGCCGCGGAGCAGCTCTGGACCGCAGCCGAGAACCGCCGCTAAGGGATCGCGCACGGCCGCATGTGGTAGTGACTGTCGGGGGACGCTCCGCCTCGTCCCTCCGGCGAGCGAAGCGAGCGTGGTCCGCAAATTCGCCGCTGCCAGCTCATCCGACCAAAGACGCCGGATCACCAAGCCCTGGCCAGCAGCGAGCCATCACGCTAACATCAGACGCGCTAACAAAAACAATCGAGCCCTGGATGGGTCCCCATGAGTCCCCTTACCGCCTTCGGTCTTTTCGCCGTCACATCCATGGTTGTCTGCTATGCCTTTGAGCAGCGCAGCCGATGGTTCATTCTCGGATTTGCTGTTTCCTGCGTCCTCGGTTCGATTTATGGATTCCTGCAGGGCGCGTGGCCCTTCGGGCTTGTGGAAGCGGTCTGGTCGGTGATCGCCGCCCGGCGTTGGTGGATGGCAACGAGCTCACTGCGGAAATCCTGCGGAACCTGAGCTTTCACCACTCAGAACACAGTCTCCAGACTCAGCAAAGTCCAGCCGTCCCAGCTCGAAGGCCGATTTCTGTCAAGACCCTTTTGCCCTCTCATTTTTCCTAAGTCATAGATTCGCGTGGAAATATAAATTTCTAAAAATGTCCGGTTGCCCCCCTCCAATTTGCTATTCTGGAAATAGGTAGAGAATTTCCGATGGCGCAGCCTTTGGCTTGCGCCATTTTTCTTTTCCGGGCAAGGGGCAAAATCCATCAATGCAGTCACCAAAAAACGTCGGAGTCGTGTCCAACAAAAACCGAAAGCGAATCACCACCAAGCGTCCCCCGCGCAGTGCCCAGCCCTCGACCGCGCGCAGCCGGATGCGCAAGAAAAACACGAAACACATCGGCTCCCTCGCTGAACTGGACTTCATGCTCGAGGCTGCCAGCCGCGGATTCCCCGTGGGCAGGCCATTCGGCGACAACGAAGCTTACGACGTCTGGGTAGATGCCGGCGCTCGTGTCTGGCGCGTACAGGTGAAGACAGCCACCCCTTACCGAAATCAGACCTTCGGGCTCCGCAGTCATTGGAGTGGATACAAGCACATCACGCCCTACACCCCAGCGGATATTGACTTCCTGGCTGGCCTCGTCCGCAGCCCGCGCACCTGGTACTTGATTCCCGCTACGGCCATCCAACGGCGACTCATGCTCAATCTCTACCCCTTCGGCGCTCGCCGCCACGCCGGCCAGTTCGAGAAATATCGCGAGGCTTGGCACTTGCTGAAGCCCAGGTCCGGTCGCGCTTCTCCAGGCGGCTCGGCTTGAAACTTCCTCCCTGGATTTCGCACCACCGTGTCACGGAGGCGCAGAGAACGCCCGATGGATGCGGAGCGGCCGGTGCGCGGGAGATCTCTCCGCCCGTGAAAGCGGCCGTTCGAGATGACGCACCACGGAGGCCGCGCACCATTCACGGCCGCAATTGTGCCGTTCGCTGCTAAATCCCTGCTCTTTCTGTGGCTTACGTTGACCAGAAAGGTACTATGCCGATACCGTATGATTATAGCCACGCGGGCGGTCGTGTACCCTGACAACATAGCTTTGGGATCAGTCGACGCTTGCCGCTTCGCATCTAAGGGTAGAGAAACGTTTCTCGGCCTCGCTCGAAAGCATGCTCGCCGGCGAGGGGGACGCATCCGGCCAGCCGAGGTGGGGGTTTCGACCCTCGGGGTTTGACGAACCGAACGGAAAAAATTGCGACACTCACGCGATTGAGGTCTCAGGAAGAAATGTCTGACATGAAAGCGTCTGACCAAAAAACCTTGCTCCTGCTGAAGCCGCGGGGCTTCTGCGCCGGGGTGGTTCGCGCCATCGATGTAGTGCGAATCGCTTTGGAAGCCTTTGGGCCGCCGATTTATGTGCGCAAAGAAATCGTCCACAACAGCTTTGTGGTCGACGAACTGCGCGGCAAGGGCGCGATTTTCGTCGACAGCGAAGACGAAGTGCCCAACGGCGAGCGCATCATTTACAGCGCCCACGGAGTTTCTCCGGATGTTCGCGAACACAGCAAACGCCGCGGCCTGCGCGTCATCGACGCGACTTGCCCGCTGGTGACCAAGGTTCACGTGGAAGCGGTGAAGTTTGCGAAGGAAGGATATTCGCTCATCCTGATCGGCCACCACGATCATGACGAAGTGATCGGAACGCTGGGTGAGGCTCCCCTGGTCACGCAGGTCGTCGGCTCGCCCGAGCAAGTGAAGAACTTGTCCGTGCCAGATCCGAATCGCGTCGCGTATCTCACCCAAACGACGCTGAGCCTGGACGAGACCAAGGACATCATTGCGGCCCTGAAGAAAAGATTCCCCAATATCAAGGGCCCGGCGGCGCAGGATATCTGCTACGCGACCGAGAA
>DATKPV010000037.1:0-45521 GCA_035523915.1 Candidatus Aquilonibacter sp. | reverse complement strand
CGCCCTTGATCTGACGAACCAGCAACTCAGAATCACTGATGATTTTTAGGGCTTTCGGGCCGTGTTCGATCGTGTACTCCAGCGCTGCAATCAATCCCTGGTACTCCGCGAAGTTGTTGGTCTGGCGTCCGAGATACTCGCTCAACGCGGCAACTTTCTGGCCGGATTGATCTTTGATCACCACTCCATATCCGGCCGGTCCGGGATTGCCGCGCGCGCCGCCATCGCTGTGCGCAATCAGGTAATGCTGTGGTGGAGTCTCGCGGGAAGGCGACAAGGGCATAATCGAGTTTACCGTGGTCTGCTGATTTCCTCAGGCGTTTAGCAATTCACCTGCCCGCGGCCAGTCGTGTTGCCAGCCGCGGCGGCAGATTGGCCGCGAAGATGCGGTCCTGCGCCGATTTCAGATTGTAAGGACAGCGGTGGAAGTGAACGATCTGCGTCTCCGTATCAAAGAGGGCAAATGCGGCCCGCCAGTCCCCATCCCGCGGCTGGCCGACCGACCCGGGGTTGAGCATATAACGTGTGGCGGGTTTCAGTTGCAGCGCGACAGATTCCGCCTTACCCACGGTCTGGTACTCAGGGCGAAATCCGTCGGCACTGGAACCATTCGCCAGGAATCCGCCCTGCAGATGAGTGTGACCAAAAAAAATCAGCGGCACGGGCTGGGCAATCAGCGGCGCCAAGGCATCACCTAAAGAAACCACATATTCATCTTCGTCGTTGGGCGAGCCGTGAACCAATTCCACGCCAGGAACCCCGTCAATGTTCACGGGTCCTGGCGGCAAGACGCGCAGCCACTCGAGATTTGCGGAGGTTAGTTCGTCCCGCGTCCAGCCGGCGGCGGCGGCGGCCAGCGGATTAAAATCTGCAATGTCCATCAGGCCGGTGGCGGCTTTGTCGTGATTGCCGCGCACAAAAATATTTCCCAGGCCGCGAGAGCGTTCCGCCACTTCGTTCGGGCTGGCTCCGTAGCCGACGATATCGCCCAGGTTCACCACCTGATCGTAGGGAGGGGCTGCCGCCAGGCAGGCCTCAAGCGCCTCCAGGTTGGCGTGAATGTCGCTGAGCAAGAGTATCCGCAAAAAGCACCAGGCAAAGTCGGGATTATAGACCAGAGGCACAAGAACAGCACCGGTCAGAGATGCGGGGATCCGGTTGAGTTCACCACCGGGCACCTGGCCCAGTGTCCGGGGCCAACTTCAACCAGCGGCGGCATGGCCAGAGCGCACTCCGGGATGCGAAACCCGCAGCGCGGCTCAAAGGCGCACCCGGGCGGCATGGCATGCAACGGCGGAACCGTTCCCTCGATGGTCTGGAGCGGGCGGGTGCGATCGGTTCTCAGATCCGGCACGGCGTGTAGAAGTCCGCGAGTGTAGGGATGAGCCGGAGTCTGGAAAATATCCTGCTTGGAGCCAATTTCAACCAGCGTTCCGGCGTACATCACAGCTACGCGGTCCGCTACCTGTGAAACCACCGCCAGATCGTGCGAGATAAAAAGCATTGCCAGCCCAAACTTGATGCGCAAGCTGGCCAGCAACTCCAGAATCTGCGCCTGAATCGTGACGTCGAGTGCGGTGGTTGGCTCATCGGCGATGAGCAATTGCGGGCGGTTCACGATGGCCATGGCAATCATCACGCGCTGGCGCATGCCGCCGGAAAGCTGATGAGGATAGTCGTGAGCCCGGCGCCCGGCCTCGGGAATAGCCACGTTCTGCATCGCTTCGACTGCAAGCGTCCAAGCTTCCTTTTTTGTCATGCGGTGGTGCGCTAATACGGCTTCGGCGACCTGATCACCGACGCGCATGACGGGGTTCAGCGCCGTCATCGGCTCCTGAAAAATCATGGCGATGCGGGAGCCGCGCAGCTGGCGCATGGCATTGTCGGGCAAGGCGAAAAGGTTTCGTGACGCCCCGTTTTCGACGAGAATGATTTCGCCCGATGTCCTGGCCTGCGGCGGCAGCAAGCGCATGATGGCGAGGGAAGTAATCGATTTCCCGGAGCCGGATTCGCCCACCAGGCCAAGCACCTCACCGGGCGCGATGGAGAAGCTGAGATCGCGAACAGCGGGCAAAACTGCGGCTGAAATCCCCCCCCGGCCGGGGGTGGAAAATCCAATGCTCAGGTCTCGGAGCTCCAGCAGAGGCACAGATTCATGTTAGCAGCCAAATCCAACCCGCCCGGTGTCGCCGGCCGTTTTCTCCTCCAAGGCTGATTCTGACTGAATCTTCCCAAGATGCGCCTGCATCTTTATGATTAATTCGATGAGCAAAATTCATATTCCTACACCTCTGCGGCAGTATGTGGGCAAGCAGTCGACTGTGGAAGTGAAGGCTAGTACGGTAGCGGAGGCCATGAGCGCGCTGGTGGCGGCGCATCCCGAGCTGCGACGGCATCTCTACACCGAAGACGGCAAATTACGGGCCTTTGTGAATGTATATCTGAACGACGAAGACATCCGCTATCTGCAGAAGGAAGCCACGGCGGTGAGGGAAGGTGATAACATTTCCATAGTGCCTTCCATTGCCGGAGGCGCACCGGAAGCGGATTTGCGCGAGAATAGGCAGGGAATTGAGTGTCGTGAGATGTCCCATGCCGCCAGAATGCGCTGTTGTTGCCCGCCTTGCTGTTACTAGCTGGCCCGCCGAGTTCGCAATCCAAAATCTGAGTCTGAACCGAGGAATTCATGCCCGCCATCACCGAAACCGACCCAACCCTTAGCAAAGACGAAATCTTACGTTACTCGCGCCACCTGATCATGCCTGAGGTCGGCATGGAGGGCCAGCAGAAGCTGAAAGCGGCTCGGGTGCTTTGCATCGGTACGGGCGGCCTGGGATCGCCGCTGGCGCTGTATCTGGCGGCCGCCGGGGTGGGCACGCTGGGGCTGGTGGATTTCGACGTGGTCGATTACACGAACCTGCAACGGCAGATTATTCACACCACTGCAGACGTGGGGAGAAAGAAGCTCGATTCCGCCGCCGAGAAACTGAAAGCGATCAATCCTTACCTGAACCTGCTTACCTTCGACGCCCGCCTGAGCAGCGAAAACGCCCTCGAACTGTTTCGCGACTTCGACATCATCGCCGATGGCACCGACAATTTTCCCACGCGCTATCTGGTGAATGATGCCTGCGTGCTCACCGGCAAGCCGAATGTTTACGGGTCGATTTTCCGCTTCGAGGGGCAGGCGAGCGTGTTTGCGACAAAAGAGGGCCCCTGCTACCGCTGTCTCTATCCCGAGCCGCCACCACCGGGCCTGGTTCCTTCCTGCGCGGAGGGTGGAGTGCTGGGCATCCTCCCGGGGCTGGTCGGCGTGATGCAGGCAACCGAGGTCATCAAGCTGATTCTGGGAGCAGGCGAGCCCCTGATTGGCCGGTTGCTTCTGATCGATGCGCTGGGCATGAAGTTCCGCGAGCTGAAGTTGCGCAAAAATCCCGACTGCCCGGCCTGCGGCGCGCGTCCCACCGTGACGAAGCTGATAGACTACAACGAGTTTTGCGGCGTTCGCGGGGAGGAAAAAACTGTGTCGAATGGAGTTCCGGAAATTCAGGTTGAAGAACTAAAGCGCCGTCTGGACGCAAGGGAAGATTTATTCGTGCTTGACGTGCGCGAGCCGCATGAATACCAGATCTGCAATATCGGCGGGTATCTGATTCCTCTGAACGATCTGCCCAAGCGGGTGAACGAACTAGACTCCAGCCGCGAAATCGTGGTGCACTGCAAAATGGGCGGGCGTAGCGCCAAGGCGGTTGCCTTCCTGCAGCAGGCGGGATTTGCCAAGGTCCATAACCTGGCAGGTGGAATTACCGCTTGGGCCGAGCGGGTGGATCCGAAAGTGCCGAAGTATTAAGTAATGAGATGGGTGCGGTTATTTCGTGAGATAACCACGTCCACGGCAAGTTTCTTGTGTTCCTGGGCCCAGACTTAGCCCGTGGGCTACATCGAGCTAAATTCCAGGTTGACATCTTCCCCGATGAGAGGATAATTGCGCTTTCCCCGGGCGCTTTCCCCAAAAAATCTGAAGAACGGTACAGGAGGTAACCCGTGAGGGTATTTCTGGGCGTGTGCCTTGGGCTATTGTTTTTGGAAGTGTCGCTAGCACAAACGCCTCCGCCGAAATCCTCCGCTGCACCGGCGGGCCAGCAGGCGATGACGCAACCCGAGCCCGTACCCACAAGCTTCACATCCGCGAAGGGTTTCGTGCTTGAGGATAAGACGCCCATAAGGTTGCGGCTGAATAGAAATGTTTCCTCAGCAGACGCCAATGTAGGTGACACGGTGGATTTTGAGGTCCTCGACGACATCACGCTAAACGGAATGCTGGTCATCAAGAAAGGCGACCTTGCTTTTGCAACGGTTACCGAAGCTCAGCGAAAGAGGAGAATGGCGCGCGGCGGGAAATTGAACATCAACATCGATTACGTCAGGCTCGTGAGCGGGGACAAAGCCCCGCTGCGAGCCATTAGGGATGTCAATGGCGGCGGCCATACCGGTGTCATGGTGGGAGGAATCGTGGCCACGAGTATCGTCTTCTTTCCCGCTGCGCCGTTCTTTCTTTTTATGCACGGCAAAGATATTACGATTCCCAAAGGGACCGAGATCACCGCCTACGTGAATGGCGACATGAACCTCGACGTCTCGAAGTTTCAGTCGAGCGGCCCCGTTGCCAACCCGGGCCCCAACACTCCGAGCGGCGTTTCGGCCAAAAATAACGCTAGCTCGCCGGCGAAGTTGCAAGTGGACTCGGAGCCTGAAGGTGGGGATATCGAACTCGACGGTAAGTTCGTCGGAAATACCCCCTCTGAAGTTCAAGTAACGGAGGGTGAACATACTGTTGTGGTAAAGAAATCAGGCTTCAAGGACTGGGAGAAAAAACTAACAGTCTCCGCTGGCAGTAGCGTAAGCCTGAATGCGGAACTGGAAAAAACGGCAAGCCAGTAGCCGGCATGCTCGTTGTTCTGTACGTGAGATCCATCACTTGTTTTTTTTCTCTTCTGGTGCATAATTACGCTTCCTTCCCCCCGGAGGTAGTATGTTTTTCTTCATCCGTTCCCTGCGTTCCGCCGTAGTGTCTCCAGTGGAGCTTGTTTCCTTTGTCCCCCGAGCGTTTCGAGTGCTGGTGTGCCTTGCCGTGATCGGCGGTTGGCTCACAACGGCTCCAGCCGCAGCCCAGAGCGCTCCGGCGCCTGCGCCGAATTCCGATGCGGTCTATCAGGCGTTACGCAATCTTACGCTGGGCGGGGAAGCGGTCAGCGTCAGCAACTTCGATCTCAGGCGCGAGGCCGGAACTTTTCATCTCCGCTCCGGCACTGTGTGCTTCGTTTCGCCGGTGCAGGGCAAAGTAACTGGAGCGGTCTTTGAAGGTGATGGCAATTTCGTTCTCACGCCGCCGTCCGAGACGGAACGCAAAAGTCTCAAGCTGCTCACGAAAGAAGATGAATTCAGCGAAAACTTCAGCACGCTGGTACTGCGCTTTACCGACTCGACTTATGAGGAAATCAAGAAGGCAGGCGCCACCGCCGGCGCAGGCTGCGACGCCGGTCCGCTGAAAGACAGCCAGCACACCACCCGCCATGTGCTCAAGAGCAACCTCGAGGTCCGCCTGCTGGAAGATGTGCTCAGCCCGGAGCCAGGCGAGTTCTTCATCGCCTTCATCCATGGCAAACGCTATGACGGGAAAGAGCTCTACCGGATCGATCCGCACGAAACCGGCGATCAGGTCGAGTTCGCGACCTACGACGAAAACAAGTCCGGATCGTGGGCTTCATTTCATCTGTCAGGCGCGTATACAAAGGGCACGATTGGACGAACCATTCACATCGAGCATCAGCAACTGGATACGACGATCGAGAAGAATGCCAACCTCACCGGGGAAGCGACAACGACGTTTGTTGCGCGCGCCAACGGCGTACGCGTGGTGCCTTTCGATCTTTTCCATAGCCTGCGGGTGCAAAGCGTCACCGGAGAAGGCGGTCTGCCGCTGACTTTCATCCAGGAGGATAAGAATGCCGATGCAGATTTTGCGGTGATTCTGGCCAAGCCGCTGGCAGCAGGAGACAAATACGTCATCACGACCACGTACGGCGGAAAGGAAGCCATCACCAACACCGGCAACGGGAACTACTTTCCTGTTGCTCGTGACGATTGGTATCCCAACACAGCGTTCGGCGAATACGCGACGTATGACATGACCTTTCATATTCCTAAGGGGATGAAGATCGCGGCCACTGGCGAACTGGTGAGTGAGAGCAATGAGGGCGGTCAGAACGTGACGGTTTGGAAAAGCGAAGCGCCGCAAACTGTCGCGGGATTCAATTTCGGCAAGTTCAGAATGGAGGAAGCCAAACTGACGAAACCGGAATACGTGGTGCAATCCTTCGCCAACGAAGAACCGCCGGACTGGGTGAAGGAGGTGCAGCAAATAGCCAGTGGCGATGGCGTGTCTCCCCAGATCGGTCCGGGATTGGGTATGGGCTCGGAGGTCGCGCTGGGAACGATGAGTACCACGGGACTGAACAAGAAAGCGCTGGCGGAAGGCGAACTAGCCGTGCAGCTTTACACCGATTACTTTGGCCCCTCAGCTTTTAAGCACCTGCAGATCACGCAGCAGACCGCCTGCAATTTTGGCCAATCCTGGCCCGAATTGGTGTGGATTCCCATCTGCTATTACTTTGACACTACCGTCCGTCATCAACTGGGCATGGACTGGGGCGACCGTGGGTACTGGAAGGTGGTCACTCCCCACGAGGTGGCCCATCAATGGTGGGGACACACCGTAGGTTTTAATTCCTATCGCGATCAGTGGATGAGCGAAGGCTTTGCCGACATGTCGGCGTCGCTCTACCTGAGCATGATCGAAAAGAATCCCAAAAAGTTCATCGCTTTCTGGAACGATGAGCGCGATCTATTGCTTGAGCGCAACGCGCAGGGCTTCCGCGCCATCGACGCCGGACCCTTGACCATGGGCTATCGGGCCAGCAACACGCGCACCGGCTTCGATGTCACCCGCCGTCTGATCTACCCCAAAGGCGCCTATGTGCTACACATGCTTCGCATGATGATGTACGACAGGCGAACCGGCGACCAGCAGTTCAAGGCGATGATGCAGGATTTCGTAAAGACCTATACCAACAAAGACGCCACCACCGAGGACTTCAAAGCCATGGTGGAAAGACACATGACCCCGGACATGGATCTGGAGGGCAACCATAAAATGGACTGGTTCTTTAACGAGTACGTCTACGGCACACAACTGCCCTCCTACCACTTCGACGCCAGCTTTGACAAAAACTCGGACGGCGATGTGGTGCTGAACGTAAAAATGAACCAGTCGAACGTGGATGAGAAGTTCCGCATGCTGATCCCTATCTACCTGGAGATGGCAAACGGCAACATGCTTTTCCTGGGACGGGCCCACCTCACGGGAAACACTGCGTTTGACCAGAAGATACCGTTAAAAGGGCTGAAGGACACGCCACGGCGCGCTGTCATCAACTATTACGACGACGTGCTGGCCTCGCCCAGCTAGTTTTCGCGCGGCAAACCGCGAACAAAAAAATGGGGAGCGCAATGCTCCCCTTCTGGTTTAGGCATTTCGATCGTCGAAGCTCCGGTTATTTGCTCGACCCACCCATAGCGCCATCGCTGTCCGAGATGTCCAAAGCAAATTTCTTCCCGGAAAAACGAACTCCAATCAGCGAACTGGTCCCGTCATTGTTCTTCTGCGTGACGGCCGCATCGTTAGCCGCCGCTGCGTCCAGATTGACCACCTTGGCCGGAACCTTGGCCAGCACCTTCTTGCCCTGCATAATGCTCACTTCAACATTCGAGCTGCTGCCGTCCCACAGCAACTTGTAGTCGCCAGCCTTGAGCTGGGTGCCGTTGACCGTCACCGAATCGAGAAGCTGCAAGCTTCCCTTGGTGGCTGCGAGTGCACTCGAGGCCAGCATCAGGGCCAACCCCAGAATCAGACCTTTGGAAACCGCCGCAAACTTCATGACCTGCTCCTTTTCTTTCCCGAATTCCGTCGGGAAGCGGATGGGGCGGCCCTGCTTCTCCGATTTCGCGAGAAAACACTTGTGTTTCGCCGCGAATCGCCTACAATGCAGCCGCCGGGGTTTTAGCGGACAAGCCGTCCGGCTTGTTCTGCTATGCACGGGGGTTTTCTCACCTGGGCCGCCAAACCGAGTGTGAGAGAATCCCCTGAACCCCGCTAGAATTTCGAGCAGCCTGCGCGTTAACAGCCCGACGCCGGCTTTCAATATCTCTTACGCATCCGCTGCTTCAAAAGTTCCTTGCCTTTGTAACCAGCTTCACGCCTTCTTGGACGCAGGGCGTGCGGCTCGGTTAGCAGCCAAAGTTTCGCCCTCGTCGAGTTTGTCTACCACACCGTCTCAATGTCTTGTCTGGAATCGCAGCGCGAAGTCGTTTAAGGAGAGAGGATGAGTCAAGCCTCACTTCGGACTCGAAAAATCAGCGCCATAAATCTGCGGGATGAGAGTAACTGCGAAGGCGACTCAACAATCAGTCCGCGTGTTGCCGCTCCACGGACCATATACTGGCCTGATCTTTTTCGAACGGGTAGACGTGCACCATCCAGTTCAAGACTACGGGAATGAAGTATCCGCCGGCCGCGTCGCAGGCTTCCTGAGTGCTAATCGATCCCCCCAGGCCAAATAGCGCATGCGGACCGAAATATTCGCTCCTGTGGCCGGGAGGTGCGACACAGAAGTTCACGTGCTGGTGCCATTGCGCGATGCTGAGAGGAATGCGCTCGTCCAGTTGGTCTTCGGTAAAGCGCCTGGGCGCTGTGTACATGACCCCGACCAATTTGTAGCCGTCGCCGTGTTTTTCGTAGAGCAGCGAGGTGGGATGTTCCGGATTGAAGTGAAAAGCCGCTTCGAGTCCGTATCGGTAATTGGTGAAGTGATAAACCTTCTGCGGAAGCTCAGGGTGGAAGATTTTGAATCCGTCAGCAAGTGCAACGTGATAATCCAGATACTGCTCTCCTACTTCGCGCGCGGCCGCCACGATTTTTTCGGCACGCTCAGCATCGCCCGGCTTTGCGGGCCGCAGGGCAGTCATTTTCATGTGCGGGCCCATATCCATGTGCCCTTCCATGGAGTTCATCGCGTGCAGACTCGCATTGCTGTCCGCTTCTTTATCGCCCGTGGACATGCCTTTCATGTTCGACATGTCAGAATTTGAGGCATCGTCGCCGGGCATGTTCATCCCCGGCATGGCTTGTTGGGCGCTCGGCTGAGTCTCGGTCGGGGAGGGCTGGTTCTGGCCCCAGGCCACGCTGGTCAGTAGCAATGCAGAAAGAGAAACTACGATTCGTCCGCGCATGAAATTCGATCACCTTTCAGTTGATATAACCCTGCCGCACCGTGGATGTTTCTGCAAGCAGACAAGCATTACCAAGGATTACAAACGTAACGATTGCCTTCTACGTCGATGTCTGGCCATTGGCGGGTTACGCCGCTTTCTGATACATCTGGCTGCTTGAATCTACACTCGGCCATCCTTTTATTTTTTGCCGGAATGCTGGGAGGAGCGCTGAACTCGGTCGCGGGCGGCGGCAGCTTCATTTCATTTCCTGCGTTGCTTTTTACCGGTGTGCCCCCGATTCCGGCCAACGCCACCAATACTCTCGCTCTGTGGACTGCCGCAGCCGGCAGCGGCGGAGCTTACCGCAGACGTTTGAATGTGCCCGTCCGCGTCATGGCGCCTCTGCTCGTCACCAGCCTGGCCGGTGGGTTGGTGGGAGCATTCCTCCTGCTCAAAACTCCGGCGCACACATTCCTGCGGCTTGTGCCGTGGATGATTCTGGCAGCCACGCTGTTGTTTGCTTTCGGCCGTCAGCTCACCGCTGGGCGCAGGTCGATGGTGGAGCACGATGCAACCGCTGCCGGGCTCACGGCTGCCGCGCTCTTCCAGTTGGGAGTTGCAATCTATGGCGGCTATTTCGGCGGTGGGATGGGCATCGTGACTCTGGCTATGCTGGCCGGGTTAGGAATGACCGACATCCACGCCATGAATGCTCTTAAGGTCCTGCTCGCCCTTGCCATCAACGGTGTCGCGACCCTTGAGTTCATCGTGGCTCGCGCCATCTACTGGCCGCAGGGAATCGTGATGGTCGCCGGAGGCATCGCCGGCGGTTTTTTCGGCGCTCACTATGCCCAGAAACTGCCCCAACCCTGGATTCGCCGGTTCGTCGTGCTGGTAGGAACCGGGATGACGATTTACTTCTTCGTGAAAGCCTACTGAAAAGCACCTATCGGCCACGGGTCGCAGCGTGGGTCATTTGCCGACCGGATGGTTTAGGTAAAAGCCGTGAAAGCGTGCGACGATCAGTACGCCGCGGTTTATTGCAACGGCTCCGAGACGTGCTCGTGCACGGTCAGCCACTTGCCGTCCTGATTCTCCCAGATCGCGGTCCAGCGAAAATTGTTCATCTCTACCTTTCCGGCTTTGGTCGTCATTTCACAGAGCACAGTCGCAGTACCCCAAACGATCCCTGTATGGGCGTGGACCTGAGCGTCGTCATTCACGGTGCATTTTGCGCTCTTGTAGCCGGCAAGGACGTTCCTTACCCCGGTTGAATACTCATCCCAACTCGCGTACTTAAGCGGAGCGATGTCGAAGAACACATGCGGGCCCTTAGCGTAATATTGCGCCACGTTGTCGGGATCGAGGGTGGACCAGGCATCCCAGATTTTCTGCATGTAAGCTTTATCGGGGGCGGAAGCAGCAGATTTCTTCGAGGCGTGCTTCTTCGATTGCGCGACTCCGCACAAGTTCACGGCAAGCAGGCACAACAAAACGGCGAGAATGCGCTTCATCATCCAATTCCTCCGGAATTCGCCGGAATTCTCGCACAAGGCTGTCCCATCTGCAAATTTCTGAATGGCGTTTCGATTGTTCTACCATGGAGCACGGTCACACCAGCTCTGATTCATAACGTTCCGCTCTTCCGCGCCTTTACGGTTCATCAATCGTAAACGCTCGTTGACCGTTTTCCGCGGCTCACGATAAAATAGTTGGGTTTGCCTGTACTCGCCGACCCGTTCTGGGGAGGCCTGCCGTGGCAGCCTGCGCGCCCTGGTGGAATACACAGCAAGCAAGGAAAAGTCAGCGAGCGGTGAGTGCGCCCGTGTGCGCCCGGCAGGGAATTAGAGCCGTGCCTTGCAGGCTGGCTTCGACGACATTTTGATGGAGGCAGACATGTACGCGGTTATCCGCGCTGGTGGCAAGCAATACCGGGTGGCGCCCGGCGATGTGATCCGAGTGGAGAGACTGGGCACCGGCACTGATGGCCGAGTGGAATTCGCCGACGTGCTGGCAGTGTCAGGCGAGGAGGGGCAGATCGGCAAGCCCCAGTCGGAAGCGCACGTGGTAGGCCATGTCCTGGAAGAAGGCCGCGGCGAAAAGGTCCTCGTCTTCCATTACAAGCGCAAGAAGCAGTACAAGAAATTGCGCGGCCACAGGCAGTCGTTTACCGCCGTGCGGATTACGGAAATTGCCTTCGACGGCCGGAGCTTTAAGGCCCCTGAATTGCCCAGGAAAGAGCCGAAGGCCAAGAAGGCTGCGCCCGCGGAAGCCACGCATGCCGCGGAAGAGCACGCCGCCGATGCGAAACCGGCAAAAGCGAAGAAGAAAGCGGCGCCCAGGAAGGCTGCGGCAAAATCGGCGGCCAAAAAGAAGAAATAAATTGTGAGGGTAACTGGCAACTGGCCTCTGACGACTGGTTATGGCACACAAAAAAGGACAAGGCACCTCAAGGAACGGCCGCGACTCTAATGCACAGCGGCTGGGATTCAAGGCGTTCGGCGGACAAATTGTGCCCGGCGGCACCATCATCGTTCGCCAGCGCGGTACTCGCGTCAAGCCGGGGCTGAACGTCGGCCGGGGCAAAGACGACACGCTGTTCGCCAAGATCACCGGACGCATCAAGTTTCTGAATAAGGGCTCGATGGGCAAGTTCGTCATGGTCGAGCCCGTCAAAGCCGACTGATCCGGGTTTGGTTGAGCCGGTTCTACTGCGCGATCTCCAGCGAGAGCTGAACTGTTTCTCCTTCAAACAGCAGAGGAAATTCCAGCCGCTCGTAGGCTTTGCCCGAGTGGAACTGATAGTCTTTGCCCATAATGATGGTCGGGATCGATAGCATGCATTTGTCGCCCAGGCCGACTCTTGCTTTGAAGTAGCCGGCAATAATGTTGCAGACTTCGCCCAACGCGTCGCAGGCTGCTTTTTCGCTCTCCGGATCGTCAGGAGTTATGCCCAGCATGTTCGAGGCAATTTTCAGCGACGAGGCCGAACTGCACTGCAGCGTGAGGATAGCGCGAATCTCGCCGGCAATCCCGACGACTCCGGTCACTTCCGGGGCGTGGCTCGGAGAGTCATTGGCCGCAGGGGTCAGGTCCGCTCCGACCATAATCGAAAACACCTCGATGGCGGTTTCGCACAGAGCAGCCTGCCAGGTATTTCGCGGCAAAACTGTGGCGGGTTCGATCATCTTTGGGGCAGACATCTCGTGCGCAAACAGGGGCGCGTCGGAAGCCGCAGTTCGGCCTCTCTGACTTATCGGCGACGCGTGGCTGCTCCATGACCAGAAAGACACCCACGCCGGCGAAACGCCAAAAAGGAAGAATTCCTGATTTGGCGGAGAGTAAGCCAGTCGGACGCCACAACCGGTGCCTCGGAGCGGGCCCGATAGGAACCCATGTTCATTGACGAAGCGAAAATTCGCGTCAAGGCTGGCGACGGCGGCAATGGCTGTATGGCGTTCCGCCGTGAAAAGTTTGTTCCCCGCGGCGGCCCTTCCGGCGGCGACGGCGGCAAGGGCGGCGATGTGATCATGGAGTCCAGCGAACGCCACAATACCCTGGTCCACTTCCGCTTCAATCCCGAATACAAGGCCGAGCGCGGACATCACGGCGAAGGCGCCAACAAAACCGGACGCGACGGCGCCAACGTGATCCTGAAGGTGCCCGTCGGAACCTTGCTTTTCGACGACGAAACCGGCGAGAAAGTATTTGATTTTTCCCATGCCGATCAACGCGTTGTGATCGCCCGCGGCGGCCGCGGTGGACGCGGCAACGCACGATTCGCGACTTCGGTTCACCAGGCGCCACGTGAGCACGAAGCCGGCCGTCCCGGCGAGGAACACACATACCGGCTCGAACTCAAACTGCTGGCCGACGTCGGATTGGTCGGCTATCCCAATGTGGGGAAGTCAACGCTGATTTCGCGGATCTCCGCTGCCCGTCCCAAGATCGCCGACTATCCCTTCACCACGCTTGAGCCCAACCTCGGTGTGGTTGTCGTAGGAAACGAAAAAGACGAGATCAGTTTTGTCGTCGCCGACATACCCGGCCTGATCGAAGGCGCACACACTGGCGCGGGGTTGGGCACGCAGTTTCTGCGCCACATAGAGCGCACCCGCCTGCTGGTTCACTTGGTCGATGTTTCGGACGCAAGCGGCCGCCCGGATGTGGTCAAGGATGTGGAGGTGATTCTCAGCGAACTGGCGCGCTTCGGGGCGAACCTGGAGGAAAAGCCGATGATCATGGTGGCCTCGAAGATCGATGTCGCCAACAAGGACAAACTCGCTGCCCTGAAGCGCTATTGCAAGAAACACAAATTGAAGCTGTACGAAATTTCCGCCGTAACCGGAAAGGGCATAAAGGAACTGATCCGCGGTCTGGCAGACACGTTAGAGCGTTTACCCGTTGAATCTTCTTCCGAGTCGACAGAAAGGTGAAGTTCTGTCCTGCTACGCGACTTTTAATAGGGATTGTCTTATTAAAGTTTAACGTGCTATCCTTTAATAACAAAACTTCTTATTAAAGGTTCCTTTCATTGCCCCGGGCTTCACTCAAATCACTATCGTCGCGGATAGGGCCGTATGTCACTACGACGCCAGCCGGTGAAGCGGTGCGGGCCTACATTCCTCCACCTCTGCCTCCCAACCCGCCGCTCCAACTGGCGTCCGTGCAGAGGCGGCTGGATCGTGCCAACCGGGCTATCGGCCGGCTCGACGGCCTGACCACCGTCGTTCCCGACACCAATCTTCTGCTCTACACCTACATCCGCAAAGAGGCGGTTCTCTCGTCGCAAATTGAAGGGACGCAGTCGTCACTCTCGGAATTGTTGCTCTTCGAAAACGAGGCTGCACCGGGAGTGCCAGGCCATGACGTAGAGGAAGTCTCCAATTACATCGCAGCCATGCAGCATGGCTTGCGGCGGTTGCGCGGGGGATTTCCTCTTTCTCTCCGCCTTCTGCGCGAGATGCACCGCATCCTGTTGCGGGGCAGCCGCGGTGCCAACAAGACTCCTGGGGAATTTCGCAGGTCGCAGAACTGGATCGGAGGCACGCGCCCCGGCAATGCCGCTTTCGTCCCCCCCCCGCCTGACCGGCTGATGGAGTGTCTCGGCCCCTTCGAAAAGTTTCTGCACGACGACTCCGAATCCCTGCCCTTGTTGGTTCGACTTGGCCTGATTCACGTGCAGTTCGAGACCATCCATCCGTTTCTGGATGGAAACGGCCGGCTGGGACGGCTGCTGATCACGCTGCTTCTATGCGAAAAAAAGGCGCTCCGCGAACCGATTCTCTACCTCAGTCTCTTCTTCAAGACTCACCGGAATCTCTACTATGAGCTTCTGCAGCGGGTCAGAACTGAGGGTGCATGGGAAGACTGGCTGGCTTTCTTTCTTGAGGGAGTCGAGAGCACGGCCAATGAGGTTTCCGGCGCGGTCTCAAAATCACTGGCGCTGTTTGCCAGCGACAGAAAAAAAATTCAGGGACTCGGCCGAGCGGCATCTTCGGCGCTGCGCGTGCAGGAGTATATGGAGAAAAGGCCGATCGCGAGCATCGGCGCGGTCAGCAAATCGCTTTCGCTTTCCGTACCTACAGTTACCGCTGCCCTGCACCACCTCCGCAAGCTGGGTATTGCGCAGGAGATGACCGGGCACAGGAGAAACCGCATGTTCTCCTACGCAAAGTATCTGGCCATTGTCGCAGCGGGGACGGAGCCGATTCGTTAGTGTCTTGGCTCAGCGTGAAATGGAGAAGCGACGTTCTCCGTTAGGGTAAATTCCGCCCCTGCGGGGCGGGGATTTTCAAGGCATGGGGGTCTATCGTCCGATGACTTTCGCCCGTCAGCGTGCAACGCGGGAGAAAGACCTCCCGCACTGCTGAGCATCGGCTCGATGAGCCCTCCGGGTTATCCCTCAGCATGGTTGCATCCCTGCAGTGCCTGCTTCCGTTTCGCCCGGCAAGATCATTGTAGCTCCGCGATGACCTGCCGTTTCTCAACATCCGCTTTGGCCCTGATTCCGCCAGAACCAAGACCGGGCCAGACCGAATCGTGAATGTAATCGCTTGCTTTCGTCACTTATGCTGGGAACTCCGGGACTTTCGGTGGGGTCTAGACTATTTGATGTGATCGACATCTATTCAAAGAGAACTGATACCCACCCTCGATTTCGAGCCGCCCTGCGCTGGGTGGCTCGACTGATCCTCGCATCGATTGCTGGTAGCTGGCTATTCCTATATCTCGACTCGGTCTATCAGCGGCGTAGAGCAGAGGCGTTCTTTGCTGACCTAAGATCTCTTGACTTCGCGACCGCCGCATTTCCCGAAGTTCGGGACATCGTGATTCGTAACGGGGGCGCTGCCTTTCGTGAAGAGCCGGGGACGACGTGCACGCCCCGAGACTGCACATTTCGATTGGTAATTATGACTCGGCTGCCGCGGATTCCGTTAATAGACAGAAAGGCAGAACTCCTTTATGCAACCCTTCCTTATATTGGGGTCCGTTCGTGGGTTGTCGGTGCGCTGTTTGAAGTTCGAGACGGAAAGCTCTATATGAGCAGCACGGGTGCCTGGGAATATAGGATGGAACGCGTAGACTACAGTGTCTATCGGCAGCTGGTTCCCCTCGTATATGGCGTCGAGACTCGGAGAGACGCGGCGAGCTTTGAGGGCGGCCCGTGCAGCAGTCAGGACTATCAGGTGTGGGTTGATCACGGCGTCGTCAAGTTTCCCGCAAATCGGCTCGCAACTTGCGTTGTGCAGTCCGCCGGCACGTTCGTGAAGCGGGCATTTGATGTTCACCTGAGCTGTCTCAACAACCCGTTTCGCAATTGTAGGCTCGACGAGCTCGCACCATCGGCATGGGCGGACTATTCCGCGAAGGATGGCACAGGCACTCGTGACCCGCACCAGTAGCCTGAGAAGGCTTGCAAGAATCGGTTGGCTTTGACGCTGGTCGTTGAAAAAGACTGATAGTCGCTCATTTGCTGTGCGTCAAAATAGCTTTCCCTGGCTGTCCGACATCCCAGCGGCTGGCCGCTTCGCCCTTCACGCAGCTTGCTGGCAGTGACTCTGGCGCTGCTGTCTCGCGGCTTCCAGCTTGCGGTCGCGTTCTGCATGGATCTCCTGCTGACGCCCCGCCAGTATGTCCTTCGGCGTGATGTAGCCGATGGCACTGTTCAGGCGGACGTTGTTGTAATGCTCCACGTAGCCCTCGACCAGACGCCGCGCGGCTTTCCATCTTTCAGCGACAGCCGCGTCCCCGGACGAATGCATTCGCTTTTCAACGACTTGTGCCAGCGCTCAATCTTGCCGTTCGACTGTGAAGGCGAGGTTCGGACATGAGTCATGCCCGAGATGCGAATGAACTCCTTGAAGTCGCGAGCAATGAACTGCCGTTTCCCAAGATCGGGTTGGCCCGTGATCAAGGAATTTCTAAGGTCGATTCATACAAGCCGACTTTCGAGGACTAATTGTGCTCCGAGCAACTATAAAAGTGCATATCGTCACCTGTGCTTCACTTCCGACGAGGGGCTAATGTCCATTTTGTTTTGCGTATCTGTAACCGATCAACGCTTCTTATATGGCCCCAGATCGCGCTCGATGCGTAGAACACGATGCGCGAGCAGCTCCGCGAAGTCGTTCACGATGTCTTGCGTAATAACATCACCGCCATGCGCCGCTACTACCTCTTGAAGCGAGCGCTCGATTACGGTTTTGCGGTGCCGCTGGAAATGTAGCTCGATGATTTTGCCTAGCCTGCGTTTAAAAGACTCGATCACCGCTTCATTCTGCTCATCCTGCTGCTCAGAGAAGACCGGCACTGCGACAACGTCGAACTCGGGGTTTCTTCTTTCCGCAGGTTCGCTTTCCCGGAAGGGATCGACTACGTATCCGCAGGTAAACGCCGGGCCGTAGTACGAATCAGTAAGCTGAAACGGGTACACCAAACCGCCAAAGAGTTGTGCTACCCCTTCCACGGAGGAGCCACGGCAAACGATGAAAATATGTTGGTCCGCCGAGCCGAGGCGAGGAAGCTTGGGAAGCTCCTCAGAAGCGTACCAACGGATATAGGACGCGGCACCGCCAGTGCCCTCCCGGATGTAGTCACGAACTCCGTTGAAACATGGCTGCAATGCTATCTCCGGGTGCACTGCACCAAGCAGATTGAAGCAGGCTTTGAGTAGACCGCGAAAAAGCTCAGGCCCTCCCAACTCCAACTTGTGCAGTACCGGGCTATCAATGTAGCCTTCGGTCACCGTAGCCGATGCGAGGAGGGCCTGCTCATCAATCTGGGTCTTTGGATATTTTGCTTTGATTTGAGCGAGAGCCCATGCAACGTGCTCCGGCGTCTCAGCCTTGATGAGAACTTTCTTTTGCCCATCGGGTAATTCGATTTCTGTGAGGAGCGGTCCGGCCATCTGCACTTTGCCGCCAGGCAGCAGATTCACCTTTCGCTGGTCTGCCGTCGCTAGTCCCTTGAGTGTGGGACCATCGCCACCCCTGCCGCCACGAGTCCCCATCAGATTGCGGATCACTTCTACACATTCTTCAAAATCAACGTCGATTCCGCTCCCAAAAGCGCGTTGCAGATCGTTGCTGACGATCTCGTGTGAAGTCCACCGGGCCCCAAGGAAGTTTTGCAGGATGTGTTCGCCGTCTGAATGAGGCTGGTCAGTCAAGCTATAAATGCATCGAAACATACGTTTTACTGTATCTGATACGAGCTACCAGACGGTAGCGGCCGTGCCAAAAAAAGAAAGTCGACAAGATCACTCCTACATCTGGCTCGCGATCGCTAACGACAAACGGGCTTGCCGCCATCAACTCCCGAGCCGTCGGCAAACACGGCGCCATGGACTTAAACGGCTCCGGCATCGCGGGCCGCCGGCCGCTTCGCTCTTCACGCGGCTTGCTGGCGGTGACTCTGGCGCTGCTGTCTGGCGGCTTCCAGCTTCCGGTTGCGTTCTGCGTAGATCCCGCACATCATGCGGCACCCAGATACCGGTTAGAGTTCCCCAAGACTTTTTTTAGCGCGATGTGCTCAGCCATCAGCTCAGCCAGGACCTCGTCCTTGGTCTGTACCCTCTTCTCCAAGAACTCGATCCGCTTCTGCTTCTCCTCCACTTGGCGGTGGGGACGTTCCTGAGACTGAAAAGCGACGGCTCCGTTCTCGAACAGTTCCTTCTGCCAGCGGTAGAACACCGTTGGCCGCAGGCCCAGTTGTTCACACAGCTCCGAGACTGGCACTTTGTCCACAAGATGCCGCCTCAGGATGGCTACTTTTTCTTCTGGGGTGAAATGCTTCCGTTCCTTCCTCATACGTTCGCTCCGCTATCTTAACGGAGGAACGCTTTCTCCATTTCCAACTGAGGCAGGACATTAGAGGGATCGCGTAGCGGGGTGTTTTGGAGGTGGTCCGTTGATTAAGGCTCGACTAATCAAAATAGTGGGCTGGACATTGGGCACGAGCTTTTGCGATTTTCCTCATGCTCAGCAAAGGAGTCGACAGATGGGAGGACCATATCTGCCACGCTATTATTGGGGCAATATTGGGGCTAGTAATCGGCAGCCTCGTGCCAGTCAAGCCTGGAAAACCCAGTTAACATCGATATCAGTGTTTGTGGAATAACTTCGAAGACGCAAATTTGGAAAAGGCGGCCTTGCGGCCGCCTTTTTTACTGCATCGTCGTCTACCGCAACATCCATGCGGCGTTTCGAGATCAGGCTCGTGGCACATGCGCCCCGTGCTGGAAGTGATATTGCAAGATCCGGGCAGCAAGTTCCGGAGAAATGGCCGTTCCTGCCGGTTTCACGGTGCGGACCACTTCGCCTCGGCAGACCACTTCCGTAGGCGAAAGGCCGGCAATTTCCGCCGGCAGCACCAGATTGATCTCCAGCACGGCATTGGGTTGCAGCAGTTCTTCGGCTTCAAACAGCATGCCGGAGCGGCTGATGTTTCTGGTCTTGCCTTCGTGCCAGTTTTTTTCGCCCAGACGGCGGTACTTCAAAGGCAAATGTAGTTGAAATCGTTGCGCGCGCGACGGCGGGAATGCTTCCCGTGCGTGCGCCGGATGAGCAATCGGTACGGACATGGCAACCTCCCGGGGGATTGGGCTTGAGTCGAGCACTTCGCGAACTTTGTCTTTCAGGTCGCGAAGGTTAAAGGGCTTCTGCAGCAGGCGTACGCCCGCGTCCAGCATGCCGTTGTGTCCGATCACGTTTTCCGTGTAGCCGGACATGTAGAGGATTTTTACGTTGGGGCGAATTTCTGAAATGCGCTGCGCCAATTCACGGCCATTCATGCCGGGCATGATCACATCGGTGAGCAGCAGGTGGATCACGCCTTCGTGCGCGACTGCGATCTGCATGGCCACGGCTCCATCCGCCGCTTCGATGACGCGGTAACCTTGCTTCTGCAGATACTGCCGGGCCAGATAGCGAAGATTGGCCTCGTCTTCGACCAGCAGAATGGTCTCGCTTCCCGGCTCAACCGCCGGCACTTCCTTCGCTGTCGCAACCTGGGCCGCACTCTCGGCTTGATCTGCAACGCGTGGCAGATAAATCTTGAATGTCGTGCCCTTGCCGGGCTCGCTGTAAACCCAGATGTAGCCGCCGCTCTGCTTGATGATCCCGTAAACCGTCGAAAGGCCCAGCCCGGTTCCCTTGGTTCCCTTGGTGGTGAAGAACGGCTCGAAGATATGCGACTGGGTTTCCGCGTCCATGCCTGCGCCGGTGTCGCTGATGGCGAGCATGATGTAATTGCCCGGTTTCAGCGGGGCATGAAAGCGCGCGTAGTCTTCGTCGAGCGAGACGTTGGAGGTTTCCAGCGTCAGCTTGCCGCCGGAGGGCATGGCGTCGCGGGCATTCACCGCGAGGTTCATGATGACTTGCTCGATCTGCCCCGCATCGGCCCGCACTGCTCCCAGCTCGGCCCCGGGAACCATCACTAAATCAATGTCTTCGCCGATCATTCGGGTCAGCATCTTCAGGTTTTCCGTCACCACCTCGTTCAAATCCAAAATCTTGGGCGCCAGCATCTGCTTGCGGCTGAAGGCCAGAAGCTGCCGTGTCAGGGTCGATGCGCGATGCGCCGCATTGGAAATCTCCTGAGCAGGTGTGCGCAGGGCGGCAACCTCGGGTCCGACCCGTTCCAGCAGGAACTCCGAATATCCAAGGATCACCATCAACAAGTTGTTAAAGTCGTGGGCGATGCCGCCTGCCAGCCGCCCCACGGCTTCCATCTTTTGTGACTGACGCAGCTGTTGCTCCAGGGCCCTGCGCTCGGTGACATCCTCGGTATACAGCTCAAACACTCTGCCGTTATCGCCATCGGACACCGCCCGTCCGGAAACCCGAACTACGATCGGGTTCTCATCTTTCCGTTTCCATTCCACAATCAGCCCGGTAAAGGGTTCCCCCTCGCGCAGGTAATCCGCCAGTTGAAACCACTGATGCGTATCCACATACAATCCGCCCAGATGGATTCCTACCAGTTCTTCTGAGGAATAGCCCAGCATGGTTTGCATGGCGGGATTCGAATGCAGCAACTGGCCCGCGGAATCGCAGCGGCAGATGCCGTAGGGAGCGTTGGTCACCAGCGACCGGAAGTTGATCTCCGAGCGCCTCAGCCCTTCCTGCGCGGCGCGCAGGGCGGCGTTGAGCCAGCAGATCAGCAAAGCCATCAGCACGAACACCGACAGGCGAATCACGGTTGGCCAATACGACGTCGTGTGTTGCCCGGCAAGGGAGAAATAAGCGATTACGGTGAGGGCGAACGACGTTGCCACCAGGCCCGGTTTCCACCCCCCGTACCAGGCACTGACCATCACGGCGACGGCGAACACCGCCAACCGGCTTTCTGCAACATTAGGAAGCAATAAGGCAGGAATCAGCGCCAGCGTGGTGCTCAGGACCGCCACGCCATAGCGCAAAATCGGCGCCCGTGCGGGCGGGATGCGAAGTAGGGGGAGGGTTACTCGCATGACCCGATGCTAGTTCCAAAATGGGAAACACGCGAGTTACAGGAGTTCAATCGGCGCCTGCGAATCGCCAACTTTCGATTGCGCCATCAATCCTTGCACGGTAACACCCTTGGCGAGAGAGATACTGTCCCAAAGGACAATGACCCGGTTCTGCAATTCCGATCGGCGTTGCCGCGCTCGGGGCCGGAGTCAGAGTCAAGCTTGCCAATCGGCTGTCGAAACGAAGAGACTAGCCTACACATGAATGTTGGCCTTTTTGGCGGCACCTTCGATCCCATCCATCGCGGGCATCTCGCACTGGCGCGAGCCGCGCGGGAGCGATTCAAACTTGGTCAAGTCCTGTTCGTCCCTGCCGGCATTCCGCCACACAAGCAAGACGAGCCGCTCTCCCCTTTCGTGCACCGTTACGCGATGGTTGCCCTGGCCACCGCTGCGGAGAAGGCTTTCATACCCTCGCTGCTGGAGGCGCCGGCCGAGGCCGAGGGCGCTCATGCGCGCAAGGCCCGCGAGGCGAAGCCCAACTACACCATCGACACCGTGCGACGTCTCAAGCAGTCATTCAAAGGCGCTGACCGGCTCTTCCTGCTCATCGGCATCGATGCCTTCGACGACATAGCCAAGTGGCGTGAGGCCGGGGCCCTGTTTCGCGAGTGCGAGTTCATCGTCGCCAGCCGTCCGGGATACTCTCTCGCCGATGTAGCCAATGCGCTGCCTGAACGTCTCCGTCCCCGCCCCGAGGTGACCAAGCCGTTCCACAAGCAGGCCGCGACCGGAGACCTCGTGCTTAGCGGTGTAACTGTTCATCTGCTGGATGGAGTTCATCAGGCGGTTTCAGCCACCTCCATTCGTCAGGCTGCGGCAGCGGGCAAGTCGCTGGCGCGGTTCGTCGAGTCAAGCGTGGGTGAGTACATCCGCAAGACGGTCCTGTACCGCGGATCGATGCACAAAAATTCCGATTGAGCTCTCGGTTACAATGACCTTCAAGCTAAAACTGCCAAAGGACGAGCGGCAACGACTGAATGACGAAGAAGAGCGCGCTTAAGCAGCAGGTCACGGCGGCCATTCAGGCCTGCCTCGACAAGAAAGCCGAAGAACTTACCATCCTCGAAATGGAAAAAGGCTCCGGAGCATTCACTGATTACTTCGTTCTGTGCAGCGGGACCAATCCCCGCCAGATTCAGGCGATCGCCGACGAGGTGGAGTTGCGGCTGAAGAGTACCGGCCTGCGGCCCACCCACGTTGAGGGCTACAAGCAGGCAGAGTGGATATTGATCGACTACGTGGATTTTGTGGTCCATGTGTTCTCCGAGAAGGCGCGAAAATTTTACGATCTGGAGCGCCTTTGGAAGGCTGCAACCCGGCTCGAACCGGCCCAACTGAAGCCGGCGGCGCGGCGCAAGCGTACTGAGGCCGCCTCCCCACGAAAGAGGAAACGGGCGTGAGCAGCGGCTCCTTTCAGCGCAGCCGTCGGCACTTGCGATGAAAATCAAACTCGCGTGGATCGGGAAGACAAAAGAGCCCGCGATTCGGTCCTTGAGCGACAAGTATCTCGAGCGGATCTCCCACTATGCTTCCGTGGAAGGAGTCAGTCTGCGAGACGAGGCGGCCCTGCTGGAATTGTGTGGCGGGACAATTGGGAAAAGAGGCAATGCGCACGGAGCGTCCAAGTACACTCTGGTTCTGATGGACTCGCGGGGAAAGCATCTGACCTCGGAAGAATTTGGCCGCTTCATTGCCGATTATCAGGAGCGCAACCCACTTCCGCTGCTTTTTGCCATTGGACCAGCAGATGGATTCAGCCCGGCAGCCCGATCGGCGGCGCGGCACATCTTCTCGCTTGGCAAGATGACGCTGGCGCATGAACTGGCCCGCATCGTGCTGCTCGAGCAGGTTTACCGCGCGTTCACCATTCTAAAAGGGCACCCTTACCATTCCGGACATTGAAGTTGAGGGGATTTGCTTCGTGTACCTTGGTGATATGTTCCCAACAGGGCCGTGCCTCGTAGAGTTGTCGTGCGCGACCGGGCACAACCGGCCGCCTAGACTTGCGCGAGGAGAATCATGAGAAATCCGTTCGAAGTGCTCCAGGCGAAGGAACAAGAATTGGCCAAGGTGAAGCGGGAAATCGAGGCGCTGCGCGTGGCCTTGCCCTTATTGGGCGAAGAGGAGGAATCGGGGACTCCAGGCCGGTCGATTTTCGGGCCGTCCCTGGCCGTGCCAAGAGCCGTCCCCTTGCCCTAAACGCCGACCTTGGCGACCGAGTTTTGGTCAGTGCTTCTGCCCGGCGGAGGGATTCTGCACGAGGATCGTCAGTATCTCGTGCGCCAGATCGTTGGAAGGCTGCCCCTCCATGTTTGTCAGTACGACAACGCCGTCGCGCTGTTCCGGAGCAATTGCAAACGAGGTGCTCGTACCTTGCTGACCGCCGTTGTGTCCCACGCTGTGAATCCCATCGTCATCGCTCCAGCCCCAGCCGAGGGCATACATATCTTTTTCCCCGTTCGAAGGTTTGAGCGCGGTCCACATCAGATCGCGCGTGGCGCGCCGAACCAGCTTGTCACCCAGGATGGCGACTTCGAAATGGGCCATATCTTCCGCTGACGACAGCCAGCCGCCGCCCGGAATTTTGTAGCTCGAATCCAGGAAGTCGGCATTCAACAGGGCGCCTGAGTCCTTTTTCTGATAAAACCGCGTGCGGTAAGGGATGATCGCGAAACGATCATCGACCTGTGTCTGCTCCATTCCGGCGGAAATGAAAATGTTCTGGCGTACAAAATCCACATATTTCTCGCCGGAAGCGCCTTCAATGACGCAGCCCACCAGCGTGTACCCTTGGGTTGAATAATGGAACGACGTGCCGGGTTGGGCTATCAGCGGATCGTTCTCGAAGAAATTGAGTCCCGCCTGAATGGGATCGTCGAAATGTTTTGTGTTTCCCACTTCCGGGTCATCCTGCGAGCTGGATTTATAGTGCCGGATGCCGCCGAGATGCCCAAGAACCTCACGGGTCGTGATCGGCCAGGGCTTTTGTGGGAATGACGGACAATATTTTTGCACGGGAACGTCCAGATCGAGCTTGCCGCGCTCCCAGAGCTGCATGGCGGCGGTAGCCGTCAAAGACTTGGAAATCGAGGCCAGGCGATAGAGCGTGTGTTCGCTGGCGGGAACGTTATTCTCCAGATCGGCGAAGCCGAAGCCTTGCGCCCACTCATACTCGCCGTTCTCCACCACCGCCACAGAGATTCCCGGCGTGTGAGTCGTGGACATGAATCTTGAGACGGCGGCTTCAATCTGACCCTGTTTTTCTGCAGAGAGGTTGGCCTCCTGGGCTGGCAAGAGCGGCGGGAACGTGGTCCAACCCAAGACCACACCCAGGATCAATGGACAAAATCGTCTGCAAACCGCTACGACACGACGTGTGTTCATGCGCACGCCCTTTCCTCAAAGCGCTCATTGTAGCTGGTCAAGGATCTTTGAGAGGGCAGCATGACGGCCATCGGCCGTTCGCCTATTGCGTTACGGTAGCCTGATAGCTGACGGCCTGCCAGTGTCCGCTATGCCGGACCCAGACGCGCGTATAGCGGTACGGTCCGCTGAAATCTTCGCCCAACTGGTGGCCTTTCACATCCGCGCGCGCGGTGACGATTGCTGTATCGCCATAGACTCGCACCACCATATCAGTCACGTCGATCGACTCGTAACGAAGCTGCCCGCTCTTGCGGGCGGCGATTGCGTCCTGTTTGGTTGTGATCTGGCCGAGGGGCGTGATCGCAACATAGTCCTCGGCCAAGGTTCGCTGGGAAAAGTCGGCGTCGCGATGCAGGCTGGCTTCTTTGGCGAGACGCTCCATTTCAATGATCTCCCGGATGGTTGACTGTTCCGGCTCGAAGTTGGGCCGGGGACGAACCGCCACATGCTGAGCGGCAAAGGCTGGAACCGTCAGGAGCCCGGAGAACAGAAACACGAGACACTTGTTGATCACGACGAGACCTCCGCAGTCTGCAAGGGGACAGAGATCTGCTGGACCCAGTTACGCACCTTTGGATGCACAGGTTCCGTGGAAAATTCCCGAGCTCAAGAAGATTCTCATAACTTGCGGGCGGAGGTCCATTCCTCGGCAACAACCACCGTGTCCGACGGTCCGTTCTAGTAGAATCAAACGTTCCTGCGGCAAAACAGTAGGTGCAGAAACATGACCGACGTTCGGCGGGGCCTGATCATCGTGAACACCGGTCCGGGGAAAGGCAAGACGACAGCGGCTATGGGCACCGCCTTGCGAGCGGTCGGACAAGGAATGCGGGTGCTCATGCTGCAGTTCTTGAAAGGATCGTGGCACTACGGTGAACTCGACGCGGTGCAGGCGTTTGGCGAGAAGTTCATTATGAAACAGATGGGGCGCGGCTTCGTGAAGGTGGGAGCGGAGAAACCCGATCCCGAAGACGTACGAATGGTGGAGGAGGCTTGGGCCGAAGCAGCGAAGGCGATCCGCTCAGGCGATTGGGACCTGGTGATCCTGGATGAAATCAACTACGCCATCAGCTACGGCATGCTGGATCCGGCGAAAGTGGTGGAGAGCCTCAAGAACAAACCGGAAATGGTGCACGTTATCTTGACGGGCCGCAATGCGCATCCCACAATTATCGAGGTGGCGGATACGGTGACCGAGATGCGCCAAGTCAAGCATGCCTACGAAAAGGGAGTAATGGCGCAGCGGGGAATTGAGTACTGAGCAGCGAGCACGAAGCAGCGAGGTGGGGATTACCAGGTACGCGGTACTAGATACTAAGAACTTACCGACAACTGGCAACTGCTCTTATGGCATGGTTTAAACGCGAATCCGGGGAACTGGACACTTCGGGCGTCAAAACGGTCCGCACCGAAGGCTTGTGGGTCAAGTGTGAGAGCTGCCGGCAGATCATCTGGAAAAAAGACCTGGAAGAGAATCTGAATGTTTGCCCCAAGTGTGCGAAACACTTCCGCATCGACGCACGAACGCGGCTGGCTATGTTGCTGGATGACGGCCAGTACGAAACCTTCGACGCCAACCTTAGCTCGATCGATCCTCTCAAGTTCGTCGATCTGAAACCCTACGCCTCCCGCTTGCGGCAGGCACAGCGCGACACCGGTCTGAAGGATGCCGTCATCAATGCGCAAGGTAAATTGCAGGGGCGGCCGGTGATTGCCAGCGTGATGGAATATTCGTTCATCGGTGGCAGCATGGGTACGGTGGTGGGAGAAATGATCACCCGGGCGATCGAGCGTGCCGCCGAAACCCGCACGCCGCTCGTCATCGTGTCGGCCTCGGGCGGGGCCCGAATGATGGAGGGGGTGGTCAGTCTGATGCAACTCGCTAAGATTTCCGCTGCCCTGGCCCGGTTGAACCAGGCTAAGGCTCCCTATATCTCAATTCTGACCGACCCCACCACCGGCGGGGTAACCGCGTCGTTTGCTATGCTCGGCGACCTGAACGTGGCCGAACCGGGCGCGCTGATCGGCTTTGCCGGACCGCGGGTGATCGAGCAGACCATCCGTCAGAAGCTGCCGCAAGGCTTCCAGAGGAGCGAGTTTCTCCTGGAGCACGGGATGCTGGATGCCGTTGTCCCGCGCAAAGAGCTGAAGCCATATCTCGCACGTGCGCTGGATTTTATGGCAGGAGCAACTGTCAGCCGCAAGCCCTCAGCTGCCAGCTAGGCGCAGCCTGCGGCTCGCCTGTCCCCTGGTCCAGGGTCGGCGCATGTCGCGACTTCTTGAGTCTCAGGCTCTGCTGATAACCTACAGGTTCAAGTTGGCTGATTGCTGAGGGGCGATGGCTGAGAACTGTTACCAGACCGCCGTTTCGCGCATGTTGGCACTGGGCCACGAACTGGCACAGACGCCTTCCCACAAATTCGATCTTGCCCACATGCGGGTGCTGCTTGCGGCTTTGAATCATCCTGAGAGGCGATTTCCCGGCGTGCTCATCGCCGGGACGAATGGCAAAGGCTCGACTGCAGCCACGCTTGCGTCGATTCTGCGCGCCTCAGGCTTGAAGACCGGCCTCTACACTTCGCCTCACCTGGTTCGCATCAACGAGCGCATTCGGATTAACGACGAGCCACTCGGCGATGACGATTTTGCCCGGCTCCACGGGGAAATTGATTCCGTAGCCGAAGGGTTGGTGGAGCGGGGAGCGCTGCCCTGGCATCCCAGCTTTTTCGAGATGATGACTGCGATTGCGTTTGAGTATTTCGCACAGCAAAGGGTAGAGATCGGGGTGCTCGAGGTGGGGATGGGCGGGCGGCTGGATGCCACGAATGTGGTCGAGCCTGCGCTGAGCATTATTACCGATATCTCGCTCGATCATCAAAAATACCTGGGTGATACCGTTGCAGAAATTGCCCGCGAGAAAGCGGGAATTATTCGTCGCTCCGGCGTGGTTGTAACGCTGCCCCAGCAGCCCGAGGCCAACGATGTGATCGGCAATACCGTTCTTGAACTCGATGCGCGCGCAGTCAACGCGGTTCCCTATGTGCCCCCGGTTTCGCCGGGAAGCACGCATTACCTGGTACCCGGCAGGTCGGACACACGCTCTAATGGCGGAAACACAAAAGAACTGGAGCGGCCGGCGTACCGCTATCCTCTGCAAGTGATGGGCGAGCAGATTCTGGTGCAAACGCCGCTCGTCGGGCGCCATCAGCTGCGCAACGTCGCGCTGGCCATTGCCGCGGCCGTAGAGATGAGCCAACGCTTTCACATCACGACGCAGACCATCGAGCGAGGTATCCGCGAGACGCATTGGCCCGGTCGCTTTCAGATCGTCGCGCCCCATGCCGCGTGGCCGGAGATCGCCCTCGATGTGGCGCATAATCCGGCCGGAGCCTGGGCCTTGCGTTCCGCCCTTTCAGAGCGCTATGGAGACCGTCCGCTACTTTTTGTTTTTGGCGCCATGCGCGACAAGGCGATCGCGGAAATGGCCGAGATTCTTTTTCCGCTGGCGCAGCGGGTAATCGCCACACAACCGGAGAATCCGCGCTCTGCAACCCCGGAGGAAATCCAGAGCGCAGCGAGAAGAACCGGTACAGAAGTCGTCGAGTCCATCGGGGATGTAGCCTCGGCGCTGGAACTCGCGAAAGAAATTGCGGCCAAGGAAGTGCCAATCATCATCACTGGCTCGATTTATCTTGTCGGCGAGGTTATTCGTCTGCTTGGCGTAAAAGCCTGAATGCTGCCTGCGGCGCTACGGAAACTCCGTGCATCTGGTGTCCTCGGTGTCTGGCTTTTCTTGACGATTTTCCGGTACGCGCACTTTTCCCCTAAAATGAAACGGTGCCGCAAGTAAATTCAGAATTGCATCAGGTTGAGTCTGTATCAGCCGCGGATTCGCTAGCATCACCGCGGCGAAGTCCTCATGCCATCCCCGGCGCCAGGTACGGGTGGCTCAGCCGTCTGCGTTCCTATTTCATTCTCGATCCTCTGATCTGGTTCTATACCCTGCTCATGGGCTTGCTCGCTCTTCCCGGCGGCCTGTTGGATCGCAGCGGACGCCGTCTGCATTGGTTTTCGCGCGCCTGGTCGTGGCTGATCATGCAGACGATCTTCTCTCCCGTGAAGGTCATGGGAATGGAGAAAATCGATACCTCAAAGCCTTACGTTTACGCCGTGAATCACGCCTCGGCTCTGGACATTCCGGTCCTGTATGTCCACCTGCCATTTCAATTCCGCATCGTGTTCAAGAAGGAATTGTTGTCCTACCCGGTAGTCGGATGGCAACTAAAACGCTCGGGTCAGATCTGCATCGACCAGCAGAATCCCTCGCGTTCGATCGGCAGCATTCGTTCGGCGGTGAAAAGCCTGAAAGCTGGCGTGCCGCTGGTGATTTTCCCCGAAGGCGGGAGAACGCCCGACGGGGAGATCAAACCATTCCTGCCGGGAGCGTTTTTTCTTGCCCTGAAAGCACAAGTGGAGATCGTTCCAGTGGCGCTGGTCGGTACCTATGAGCTTTTGCCCATGGACACTTATCACATCAAGTGCCGCCCGCTGGAAATGCGGGTGGGCGCGCCCCTCTCGACACAGGGCATGACCCTGCGTGACCTCGAGACGCTCTCGGCGAGGGTGCAGAAGGCCGTAGAAGAACTCTACTACCGGAAATAAGCCCGTTCTGCGATCAGCTAAGCAGGAGTGCCCGGGGAAGCCGCATCAAACGTTCGCAGCCCGCTAGGCGGCTTTGTTGTGATCATCGCACAGCCGCTGGTAGTACTCCCTTCCTCGTTGATAGCCACGGGTGAAGGGTTCTTCGACCTGTGCCCCGGGATGCTCGCGCTGAACATCCTCGAGCGCAGCATCCATCTCCGCCGAAACCTGATCGAACTCCATGCAGCGGGTTCGGGCATGTAATGCGGCCTCGAATCCCATGCGATAGAATTTCTCGTCGTTGCTGAAGTTCCGGCCCGTGCCCGAGTAATGATTTTCTTCGGCGCTACGCAGCCCAATCCACCACCGTTCGCGGGCGGCATCGACCGACTCCGCTCCCTCGCTCTTCAGCAATTCGCGGAAGGCCGCGGCCGTAGTTTCATCTTCAGCCAGAGCAACGACCACCGTGCGGCCCCTGCGTAAGGCATCTTCGTAGACGAAAATCTCGTCCTCAGGAAGCCCTTCTGAGGTAGATTCCTCCAGCCTGCCACCGGCACTGGCCCCAATGGTCGCGCCCGCTGCACCCAGGATTCCCGCGCCCAGCAAGCCCAGGGCCGTGATCGGCCCGACGCCGGGAACCAGGGCCATGAGCAGAGAACCGCCGGTAATTCCCAGTCCGCCGCCAACCAGAGCGCCGATTGCTTTCCCCATGCCCGGCTGTTCCGTGGCATCGATAGGGACCGAGCGCGTTTCCTGCTCGATCTGCTCATCGGTTCCGGGTGTCAGCAGCGTGAGCCTGTCTGCCGGAATCCCTGACTGGTGGGCTTCGCGGAGAGCGTGTTCCGCATCGGAGCGCGTTTTGAACACTGCGCTGACAGCTTCCATAAGTCACCCCATCCCCTGATCGAGTCGGACAGCTATTAAACCTTCGATGTAAGCAGCTTCCCCGGTTCCATCGCCTAAAACAGGCGGAGCCAAGTATACCGAACGCGCAAACCCCGTCAAACTCGCCCGGTTGCGGCCCGCCGTGCCTGCGCGCAATATCCTCCGTCCACCAACCAGCGACGAAGCCGGCGATTTCCGCCGACTTGGCATTTCTCCATGAAATAGGAAACATGATAATTTTCGGGGCAACGAGGGTTCAAAACTTTCTGCGTAACTTTTTTTCGCGCCACCCGTTACCCTTATGTACGACGAAATGTAAGGCCCCGCGGAGAACCGGTTGAAGGCTCTGAAGAAAGAAGCGGACGAGCGGCTTCTGATCGAGGCGGCACAGAAGGATCCTGCGCGCTTTGCGGAGCTTTACGAAAACAACTTCGAACGGATCTACGCCTACATTGTGCGGCGGGTGGGGAACCGTGCCGAAACAGAGGACTTGACGGCCGAGGTGTTTCACCAGGCGCTGGCCAATTTGCAGCGATTCGAGTGGCGCGGGATTCCGTTTTCTGCCTGGCTGTTCCGCATCGCAGGAAATCTGATTTCGGATCGCCGGGAACGCTCCGGGCGGGAACAGATTGCCGACGATCCGGCCGTGATCGACTCCGTTCCAGCAAGTCCGGCAGAGTTCGAAGAAGTGGAACGGCGCGCGAGTTTGTTTCGTCTGGTTGACTCTTTGCCAGCTGAACAACGGCGGGTGGTGGCCTTGCGATTTGTGGAGCAGAAAAGCATTAAGCAGGTGGCGCAGGAGATTCACAAGAGCGAGGGCGCAGTGAAGCAGTTGCAGTTTCGGGCGATCACCACGCTGCGCTCCCGCATGGAGGGTGCCGATGCCTAAGCGCTCTCTGAATCCGGAGAACGAGCAAAAGAAAATCGACCAGCTGAACCAGGCCGTCGACGCCATGCTGGCGCGGACAGACGGGAGACCTCCAAAGCCTGGAGCGGGAATCGAGCCACTGGTGCGCATCGCGGCAGAATTGCGCAATCTGCCGAGCGCAAGCTTCAAGGCACGATTGAAATCTGAATTGGGAGGTAAGAAACCTATGTCTACTGTGGCAGAGCCTGTTGCCGCCATCCGGGTGACCGCATCACCAAGATTGGCATTTCGAGATCCCGCCAAAGCGATTGAGTTTTACCAGCGCGCTTTGGGCGCAAAAGAAACATTCCGCTTCGAGGTTGGCGGAACCATCCCTCATGCCGAGCTCAAGATCGGCGATTCCACGATTGATATAACCGGCGAGTGGCCTGAGGGTGGCCGCTTCAGCGCTGAAACGCTGGGGAATTCACCGGTCTGGATGACAGTTGAGGTCCCCGATGTCGACACCTTTGCGCAGCATGCTGTCGCGGAGGGAATGAAGCTGGTGCGCCCCCCCCAAAACCAGTTCTACGGGCACCGCGACGCGACCCTGCAGGATCCGTTTGGCTATACCTGGGGTGTCTACACCGTGAAGGAAGAAATGTCGGTCGAGGAGATGCATCGGCGGATGAAGGGCGAATCGACCGGCCCGGAGGGCGGTCGCATGAAACCGGCGACCGGGGTGGATCCGGTACCGCGCGGCTTCCGCACGGTGACCCCGTATCTGGTGGCGGAGGACGGCAATGCGCTGATCGATTTTGTGCTGAAAGCTTTCGGCGCGGAAGAGGTTTTGCGGATTCCCACTCCGACCGGCGTGCACGGCGAGGTTCGCATCGGCGACTCGATGATGATGATCGGCGGCGGCGTTGCAGGGAAAAAGTTTCCCGCTACGCTGCACCCTAACGCCTTGCACGTTTACGTGAAGGATGCCGATGCCGCCTATAAGAGCGCACTTGCGGCAGGAGCCACCTCGCTCGACGGACCGCGCGACCAGGACTACGGCGAGCGCTCAGCCACGGTGAAAGACACGGCGGGAAATTTCTGGTATATCGCCACAAGCAAGGGCGAGAGCTATGTTCCCAAGGGTCTGAACAATGTGAATGTGTATTTGCATCCCCGGCGCGCCGAGCCCCTGATCGGCTTCATGAAACGTGCCTTTGAAGCGCAGGAAGTCGCCAAGTACGCGTCGCCCGACGGCGTGGTTCATCATGCCGTGGTTCGCGTAGGCGATTCGGTTGTGGAGATGGGCGAAGCTCACGAAAGGTATCAAACTATGCCCGCGATGTTCTATCTCTACGTACCGGATTGCGATGCAGGATACCGCCGCGCGTTGGCGGCAGGAGCGAAGTCATTGCACGAACCCACGGACCAGCCTTACGGCGATCGTAACTCTGCCGTAACCGATGACTTCGGCAACACGTGGTACATGGCTACGCACATAAAAGATGTCGAGGGATAGTTTCCCGACACCGAAGGCGTCCCCAAGGCCCGCGTTTTCACGGTAGACCCCCGGCTTGAGCCGGTGCGGCGAAGGCGCGGGCTGGGGGATTTCCTGCAGCGGGCTGGCGCTTCGGCGACGGCGCCGCTACACATCCATACTGCAGCGAGTGAGCCGAGCACCTGCCGTGCGGACTTATAATCTGTGCGATGGAAACCACGCTGCCACTGCCTGGGATTCGCCTGGACCGGCAGAGTCCTTACCTGCGCCTGCTCTGTATCAATATTTTCGTCCGCGATCAGGATCGCAGCATGCATTTTTATGTCGACCAGCTTGGATTCGGCCTGGTGGTCGACGAGAATTATGAATCGGCGGGACGCTGGCTGGCGGTCGCGCCTCCAGACGGCAACACGGTTCTTGCCCTCATCACTCCCAAACGGAAGTCGGAAGATTACAAGCTGATAGGCCGCTCCAAACACGCCGTGCTCGTCACCGAGGATGTCGTCGCGAAGTTCGAGGAGTGGAGCAAGCGCGGCGTTCGCTTTCACCATCCCCCGCAGACCACGCTGTGGGGAGGCATCTTCACCCGCTTCGATGACCCCGATGGAAACTCCTTTACGCTCGTAGGCCGCGATGATTTTGTCCGAGAAATCGAGGCCGAGCGCCGCGCCGCGGCGGAGAAGCTCGAAGCCGAACGTCGCGCCGCGCAGGAATTGGACATCGCCAAGCGCGTGCAGTCGCGGCTCTTTCCACAAACCTCGCCGCCGCTCAAGACGCTCGACTACGCTGGAGTTTGCGTACAGGCGCGGGAAGTGGGCGGCGATTATTACGACTTTCTGAATCTCGGCCAGTCCCGCCTCGGGCTGGTGATTGGCGATACCTCGGGCAAAGGGATCGGCGCGGCTCTGCTGATGGCGAACCTGCAGGCAAATCTTCGCAGCCAGAGCGCGATTGCCATGGAGCAGCCGCAGAAGTTCCTGCAATCGGTGAATCAACTCTTCTACCAGAACACCAGCGAAAGCGCCTACGCCACTCTCTTTTTCGGCGAATACGACGATCGCACACGCCGCCTGCGCTATGCCAACTGCGGCCACTACGCGCCGATGCTTCTTCGCCGTGATAATACCTTGGATCGCCTGGATTCCACGGGCACGGTGCTGGGATTGTTTCGCGACTGGGAGTGTTCCGTCGCCGAGCACTCCGTCTCGGCCGGAGACACGCTTGCCCTCTACACCGACGGCATCACCGAGTCTTTCGACGATGCAGAGGACGAGTTCGGCGAGGAGCGCCTGATTGATCTTTTACGGAAAAACCGTGAGCGGAACGCGCAGGAGACGCTGGCGGCGATCCTGGACCAAGTGCAGCAGTTCAGCGGCAACAAACAGCACGACGACATCACGCTGATTGTGGCGAAGGGCAGGGGAGATTGATCAGGTGAGGCCGCCCCCGCATCACTCTTCTGCACCTCGCCAAAACCGGACCGCCCTGGCGTATCACGATCCTGGGACTTTGGTAGACAATCGAGCTCCGGAAGCGCTTCGCTGGCTTCTTTACACCGAAGGTATGAGTTCTGCCACCACGACCTTCAGTAGCGTTACTGCCTTCGTATTTCCAATCTTCCTGATTGAGAAATGCGACATCAACTCTCCACACTGCTACCAATTTACCCGGTTTCATGCGCTTGGTTTGGTCTACCCCATATCGCCAGACAATATACCAGCCGGGATGATCGTAATGGGACTGCAGAGCCCAAGTCCGAGTTGAGGCTTTTGATTCCAAGGCGTGCTCGGGCGGTGGATTTAGCCTGCCTCGCACCGGGCTCCGCGTACACCCGTCGAAGGCGGGCGGAATCCTCCAGATTCCTCCTCGGCCTTTGCGCAGCTTCTCTTTCTCAGCGTGCGTGTATTCCTTCAAGCCGTAAGGGGGGTCGGTGACAATTGCGTGGATCGAATTCGCCGCTTGTGCTTCCATCCACTCGGCGCAATCCCCCAAAAACAAACTGTAGGCAACCCCACGGAAGCGGGAGGCAATTTGAGATTCTCCACTCGGGGCTGTTGCAGCCATATGGGATAAGTAACACGATTCGGGTCTTAATGGACACACCAAAGGCTGTGGAAGACTGAGAAACAGTGTTTTGCAGCGATTAAGCTTTCTGGACTTGGTTTGACCCTCCCCCACCGCTCCAATAGACTGAAATATTCAGTCCACGTGCAGGTTTTCAGCTTATGGCAGACAGCATCCATATCAAGCTCCCCGATGGGAGCGTCAGGGAAGTGCCCAAGGGCACCACGGCGCTCGAAGTCGCCAAGTCAATCAGTCCACGGCTTGCGGATGCCGCGCTGGTGGCCCAAACCAACGGCGACCTTATCGATCTCGCGCGCCCGCTCGAAAAAGATACCGACCTCCGCCTCATCACCGAAAAAGATCAAGAGGCGCTGGAAGTTTACCGGCATTCGTCGGCGCACCTGCTAGCGGCGGCTGTGCTCGAGCTTTTCCCTGAGACCAAACTCGGCCACGGTCCCGCGACCGAGAGCGGATTCTTCTACGACTTCTACCGCCCGACCCCGTTTACGCCGGAAGATCTGGAAAAGATCGAAAAGAAAATGCAGGAACTGGTGCAGCAGAACATTCCTTATGCGCGCGAGTTCCTGCCACGCGAGCAGGGCCTGGCGGAGTTCAAAAAAGAAGGCGACTTCATGAAGTGCCATTTCATCGAGCAGTTCACCAGGCCCGATGAAAAAATTTCGCTCTATCGCACCGGCAAGTTCGTCGACTTCTGCCGCGGTCCGCATATTCCTTCGACCGGAAAGATCAAAGCGTTCAAGCTGTTTAATATTGCCGGCGCATACTGGCTGGGCGACGAAAAGAATCCGCAGCTGCAGCGCATCTACGGCACCTCGTTTTTTTCGAAGAAAGATCTCGACAACTATCTCAACCAGGTCGAAGAGGCGAAAAAGCGCGACCATCGCGTGCTGGGCAAGCAGCTCGACCTGTTTTCCATTCAGGAACTGGCGGGGCCGGGACTGATTTTCTGGCATCCCAAGGGCGGCCTCATCCGCAAGCAGATGGAAGACTGGATGCGCGAGCAGTACATCAAGCGCGGCTACTCGCTCGTCTACACGCCGCACGTGTCGCGGCGGCAGTTGTTCTACACCTCGGGGCATGAAGGCTATTACTCGCAGAACATGTTCGACGCGATGGAGCTCGACGACGCCGAGTACCGGCTGAAGCCCATGAACTGCCCCGGCCACATTTTGATTTACAAGGATTCGCTGAAATCGTATCGCGACCTGCCAGTGCGGCTGGGCGAACTGGGGACTGTATATCGCTACGAGCGCTCGGGCGTGATGCATGGGTTATTGCGGGTTCGAGGTTTCACGCAAGATGACTCGCATATTTTCTGCACGCCAGAGCAGGTGGAAGGCGAGATTACCGGCTGTCTTGAGTTTGCCCTAGATGTTTTGAAAGATTTCGGTTTCGACCAATTCCAGACGGAACTTTCTACTTGGGATCCGAACGACCGGAAAAATTTTGTGGGCAGCGAGGAACAGTGGGTTCATGCCACCGAGTCGCTGGAGAAGGTTCTGAAGGGCAAGAATGTCGATTACAAGACGATCCCGGGCGAGGCTGCGTTTTACGGGCCGAAGATCGATATTAAGCTGGTGGACGCCATCGGGCGATTGTGGCAGCTCTCGACCGTGCAGGTCGATTTCAACCTGCCGCAGCGTTTCGGGCTGGAGTACGTGGCGGAAGACGGCTCGCGCAAGCAGCCAGTCATGGTGCACCGGGCTCTCTTTGGTTCTGTCGAGCGGTTTTTCGGCGTGCTGATTGAGCACTATGCGGGAGCGTTTCCAGTGTGGTTGTCGCCAGTGCAGGCAGTGATGATTCCCATCAGCGAGCGCCATGCCGAATATGCCAACAAAATCGCGGATCAGTTGAATGCAATAGGGGTGCGCGTGGAAGTCGATGCGCGCAACGAAAAGATGAACGCCAAGATTCGCGAGCATGCGCTCCAGAAGGTCCCGTTCTTACTTGTGGTCGGTGATAAAGAGGCCGAGGCGGGCAAGGTGAATGTGCGCACCCGCGGGAAAGAAAAGACCGAAGACATGCCTGCGGCGGAGTTTGTGGAGAAGATCGGGAAGCTGATCGCGGAGAAGAGCGTGGGGCTTTAGGTTCGTTCACCGCTGAGCCACAGAGGCGCGCAGAAGAAGACATAGGGACAGCCGCCCTAGTGTCGGACCGAGCGCTCGCCGGCGGCCCAGGCCAATACCTGCTTGCGCTACCATGTTTCCGTGCACGTACTGACGCAGCGGGTGTTGGAACACGTCCGGCGAAGGGAACTCCTCCATGCTGGTGATCGCGTCGGCCTTGCCGTTTCCGGCGGAGCTGATTCGGTCGCGATGCTGCGGTTGTTGCTTGCCCTGCGAAGCGAACTGGGTATTGTTCTGAGCGTTGTTCACTTCAATCACAAGCTGCGCGGGGCGGAGTCAGATGCAGACCAGGAGTTCGTTGCCGCTTTGGCGCACGAGCACGGGTTGGAATTTTATGTCGATTGCGCCGATGTTGCGGCGCGCGCCGCGGAAATGCACATCAGCGTGGAAGCCGCGGCGCGGGAAGCGCGCTACGAGTTCTTCGGCAGGTTGCTGGTCTGGGAGGCTGAAGCCCCTGGGGTCCGGGAGCCGGAGGCCGGAAGCCGCCTGGACAAGATCGCCACCGGCCACACGCTCGACGATCAGGCCGAGACCGTTCTGATGCGGCTGATTCGCGGAACGGGGATCGGCGGGCTGGGCGGAATTTATCCCCGGATTGTTGTCGAACGCGGCAATGACGAGCATCCTGGCGAGGGTCCGGGAGAAGTTATTCGTCCGCTGCTCGAAGTTCGGAGGTCCGCACTCGAAAAATATCTAAGAGAGATCAACCAGCCCTGGCGCGACGACTCAACCAATTTCGATGCCACGTTTACCCGCAACAGAGTGCGGCAGATCGTGCTTCCGCTACTCGAAAGAGAATTCAACCCGGTGGTTGCTGAGACCACCTCGGAACTCGCCGAGATTGCCCGCGGCGAGCAGGACTACTGGGAGAACGAAAGCTCCGGCTGGATGGGGACTGTCGTTCACTGGTCACGTCCAAAGTGGGCTGCCCAGTTGGACCGCGCCCGTGCGCTGGTCCAGATTCCAACATCCCAGCACCCATTGCCCCAAGGACTGTCAAGCGAGAGCGAAGAGCATCGCTTTCAAAAAGCCCCTGCCATCGCCGATGCTTCCGTCAATCGCATCTGGTTGCTTGCAGAACCGCTGGCCGTACAGAGACGCCTGATCAAAGCGGTCGGCGAACACGCTGGCATTCCCCTCGAATTCAGGCACGTCGAAGGAATTTTGCGCTTCGCCGCCGAACATGGGCCATCTGGCAAGAGCCTCTCGCTGCCGCGTGGCTGGAAAGTGGTGCGCGAAAATGAGGCTCTGATTTTCTGCGCCCCGGCCCCCCGGCATCCCGGCATCGCAATCGATTACGAATATCCCCTGCCCGTGCCGGGCCGGGCGGTGCTGCCGGAAGCAGGCATTATGATCGTGGCGTTGCGGATTGCGCCGGAATCGCGAGGCCCAGAGTATAATCCGCAGCAACTTCTCCAGCCAGAATTGCTGCTGGAGCGGTTGACAGTGCGGAATTGGCATCCGGGCGACCGTTTTTGGCCGGCCCATACCAAGGCGCCGAGAAAGATCAAGGAACTGCTTCAGGAGCGCCATGTGCCGCCGCCGGAGCGCACACTGTGGCCGGTTGCGGTATGCGGAGATGAGATTGTGTGGGTTCGTGGCTTCCCGGTTCCAGCCAGGCTGCGCGCCCAGCCGGAGCGGGATGCGATTTTCATTCGCGAAACGCCCTTGGAAGAAGAGTAAGGCTACTGGAAACTGGGCCCCGGCGTTCAGGAGGTGCGCCGCTTTCGTGAACAGCGTAAAGGTCGAGACGCTCCGCCAGGTAATTTCGGCGGAGCAGATTCAGAAGCGGGTGAAGGAACTGGCGAGGCAAATCTCCGATGACTACAAGGGGCAAACCATTGAGGCGCTGGCCGTGCTGGAGAACGGCTTTATGTTTCTGGCCGACCTGGTGCGAGACCTGGAAGTACCTGTGATCTGCCAGTTCATCAAACCGCGATATCGCAAACAGGGAGACGCCACCAGCGAAGTCATCGAGATTTTCTTCAGCCACGAGCCTGACATTCGCGGCCGCCACATCTTGCTGGTCGAAGGTTTGGTCCACTCGGGTGTGACCAGCGAATTCCTCATGAATGACCTGCGCGCTCGCGGTGCGGCGTCGGTCAAACTGGTGACGCTGCTCGACCGCCAGTCGGCTCGGCGCGTTTCGCTGCAGCCGGATTATTTCGGTTTTCTGGTTGACGAGACGTTCCTTGTAGGTTACGGATTGGGGGCGGTGGAACAGACCAACCGAAATCTGCCCTACCTGGCGGCCAGCCCAATCCGCGTATGAAATTCCCGCGTCTGTAGAGTTATGACGTGACTGTGAGGATTCTGTGGTAAGCCCCATTAAAACAATTGTTTTCTGGTTGGTCATCGGACTCTCCGCCTTATTGCTTTGGCAGGTGGTTAAGTCGGGTTCACAATCGACTGCCCTTCCCGAAATCAGCTACTCGCAATTCATGTCTGACGTGGAGGCCGGGGATGTGGCCAGGGTGACGATCTCAGGTGACCGCGCTCGCGCCGAGTACCGCACGCCCGGCAAGACCGTCCGCGTCGTGGTGCCCCAGAGCCAGAACGCAATGCTCGAGGCTCTGCGCTCCAAAGGTGCGGAAATCTGGTTCAAGGATTCCGGGAACGAATCGAGCACGTCCTTGCAATTGCTCGGGACATGGGCTCCGCTGATTCTGCTGGGCCTCCTCTGGTTGTATATGATGCGCCAGATGCGGAAGAGCCCATCAACTCGCCCCCGGGCGATTTCTCCGGGACCGGGAACTGGCCTGGATAATTCTGTTTAGGTCTGGCTGCAAGATCAACTGGGTCCGAAACTTAGGTCACGTGAATAAGGCCACGCCTTTTTTGCAGAGAACGGGTAGAATAAGGCGTTTAGGGAAATTCCCGATCTAAATCGACGGGAGAGCATCTAACCAAACTGTGGGAGCCCTCGCGGGGCTAGTGTATCCAGGAGTCCTAGGTGAATTCGACAGTCAAGACGATCGTGTTCTGGTTGGTGATTGGCCTTTCCGCCTTGCTGCTCTGGCAAGTGATTCAGGCCGGCCGCAGCAGCCAGAAAGATAAAGAAATCAACTTTACTGAGTTCATGACCGACGTTGACCAGAGCAAGGTCCACGAGGTGACGGTCAACGGCATGGAGGTGCACGGCAAGTACACCGACGGCTCGGCCTTCCACACTACCGCCCCATCCAACTACCCCGACATGATCAAGACCCTCCGCGACAAAGGGGTCGTGATTACCTTCAAGGACATTAACAGCGGAAGCTGGGGATTGCAGTTGCTGGGTACCTGGGCGCCCCTGATCCTTTTGGGTGCCCTGTGGTTTTTCATGATCCGGCAAATGCAGACCGGCGGTAACAAAGCGCTCTCTTTCGGCAAGAGCCGGGCGCGCCTGCTATCCATGCAGCAGAAAAAGGTCACCTTTAAGGACGTGGCCGGCGTGGATGAGGCCAAAGAAGAACTGCGCGAGATCATCGAATTCCTGCGCGAGGCGCAGAAGTTCCAGAAGCTGGGCGGACGAATTCCCAAGGGCGTGCTTTTGGTTGGCCCTCCGGGCACTGGAAAGACATTGCTCGCGCGAGCCGTCGCAGGCGAGGCCAATGTTCCGTTCTTCTCAATTTCGGGTTCCGATTTCGTCGAGATGTTCGTCGGCGTAGGAGCCAGCCGGGTGCGCGACTTGTTTGAACAGGGCAAGAAAAACGCTCCCTGCATTATCTTCATCGATGAAATCGACGCCGTCGGACGCCATCGCGGCGCCGGCCTTGGCGGCGGACACGATGAGCGCGAGCAAACCCTGAATCAACTGCTGGTTGAGATGGATGGCTTCGAGTCGAACGAGGGCGTAATCCTGATGGCCGCGACCAACCGGCCCGACGTGCTTGATCCGGCTCTGCTTCGCCCCGGACGCTTCGACCGCCGCGTGGTGGTGAGCCGTCCCGATGTGCGTGGGCGAGAAGAAATTCTGCGCGTCCATACCCGCAAGATTCCGCTGGCCGAGGATGTCGATCTCTCGGTGCTGGCGCGCGGCACCCCGGGGTTCTCCGGCGCTGACCTCGCCAATATGGTGAACGAGGCCGCCCTGGCCGCGGCGCGGCAGAACCGCAAGGCCGTGCTCATGTACGACTTCGAGGTTGCTAAAGATAAAGTCCTGATGGGTGTGGAACGCAAATCGATGATCCTTTCCGACGCGGAAAAGAAGGTCACGGCGTACCACGAAGCGGGTCACGCGTTGGTCGCGGCCAAGTTGCCGGGATCGGATCCTGTACACAAAGTCACGATTATTCCGCGCGGCATGGCTCTGGGCGTGACCCAGCAGTTGCCGATCGACGACCGCCACAACTACACCAAGGTTTATCTGCAGACCGATATCGCCATCCTCATGGGCGGACGCTTGGCGGAAGAATTATTCCTGGGCCAGATGAGCACCGGAGCCGGCAACGACATTGAACGCGCCACGGAAATGGCGCGCAAGATGGTTTGCGAGTGGGGCATGAGCGAACTGGGCCCGCTGACCTTCGGCAAGAAGGAAGAGCAGATCTTTTTGGGCCGCGAGATCGCGCAGCACCGCGATTACAGCGAGGATACGGCAATCAAGATCGACTCCGAGGTCCGCAAGCTGGTGAATTACGGCTACGAGACGGCGAAGCAGATTCTGGAAGAAAACCGCGAGACGCTGCAGAAGATTGCCGCGGCTCTGCTGGAAAGGGAAGTTCTCGACGCTTCGGAAATCCAGATGCTGATCGACGGCAAGACCCTGCCGCCAATGAAATCTCCGAGCAAACCCGACGACGGCGTGCAGCAGGTTCTGAAGCCCGAGCCGGGACGCTCTGGAATCGCCAAAGGCGGGGAAAGCCCGGCGCGAGCATAGAAGCAGACATTCTTCCTGATTCACTTGCGTTTTCCCTCGAGGCGGCCCGCGTGGCCGCCTTCCGATTCTCAGCAGCCTTCACCCTTCTTGGTTTCTCGTGCCACATCCGATTCTCGCTACGACCGCTTGCCCTTCCCGATGAATCGTGTAGAATTGGCCGGCATTTCAAGCGTACATCACCGAACCTCACATTTGTCGGGCCCTCTCTAGAACCAGGCATCATCACCGGCTAAGGCCCGCCTTCGCCGGAATCCAACTAATTTGAGGGGAAAACATGCAAAAGCGAACAATCTTGGGCGTTTGTTTGCTGACTCTTTGTCTTGCGCTGGCCACGGCCGGTCCATCGCAGGCACAGATGCCGGCCAAAGGAAAGCCAGCTGTTTACACCTACGTTGCGGAATGGGACGTTCCTCGCGCCCAATGGGGCGAGATGGTCAAATTGGATGAGCAAGACAAGCCACTCCTGGACAAACTGGTCGCCGATGGGACGATCGTCGGTTATGGCGCTTACACTAATCTGATCCATCAGGAAGGCCAGCCTACGCATGGATCATGGTTTACTGCCATGTCGGAAGGCAACCTGCTGAAGGCCCTGGAAGCGATCTACGCCCATCCCGGTTCCATCACCTCACCGGTACAGGGCGCTTCCAAGCATTGGGACCAGATCTTGACCGGGAACATCTACAACTACAAGCCCGGCACCTCTGCTGGGTATCTCACCTGGTCGCGCTGGGTGGTAAAACCGGGCCAAATGCATGCTTACACCGAGCTTATAAAAAGCGTCTTCGTGCCCGTTCTGGAAAAGCTGTTGGCGGATGGAACGATTACATCGTATGGCGAGCTAACCGAGGATTACCATCAGGACAAGTTGGGCACGGTCTATGAATACTTCACGGTGCCCGACGCGGCTTCCATGGACAAAGCCAACAAGGCGTTCGATGAAGCTTTCGGCAACAACCCGGGGATTGGCGACGCCATGCGCGCGCTGACCGAGCGGGAGGGCCACCAGGACTTCCTCACTTTGTTACGTTTCATGGTGAGCAAGTAGTGGAAAGGCGTGGGCGGCCCGCAAGCCGCCCTTTTTTCGTTGAGCTCGTTATTGGTTTACCAGGCTCATCATGTTCTCGGGATAGCGAGCACCGGCGGCGACATCGTTCGGGAAGACATCGTCGATCCGCTGCAAATCCTCGCCCGTGAGCTGGATGGCGAGAGCGCCAACATTCTCCTCCAAATATTTGCGCCGCTTAGTCCCGGGTATGGGGACGATGTTATCGTCCTGCGCGAGCACCCAGGCCAGGGCTAGCTGGGAGGGTTTGCAGCCTTTTTCCTTTGCGATTTTTTCAATCTCGCGCACCAGGTCGAGATTTCTCTGGAAGTTCTCCCCCTGGAAACGGGGCGAGTTGCGGCGATAGTCATCGGCGGCGAGATCCTCAAATCGGCGGAACTGCCCGGTCAGAAACCCGCGTCCGAGCGGACTGTAGGCGACAAATCCAATGCCCAGTTCGCGGCATGCGGAAAGAATCTCATCCTCCGGATCGCGGCTCCAAAGGGAATACTCGGTTTGCAAGGCGGCGATTGGGTGCACCTTCACCGCGCGGCGCAGGGTTTGGGGCGAGGCTTCCGAAAGCCCCAGGTAACGCACCTTGCCTTCCTTCACAAGCTGCGACATCGCGCCGACGGTTTCTTCGATGGGCGTCTTGGGATCGACGCGATGCTGGTAATAAAGGTCGATGGTCTCGACCCCAAGCCGGCGCAAACTGGCCTCGCACGATTGGCGCACATAATCCGGTTTGCCGCTTACTTGGCGAACCGCTGGATTTACGGGATCGCGGACAATGCCGAATTTTGTCGCCAGCACAACTTTGTCGCGCTTTCCTTTAATTGCTTTACCAACCAGTTCTTCATTCTTGTGCGGACCGTAGGCATCGGCCGTATCGAGAAAGTTGATGCCCAGCTCGAGGGCACGCTGAATTGTAGCGATGGATTCCTGGTCATCGCGACCGCTATAAAATTCCGACATGCCCATGCAGCCCAGGCCGAGGGCAGATACTTTCAGGCCACTTGTTCCCAGTTGACGAAATTGCATGATGGTTCCCCGATAAAAACGAATTATCCGCTGCTGTCGCCGACCTAAACCACGCAATCTAAGAGATGCTTTGAGAACGGTTGGCGATGAAAGGAATTCGTGAGTCGTTCTTCTTCGCAACGCATCTTTCTGCCGGAGGCGATCTTAGAATTGGTGGAAGCCATGAGCGAAATACCGGTGTGGTACGGACGAAAGTTTGAGTTTTCGTTTCCGGTCGAACTGCATCCCAACTTATGCGCGCGTCTGCGAGGCACTCCTGCCAGGTTGGAAGAGACGCTGGGGGGACGATCGGCGCAGGCTGTGACCAGAAAGCCGGAAGGCAAGTGGTCGGCCCAGGAGCATGCCGGGCATCTGCTGGACCTGGAACCACTATGGCTGGCGCGGGTGGAAGATTTTGTAAAGGGAAGCGATCAACTCAGCGTTACGGATTTGCAGAATCGAAAAACCGACGAAGCGGACTACAACGCGCAGCCTTTGGATCGGATTCTGGCAAATTTTCGTGCCGCGCGGGAAAAGGTTCTGAAGCGTGCCTCCGAAGTGGATGCTTCACTGTTTGAGCGGACGATTCCGCACCCGCGTCTGAAGACGCCGATGCGCTTAGTCGACCATCTCTTTTTTGTCGCCGAACACGACGATCATCACCTGGCGAAAATCTGGGAACTGATTCACTAACCGGCTGGCGTCACGCTGCGACGTGAATGCGCGGTTTCCCAGGAGGCAGCACTTCTCCGATTTGTGCGGCTGGGATGCCGCCTGCATTCAATCCGGCAGCTACGTCCGTGCCATCTGCGGTCACCGACATGAGCAGTCCTCCAGCAGTTTGGGGATCGAAAAGCAGCGTTTTGACTTCCTCAGAGATGCCCTCGTCGTAATGCACGAGACACTCGGCAAATTCGCGATTATTGTTGAGACCGCCGGGGATGCATCCGGCACGCACGCACTCCCGCGCGCCCGGCAGAAACGGAATCCGGCCGGCCCGGAAGCGCAGCGAAACATTCGATGCAAGAGCTAGTTCGCGAGCATGACCGATTAAGCCGAAGCCCGTCACATCAGTCATCGCGTTGACCGTCAGTGCGTTGTCACGAATGTATTCCGCTGCCTTTTGATTCAGCGTGGTCATCGAGGCGACCGCCGCCTCGATCCAGGAAGTTTCGGCCTTGCCTTTCTTGATCGCTGTCGAGATCACGCCGGTCCCGAGAGCCTTGGTCAGGATGAGTGCGTCCCCCTCCTTGGCCCCGGCGTTGCTGAGAACTTTCTTCGGATGAATCAATCCGGTAACCGCATAACCAAACTTGGTCTCTTCATCGCGGATGCTGTGGCCGCCGATCACCGTGCATCCGGCTTCGATCATCTTCGACAATCCGCCGGCGAGAATCCGCTCCAGTATTTCCAGATCCGCCTTCTCGGGAAAACACACCAAAGCCAGCGCGGTGAGCGGCTTCCCGCCCATCGCATAAACATCGCTGAGAGCATTGGTCGCGGCAATCTGTCCAAAAACGTAGGGATCGTCCACAACTGGCGTGAAAAAATCGACAGTTTGGACGAGCGCCTGGTCGGGCGCGATTTGATACACACCGGCGTCGTCGGCGTGATCGAAGCCGACCAGAACGTTCGGGTCATGCTGCCGGGCTAATTTCCCAAGCACCTTGTCCAGCGCCGCTGGACTCAGCTTGGACGCTCAACCCGCAGCCTTGACGGACTCGGTAAGCCGGAATGGCTT
>DATKPV010000036.1:0-14681 GCA_035523915.1 Candidatus Aquilonibacter sp. | reverse complement strand
GCAGGTGCGGCTCGCATCCGAATCTCATGTTCCCTGTTTCCAGGAGAGAGTTGGCACCGGCCAGCCGGGATATATGATCCCGATGCGGTTGCCGTGGCGTCTCAGGGCTCGTCCCTCAGCCACTCTGCATGAAATTCAGGTCTGCTCCGAAGAGCAAACTTGTAGACATAATGCTACCAGTGCGCGGGGAGTCTCGTCAAGCGACCCGCAGAGTGGGTAGTGCCCTAATTCTGCGTTGCTTTCGTGACGGGCGCGGATAGCACGCACTGTTAGGACACTACCCTGCCGCGACAGGAGCGCCATGTGGTGGGAAGGGGTCGGCAGAATCCCGCGATATTCGGGTAGGGACAATTTCTTTTAAAGGATATATCTGCTGAGATCCTGATCCTTCACGATATCGGTCAGCATCCTGCGCACATAGTCACCGTCCACGGTAATCTGCTGGCCTTTTTTCTCAGGGGCATCGAAGCTCAACTCGTCCAGCACCCGCTCCATAATGGTGTGCAGCCGCCGGGCGCCGATATTCTCTGTGCCCTCATTCACCCGGAAAGCGAAGCGGGCAACTTCTTCCAGCGCCTCGCTAGTGAACTCCAGCTTCACGCCCTCAGTGTCCAGCAGTGCCGTGTACTGCTTCACCAGCGACGACTTCGGCTCGGTAAGGATGCGGATGAAATCCTCCATGGTCAGCGACTGCAGCTCCACCCGAATCGGAAAGCGGCCCTGCAGCTCGGGAATCAGGTCGCTCGGCTTTGAAACGTGGAAGGCGCCGGCGGCGATGAAAAGAATGTGGTCCGTCCGCACCATGCCATAGCGCGTGTTTACTGTGGTGCCTTCGACGATCGGCAGAATATCGCGCTGCACGCCCTCGCGCGAAACATCCGGGCCGTGACCGCCTTCGCGCCCAGCGATCTTGTCGATTTCATCCAGAAAAACGATGCCCGAATTCTCCACGCGATCAATAGCCATGCGCGTCACCTGGTCCATGTCGATCAGCCGTTGCTCTTCTTCCTGGATCAGGTATTCGAAGGCCTCGTTTACCTTCATCTTCCGCTTCTTGGTGCGCTGGCCGAAGATGTTGGGCAACATGTCTTTGATGTTGACATCCATCTCCTCCACACCCTGGTTGCTGATGATCTCAAAGCTGGGAAAATTGCGCTCGCGGACATCGATCTCGACCTGGCGCTCGTCCAGCTTGCCTTCCCGCAGTTGCTGGCGAAGTTTTTCGCGGGTACGGCTGGATGACTCTGCCAGCGCAGTGCTGCCATCGATTACCACTCCGCCCGTGCTTGATGTGGGCTCGGGTCGTGGCGGGGGCGATGGCGGCAAGAGAATATCGAGCAGGCGCTCTTCGGCATTGAGTTCGGCCTTGTCGGCAACGTCTTCCAGCTTTTCCCCGCGGACGTTATCGATCGCGATCTCCACCAGATCGCGCACCATCGACTCCACATCGCGTCCCACGTAGCCCACTTCGGTGAACTTCGAGGCTTCGACTTTCAGGAACGGGGAATTCGCCAGCTTCGCCAGGCGGCGCGCGATTTCGGTTTTGCCCACGCCGGTGGGCCCGATCATGATGATGTTCTTGGGAATAATTTCTTCTGCCAGCTCGGGAGTCAACTTTTGCCGGCGCATGCGGTTGCGCAAAGCAATGGCAACCGCACGCTTAGCATCTTTCTGTCCAACCACGTATTTGTCGAGCTCGGCGACGATTTCGCGCGGCGTCAGCTCATCGAGAGCAAGCTGCTCTTCTTCAGCGGAGGATGGAAGGTAAATGGCCATAAATCGCTCGGTCGTCGTTCGTCCGTCGTCGGTTTTGTCGCGATCTGCAAGGGCGAACCACCCAGAACCAACGCCGACGGTACTCTACAACTCCTCAATCGTCACATTGTCATTGGTATAGATGCACATTTTCCCCGCGATCTTCATGGATTCTTCGGCGATCTGACGGGCGTTGAGCTGCGTGTGTCGCGCCAGCGCCTCGGCCGCAGCCTGCGCGTACGGACCACCGCTGCCGATGGCGGCCACGCCTCCATCCGGCTCGATCACATCCCCTTGTCCGCTGAGCAGATAGGTTTGGTCCTTGTCGCAGACCAACAACAATGCTTCCAGATGACGGAGAAATTTGTCGGTGCGCCAGTCTTTCGCCAGCTCCACGGCCCCCCGCCCCAGATTGCCGTGGTACTGCTCGAGTTTCGCTTCGAAGCGGCTGAACAGCGAGAACGCATCGGCGGTTGAACCGGCAAACCCGGCAAGAATCTTGTCGTTATACAAGCGGCGAATCTTCTTTGCCGTATGTTTCACCACCGACTCGCCCAGCGTGACCTGGCCGTCGCCAGCCAGCACGACCATTCCATTGCGGCGAACAGACAAAACTGTCGTGGAGCGAATCAGTCGCTTCGTTGACATAAGCGCAATTTTTTATTATAGCAGCGCAAGTGAATTCCCTTATGCCGGCAATCGGCCTGCCGTCCCAATTCGGTTCATCCGGCGCACGGTAACCGCACAAGAATTACCGATGTGACATTGCGCTTTCGCTGAACTTCCTTAGGTTTGGGAATATGCGCCGTTTCGCTGCGGTTGTTTCTGTGGATTGCTCGTCTCGTCCAATCCTGAAAGTCGCGCTCCACGAAGCGGGCATGGAGCAGGTCGTCTGCAACTCCCATCAGGAAGCGATGGAACTCGTGCTTGAAGGACACTGCGCCGCCCTGATCGTGGACTTCGACCTGCCCGGCGCGGCTGACATCCTGAAGACGGCCGCCCTGCTGCCGGCCCCGCTGCGCCCGCTGCTGCTGGCCCTATCAGGTGCGTGGGCTGGAACCGGCCAGGCCTTCCAGTCGGGAGCCAGCCGCATTCTCTATAAGCCGCTTCAACTTGAGCAGGTACGCGACGCGTTCGAACCCGGCCGCGGGCCGCGAAAAAAGCTCCATCGCTCGCCGCGCTACGAGTTGCGCAGCCTGGTCTATCTCGAACTGGAGAGCGGTTCTATGCCTGCGATCGGAATCAATATCAGCGAGCAGGGCATGGCGATTCGCACCGCCGAGCAAATTACCCCGCGCTCGAATGTGACCTTTCGCTGCGTGTTGCCCGGCTCCAAGCATTCCCTGCATGGACACGCCGACGTGATCTGGGCGGACGCTCAGGGGCGTGCTGGGATGTTCTTCTCCCGCCTGTCACCTTCGGCGCGCAGGCACTTGAAACATTGGCTGCGAAAGCTCGGCCGCAATAACACCAATGCCGCACGCAGCCTGCTTCCGTCGGCGGATAAGGCCGTATTCGCTGCGCCGCACGCCTGAGTTCTCCGCCTATGGCGGTCTGCCCGCAGCCTGAATCTTGCACGAGCGGAAAAAAGGCGCCGGAAATTTCCGGCGCCATCGGCTAGGAAAAACTCGCGAGATGCGGTCTAGCGAGCGGGGTTACCTACCAAAAGTCATTTACTCTCCGCGATCGGACTGGCCCCGAAATCGCGCCGGCTGTTGGCTGCCGTACGGGCTGCGCGCACCTGAGGCTGGCTGGCGGCGGCGGTTCCGTAGCGTTCCAGCAGCACCGGCGCCATCGTATTTTCGGCTTCCTTGACGAAGATCATCTTGTTTTCCGAAGCCATATCCACGCGAACAAAATCTCCCAGCTTGACCTGTCCCGTTGCCACCAGGTTGGCCAGCGGGAAAACGAGGTTCCGTTCGATCGCCCGCTTCAAATGCCGCGCCCCATAGCGCGGATCGGTGCCTTCCTTCAGAAGATATTCTTTCACCCGTCCAGTGCAATTGAAGACGAACTGGTTGGTTCCAGCGGCCATCAGAATTCTCTGCTGCACCATGCCGAGCTCGATATCCAGAATCTGTGCCAGATGTTCGTCGCGCAAAGTCTTGAACACCACCGTCTTGTCGATGCGGTTCATGAACTCGGGCGTGAATTTGCGGCGCGCGGCTTCGACGGCCGTGCGCTGAATCTTGTCATCGAAGGCGCCGTCGACTTCCACCACCTTCGGCGCAAAACCGAAGCCGCCGTCGACCAGGTTCGTCATTTCTCCCGCGCCCAGGTTCGAGGTCAGGATGATGATGCACTGCGAAAGGTCCACGCGCCGGTTGTCGCCGAGTGTGAGCGTCGCTTTGTCCAGAATCCCCAGCAATAACTGCCACAGCGAATCGCTCGCCTTCTCGATCTCGTCGAACAGCAGGATCGAGAGCTTCAGCTTCTCGGTGAACCACTGGTTCAGCGCTTCCTGCGTGAGCAGGGGATGGGTCTCGCGGTGCCCGAGATATCCCGGAGGGGAACCAATCAGTTTGGCGATCTCGTGCGAGTGCTGGAACTCGGCGCAATCGATCTTGATGCAGGCGCGCGAGTCACCGAACAACGCTTCGGCCATGGCTTCCACTACCCGGGTTTTGCCCGAGCCCGTCGGCCCCAGAAACAACAAATTTCCCACCGGCCGCCCCGGAGGATTCAGCCCGGCCAGAAACATCTGATAGATCTCAACCACCTTCTCGATGGCCTGTTCCTGGCCAACGATTCGGCGGCGCAGTGCCGCTTCAAACTCCCCAGCATCGTTGCTGCGGCGGTTCGGATCAAGCACAGTGGCGAGACTCGTTCTCATAAGTGGCGGCCCACGCTGCGTTGGGCTTGCTTTCCTTTCCTTCGGCCTTTTTGGGCCGTTTTCTTCGGCCTTTTCCGGGTTTCAGCCCGGTCTTGCTGGCCTTGCGACCTTGCCGCTTTCCAAGGAATAGACTTGTCCAGCGGAACCAGTCGCCCGGACAAGTGGCGAGTCCGGAGCTTGCGTAGGAATAAGCACGCTTCTGGCCACGGATGTGCCACCCCTCATCCACACTAACTCCAGCATTCGGCGTGGGTTAGCCATCCTTAGAAACCCGGGATTCCCACAGCCGGTGGAAACTTAGGAGAGAGGAAGAGAAATAGTTTGCGCATGGGAAGAAGAACTTATCGGAGACCCCGAGCAAGAGGCTCTTCTGCGTGCGACCCCGTTTTACGCCGCACGTGGTCCGCGCGGGCGGAGGCAGCGACCCGGATCCTCTTCTGCCTCACGCATCCAATGTAAAGAGCTAGCGCTTTCCCGCCGGGAGGGTGTCCGCCGGTAACTAGCCGGAGGCAATGTCGCGGGCTAGTATCGGCTTGGTCCGTACCGGGGGAGGATATGTGCGCCGTTCGCCTGTTCTTACAATAGTTGCGATCTCTTGCCTGTTATTTGCCGCAGCCGCTGCCGCTCAGGCGCAAACGCAGAACCCCAGACTAGACCCGGTCAAAGAAACCATCGCCGCCAGCCCTAAGGCTTCCGAAGTTCCTCCGTTGCAGCCGACAGCCGCGCCCGGCACCGAGATCTACTTTGCCCACCGCGGCGAATCGATCCCCAGCATCGCCCATCGTTATTTGGGCAAGACCTCTTATCTGACTTCCGCCGAGCTGGCCGAAGCCATTCACCAGGCTAACGGAAATCACACCGGCAACATCCTCAAAGCCAACCAAAATATTGTCATACCCGGAATTCTCTCCGCTCCCGTCGTCGCCAAAACCATCGCAGTGCCCAAAGACTTTGAGGTTCGCGCCGTCTATCTCACCGGCATCATGGCGGGCAGCGACCATGGCCTGCGCATCATCCGCCACTGGCGCGAAGTCGGCGGCAACGCGGTCGTCTTCGACATTAAGGATTCCGATGGAAGCGTCAACATTCCCTGGGAGCATCCCCTGCTCGGCAAGCACAATGTTTATCTCCACGATCTGCCGAAATTTGTGCAGTTCCTGCACTCGCTTAACATGCACGCGATTGCCCGCATCGCAATTTTCCGCGACCAGCGTTTGGTCACCGAGCATCCGGAACTGGCAGTGAAATCGAAGCGTACGGGCCAGCCCTGGCGGGAAAACGGCAAGTTGGTCTGGACCGATCCCTCCAATCCGGAAGTGCAGGAATATGACATCGCTCTGGCCAAATACGTTGCCGGATTAGGCGTGGACGAAATTCAGTTCGACTACGTCCGCTTCCCCGCCGAAGGCGACCAGAAGGATGCTAGCTTCCTGTTCCAGTCCGAGCACCCGAATGTTCAAGTGCCGACGACCCGTCGCAGCTTGCATGGGGAGAGCGGCGCCCGAATCTCAGACAACAGTTCAGGGCCGCCGATGCAACGCTCCGACGTCATCGTCAGTTTTCTGCAGAAGGCCTATGCGGAAATCCATCCCACGGGCGCGCTCTTCTCGCTTGATGTCTTCGGCGTGATGGCCTGGCAGCGCTCCGTCGACCTCTCGCACACCGGGCAGGACATCGTCCGTATGGCGAAATATTGCGACGTGCTCTCGCCCATGATCTATCCATCCCACTTTTTCGGCATGGATAACATCGCTCGCCCCGGCGATGCCCCCGAGCACTTCATCGGAGAGTCCATGGTCCGCTTCGAGCTCATCACCAAAGGAAGTGGCGTGGTCATCCGCCCCTGGCTGCAAGCCTTCCACTGGCGCACCAAGACTTATTCGCCGGAATACATCAAGGTGCAGGTCGCCACCGCGCGGGAAAAAGGCGGCATCGGTTTCTTATTCTGGAATGCGGCCAACGATTATTCCAAGCCCTTCGTGGCCATGCCGGAAATGAAGGCCGAGAACTACAAAGCCGGACCGGATTCCAAAGAGCGCTCGAAAGATAACCCTCGATTTTTCCGCGGTGACGAACTGCCCGCCAGCAGCCTTCAGGCGGCGACTTCGGCTCACTAGCGCCGAAGAGCGGGCACTTCAGCGGATCAACCTTTCGCGGCCCTAAAGGGCTGCTCTTCCACGGCGACATCGGAATCTGCGTTCGTCGGCTATAATGTTCTGTAACGCTGGTTGCTTCGTGCCTCGCTCCCCTGGCGTGCCCTGAGGAAAGATTCAGCCTCGTTACAGATCCCGAACATCTCACGAGCGGAGGACTGCGAATGGCAATCGAGAAGACCGACAAGATCTGGCACAACGGCAAGCTCGTCAACTGGGATGATGCCACCATTCACGTGATGTCGCACGTGGTCCACTACGGGTCGTCGGTGTTTGAGGGTATTCGTTGCTACGCGCTGCCCGCCGGAGGCGCCATTTTCCGCGCCCATGAGCACATTCAGCGCCTGTTGGACTCGGCCAAAATCTACCGCATCGATGTGCCTTTCACCCGCGAAGAACTGGTCCACGCCATGGTTGAGACCATCGCTCACAACGGGGTGTGGCCCTGCTATGTGCGGCCTATCATATTGCGCGGATACGGCGAGGCGGGAGTGAACCCGCTCAACTCGCCGGTCGAGGTCTATGTCATCAATTATCCCTGGGGGAAATACCTGGGGGGTGAAGATGACGGCGCCGACGTTTGCGTTTCCTCCTGGACGCGCATCGCTCCCAATACGCTGCCTGCTATGGCCAAGTCGGGCGCGAATTATATGAACTCGCAACTCATCAAGATGGAGGCTGTCATCAACGGTTTTGTCGAAGGCATTGCGCTTGACGTGAATGGCTACGTCAGCGAAGGCTCGGGTGAGAATGTGTTCCTGGTCCGGAAGGGCGTCCTGATGACCGCCCCCCTCGGCAACTCGGTGCTGCCCGGCATCACGCGCGATTCGGTGCTGCAGATCGCGCGCGACCTCGGCATCCCGGTCATCGAGCAAATGCTGCCCCGCGAACTGCTTTACATCTCCGATGAAGTATTCTTCACCGGAACAGCCGCCGAAGTCACGCCCATCCGCTCCGTGGATAAAGTTCAGGTGGGCAACGGCACGGTCGGCCCGATCACTAAGGCAATTCAGAAGGAGTTTTACGCCATCGTGCATGGCAACAAACCCGACCGCCACAAGTGGTTAACGCCGGTTCCAGTGCGCAGCAAGCAGCCAGTGGGAGTATAGTTTCGGGTCAAGATTCGCGGTCGTTTTTGACGGTTAAAATCCACTGGGGCGCTCCGTGCGCCCCATCCGTTTTTTCTTCAACGGGAATACATAACACTCTGACGGGAGGTAGGTATGTCCGCTCAACCAGGCTTGACTCCTGAATTTGTTCTCGCTTATCGGGCCATAATGCTGGACGGCGCAACCCGAGAACTGGAAACAACCAAGAAAGTAATCGCAGCAATCCCCGACGCCAAATCCGACTACAAGCCCGACCCGAATGCCCGCTCGGCCTGGGAATTGGCCTGGCATATCGCCAACTCTGATGTTCAGTTTCTCGACGGCATCGCCGATATGAAATTCGACATGGAAACACCCGAGCCCGCCGACAAACCGAAGAGCGTGTCAGAACTGCTGGAATGGTATGAGAGCAACTTCAAGCGTGGCGCTGCCCGGGTCGGCGAAATGTCTGCCGAGCAACTGCTCACGCCCGTCGACTTCTTCGGGGTGTGCACGCTACCCAGCGTTTTCTATCTCGGATTCCTTAACAATCACTGTATCCACCATCGCGGAGCGCTGGTGACCTACCTGAGGCCCATGGGCGCGAAGGTGCCATCGGTTTATGGCGGGAGCTACGATGAACCCTTCCAGCCGGCCACCACGGATAGTCAGGCTGCGTGAACTGCCTGCATAAGCGTGACCAAGCCGCCCGCCAGGGCGGCTTTTTTGTCAGGATTACTCTGCGCTACCCGGAACCGCGGAAGCGGCCGCGTCAAACCCGATTTTGGAATGCGTCCCGTCGCAGAAGGGCTTATTGGTGGAGGCTCCGCAACGGCAAAGCGCGGCTTTCTCCCCTGTGCTGATCGCTTTGCCGCTGGCATCGAGAACAGTGAATTTCCCGGTGATCAAATACGGGCCTTTAGGCAGAACCTGAATCGTTGGCTCGGACATTGCTTTCTCCTTAAGAGTTGTTTTGTGATGCGATTGAACGGGAAACAGTTCGACATTCCGCGATCAGCTGCGGTATGCGTCGATGCTCCACGGACCCGCGCCAAACTGTGAAATCAGAAGCGCCGCTCCCGCCATGGACACATTTTTCATGAACATGGCGAATTGCACCTGGAACGTCACGGGATCGGGAGCCGCCCAGAACCTGTGCATGACCGGCGTCACTGCTGCGAGAAACGCGACGATCAGCCAGGCGCCGAGTTTGGCGCGGAAGCCAAGCAGGATCGAGAGGCCGCCAAGGACTGCAACCAGGCCCGACAGCGGCACCGCGATCGAGGCCAGGGGCGCGCCCTGGGAGGCCGCAAAATGAATCGTGGAGCTCAAGAAGTGCCGTGGCCCGGCCAAAAGAAAGATAGCCACAAACAGCAGGCGGCCGAGAAAAGTCACCGCAGGCGAGATCGACGACGACGTCCGCGTCGGAGTTTCGCGACTGTGAGAAGGCGCAAGCGCGGTTGGCATAATTTCCTTTCTTGCAAGTCATCTGAATTTTCTGCTGGGTCACCACTTCGACTTATTCGACTTATTCGACTTGCTCGACTTGCACAGCTTTTGATGTCGTGGTCGATTTTTGGTTACTTTTTATAACTAATGACCCTTTACATATCAGGTACTTTTAAGTAACTTAGTAACATGCCTAAGAGCAAGCAATCCTCTGCAATTCACTCGCCCTGCAAAATTGGCGGCCTGCTCGAGCTGCTGACGAGGCCCTGGACCATGCACATCCTGTGGGCGCTGGGACACAACGGGCCCATGAGATTCGGAGCGCTCAAGGAGCAGGTGGAGGGGATCTCCTCACGCGTGCTCACCGAGCGCCTGCGCACTCTTGAGGAGGCGGGATTCATCTTCCGGGACTACCGGCAGACGATTCCTCCCACGGTCACCTACGGCATCACCGAGCGCATGAGGGACATTGAAAAGGCATTCCAGCAACTGGAAGCCGTCGCGCGAAAGTGGCAGGGCGAGCGAACGCTATCCCGCGATGAGCGTCCCTCTCCGGTCCGAATCGAAGCGAATGGCTGAGATGTGCCGTTCCGGTTCGTCCCGCCGGCCCATTACCTAGGTCATCTTGGGGAAGGTGACGATTCGGTTCATCATACGGAGAGCTAGGAGGCTGCCGCCTCCCGGGAAAACTCTGCGATGAACATTGACGACCTGCTGCGGATCGCGACCGAACGCAAAGCCTCCGACTTGCACCTGAAGGTGGGAAACTACCCTCACCTGCGGATTGACGGCGATCTGATGCCGCTGACCGACCAGCCGCGCATCAGCGCCGAAGATATGCTGACCATGGCGTTCAGCATGATGTCGGCGCGGCAGAAGCAGAAGTTCAAAGAAACCACGGAAATCGACATGGCCTATGGCGTGGCCGGCCTGGGCCGGTTCCGTGTGAACATTTTTCAGCAGCGGGGCAATGTGGGCCTGGTGTTGCGCGTCATTCCCACCAAGATTCGCGCCCTCGACGAGTTGTTTCTGCCCAAGGTGGTGGAGCAGATTTGCGACATGCCACGCGGGCTCGTGCTGGTCACGGGCGTGACCGGGTCCGGTAAATCGACGACTCTGGCCGCCATGGTGGATCGGGTGAACTCCAGCCGCGCCGAGCACATCATTACCATTGAAGACCCCATCGAATTCCTGCATCGCGACAAAAAAGGCTACGTGAACCAGCGCGAGATTCAGGTAGATACACCCTCGTTCAGCGCAGCCCTCCGCGCTTCCCTCCGTCAGGATCCCGACGTGATTCTGGTAGGCGAAATGCGCGACCTGGAAACGATTTCGACGGCCTTGCATGCCGCCGAAACCGGTCACATGGTGTTCTCGACCCTGCACACGCTGGACGCTGTGGAAACCATCAACCGCATTATTTCCATTTTCCCGCCCCCGGAGCAGAAACAGATACGGCTGCAACTGGCGGCGGTGCTGCGCGCCATCATCAGCCAGCGCCTGGTGCGGCGTTGCGACGCCGAGGGGCGCGTCCCCGCAGTCGAAGTCATGATCAACACCGCCTACATCCGCGAATGTATTCTCGTGCCGGAAAAAACCCGCGCCGTGCGGGATGCGATCGCCGCCGGCACTTCGCAGTACGGCATGCAGACCTTCGACCAGTCGCTGTGGGATTTGTTCCAGGCAGGCCTGATCAATTACGAAACCGCGCTGGAGAACGCCTCCAACGCCGACGACTTCAAGCTGCGCATGCAGGGCATCGCTTCGACCGCGGATATTTCGCGGCAGTCGATGCAGTCGGCGGGCTACGGGAGATAGAAATAATCTTTCTTGCTGTTCTTGAAACAGAGAGCGAAAGCCCGTCCGTAATACACACTATTTTTCTGCGCTGACCATCTTCCATTCCTCCACGCTTCCGGCAATCGGCTCCTGCAGTTGTGGGCAATATCACACGGGTATACATTGGCCGCATTCGCAAATCGTTGATCTTCAACACTGGGGCTAACAAATGAAAAAAACATGCTTGGGGATGTTGTTTGCAGCATTGATCATTACTAGCGCATGCACGCGGGCAACTTTCGATCCCGCGGCTGAGGGTCCAAAGCTTCTACAACGCGATGCGGAATGGGCCGATGCCGCCTCGGCCGGCAAAGATATCGACAAGATCGTTTCTTATTGGAGCGATGACGCGATCGTCATGGTCTCGGGGCAGCCTTTATATGAGGGCAAGGCGGCGATCAGGCGCTTTGTTGAACAGAGCCTCCATACTCCGGGTTTCAAGATTCACTGGGTTTCGGAGAAGCCGATATTTTCCCCGGATGGAATGATGGCATTCATGCGTGGCGCCACCGAGATGAACCTCCCCGGACCGAATGGCGGTGCCATGACCGTGCACATGCGGGGAATCACGATCTGGCGGCGAAGCAAAGGCGGCGAATGGCTTTGCGTGGCCGATATTGGGAATGAACCGCCCGCACCTGCCCCAGCAAAATAGAAATAAAAAAAGCGAAAGCTTCCGGCGCGCTATTCTTAGCCCATGGCATTTCCGCGTCCGAAAAAGAAGCTCTATTCCGAAGATGAACTCTACGACTATGCCCTGGGCGCGCTGGCCCGGCGCATGCGTACCGTAGCCGAATTAAAGCGCCTCATGCGCGCGCGTGTCGAGGAAGCGGGCAGCGAGTACGGGCAAACGCTGATCGAATTGGTGATCAGGCGGCTCAAGGATCGGGGTTATCTGAACGATTCGCAATATGCGGCGTCATATTCCTCCCTGCGGCGCGACAATCAGAGATTTGGCCGCCGGCGCGTGATTACCGAACTGAAGAAAAAGGGTGTGCACGGCGCGCTGATCGAGCAGGCGGTGGAAGCCGCCTTCGATCGCGTCGACGAAGACAAACAAGCGCGCGAGTATCTCAAAAAGAGGCGGCTGGAAAAGCCGCGCGACCAGAAAGCGGCTGCGCGAGTCTTCCGCCAACTGGTACGCGCGGGCTTCGGCTCAAAAACGATTTTCAGCATCTTAAAGAAGTGGGATGTGGACGACGAAACCCTGAACGCGCTCGAAGAGGAAAGCGAAGCCGTTTAAACATCGGTTGCGGGTTTGCGTTACAGACCAGCGATGTTGCATACTCGCAGACCGATCCCCACAATTCAGGAGGAACGTATGAAGAATCGATGGGCAGCGATGGTTGTGGCTATATTGCTGGCCGGTGCGCCGCTGGTCTGCGCGCAAAACGCCAGCACCCAGAAGTCGACCGGCATGGGCAGCGAGATGAAGAAGGCTGCCAAAACCACCTCGAAGGATACCGGCAAGGTGGCGAAAAAGACTGGCCACGAAACCAAAGTCGTGAGCAAGGATGCCGCTAAAGATACAGAGAAGGCCGGGCACGAAACCAAGGTGGCCTCCAAGGATGTCGCGAAGGACACGGAGAAGGGCGCCGAGAAAACCGGACATGGTGTGAAGAAAGGCGTGAAAGGGATGGGCCATGAGATGAAGAAGGGAACGGAGAAGACCGAAAAGGCAGTGAAATAGCGCCTGGGCACTTCGACACTGAGGGCACAGGGAACACAAAGGGAGGCGGGCTCCGTCATCGTCGTGTTCTCGGTGCCCTTCGTCTTTTCATTTAGAATTGAGGCTGCATGATGACCGGCTCGCAAATTCGCCGCAGGTTTCTGGACTTTTTTGTGCAGAAGGGGCACAGGGAAGTGCATTCATCATCGCTGGTGCCGGCAAATGACCCGACTTTGCTATTCACCAATGCGGGAATGAATCAGTTCAAAGACGTGTTTCTCGGCCTGGAGAAACGCGATTACTCGCGGGCCACAAGTTCGCAGAAGTGCGTGCGCGCGGGCGGAAAGCACAACGATCTGGAAAACGTGGGCTTCACCAACCGGCATCACACGTTCTTTGAGATGCTGGGAAATTTTTCGTTTGGCGACTATTTCAAGAAAGATGCGATTGCCTACGCTTGGGAGCTGATTACTTCGCCCGAGTGGTTCGCGATTCCGAAGGAAAAATTGTATGTGACGATTTTCAACGGCGAGGGTGGGATACCGCGCGATGCCGAAGCTTACGATCTGTGGCTTGGGCAAGGTGTGGAGAAGTCGCGCATTTTCGAGTTCGGCCTGAAGGACAATTTCTGGCAGATGGGTGATACCGGTCCCTGCGGCCCGTGCAGCGAGATTCACTACGACATGGGCCCGGCCGCATCGGATCAGTCGCACACGGATTGCGCGTTCGGCTGCGATTGCGGGCGGTATGTGGAGATCTGGAATCTGGTGTTCATGCAGTTTGACCGCGATGCGAGCGGGAAGCTGAATCCACTGCCCAAGCCGTCGATTGATACGGGGATGGGGTTGGAGCGCGTGACGGCAGTGCTCCAAGGGGTGATTTCGAATTACGAAACGGATTTGTTTACGCCGCTGATCAAACGAGCGGCGGATTTGACGGGCGTTTCTCTGAAAAAAGAGGAGGAGAAGGAAGCTCATACGAAGTCGGCAGCCTCATTGCGGGTGATTGCCGATCACTCGCGCGCTGCGACGTTTTTGATTTCAGATGGAGTGCTTCCGTCGAATGAAGGTCGCGGGTATGTGCTACGGAAAATTATTCGGCGAGCGATCACGCACGGGCGCTTGCTCGGGCAGCGAGACCTGTTTTTTTATCACATGGTCCCTGAGGTAGTTAGGTTGATGACACAACCCGCCCAACACCGCCCGTATCCAGAATTGCTGCATAGCGAGGAAAGGGTTCAGAAAATTCTCTATGAGGAAGAGAAGCGTTTCGCGCACACGATGGAAATTGGTTTGGCGCGTCTAGAGGGGCTTCTCCGGGAAACCAAGGCATGGCACGAGCACAAAATTGCTGAAGCGACTGAGGAGTCGGGCCCTGCCGGGGCTTTGGGCGTTGAATCCGCTGAGCTTACGAAGCAGAAATACGGCCCGTTGCCCGTCTTTCCTGGCGCCGAAGCGTTCAAGCTTTACGACACGTTTGGCATGCCGCTGGATTTCATGCAGGATGCCGCGCGCGACCAGGGCCTCACGTTTGATCAAGCTGGCTTCGATCGTGCGATGGAGGAGCAGAAGGCCCGCGCTCGCGCCTCCTGGAAAGGGGCGGCCAAGCAGACGGCCAATCCTGCATACCAGCGGTTGCCGAAGTCGAAGTTCGAGGGCTATCAGCAGACGCGCTCCGAAAACTGCGAAGTGCTGGCCATCATCAAGAATGGCCAGGGTGTGCAGGAACTCAAACCGGGCGAGGAAGGCGAAGTTATTCTCGATCACACGCCCTTCTATGCAGAGTCAGGCGGCCAAGTCGGCGACCGGGGATGGTTTTATTCCGACGATCACAACACCATCGTTGCCGAAGTGAAAGGATGTTATTACCCGATTCAAGGCGTCCGCGCGCATCAG
>DATKPV010000035.1:0-10533 GCA_035523915.1 Candidatus Aquilonibacter sp. | reverse complement strand
GTGGTCTTCTATCCCCCAAGCGACCCGGATGTGAGCGTGCCAGCATCCGCGATGATGTTCCATCGCCTGAAATGGGCCGATCTCAAGAAAGCGCCGGATTAACTGGGCTCGCGCGTTGCCCATGTGCTACGACCCTTTGGGGTTTGATCTTTTTGCCTTCCTCATCATCATCTGCGAAACTGGCCACTGATCCCTGACAGATATCATGGGCAAAATCCACGTTCTTCCTGAGCATGTTGCCAACAAGATTGCTGCTGGAGAGGTCGTCGAGCGTCCCGCTTCCGTCGTAAAAGAACTGCTGGAAAATGCGCTGGACGCGGGCGCCGCGCGCATCAAGATCACGATAGAGGCGGGCGGGAAGAAGCTGATTCAGATCACCGACAATGGATGCGGCATGGTGCGCGATGATGCCCTGCTGGCCTTCGAACGACACGCGACCTCGAAGATCAAAGATGCCGAAGATCTGCTCAGCGTGAACACGCTGGGATTTCGAGGCGAGGCCCTGCCCTCGATTGCTTCGGTGTCACGACTGCATTTAGAGACTTGCGCGGCCGATGTCCCACTTCTCGCAAAAGCGGCGAGAAGTGGGGCACCCCAAGAACTTTCATCCGAAAAATCCCCACCCAAGCCGAAAGAAGGCTTCGATGGGCCACCCTCTGAATTTTCGCTCGAACGACCTTCTGCCGGTACTGTCATCGAAATCAACGGCGGCAAGATGGCGCGCGTGGAAGAAGCGGGGCTGCCGGTTGGCACTTCGATCACGGTGCGGGATCTGTTTTTTAATACCCCGGCACGAAAGAAATTTCTCAAGTCGGAATCGACGGAACTTTCGCACATTGCGTCGCTGGTGACTCACTATGCACTGGCGCATCCGGAAAAGCATTTTGAGCTGCATTCGGCGACCAACGCCATGCTGATCGCGCCCCCGGTGACGGGATACAGCGAGCGCGTCTATCAGGTGTTTGGGAAAGAAACGCTCGATCAACTCATTCCCGTGGCTGCCGCGCAGACGCTGCAGCACATTGGATTGCCGCAGCCGCCGCCGTGGCACAGAAAGGAAGCGCGCGACGAAGAAGATGAAAGCCGGCAGGATGCCGGCGCTACTCCCGGCGAGATTCGCGTTCACGGGTTTGTCTCGAAGCCCGAGATTCAGAAGCTCAACCGGAATTCGATTTTCGTATTCGTAAATGGCAGGCTGATCCGCGACCGGCTGGTGCAACATGCGCTCACTGAGGCTTATCGCAACATCATTCCGCCGACGGTGTATCCGGTAGTGCTTCTGTTTCTGGAGCTGCCGGCGGGCGAGGTGGATGTGAATGTGCATCCCTCGAAGACGGAAGTGCGCTTCCGGCAGCAGACCGTGATACACGATTTTGTGCGCGACTCGGTGCGGGCGGCGCTGATGAAGGCGCGACCAGTGCCGCAGTTCGTAACGGAAATTCGCGCGCATGCCACCGCAGGTTCGTCACTCACGCCGGGAGCGTTGACGCCTTCGCTTACCCCCGCGAATCAGGATGAATTGTTGGCCTCCGGTTATCGGCTTTCGCCCACCGGATCGCTTGGACCAGCGGCCGAGCATTTCAGCCTGCACGCGGCCTCACCGCCACCGATTTCCACGCGATTCCATTTCGAAGGCGGAATCGCCGTCGATGCAAATGCCGCCATTCCGGTCGCGCGCGGGCAGGAGTCGGCAAGGATCGATGCAATTCCGGATAACGGCTGCGCGCCTTCGCTCGAAGTGGGCGAAGAAGAACCCACTCTGGACTCCCTGGCCACACTCAAGCCGCTGGGGCAGATTCGCAATTCGTTCATTCTGGCCGTGAACCAAGACGGGTTGTGGATCATCGACCAGCACGTGGCTCACGAACGTGTGCTGTTTGAGCGCATACTCAAGCAACGGGCAGCTCAGAAGGTCGAGAGCCAGCGCCTGCTCATGCCTATGGTGATCGAGCTCACGCCCGGGCAACAGGCGGTGTTTGCGGAAATCGCCGACGAGCTGCAACACAATGGATTCGAGGCAGAAGCTTTCGGGGCGCGCAGCGTGGCTGTAAAGGTAGCTCCAGCCGGCGTGGATGCCGCTGCGGTCGAGCACATGCTCCACGAACTGCTCGACCAGATTTCGCGCGAAGAGCAGTCTTTGAATCTGGAGAAGATACGAACGCGGATTGCAGCGTCGATCGCCTGTCATGCGGCGATCAAAGTCAATATGCCGCTGGAGCAGAACAAGATGGGATGGCTGCTGGCGGAGCTGGCGAAGACCGAGCATCCCATGAGTTGTCCGCATGGGCGGCCGGTGGTGCTGCGGTATTCTGTGAAGGAGATTCAGAAAGCGTTCAAGAGAATCTGACTGCGGCTTGGGGCTTTCGGCTCCAGCTGCTGACAGGCGATGAAACCCTCTTTCAAATGCAAGCGTTCGCCCGAGCCGGAGGCTCGAACCCGGATGCCGCTTTTATGACCGACCTCGAACTCCAACAACTCCGCCGCGAAAAGTGGCGGCTGGATGGCAAGCCTATCCGGACCATCGAGGAGGCTCGGGCGTTTCTCGAGAGCGTCGGCTTTTGCCTGATGTATCCCACGCGGCCGGCGGTGCTGATCCCAGCCTTCATAGGGGCATTCGTGGGCACGGACGATCATCTGCCAACTTGGCAACAGGCTTATTCCGATCCTCGGGCGGCGGAAGCCACGGAACTCATGGTGCGACTGCTGCGCGAGCATTCGGCCTATGAAGCCAAGCTGTTCGACGAAAACAATACGTTTCTCCTGGCGGCTTCGGTCTTCCCGTATTTTTGCGCGCTGGTGGGCGAGCGCAATCCCAAGCAATCGCCGCGGGCGGGAACGCGGTCTCCTTATTCGCAGCTCGCATGCGATGTATATGACGTGATTCAGCGGAACGGCCCGATCTCAAAACAGAAGATGCTCGAACGGCTGGGCGGCGGGCTGTCGGCGGCCGCATTGGATAAGGCCCTGGCCGAACTGTGGTCGAAGCTGCGCATTACCCGCGTGGGTTATAGCATGGCCGAAGGCTCGTCGTGGGATCTGCTCTACCGCTGGGCGCCGGAGGCCGTCAAAGAAGGGGTGGGGCTGTCGATGGCCGAGGCGCTTTCGGCGCTCCTATCCAGATATCTGGATTGCGTGGTCGCCGCCGAGCAAAGCGATCTGGAATCATTTTTCGGTAACTTCGTGCCGCGCTCAAGGGTAAAAGATGCGGTGAATGCACTGCTGGCGGCGCGGGAATTGAGTTTCGTGCATGTCGGCGGAAGAACGATGATTCGCATGACGCCGTCGCCCACCAGGCAGGCTCATGAGGCAATCAACGCCGCCCAACGAAATCAGTGAGGTCTGTTCGTCAAAAGCCTGAGGCGAAAGAATCGAGGGGATGCCTTTCGCCTCAGGTCGCAGGAAATTGCCTTCTACAGCGAACGCAGGAAGTTCAGCAGGTCCTGCTGATCGCGCGTGGAGAGCCATTGAAACCTCTCGACTACTCCGTTGGCTTCGGAATCGGGATAGTTGTGATCCCCGCGGCTTTGATGGTACTGGATCGCCTTGACCAGGTCTGAAGTCCGGCCGTCATGCAAGAAGAAGATACGCTGGCCAAGACCCCAGAGGGGTGCGGTGCGGAACTCATCTCCCCCGGCGACTCCCTGGCCAACGCCATCGGCAAGTCTCGGCCCCATATGATGGAGCAGAAGATCGGAAAACAGGTTCGCCTGGACATTGCTGAGCGCGGCCGCTGTCGATGGCCCGGTGGTAAACGAGGGAGTGTGACAGAGGGCGCAGCCGATCTGAACAAAGACCTGCTGTCCGTGAATGGTGGATGGAGTCGACGGAGCCGGCTGCGGCTGATCGAGAAAACGCATGAACTGGGCGAACAGAACGATATCGCTGGGAAGCTCGGTGCCGTCCTGATCGAAGTTTGTGGCATCCTCCGGGGTGCCGTTGAATTGGCAGCCCGGCGTCTGGTCGCGCTCGGTGGGGAACATCTCGTTGGTTACGCCGACTTCAACGTTGTAGGCTTCGCCGGCAAAGACTTCGACCGACTTGTTCTGCGCCTTCCAGCCAAAGCGGGTGATGGTACCGTCGTTGCCGCTGATGTTGGGACGGCCGGCGATTCCCAGTTCGCGCTTAAAGTGGGCGTTTTGGGCGATTTGAGCATTGATGGCCGAGTCTGGAATGGTCTCGATCAAGCCATCGCCGAATAGAGGGGTTGGGATGCGGAAAATGAGGTTGTTCACCCGTGCGGCTTGCTCGAAATCCGGCTGTGGGATGTTGCAGCCCTGAGCGTCGGCCCGTCCGCTGACGGTAAACAAGTCATGTACGCCACCGTCGGGGTTGCGGAGATCCGGTGTCAGCGGAAAGCGGGCTTCGCGCACCGGGCCGTTGGCAGTCACGAAGAACGGGACCTGATTGGTGGCGCCCTGGTCGGTGGCGTCGGCCACTTGGGGGTTAACCGCCGGGCTGGAGCCGCCCGGCGCAGGCTGGGCGTGGCACTGGCCGCAAGATTCGCCGTTGAACCTGGGACCGAGGCCGTTTCCGGTGTTGGGCACTGTGCCCAGCACCGATTCAATCTGTGAAAATTCCATCAGGCCGGCGGAGAAGAAAGCCTGTTGATTGGCGGTTAGGCCGGTGATGACGACGCCGGCGTTCGCCGGCCCGCCACGCACTCCCGGATCCGTCGCTTGAGCAAAACTTGCGCTTGCAGCAGCGACTAGAAAGGTCAGCAGCGTCAGAGAGAGAAGTGGGGATGGTGTTGTCGAACCAGGGGTGCGCTCCGTTGCCGAGCGGAGAGCGATAGCCATTCGAAACATAGAGCCTCCTAGGGACGCGTGGCGCGCTCTGGGGGAGGGGAGTTGGTTTGGCGGGGAATCGAGAGATCGTGCAACCGCCGTGGGAGTGATTCTTGACCGCCTCGACCAAAATGGGACAGATACCTAAAGGGGCATCCGGTAGGCCGCAAGGCTTAAGCCCTCACGATGCCCGAAGGCCCAGTCCCCGCGGTGGCCGCAGGGACAGTGCCGAGCTAGTTAGGGTGCATACTGCGCCGGAGGGATTCGTTGCACGTGGCCGTTGATTCACAGCTGGGAGCCTATCGCGGACGGCTTGCTCCTTCGCCGACCGGGCTTTTGCATGTAGGACACGCGCGCACGTTCCGGATCGCGGCTGAGCGCGCTGCGCAACATCGCGGCACTTTGATTTTGCGCAATGAGGATCTGGATCACCAGCGCTGCCGCAGCGAATTTGTTACCGCAATGATCGAGGATCTGCGTTGGCTGGGCATTCAGTGGACGGAGGGCCCGGACTGCGGCGGGACGTTCGCGCCCTACTCTCAAAGTGAACGCCGGATGAAGTATCTGGAAGCCTGGAGGCGGTTGCGCGACCAGGGAATGATCTATCCCTGCGCCTGCTCGCGCAGGGATGTAGCGCAGGCAGCAAGCGCGCCCAACGATGCCGATGACGAGCCGATCTACCCAGGCACCTGCCGCGGATGCGACGATGCCAGAAACTTTGATGAACCTCGCGGCCTGAACTGGCGTTTTCGCGTCCCCGACGGGGGCGAGATTTCTTTTACCGATTTGCATTTCGGCGAGCAACGTATGGTGGCGGGACGCGATTTTGGAGATTTCATCGTGTGGCGGCGGGATGATGTGCCCGCGTATCAGCTGGCGGTTGTCGTGGATGATGCAGCCATGAGAATTACCGAGGTCGTGCGCGGCGCGGATCTGCTGAAATCGACCGCGCGGCAGATTTTGTTGTTTCGTGCACTGGGACACTCCCCGCCGGCGTATTGGCACTGCGATCTGCTGCGCGACGAAGCGGGCGCCCGGCTGGCGAAGCGCCACGATGGGTTAAGTATCCGCAGGCTCAGGGAGGTCGGCCTCAGCCCGGAGCAGGTCAGAGCCGGGAGTGTTGGAAGGCTCGCACAGTTGGCCAGCATGTACAATCGTTAGCTCCGCGATGAAAGACGACCCCCAGACCGACCACAATCAACGCAAGCTGATCATCGCCATCGACGGGCCGGCCGGGGCCGGCAAGAGCACCATCGCCGCGCGGCTGGCGCGCAAGCTTGGTTATGTGAACCTGGAGAGCGGCGCCATGTACCGGGCGCTGGCTCTGATGGCGATTGAACATGACGTTTCATTCGACGACGAATCCGCCCTGTTGAAATTGACGGAACACCTGCACATTCAACTCGAGCCTACATTCGGCGGGAACCGCACCCTGCTCGACGGGCGGGACGTTTCTTCGCGCATTCGGGAGCGCGATGTAACGGAGGCAGCTTCGCGGGTATCGGTCCATCCCAGGGTGCGCGAGTGGATGGTGGAGCATCAGCGGGCAATGGGCGCAGGTGGCGGCGTAATCATGGAAGGCCGCGATATTGGCACGAAGGTTTTTCCCGGCGCGGATCTGAAGATTTTTCTCGATGCCGATCCGGTAGTGCGGGAGCAGCGCCGCCTGGAACAGCAGAAGATCAAAAGCCAGGTCGCAGCCAGCGTGGCGGCAGATCTGCGCGAGCGCGACCGCCGCGACCGCACGCGGGCAGCTTCTCCGCTGGCGCCGGCCCCGGACGCGGTAGTTATCGACTCGACCAGGATGAGCGAAGACGAGGTGCTGGCACGGGTGGAAGAACTGGTAAAACGGAAATTTGAGTCGTTGCGTTCCTGAACCGCCAATCTCTTTATCTCTAGTTTTCGGTCGGTACGATCTTCCCTTTCGGGGCTGGCAGATTCTTGCCAGCCGCCGGCGGCTGAGGCGGGTGTGGCGGCTGCGGAGCAACTTTGCGAATGTCGATCCCGGCGTGCTCGTTGCTCAGCACAATATGGGCGGCGCCGCTTCCTACCGTCCCGGTGGCAGTTGCTTCGCGGTCGCCGTTGTCGACTTTGATCTCCTGAAAGTCAGACTGAATTTCGCCGTCGCGCGTGCGCGCATCCAAACGGAAGCCTGCCTTCTCCGGAACGCTTAACTGAATGTCGCCGGAGCGGCTGTCGATCTGCACATTGCCCAGCGACCGCATGCTTACCTCAATGCCGCCGTTGTCATCGTCGAGCCGGACATCGCCGGAAATCTCGTCGAGGCGGATTTCCTTCGAACTCGTCGTGAGATGGGTCGGGCCCGTAATCTGATCTGCGTGAAGATCATCGGAGTCGAGATCGAGCTCGCCGTCGATTTTGGAAAACTCCATGTCGGTGCGAGAGGATTTGAAAGAGACGGGTTTTGAAACGCGCGCGATCTTGACGCTTTCTTCAAATTCGCCGTCCAGTTGCACCGACCCGTTTACGTCGCTCACAGCCACATCGTTAAGCCGGCCTTCGACGTGGATGTCGCCGGTGATGCGGTCAAGCTTGGCGGAACTCTTTTCCAGGCTGAGCATGACGTTTCCCTTGATATCCTCCAACGACGTATCGGCCCGTTCCGCGGAAACCTGGACGTCGGCCTCGCGGTTGACCACGCGCACATCGCCGCGCCTCGAAGTGATGGACACCGGAACTTTTGGGGGAAGTGAAACGTCAAGATCGGTCTCCACGAAATGATCGCCCGCCGCTTCGGTTTTCGCGTCGAGAGTAACCAGGCCTCCGATCGTGGTGATGGTGGGCTTGGTGCGTGCGTCGTAGCTGTCAGCGGCGGACTGGCTTTCTGCGCCGACACGCTTGTGCACCACAACGGTAATTTTGTTGTCGTCGGAAGCGTGAACGCTGACCGCCCCGTGGTTATCAATAATTTTGAGGCTGGCGGAAGCGGGAAAGTCCTGTTCGAGATGGTCGTCGTAGTTATGGGTTTGTCCGAAGAAGTTGTCGAAATCCTCGTCGTCGATGCCCATGTTGTCGCGAATCTGGGTCCAGTTGAAACGCGTAGCCTGCGTGGCCATCAGGCCGAAGACAACGATGATCACGATCAGCAGAACGCCGCCTGCGCCAATCCCGGGAGGTGTTGTGCCTTCACGCTGGGCCTGCAGATACTCGATAAGCTTCACCACGCCCCACAGGATCAACAGCACCGGCCAGTAATGGGCGAACCACGTTCCGATGTGCGCCCATGAAATGGTGTGGAGATTTCCCAGCAGGAAAACCACACCGATGATGATGAGCACCAAAGGACCGGCGAAGGAGCGCCGCCGGTGCCGCGGTGGCATGGGTGGTGGCACAACGCCCGGAGTTCCGACGTTAGACATTACGCATCTCTCCCGACGAAGACGCTTGCCCCGGCGTAGAAATCGGCGGCTGCTGCGGAGGCGCGCCGGGCGGAGGACCCGGCGGCAGCGGACCGATGTGGCCAGCGGACGAAGCGCTGCTCTGCAAGAGCTTCACAACGCCGACCACCAGAATCCAGGCCGGCCAGGTGCGGTCGAGGTCGGCGATGTCCATAGTGTGAAGCAGGAACAGAATACCCGTGGTCACAACCATCGCGGGGCCCATCAGCCAGCGTGTACGGCAACGGGCGCAGGTGCATCTGCTGCCCGAGCGTTCCCAATGGCGGTAGAACATCCACACGCCGAGGAAGACTATGATCAACGGCCAGAAGCGGCCGAAACCGAAATGCCAGAATCCCAGGGTATGGATCAGGAAGAGCACGCCCAAGGCGATGAGAACCACAGCGCCCACCGGAACTTTACTGGGTTCAAGTTTCTCCCCCATGCTGAAAGCCTGACCGAGACCAAGCGGGTCGGGCGCAGCCTGGCCCATCTGAAGCGCCTTGGCAGTGCGTACCGCGTCGATGATCTGGTAAACGTAGAAAAACGCAATTCCAATTCCGCAGATGGCGTCCAACGGACTTCCCTGATTTGTTCCTACAATCAGCAGGACAAAAATCAGCAGATGCGCCAGCCCCTTGGCGTATTGCGAGCAATAGACTGCGCCCACGCCAAAGGGAAAGAATCCGGCCAGAATGCCGGCCACGGCCGGGTTCGGTCCCGAACTGACGGCCATTGGCCGCGGTGTCGCTGGCGCTCCGACTGGCGGATAGACGGCTTGCGCCGGAGGGACAAAACCTGCCGCCGGAGCCGTGCCTTCCATCCGCGCGGCAAGACAGTTCTCGCAGTAAATCACTCCGCGAACATCGCGAGTGCAGTTGGCGCAAAGCGCCTTGCCGCAGGTGCGGCAGAAAGCCACTGCAGCAGTATCGTGGTGCGTGGCGCAGTTCATACGAACCTCCTGTACGTGGTCACCGACACTACAGGCAGATCCTGATTCAACCGATCCTGATTCAACCGATCCTGATTCAACGGATCAACGACAGATGGACCCAGAGAAGTGCTGGCCAGAATGATATCGCTATCGCTCTGGCTATAGTTGTTCTCCTGCCTCTGCTCGGGTTCTTTACTGGTGTCGTTCTTACGCTCCTTGGGTTTGGCCGGCGCGGACTCCACCGGGGTAGCCTCGGCGGGTACCATGTTGCGCCGGATTTCGCGCACCCTCGATTCCACCTCGTAGACGAACCGGATGTTCTCGTAGTAGCGGATCACACGGGCCTGCGTGCTGTAGTAGGAATGACGCAGGGCCGAGGGACGCAGACTGACCTGGCGAAGATCGGCCGGCGTAACGCCGAGCACACTCAGAGCCACCGACAATGCAAAGAAAGCCATGCCGAACGACATGGCAAACCTCGGCTGCCGTACCGTGGCCCAGACCGGCTCAAACGTTCCGGAAGCCCACGCTTGTACCCGTTCCAACCACGATACGTGTGGCTGCGAGGCTGGCACGCTTTCCCGCAGGCGCTGGGTGTCAACGCCCGTTGTGGATGCCAGAATGTTCACCACCAGGCTGGCTGGAGGCTCCACCTCCGTGAGACTCTTCAGCCAGTTGCGGCCGGCCTCGGCTTCGGCAAACAACGGCCCGCAGGCGGCGCAAGTCCGCGCGTGAGCCTGGAAGCGATCGAGCTGAGGCCCGTGCAGAATGCCATCGAGGGCATCCGTCAGCACAGCGTCAAACTCGTGGCACTGCAAGGGAGTGCCGGCCGCGCCTTTGTTGAGATTTTCGGTGTGATCTGGCATCACATCACCTGCCTATAGGTACGTTGCAAGAGGCGGGCAAGTTCCGCCCGCCCACGATTTATTCGAGATTTCACAGTGCCCTCCGGAACCTTCAAAACGGTGGCAATTTCGCGGTAGTCCATATCCTGTAAGTCCCTTAGAATCACAGCCTCACGCAGCTCGGGCGAGAGTTTGCCGAGGGCCGCGTGTACGGTCTCTCCGGTTTCCCGGCTGCGCACGCGCGCATCGGGAAGCGCAGAGTGGTCTTGAATTTGCTCACTAATGGGTTGCGCGTCCTCGTGCTCGGATGGAGCCGAGTCAAGCGAATCGGTCAAGCGGTCCTGCTTGGTCTTGCGGAAGTGATCCACCAGCAAGTTGCGGGTGATGGTCGTGACCCAGGTGATAAATGCGCCTTTCGAGGCGTCATAGCTCGAAAGCGTGCGGTACATCTTGATGAAAACTTCCTGGGCAAGATCTTCGGCGTCTTCGCCCGACCCGGCAAAGCGGTAACAGATGTTGTAGATGCGGCGATTATAGGTGCGGACGATTTCCTCCCAGGCAGCGGCGTCGCC
>DATKPV010000034.1:0-39059 GCA_035523915.1 Candidatus Aquilonibacter sp. | reverse complement strand
ATTGGGAGTGGTGCTCAGCCGCTATGACGGCGTCGGCGGTTACGATTGGGTTGCGATTCCTCTGATTCCTTACCTTTACGCTGTGAAACGTCCTGAGGATATTCCTCTGTTCGCTGACGCGAAGATGACTGCCTTCCTGCGGGACCAGTACCGCCGCAGATATCTGGAGGCGGTCGCTCCGGATTTGCCCGATGGAAGCATGCCGGCCGGGAACTGGTACGAGCTGGTAGGCTCGGCCTACGATCGAACGCTGTACGGCTTCGAAATCGAGACCGGCCCGGAGCAGGATGCGGCGCTGATTGCACGGTTCAACACTTCGCCCAACAAGTCGCACTTTCACACCGTCTCGAGAAACTGCGCCGATTTCGTAAAGGATGTGATCAATTTCTATTATCCCAAGGCGCTGCATCGCAGCGTCTTTGCCGATGTGGGCATCACCACGCCCAAACAGATGGCCAAAATGCTGGTGAAGTTCAGCAAACGTCATCCGGAATTGGAGTTCACGCGGTTTGTGATTCCGCAAGTGCCGGGGAGTGCGGCCCGCAGCACGGCAGTACACGGAGTGGTGGAGTCGTTTTTCAAATCGAAGAAATACTTTGTGCCTAGCATCATTGTCAGCCCCATTTTTGCGGGCTGCGTGGCGGCCGTCTATGAGGGCACGGGAGCGGGCCGCTTCGCGCCGGCCCAGAATGCCCTCGTATTCAGTGCGCAGCGCGGACTGGAGGCACCGCTCGACGCCGAGGACCGGCGCTCCTATGCCAGCGAGCTGAAACATTTGGAGGAGCAAGTTCTGACTCCGGACGGTGGCGCCGACGCGAAGAAGTCCTGGGAGCATATGCTCAACGGGGCAGTGCCGGAAATGGATGCCGAGGGCCGCCTGTCGGTTCTCATTAGCAAGGGAGAAGGAGTGGTAAGGATGGGGCTCTCGGCGGATAACGTCCTTGCGGAGAGCCCTTCCCACCAACTGACCGAGCACCTTCTGGAGGCCCGCTTGCAAGAAGAGTTGCGGCGCGGAGCGCCACCGAAGGCCTCCGAAAACCAGGTCGAGCGCGACTGGCGCCTCCTGCAGCAGGCTATGAACGCCAGCCGTGAGCAGGTGATTGCCGAAGCGGCCCAGGAGAAACCGGGGAGGGGACGCATCTCCCGAACCGCATTCGAGGAAATCGAAGGGCCATGAACGCAGAGGCGATAAATCGAGAATCCTAGCGAGGACAGGATGCTCTCGCGACACCCGCCGAGGACGGCGGCGCTACGAGAACGCGGCATCGCCACAGGTACCTGATCAACAATCTTTTCTGATTTGAATCTCTTCCGCTTATTGATCCTGCGGCTGATCCTGCTGCTGAGGATTCTGCGGCGTTCCCGGATAACCGGGGAACTGGCCCGGCACGATGGGGTGTCCGGGATTTTGCTGTTGTTGCAGGAGCAATTGCCGCTGCTGCATTTCCTGGAGTAACTGCTGGGGTGTCTTGACGCCGGGCTCGGGCGGGTTCTGGTCGGCATCAGCGTTGCTCTGGTCGGCATTCTCCTCCGTGGCCGCGTTGTCATCGGCGGCCGCGCTGTCATCGGCCTGAGCGGCATCCTGGGAGGCGTCGCCTGAATCCTCAGGCTGGGCATCACTTGCCTCGGCCTGTTTAGGCTGGGGCGGTCCCGCGCTGGGGACGGTATCCGGTCCGGTTTTTGCCACGAGCACGATGCGGGTCAGCAAGTTGGCGTCCTGAGGGGAACCCAGCAGTACGTAGTTGAAGCGCGAGCCGTTGAGCAAATCGGCCATCACTTCGCGCGCCGGCCCCGGCCCCAAACGAGTCACTACTCGCTCAGTAGCGCTGGCGGGGATATCGATTTCTGCTCCGGTACGCTTGCGGACGGCGCGCAGAATGTCGCCGAGGGTGGAGTTGGGAGCAATAATTGTAAGCTGTTCGTGCTCAAAAGTGACCTGCGGAGCCACCGGCGCCATGGAATCGAGCGGAACCTGCTGGACGGGACCGCGCGGTCCGGAGGGCAGGGGCGGGAGTTCCTTTTTTGTTTGGCGCAGATGATGCGTTACCCGGGTAGTGGCTCCCAGTCCAACCGGCAGGCACAGGATGGACGCCACCAGCAGTCCGGTGAATTTCAGTCCCGAAGTCATAGCGGTTCCTCTCGATGAGCGGTTAGGTCCGGGGAGATGGTGACTAAGCAATTTTACCACCGCATTTTTCCGGGCAGCGACGGAAAACGCGAGCCTGAACAGCGAACTATCTCGGTTTTTGTCCTGCCGAACGAAGTGAGTGATCCAAGTTTTGTCCGGTACCAGCAAGAACCGGGATTCCTCACTACGGTCGGAATGACAAACTAGCCGCCCCCCAAAGACCACCCAGCCCGCAGTTGTAGAACGGCGGAGGTCGGGTTTCTTGCCTGCTTTTTGTGATGGACTCTCGCGGAAGCTCCGCTCTGCAACTTCTTGCAATGAGAGCGGGTTCGGCAGGGTTACAATTCCAGAGAGGGGTTCGGAAGCGTGTCTCATGAAACGCTAAGGCGCAGTGACAGATGGCGCACGCGCGGTTTCTGGTTGGCGGTTGCCGGGATGCTGCTGGCATTTTCTTCGGTCCGCGCCCAGACCGAGAACTGCCTCAGCGCCACCGATATGGACGCGCCGATGAGGTCGGGCCTGGTGTCGGCCGCCCAGAAGGATTTTCAGCTCGTGACCAGGGGTGACTCGGCAACGCTGCGGCAGAGTTCTATCCCCAGTGTTGCCGACAACTTCGACGGGATCGCCGCGAGCATCAAGGATAATCAATCGGCTCTGGCAGGGGCAAAGGCAGAGATGCGTCCGCCATTTTTGCTGGAAGCCGAGAGCACGCAGGTTATCCCCCATGCTGAGTTCTTGTGCGGAGTTTTTGGCAAGAACGGACAGACTGCGAAGAGCGCCGTGTTTTATCTCGACAATCTTCCTCCGGGCAAGTATGGGGTGGTCATATTCGATGCAGCTGCTTCGAGCGGCGCTCGAACGGTGTCTCTGGTTCTGCAGCAGCAAAACGCAGAGTGGAAGCTGGCCGGATTCTATGTTCGGCCGGCCGAGTCGGGCGGGCACGATACGGCCTGGTACATTGACCGCGCCCGGGAATTCGCCAGTAAAGGGCAGGTGCATAATGCCTGGCTTTATTACCTTGAGGCACGCATGCTGGTTTCGCCCCTGCCATTCATGAGCACCTCTGTGAGCGATCAGCTTTACGACGAGTCGCAAAAGGTACTGCCGGCTGACCTTCCGGCTGAAGGAAAGACGACTGATCTGACAGTGGGCGGAACCAGTTACAAGCTTACCGCCATTTTCCCCGACGCCGTCGGAGATAATCTCGACCTGGTCGTGAAATATGAAGCGAGCGACATCGCAAACACTAATCAGACCTATCAGAGAAATGAAGCTGTTATGAAGGCGCTGCTGGCGAAGTATCCCGAACTGAGAGATGCTTTTGCGGCGGTCGTCGCACGCGCCGTCGATCCCAGCGGCCATGACTACGGCACTCTGCTGGCAATGAAGGATATCAAGTAACGAACCCGACTCAGACCCACCGATCCGAGCAAGGTCGGCCCGGCTAGACGGCGGCCGCTACATCTTCCGGCAGGAGGCAATCCTCAGGATCTTTATCGTCTCGCAGACCGAGGAAAACCGGGGCGCGCAGCTTCGGGCTGGTACCGGCAATCTTTCCTGATTCCGGTCCTCCCGTCCATTCGGCGAATTCGATTTTGGCGACGAGTTCGGGCTGGACCCAGAAGAGTTTGCGCAGGGCTTCAACTTCACCGTAGAAGGGATTCTTCTTCGTTTCGCGCGCTTTCAGCAGCCGCCACACCTCTTCCAGAGATCTCTGGTCGAATCCGCTACCCGCCTGGCCCACGTGAACGAGGCGGCCTTTCTTGTCGTACAAGCCAAGCACAATCGAGCCAAAATGAGCGCGGGAGCCTTCGGGCTCGGTGTATCCCCCGATCACGGCATCCAGTTCCTGTCGAATTTTGATTTTCAGCCATTCGCTGCTGCGGTGCTCTTGATAGATGCTCTGGCGCTTCTTGGCCAGGATGCCTTCCAGACCCTTTTCGCGGGCCATGTTGAACAAGTCGATGCCATGGGCTTCGTAGTGATCGGAATAGCGCATGGCATGATGGTTGAGGAGCAGCGACTTCAAATTCTTCTTCCGTTCCTCGAGGGGCATCTGGCGCCAGTCGTAGCCGTCAAGGTAGAGCAGATCGAAAACATAGTAGAGGACGGGTACGTCGGCCCTTGAGGCTTGCCGGCGGCCGCCGGGGCGGAATCCCGTGCGCTGCTGCATCAGGCTGAAGGAGGCGCGGCCTTGTTCGTCAAGGGCGACAACCTCGCCGTCCAGGATGGCAGTTTTGGCCTTCACGGACTGCGGCAGGACCTTGAGTTCGGGGAAACGAGCAGTGAGGTCGTTCTGATTGCGAGAGACCAGCCGGGCGTTGCCATTTTCGAGGAAGGCGACGGCACGGTAGCCGTCCCATTTAACCTCAAACAGCCAATCAGGGTCGTCAAAAGGCTTGTCCACTGGCTCCGCCAGCATAGGGTGAATGATCGAGGGCATCGGGCGCTTGACGGGTTCGGCCAGAGATTTCACCGCTGAGAACGCAGATCGACTCGCTTGTTGCGGATTGGCGGTCGTAGCCGCTTTTACCCTCGCCGATTCAGCCAAGGCTTGTTTTTTATGTTTCCCGTTCTTTGCGGCTTTGGCGTGCTCGGGGGTTAGGCTGCTTTCTTGTTTTTTCGTCGCTGGATTTTTTTGTTTTTTTTTTGGTCGAGCCGGGCCACGGCATCGGCCAGCCATGCGGCTTTCAGCTTCCCGCGCCCGGATGGGCGGCTCTTCCATTCCGCCGATCCCGCATCGCCGGCAATCGCGGCCAGGCTGCGGTGGGTGAGGACAGACTCGTCGTACGCGTCGATGTCATAGCCGTCGACCGCGTAATCATCGTGCTTCTTGATCAGCAACCACTCGTTGCCCTTGCTTCCCGGACGGCGGCCCTTCATTTTGACGAGGGCAAAATCTCCTTTCAACTTCTGGCCGTCGAGACGGAACTTGAGATCTCCTTTGGCGAGCATCGTGGCCGCTTCTGCGTCGGTGCCTGGCACGTACTTTCCTTGCACGGCGATGGGTGAAAGTGGCTGCCATGTGCCCACGTCCCACACCATCACGGTGCCGGCGCCGTAATTGTCTTCCGGGATGATGCCTTCAAAATCAAAATACGAAACTGGATGGTCCTCCACCTGCATAGCCAGCCGCTTGTCTGCCGGATCGAGCGACGGCCCTTTGGGCACGGCCCAGGACTTGAGCACGCCTTCCATCTCGAGGCGGAAGTCGTAGTGGAGCCGCGTAGCCTCGTGCTTCTGAACGACGAAGCGATGGCCGGGCTTCTTGACGATTTCTCCCTGAGGCTCCGGAGTTTCGTTGAAGCGGCGTTTTCGTTTGTATTCTTCGAGGGGCATGGGCACTTTATTTAACCATAGAGACACGGAGAAGCGCCCGCTCCCCTTGACGGCGTCATCCCGAAGCCTCGCGCTTTCTCCAGCGCGGCGAGGGATCTTGGGCGAGAATATCTCACAGCTCCGCGCGAGATCCTTCGCTCCGCCTGGAAAACGGCTTCGCTCAGGATGACGCCATTCGCAAAAAACGTGCTTAGAGAAGTCGATAAACAGTGCTGTAGAATCCTCGCAACATGCAACGCGAATTTCCCGAGGTTCCCCTGGTTGGTGTGGGCGCCATCATCATCGAGAATGGTCGCGTGGTGCTGGTGAAGCGGGCCCATCCTCCGCTGCAGGATCAGTGGTCGATTCCCGGCGGTGTGCTCGAAATCGGCGAACTGGTGCGCGAAGCTGCAGCGCGCGAAGCCCGCGAGGAGACCGGATTGCTGGTCGAGCCCGTGAAACTGCTCGGCGTGTATGACCGCGTGCTGCGCGATGCGGCGCGACGGGTGCAATACCATTATGTTTTGATTGATTTTCTCTGCCGCAGGGTTGGGGGAGAATTGAAAGCGGCAGGTGACGCCGCCGAAGCGCGGTGGTTCGCAACGGAGGAATTGCCGGCGATGCAGCTGGCCGAGGATACGCAAGATGTGATCCGCAAGGGACTCGAAAGGGCGGACTTAGGCTAGTTGGGGCCCTGTTTTGTTTCCTGCAGCAACACGACGTCAGATTCGGAGTGGCTGCGGAGGATGGCCAAGGTTTTCCCGTCGGGCGACCAGCGGAAGAAATTAATCTGCTGGGAATCGAAGTGGGTGATCTGGCGGCCGGGCGAACCATCGAGCGGCTGCACCCAGATGTTATCGACACCGTTTTCGTGGACGGGGTAAGCCACGGCCTTCCCGTCTGCCGTGAATTGCAGGCCGCCCCGGGCGATGCCCGGATGAGGCGTGAGGAGGCGCGGCGCCGCGTCACCGATCTGCAGCAGGGCGATCATCTCGCTCCCGTCCTGCGTCTTGGGATCGACGATCGACAGGACATAGCCAAGCATTTTGCCGTCCGTTGATAGTGCCATGCCGGCAGACAGAAAGCTGTTGGGTACTCCGCTTCCAGGCACCGGTTCGGACTTTCCGGAACCGTCCAGAGGCATGCGAGTAAGCTGGCGCTGGGCACGGTCGAAATAGTAGACCCATTTTTCGTCCGGCGAGCAAATGGCCCCCACGTCCAATTTTCCATTCGTAATTCTTGTCGGATTTGATCCGTCCGGATTGGCGCGCCACAAACTGGCGACGTTTTCGCCTCCATGGAAGGCCCAAGAGAAAATCATGTGGTCATTGCCGCATGGAGCAATATCGAAAATGCCGGCGGAGGGGTCCACGATAAGCTGGGAGCGATTCTTCCCGTCGGCGCTAACACGCGTAAGATGGGGTCCGTCGCTTACCAGCAAGCTACCGTCAGGCGCCCAATCAAACGAACCTACAACCTGTCCCTCAGAGAAAAGGGGCTCGATCCCCGCGTTCTGGGCGCCGGCCCCGGAAAGCAGATACAGGTTTTCCGTCGTCTTCTGCTGCACCGTGGCTATGGCTTTGCCATCGGCCGAAACGGTTAGTGTCACGTACCGGTTGGCGTCGCGGGTGATGGGCTGAGGTGAGCCACCACTCGCGGGGATGAACCCAATCTGCTGCCGGCTAAAGTCGGGCCCAGCTTGCTGGAAAAGGGCGAGAATTCCCCGTCCATCGGGCAGCCATGTCAACTCATCGGTGAGTCTGTCATTGAAGGTCTCAAATCTACGGGTCTTACCAGTGTCGATGTTCAACAGATCGATCCCTCCGAGAGCCTGCTCCGGCTGAACTAAGCTCAAAGCCAGCTCCGACTTGTCAGGAGACCAGGTCAAGACGGTCGGTATGTCGGGACTGGATGAAATCAGAAGAATCTTTTCATTGTTGCCGCTAAGATCGGCCGTCAGTATCCGATATTTGCCCAGCTCGGGATCGTTTGCCCGCACGTAGGCCATGCGCTTGCCATCGGGCGAAAAGGTAACCTCGCTGTCGATATCGCGAACCACGGTTTGTGGCGTTCCGCCCAGCACCGGCGCGCGGTACAGGTTGTAATCGCTGTTGACCGTATTCTGGGCCTTGCGGAAATAAATGTAGTTTCCATCCGGAGAAAACCGAAGGCTGGCATAGGTGGACGCGGAAGGAGGGACCACCTGGGTGTCGCTGGCCGTGGGCACGTTGCGCAGCCACAGGCTTTGCAGACCGTTGTCATTCTGGACGCTGAGCACATATTTGCCATCAGGAGAAATAGCGGCGAGGGCCGCCTTCCCGGAGGTGGTGACCTGGTTCACGCTGAAGTTCTGGAAGGGCATCGCTGCCGGGCGGCGGAAGATGGAGTAAACTCCGTATCCCGCAGCTGCGATCAAGATCAACGCAGTAGCCGCGATGGCGGCGGTTCCCCACTTGTGCTGCCGGGCAGCGGCGGCTACCGCGGAGCTGCTCGTATGCGCCGGCCGGGCCGCGCTGCTGACTCGGGGCGCTGCATTGGATTGCATGGCAGAGACCGCGGTCACGGCCACTCCCGAGACTCCGCCCGAAGCGACCTCCGGTACAACACGGTGGCTGGAGTCCGTGTCGCGCTTGAGGCGCTGCAAATCGGAGCGCAAGTCGGCGGCATGCTGATAACGCAGGCCGGGATCCTTCTCAAGCGACTTGTTGATGATTCGTTCCAGTTCCGCTGGAATTTCCGGATTCAGCCGTAGCGGAGGGACCGGCGCGCGATTCAGAATGCCGTCAAAGATCTCGGCGGAAGTGACGCCGGGAAACGCCTGCCGACCGGTGGCCATTTCGTAAAGCACGATCCCGAAGGAAAAAATATCGCTGCGCGCATCCACCTCCCGGCCGCGAGCCTGTTCCGGCGACATATAAGCCACGGTGCCCAGAGCCGTACCCGGGCTGGTTAAGTTGATATCTACCCCGGTGGCGCCTCCGGTGAGCGTTTCGCCGCTGCTACGGGAGACGACTTTGGCAAGGCCGAAATCGAGAACTTTGGCTTGTCCACGCTCGGTAACAAAAATATTTGCCGGCTTGATGTCGCGGTGGATGATGCCTTCCGACTGCGCCGCATCGAGAGCGTCCGCTACTTCAACGCCAATGGCAAGGATCGAGTCCAGCGGCAGAGGCAGGTTGCCGATCCGATGCTTCAAGGTGACCCCCTTGAGCAGTTCCATGGCGATGAAGGGATGCCCCTCAACCTCGTCGATGTCGTAAATGGTGCAAATGTTGGGATGGTTGAGAGCGGATGCAGCCTGCGCCTCGCGACGGAAGCGCTCCAGCATGGCGGGATCGCCGGCGATGCCTTCGGGAAGGAACTTGAGGGCCACGAATCGGCGTAGCTTCGTGTCCTCACCCCGGAACACCACACCCATTCCGCCGCCGCCCAGTTTTTCCAGAATGCGATAGTGGGAGATAGTCCGGCCGGTTAGAAACTGGTCATCCGTCATTTGCAGCGAATCTTAGTTCCGCCTGGCAACTGAGTCAACCTGTATGCCCGGCAGCTCTTTCATCGTGAAGCCGGAGCTCGCTCAGGACGATAAGCTTTCGTCATGGCCGGGATCTTCCCACTCCGCGTCGCATGCATGGCAGTGCCACGCCGGTCGTTGGGCGGGGATCGGCACGTTGAGAAACGCGCTCATGTAGGCGATGGGCCGGTCGAGTTCCTGAAAGTTCACGTCGAGCGAGCCGCATTTCGGGCAGTGCGGCTGTTCGTAAAGCCCGACACCGTGGACGTAAAGCCCTTCAAGGATAGGCTCGTCGAGAATCTGGCGGGCGTTGGCGGCGTCCTGTGCTTTTACGCACAGTTTGATTCCGCCGACAAAATTGGAAATGAACCAGTCCAGACGGACCAGGTTGTCGTCGCGCAGGAAGCACTCGATTCCGGCGGACTCGAGACTTCCCTTGGCGAGCAGGGCTTCGGGCAGATCGCGAAACTGGCGGATGGTGACGAGATTCTGGAGTTCGATTTCCTGCCGTGGCGCTGGAGTTTCTTCTTCCTCCGGGTCGTCGAGGTCACGGCAATCGAGTTCCTCTTCAAGCGCTTCCCGGGCAGTATCGGTCAGTGATTCGGGATGCCGGGCCAGGTGCACCAATTCGTCGTCGGTCATGCTGGCGTAGGTGCGGGCGAGACGACGGCGCTCCGCCTGATCATCGAGGAAGGCCATTGGGGCAAGCATACTGCGAAGGGACGGAGAAGGCCAAGGGGCAAGTCATTCGCAAAGCCACCACCATAAACAGAACGGCCCGCAAGCACGAAGCCTGCGGGCCGCCCGGTGGACTGTTTGGGATTGACCAAGAGGTGGTCACTCTACGTGGCCTCTACGGCAACTCCGGGGTTGCTGAAAGACGACTTGTCGTTTCAGCGATCCTGACCGACCTTCGTCAGGCGGAATCAATCCTTACTCACCGGTAGTGTGCGGGCTGTAGCTCTCGCAATTCGCGGGCAAGAGTGCCCTCGTTACACGAAAGCCCCGCTTAGAGCGACCGGCTCTAAGTCTCAGCCACCTCACCTGGTCTATGAGTACCTCTACTACTGCCTTCAGAACTTGTCATTCGACCACCTCCTTTCCGGTGTAATTCCACATTAGTACGGAAAGGTGGCGGCGTCAATCGGAAGCGAGTGGCGGGAGTAAGCCTCGAGGGCACTTTCCGGAATCTTATCGATTTCCAAGGGTGGCAATCTCGCCAAGCCCCAACAAATTGGCGTCGGCCGTCAACAGAGTGAGGCCGAGTACCTTGGCTGTGGCGGCGAGAAAACGATCAGCGGGATCGCGCTGGGGAAGATGCAGGCGGCGAGAAGCTGCGGCAATTTCATGGGTGAAGGGGGCTTCGCGAAAGGGAGCTATGGCGCGTACGATCCACTCGTATGGCTCGGCGTGCAAGTTGAACCTGCCTTTTTCGTACAGGATTAGCGCCTCCCAAGTGCTCACAGGCGAAAGCCACAGTTCGTTGGCAGGGTCGCGCAGCTCGGCGAGCGTTCGATGTCCGAGACGACTTTCGTCGTTCAAACTCCACAGCCAAATGTGTGTGTCCAACAGCAACCTCAATCGCGCAGAACCTCCCAGTCATCTGCATCGCTAGCCGGAGCCACTAAATCGCCGAGGATTTCCATTTCATCTTTCATTGACCCGATCCAGTCGTTCGCGCGAACCGGAGTCGGAGGTACGACTTCTGCGACCGGCTTTCCTCGGCGGGTCACAAGAATCGGCTTCTTTGTTTTCTGCACTTGATCGAGCAGTGCGAGGCACTTGGCCTTGAATTCGGAGATGGCTACTTCCTTCATGACTTCATAATTAGATCATGGTCATTTTAATTGGTCAACCTGCAAATGGACTGGCATGTAAATGGCAGCAAAAAAGGAATTAGCAGAGAGGGAGATTTAACAAACCTTCCGCAAGGAACACTCTATAGCTACGGCAATCCAAACGCATAAATCGCGCTGCCTGCTGCGATCGCCACGTACTCTCTGCCATCGACTGCGAACGCCATGGGCGCGGCATAAACGGCTCCGCCCATCTGAAAATGCCACAGAACCCTGCCCGAGGCGGCGTCCATGGCGATGAAGTTGCCTTCAGCGTCGCCGGTGAAGACCAATCCGCCAGCCGTTGAGAGCACGCCGGACCACGTGGGCGAAGTGTGCTCGAACTTCCATTTGATTTCGCCAGTGACAGGATCGATGGCCTTCAGGAATCCGCGGTAAGGTTCGGCATCTTCCGAAGGAAAGTAAGCGCTGCCGTAGTACGCGTGGCCGGCTTCGTAAGGTTGCGGGGCGGTGCTGAAGATGTCGCACTGGTCGCGGGCGGTGACGTAGAACAAATTGGTCTGCGGATCGTAAGTGGGCGCCATGAAATTCGTCGTGCCCAGTGCTCCGGGGCAAACCGTGTGGCCCTCCAGAGTCGGCGAAGCGTCTTTTTTCGCCACCGGACGTCCATCGGCGTCTTTGGAATCACTCCATGTGATCTTGCCGTACGGGTTGGCGAAAAGCAGTTTGCCAGTGGTGCGGTCGAGCACGTAGAAAAAGCCGTTACGATTGGCTTGCGCGATCAGGCTCTTGCCGCCGGAGTCGATGAGGATGGGGACCTGGGTTGCATCCCAGTCGTGCTCGTCATGCCTGGTGAACTGGAAATACCAGTTGAGCTTGCCGGTATCGGCATTGAGGGCAAGCAGAGAGTTGCTGTAGAGATTATCGCCGGCGCGTCCTTCGCCGCGATTGGAGGGCGAGGGATTGCCCGTTGGCCAAAATATCTGATCGGTCGCAGGATCGTAAGTGCCGGTGTTCCACGCAGGCGCGCCGCCGACCTTCCAGGAGTCGCCTTCCCAGCTGTCGTGACCCGGCTCGCCCGGGCCGGGCACGGTGTAGAAGCGCCATTTGCGCTTGCCGGTCGAGGCGTCGTATGCGTCGATGAAGCCGCGAATGCCGTATTCACCGCCGGAGACGCCAATCACGATCAGATTTTTCACCGCTAACAGTGCGACGGTAAAGCTGTAGCCTTTCTGATAGTCGGCGGCGATGACATCCCAGATAACGTTGCCGGTTTTGGCGTCGAGCGCGATCACGTGGGCATCGAGGGTACCGACAAAGACTTTATCGCCGAGCATGGCCAGGCCGCGATTGACGCGTCCGCAGCAGGGGCGGATATCGCTTGGCAACTCACGCTGATACATCCAGATGGGACGGCCGGTGCGGGCATCGAGGGCAAAGGCGCGGTCGTCTTGAGCGGTTGCGTACATGATTCCGTCAACCACGAGCGGAGTTGTTTCCAGTTTTCCCGTGGCCGCGGTCTGATAAACCCACTTCGCGGTGAGCGTGCGGGCGTTCACCGTGTTGATTTGATCGAGAAGGCTATAACGGCGTCCGGAATAGTCACCGGAATAAGTCAGCCAATTGTGCGGTTCTTTGGCGGAATGGATGAGGCGGTCGGGGGTGACCTGAGCTGCCGACGGGTTCACGAATGATGTGAATGCAATCAGAACAGCGGCGAGCAGGCGTGCAGCACCGTGGAAGAGCGGCGCTTTAGCGCTGCGTTGCGAGGTTTCCCGTTCGGGCTTTAGCCACCGCGGGACGCAAGGCCTAACGGCCGGTTCTCTCTTGGGCCCGCTGGACGCCGCTCTCAAAGGGCCGCTCTTCCACACTTGCTCATATTGTCGTGCAGACCCGCCGTTGCATAGACGCAGGTGAAAACGAACCATTGCCCTCACTTCGCCCCCACGCTGACCAAAAACGACACGATGTCTTCCAGATCTTTATCACTCAAAAGATCGCTGGTGTATTTCGGCATCATCGACTCACGGCTCTTTTTAAACGAGCGCAGTTGGTCTTTTTCCAGCAGATGAATCTGGTCGTTCTGGTCCATCATTTGCACAGTGAAGTTATCTTCGTCGAGGGCAACGCCCTTGATTTCTTTCCCGTTCGCGGTGACAACCATGATGGTCTCGTACTCCTGAGGAAATTCCTTTGTGGCCTCGGTCAGCCCCCAGGCGAGACGATGGCTGGGATGGCGTACAGAGTCAATGATCGCTTCCCGCGTGCGCGACCCGCCGACAGATGAAAGGTCGGGGCCAAATCGCCCGCCCTTGCCCGCGACCATGTGGCAAAGCGAGCAGTTGGCGTCGCCGTAGAAAAGCTCCTTGCCATGCGCAGCGTTGCCCAGCGGCCTGGCGGGCGCTTTGACCTCGACGCTACGGATGTAGGTGATGATCTGCCAGATCTCTTCGTCAGTCATGCCTACGCCCTGGCCGTTGGTGCCGTTGGCGGGCATGGCCGTGCCGGGAATGCCGTTGCTGATGACCTGGAACATCTCGGCATCTGTGCGGGCAAACCTTTTCTGCGCGCGAGTGAGGTCCGGGCCCCGTCCGCCGCCCCGTGCGCCCAGACCATGACACAGTGCGCAGTTGATGCGGAACTCGTACTCGCCAGCCTTGGCAGCCTTGGGATCGTTGGCCAGAGGGTTCTGCGCCGTGCCAACCGTGCCGGTAAGCAGGAGCAGAAGAACTGTCGCCGTTCGCATCCACGGATGGTAGCATCGCGCGCCGGAAGAGACTGTGCAAAAAAATCATGCGCCGCGGGCGCGCGAGTTTTCAGGAGTGCGAATGTGCTCGGGCCGGAAACCCATGCCGATTACACGCGCAGGGATGCGGCGCAGGACTTGCCAGTCATTCACCAGCCTCAACGGCCAGGGAACTGTGAGCGGATGAGAACTGGTCAACACGCCCACGATGATTCTGTTTTGAATTGTCAGTTGAAGTTTCTGCGTGGCTCGCGTAGGGAACTCGCGGCGGCGCTGAACAGCTTCGAGGTCAGCGTCGCGGAGCGAGCCACTCGCTAGCTTTGGACCCAGAATGTTGGCGGTGGCAACCGCGTCCTGGATTGCCAGGTTAATTCCGACTCCGCCGATAGGAGACATGGCATGAGCCGCATCGCCAATACAAAGAAGGCCGGGCCGCGACCAGCGCTCGAGGCGATCCACTTTCACGGTGAGGAGGCTGACGTCATTCCAGTCGCGCAACTCGTGCACGCGATCGCCCCAGAAGGGTTCAAGGCGGGCGAGGTCGTTGCGAAATTTCTCAATGCCGCGCTTCTTGATTTCGTCGAAGGCTCCCTTGGCGATGACAAACCCGCATTGCCAATAGTCTTCGCGGTCGATCATGACCAGCAGACCGCCCGGCTCGGCGTGTCCCAGGGTTTGGCCGGGATCACCGGGCCGGCGGCTGATGCGCATCCAAAGAACATCCATGGGCGCGCCCAGATCGGTGACTTGCAGGCGGGCGCGTTCGCGCACTATCGATTTTCTTCCATCGGCGCCGACCGTGAGAGCTGCGCGGACTTCCAATTCTCCATCGGGGATTTTTGCGCGCACTCCGGCGATGCGGCCATTCTCCTCAATTAAATCTGTTACCTCGGCCTGCATCCTGACTTGAAAGGTCGAGTACTTCTTGCCCTGTTCGATCAGAAAGTTCAGAAAATCCCACTGCGGCATAAGGACAAGAAATTTGCAGTGGGTGGAGAGGTGTGTGAAATCCCCAATCTTTATCGTTTCGCTGCCGACCTGGCCGCCGATTTGCTTCACGCGCTGGTGTGGGCGCTTCAGAAATTCCTCGAGCAGCCCAAGTTCATACATCAGCTCGAGCGTAGAGGGATGAATCGTATCGCCGCGAAAGTCGCGCAGGAAGTCTGCGTGTTTTTCGAGGACGATGATATCGACGCCCATGCGGGCGAGAAGAAATCCGAGCATCATGCCGGCAGGCCCTCCGCCGGCGATGCAGCACCTGGTTTCAAGCGTTGTTGTCATAGCTCCCGAATCCTAGATGGTTTCTGCGTGCGGAGGGTTTGAAAGTCGAAATTTCCCAGATCTGCACTCCATTTCGCCTCACCTGCCTGTACATGTCCGGCGGGCATCTGGGGCCTGCACTTTTGCGCGACTACACTGAATTTATCCCCCGAACCAGCCGATCACGTATATGGCGGTGTTTCTCACGGTAGGCGCTAACTAACTGATTTATTGGGCTTTCCAACGGAAGGCTCCGGGCTGCGGCAGCCCCAGATGGGCCAGCACACGACAAGCGAACTCGCGGGCAAGCTCATCTAATGAGGCAGGGTGGTAATAGAAGGCCGGGATCAGGGGAAAGATGGTCGCGCCCGCATCGGCAGCACGATACATGTTGCGGATGTGAATTTTGTTGAGTGGCGTCTCGCGCACACAGAGAACCAGGGGACGCTGCTCCTTGAGGCAGACATCAGCCGCGCGCTCGATCAGGTGCGAGGCGATGCCGTTGGCGATGCGGGCGAGCGTCCCCACGCTGCAAGGGATGACCACCATCGCATCGGCGGGGTAAGAGCCGCTGGCCACGTTGGCCCCGATGTCGGCGTTGGATTGGAGCTGAATCTTTCGGGCCGACTGTGCCGAAGAGCCGAGAATCTGGCTGACAAGGTTGGCCCGGCCGCGGATTCCGAGCTCTTCTGCGAGAACACGCAGGCCGGAGTCGGACGCAATGAAGTTTACTTCCTGAATGCGGCGATCGCTCGCAACGGCACGCAGGAATTGCCGGAGGAAGATCGAGCCGCTGGCGCCGGTGGCAGCGACGGTCAGATTTTGCGGCGGGTTGGGCATTGCGTCCGCTGGCCACGCCTGCGTGGCTGAAATTTGGAGCATAGGGAGTGAAGGAAGAGGAAGTCAAGGCAGGTCAGGGACTACGAGGCTGACAGCTGAGGGCTGAAAACAGATCTATGGCAACGGCTTCCAATCTGCGGTCCCGGCGCAGCGCGGCTCAACTGCACGCGCTGGCGGGAGTAGAGCGCGAGATTCGCGCCCAGGATTCGAACAGCCAGCGGAAATATCTGCGCGAGTTCAACCGCGCCTTCCAGAGCTACGACTCAATCCTCAATGCCGAACAAATTCCTGGCGCTTTGCGAGGAGCCGACGTGGTTCTGGTGGGCGACTATCACGCCTTGCCCACGGCCCAGCGCTATGCCGCTGCACTGATTGAGCAGCGGGCTCTGGCCGGCGACCGGCCGGTGGTGCTGGGAGTGGAGACCATCTTCGCGCGCGATCAGCACATTCTGGATGAGTGGTGGAGGCGCGAGATCGACGAGAGTGAATTGCGCCAGCGCGTGCGCTTCGATCTCGATTGGGGATACGATTGGACACCGTTCCACGAACTGCTGGTCGCGGCTCGCGACCATGCGGAGGGGATTTACGGCCTGGATTGCATGCCGCGGGAAGACTTGCGGAAAATTGGTGCTCGCGACCGCCATGCCGCGGTGAAAGTCGCAGAAATTCGGGAGCGGCATCCCAACGCCGCAATTTTTGTTCTGTTCGGCGAGTCCCATCTGGCTCCCGGCCATTTGCCGCAGGCGGTACGCAGGCAGTTGCCGGATGCGAAGGTAGTCACGGTGTTGCAGAACATCGATGCCCTCTATTGGCGGGCGGCCGGTGAGCGCGCCGATAAGGTTGAAGCGGTGCGCGTGGATGATGAGGTCTTCTGCGTGTTTAACGCCACTCCACTGGAGAAATACGAGAGTTACCGTCTCTTTCTTGACCAATGGAGCCGTTGTGACGGCGGGCCGGATTTCGCGCCCACCATGTACAACCTGATTGACAGTCTGGCCAGATTTCTCGAAATCAATCGCTATTCGCCGCACAATGGCACGCAGCCGAAATTTCTGATTGATCTTCTACCCGAGGTCTACGCAAGTTCCTCCGGGGCCATTTTGCGCCGCATGCTGGCGCGCAGGGGTGTGAGTGGGCAGGAGCACGATGCGTTGCTGGCCACGGTGGGGGATCGGGGCAGCGCCTACCTGCCGGAGTTCAACGTTCTTTACGTGAACGAGTTTCAAATGATGCACGCGGCCGAGGACGCGGCTCGCTTTCTGCATCATGCCTGCCAGGGCCTGCCGTATCGCTGGAATAGCGGCAATGGAGGCCAATCCAGGTTCTTTTCGGCAACGGATGCGTTTTATGCCCGGGTGATCGAGCACGGTATTGCATATTTCGGCTCGCGCGTGCTTCATCCCTCGCGGCCGGTGCCGGAGAAGGACGACTCGCATTTGTCCCGCGCCGCGTGTGAAAAGGCAGCGGTGGCGGCAGTGCGCGGAGATCGCGAGAAATTCGATTCCCTGGCTCAGGAATGGGGTTTCCGCATCGGCCATCAGATTTACGATCTCTACCTTGCCGGCAAGGTGAAGAAGAGTGGTTTGCGGCGATTGTTCCTCGCCAATCTCGCCGAAGAAGGACAGGCACGCAAGGTCTGCATCGCCGTGCTGGCCAAGATTCGCGCCGCAGCGCGGGCGTGAGCCCGAAGCCTTCAGCACTCCAGCGTTCAGCCGTCGGCCGTCTCCTGCATGGAAGACGAGGCCTGTCGTCCTGCGCAAGGAATGCTAATCTAACCTAACCTCGATCGTTGCATGCCGAGCGCCGAACGAATGCTGCCTTCTGAATCGATCCGCAAGCTTTTTGAGCAAGTGCGCCGCGGCAAAGTGTCGCCTGACGAAGCTGTGCAACGCCTGCGACATCTGCCCTTCGAGGATCTTGGCTTCGCCAAGGTCGATCACCACCGCGCACTGCGCGCCGGGATGCCGGAGGTGATCTTCGGCGAGAGTAAAGCGCCCACACAAGTAGCGGAGATTTTTGCGCGCCTGGCGAAACACGGCGGCAACGTGTTGGCGACTCGGGCCAGCGCGGAACAGTTCGCTGCAGTAAAGAAGAAAATCCGCGCAGCCAAGTACCAGGAGCGGGCGCGCGCCATTTATCTGCAGCGCGACCAGAGAATCTATGGTAAAGGCATAATCGCCGTTGTCTCGGCTGGAACCAGCGACATTCCGGTAGCCGAGGAGGCTCTAATGACAGCGATTCTCACGGGCAACCGTGTTGAACACTTCTACGATGTCGGCGTCGCGGGAATTCACCGCTTGCTGGCCCAGCGCGAGGCCCTCACCAAGGCGCGCGTAGTGATCGTCTGTGCGGGGATGGAGGGTGCGCTGCCCAGCGTCGTGGGAGGACTGGTAGGTGTTCCGGTCATTGCTGTGCCCACCAGCATCGGCTATGGCGCTTCGTTCAAGGGGTTGACGGCGCTGCTGGCGATGCTGAACTCCTGCGCCTCGAATGTGAGCGTGGTGAATATTGATAATGGGTTTGGGGCAGGGTACGTGGCCTCGCTGATCAACCGGCTGCCTTGAATCCTAACCGGGCTATTTGAAATCAGAGGAGGTGCCATGCCGACTACACTTTCTGCCGAAGCCAGGAGTTTGATCGACCGCCCCAACTTTGCTCATCTCGCAACTTTGATGCCCGATGGCTCGCCGCAATCGGTGCCCGTATGGATTGGCCGGGAGGGCGACAACCTCCTCATCTGCACGACTGAAGCCTCCCTGAAGGCGAAGAACACCAAGCGCGATGCGCGCCTAAGAGTATCTATGGTTGACTTCCACAATCCGTATGAGGAACTGCAGATTCGCGGGCGCGTCATCCAACGGCGCGACGATGCCGATCTAAAGATGATCGACGCACTTTCCCACAAATATACCGGCAAGCCTTTTCCGTTCCGCGATCACAAAGGCGCGATCGCGCTGGTGATTGCGGTCGAGAAGGAACGCTACACCAAGCTACCAGCGTTTCAGCACACGCCGCCGAAATGAGAAAAGGCGCGGCTTGCGCCGCGCCCTGCCCTCACCGCTACATCAACTTACATGCCCATTCCCGGCTGATCAGCGGGATTTTTGCCTCCTACGACCACCAGTTTGTTATCGACGGTGAAAGCGCCGAAGACCTGATTAGCCCTGAGGCCGGCAATTTGCTTGTCCATGGCGTTATCGACCGAGCCGTAAAGCGTTACATGGCCGTTGGCCACAATGATGCGGATCGGTCGCCCCGGATCGAGCGCATACTTGCTCAACACGGAGTCACGATAGATGGCCCGCGCCGCGCGGATGCGGATTCCGTCATCGAAAATCGAGACCGGCTCGATACCGATGTTATCGACCACATCCTTCACTCCGGGCATGTTCGCGATTTCGGCCATGGCTTCATCGCGGCCGACGCCGGTGCGATCCTGCCCTTCGACCGTCACAACCCCATCCTTCACCCCGATGGCAAAATAATCGAAGGTGTTGTCGTACCCGACACGCACGTAGCGAAGCTTGGTGGCGAGCTTTTGCTCAAGCCGCTCGTCCGAAACGTTCGGACCGGCAACCGTGATCAGGTTACGCACGCCCGTGGCGTTGGCCGTCTTGCGCGCGAGCTGGGCTGCGTCCAGCTTGCGCTGGTAAAGATCGACGGTACCGGTTAGGGTCACAATGCCGTCTTCGGTCGTTGCGGTAAGGTTGCTGAACTGGCTCTTTTCAGCCAGTTTTTTGGTCACTGCCGCTTGAATGTCATTGTCGTAGCGGGCCGCCGACGTGGGCTGCGCGATCAAGGTCGCGCTCAACAGCCCCACCGCCAGCAGGGAACCCGCCGCCTTCAACAAAGTCTTCTTTGTCATATAAGGTCACCTCCGACCCGTTGACGAAACTTTACGAATTAACTGCATGGTTAATTATCCGATGCAGAAGGGTAGGGTGAAGATGCATGCGGCCAGCGAAAAGGCGCTATTTCAGAGGGCGAAACTTTTCTGGTGGCGAAGTGTTTATTTGCGAGAGATAACCTTGCGGACGTTTGCGAGCAGACGCGCGCAGTTGTATAGGTCTTTCGCTTCGCTCAGGATGACAAGGCAGTGTGACGTGCGCAGGCTAGCGCTTCTTTTTCGCTCGTGCTGATCTTGCAGATCTTTTCGGAACGTCTTTCGCGCTACGCTTCTTGCCAAACACGCGCGCGAAAATCTTATCCACATTCTTCAACTGGCGGCCGAGATCGAAGGCGTAGTCGATCTGCTTGCGCGGAACCTTGCTGGTGATTTCGCTGTCGGCGAGCACGAGTTGATGAAAATCCAGACCTTCCTTCCAGGCGCGCATGGCGTGGCCCTGCACCAGGCGGTAGGCATCTTCCCGCGAAACTCCACGCTCAACCAAATCAAGCAGCAACTGCCCACTGAAAATCAGCCCACGGGTGCTCTCCAGGTTGATGCGCATGCGCTGGGGATAGACGAACATGGTCTCGATCAGGTTGCTGGTTTTGCTCAGCAGATAATCGATCAACGTTGTCGAGTCGGGCACAATCACTCGTTCCGCGGAAGAGTGGGAAATGTCGCGTTCATGCCACAGAGGAACGTTTTCGAATCCCGCCTGGGCATTGCTACGCACCACGCGGGATAATCCGCTGATCTGCTCGCAAGTCACGGGATTCCGTTTGTGGGGCATGGCCGACGAGCCTTTTTGCTTGTCGCTGAAAAATTCCTCAACCTCGCGCACTTCGGTTCGCTGCAAGTGGCGAATTTCAGTGGCGATCTTGTCGAGCGTGGAAGCGATTACAGCCAGCGTAGCCAAATAGTGCGCGTGCCGGTCGCGCTGAATTACCTGCGACGAAACGGCCGCCGCCTTAAGTCCCAGTCGGGCGCAAATCTTCTCTTCGATCTCGGGCGAGAGATGCGCGAAGATTCCGACTGCGCCGGAAAACTTGCCGACCCGCATATCCTCGGCCGCAGCCGCAAAGCGCGTGATGTTACGCTGCGTCTCGGAATACCAGTTGGCGAGTTTGAAGCCGAAGGTGATGGGTTCGGCATGGATGCCATGAGTGCGGCCGACCATGGGCGTGTCTTTGAATTCCCAGGCGCGGCGTTCGAGAGCTTCGGCGAGCCGTTGCAAATCCTGCGCGATAACCTGCGAGGCCTGGCGGATCAGCAAGGCCTGCGCGGTATCGACCACGTCGTTCGAGGTGAGTCCGTAGTGAAACCAGCGTGCGTGGGGGCCAACGATTTCTGCCACAGCGGTGGTGAAGGCGATCACATCATGCCGCACCTCGGCTTCGATTTCGTAGATGCGTTCGACGTTGAAATCGGCACGCTCGCGGATGGCCCTGGCCGCATCTTTCGGGATCATGCCGGCTTCGGCCAGAGTCTCGGTGGCAGCGACTTCGACCGCGAGCCAGGTGCGGAAGCGATTTTCGTCGCTCCAGATGCGGCCCATTTCCGGGCGGGTGTAGCGGGGAATCAAGGCGGGCCCCCTCCTCTATGCGCTCAGTGATATGTGGGACAGAGGATTTTAAATGGAGTAGAGCAAAGTGGCTAGCGGGCCGGAAATCTGCAACTCCGGCCCGCTAACTTTGACCAAGGTGCGGCTCTGCTTAGAACGCCCAGCGCAAGGAGAACTGGATCAAACGTGGCGTGCCGTTGGTGCTGAGGATCGTGCCGAATGGATCTTGACCCACGCTACCGCTGCCCGCCCAAGCCAGGTACGCCTCGATATCCGTGACACCTGGGTTGCCAAAGTTTGTGTGATTCCACAGGTTGAAGAAGTCCGTGGTGAAACGGAGCTCCTGACGCTCGCTCAGCTTGAAGTACTTGATGAGCGAGAAATCCCAGTTCTGCTCGAACGGGCCATGGTAGATATTGCGGCCGAGGTCGCCGAAGCCGGTGGTGCAGTAGTTGGGATCGCTTTGACACTGGGTCGGATAAAGCAACGGCGCCGGGGTGAATGCTGTTGGGTTCAGATACCCATTGATCCGTTGGTGGATATCGCCGCTGCTTAAGCCACTGGCGACCGTTGCTCCCTGAGCCAGGCTGGCGCCCAGCAGCGGAGTGCTGCCCTGGCCGAGAAAGGCAGTTCCAGCGCTGGAATCGAAAATCGAGAAAGGAGTGCCGGTTTGGAAAATGGTGACACCGCTGACTGCCCACCCGGAGAATGCCGTGTGAACGATTCCGCTGGCATGTTCGAAAAGTGGAAGCTCATACACGTAGCTGACGGAGAGCCGGTGCGGCCGGTTAAAGTCAGAGATACCGCGCGATGCGTTGACGGTGCTCTGGTCGTTGTAAGCGGTGTTGAAGGCGGTATTTCCGGTAGAGGTGGCGTCGATGTTCTTGGAAAAAGTGTACGCCGCCTGGAAGTAGTTCTGTCCCCATCGCCGCGAGACCGTGGTCTGCAGCGCGTGATAGATGGAATAGGCGTCGTTGGCGAAAATCTGGTATCCGCTGTAGCCGTTCAAACCGGGCGTAGGCGTGCGGGCAATGGCGTTGGAGAAGGTGTTGTCGATGATCTGATAGCTGTTCCCGCTGGTGTCCGTAACCGTGAAGGGATGCGCCGGACTGGCGTTCACCGACTGAATCCCATCGCGAGTTTCCCGCAGATGGATTCCCCTCGTGCCGACATAACCGACTTCCAGAATCCAATTGCGGCCCAGATCGCGCTGCAGCGTGAGGTTCCACTGTTGCGTGTTGGGAACCACGAAGTGCCGCGGAACTTCCAGCACAAAGAGATTCTGCGTCGAATTGACGCCTGGGCCTCCGGTGCAAGCGTAATTTCCGTCCTGGCCAGTCGGGCTGTTCGGCGTAAAGCTGGTAAGGCGAGCAAGACAGGGTATCCATGCGGGTGCAATCGTCCCGGCGGGAGGCACAGCGTTGGCGTTGGTAGCTGGCGTTCCAGTGAAGAAATCAGACATGGTGAACCCGGGCGTTTGCCCGAAGAACACGATAGGAATGAAGGGCGACTGGAAGCTGAGCTGGTCGACCGCTCCCACATCCTCGCGAACGTAATAGATGCCGTAGCCTCCACGAAGCGTCGTATCGTGATGACCAAAGATGTCCCAGGCAAAACCCAGGCGCGGCCCCAAGCCCGTTGACACGCTGTTGCGGAAAGTAGAACCAGCGGCGTTTCCTGAAAGTCCGGCCACGCCCAGCTTGTTCACGCAACTGGGATAGATGAAGGGGTACGTGCCGGAATTGGTCAAGTCGGACTCAATATTGGCGATGTGGCAGTCACCGTCGGTCCACGCGCCCAGGAATTCCGTTCGCAAGCCCAGATTCAACGTGAGATCTTCAGTCGCCTTCCAATCGTCCTGCGCGAACACGGCATAATTGTTCTGCCGGTATTTATGGTTGTAGACGCCGCCCCCACCAAAACTGAATTCCGGCGTACCTGCCACGAAGTTATCGAAATCGGTCATCGAGCTGGAGGTGTTGGTGAAGAACAACTGCCCGTTAAAGACCTGAGGGAAGAGCTTGTTGAGATCGACGCGAACCAACTGGCCCCCGAAAGTAAAGGTGTGCTTGCCGTGAACCCAGCCCAGGTTCTCCACAAAGTTGAAGTTGTTCTGCGTCTGATACTGGTTGGCCGGCGGCGTGGGACCGAACTGAAAGCCGGAAGTAAGAAATGTAAATTTGTAAATGCTGCTGGTCAGATTGTTGGTGGGACGGTCGATGCCCGCATCGCTGGCGGTTACCGGATCGACGTTGATGCCGCTGTTGTTGATGTGAACCACGCCGAAGCGAAAGTCGTTGACCAGGGTCGGCGAGAATAAATGTGTTTCGGCAACGATGAAGACACGGTCGTGCACCGGCAGATCGTACGGGAAATTCAGATCGGTCGGGCTGGCGGGAGCGCCCAGCGACGCCTGCAAGCCTCCTGCGCCAAAGGGAATGTTTGACTCAAAGTTAGAAAAGAAGAAGCGGGCCGCAACCTTGTCCTTGGAGTCGCGAAAATCGCGATCCCAGTTGGCGGTGAACTGATCGTCGGTGAAACTGCCGGGTTTGCTGACAGTGAATGGAACCAGGCTGCCGGCAGCCGTCCCCGCTGGAACGTTATTCGGCAATGGAAAAAGATAGCCGTTGGCAGGGGCCCCGAACTGATCGCTCTTGAACGCCAGCAACGAAGCCGCAACAGGGTCGACGCTGGGCAGACCCAGGTCGTTTGCGAGATTGGTCTCGGCTGCCGGCGTAGTGCCGCGGTCAGCCGCGGGCACATAGGGAACAAAGGTGCTGATGAGAGTGCCGGGCGAGTCGCCGCTGCGCTGACGCGTTCCCTGATAATTTACAAAGAAGAATCCCAGCTTGCCACCGGGAACAACTGGACCACCAAAACTGCCACCAAAAATGTTCTGTTGAATCACGGGGCGAGGCGATCCGCTCTCATTGAGGAAATACTCATTGGCGTCCAAAACCGTGTTGCGGAAGAACTCGTAAATATCTCCGTGGAAGTTGTTGGTGCCGGATTTAAGGATGGCGTTGATGTTGCCGCCACCGTTGCGTCCCTGGCTGGCGTCATAGAGCGAAGTCTGCACCTTGAATTCCTGGACTACATCGGGGTTAGGCAGCGGCGTATTGGTCAATTCCGCCACGTTGTAGTCCGTGACGCTGATGCCTTCAATCAGATAGTTGTTGTTATCCTCTCTCTGTCCATTGACAAAAATACGCGGAACACCGCGTCCCAGCTGTGAGGCGGCGTTCAGTTCGCCCTGCGCCCCCGTCGACAGCGTCAGCAACTGCTGGAAGTTCTGAGTAGCAAGGGGCAAAGCGCGAACGGTCCCGGTATCAATCGCTTGCCCGGTGGTAGCGTCGGTTGTGTCCACCGACTGCACCTCAGCTTGCACCTCAATCCTCTGTTGAATTGCCTTTGGGCTCAACTTCGCGATGAGGCGAGTGGTTTCGGTGACGCGAACCACGATGCCAGGGAAGGTTGCCGCGGCGAAACCTGCACTCTGCACGCTGACCGTGTAAGTGCCTACAGGTAGAAGAGGGGCGGTGAAAGAGCCGTCAGCCCCGGTCTGGACCGTGCGCTCCAGAACTTTCGTGTCCTGGTTGGTGATATTTACTTCAGCGTTGGCGATGATCGCACCGCTCGGATCCTCCACTGTGCCGGTGATGGCGCCAGTGGCACCGCCCTGTGCCAGCGCCTGGGCGCATACGATGACCACCACAACCGGAATGCCAACTACCTTCAGTAACGAACTCGACATGGTATTCTCCCCCCGCTTACTTTGCCATCTGGACTGTGGTTTATTCGTGACTGGGCGTCGGAAAGGACCGGCAAGCGAAGTTTTTCGACAACCAGACTTGTACCCTCGCCAGCAGAACAACTGACGCGACGACAGCAAGTCGTGATTCAGACGGAACCGGCACCATCGACACTTATCCCGTGATCCGTTACTGGGATGGCGGAAGCTTACCGAAACAACAGGCGGTTTTTCAAGTAAAAGGGCGCAGCCCGCCTTTTGAGACCCGGGGTCAGATTCGTAAGTACGTTTCGAACCGCGCAAAAATCCAAGGACGGGCCGGATCGTGATGCTCCGGCTTCGGAGCCGGGAGGGGCACTACCTGCGGACCTTGTTTCTTGAATTCGATACAGTCGAGCGGCGGGAGCGGGAACCGTGGTCCTTGAGCATTACCCGGCGCAGGGCGCCCACCAGGGCCGGCCCGGCGGAACGCAACTCTTCGTGGTGATGAAGCGCGAGTTCACCCAGAACCTTTTCGCCCTTGGGCGTGAGCAGGAGCAGGACTTCACGGCGATCGTCGCGGGCGCGCTCGCGCCGGACAAAGCCAGCGGCCTCCAGACGATTGACCAGTTCCACGGCGCTGTGGTGGAGGATTTGCATGCGGTTGGCCAGTTCGCGAATGCGGGGCCTCACACCCCGAGGCATGCCTTTGATGGCAAGCATGAGCTGATACTGGCCCCTTTCCAATCCGGCCGCCTTGACGGCACGCTCGCTGAAGTGGAGAAAGCGGCGAATCTGAAAACGAAACTCCGCCAGCGCCTGATAGTCCGACAGGGTGAGCCTCTTCATGCAGTTCAGTGTATCGTGAAACGACCCTATTGCAGGTCGGTATATCGTAGCACGATATAGTAAAAGTGGAAATCAGGGGGTGACAGGAATCACCCCCGGGAGAGGTCAGCGCTTTTCGGCACGTTCCGCCAGGGGCCGCAGCGCCTCGACCGAAACACCAAGCGTGCCGCCCGAGAACCCATCAATGTAGGCCGAGTTCACACCAATCACTTCACCCCGGGAATCGAGTACCGGGCCTCCGCTGCCGCCGTGAGCGGTGGGCGCATCGTAGATCAGCTTGTTGCCCACTACATCGCCCAGGTGCCCAAAGGTGGCAGAGGGACGAATCAGTGACAGCGCCGCCAGTTCGCTGGCGGAGGTAATGTCGTTGCGCCGGTAGGCCATGTGCTCGTAGATGCTGGGCGGCGATTTTGCCACCATGCCGGCAATTCCCATGGGGTATCCGATCACGGTCACCAGCTCGCCCGGAGGTGGCACCGACTTGGCCAGCGGCAGGACAGGAAGCCCTCGAATTGCATCTTTATTGTCGATTCTCAGGACCTCCAGGTCGCTGGTTGAAGAGACGGCTGCGGGTTTCAAATTCAGAGGCGTCGGCGATCCCGGGAAAAAGACGACGAGACTCTCCAGAGTGGCTGTTGCGCCCTGGTCCAGAAGTTCTTCCGCCTCGGTGTCGCCATACCACGGTTCGGCGACGTGTCGGTTGGTGGTGAGCAGCCCTTCGCCCACAAGAAATCCGGTTCCCGAAACCCGGGCTCTTATGGCAGGGCTCTGATTGGGAAACCCAACCTGGTATACGCCGTAGATGTAGCCGATGGAGTTGCGATAGCGATTGAGAACCAGGGCGGGCATATCCTGCTCCAGCTTGAGTTGTTGCACTTGCTGCGTGAGCTGGTGGACTTCGTTCTGCAGGTCCTCCGGCTGTGCACTTTGGGAGGCTACCGGGACGTAATAGCGAAAGAGGACAACAGCACCAATCAGCAGCACGGCTCCCAAAACCGCCTGAATTGCCTGCTGCCAGGTGTCGCACACTTCGTTGGGCTCAGTGCGACGGTTTTCTTCGGAGCTGTCGGGCTCGGACGTGGGCAATTCCAGCATGCGCGTGGTTTGGGCCTCTTCCCGGATCGGCTTGCCAGCTCAGTTTTGTTCAGCGCTTGCTCGCGGGGGGTAGCGCACGCGCTGAACTGGGGGACACCTCATCTTCCCGCGGCCGGCGGGCGCTTGCCACGGTACGGAAGGCAATGTACAGAGGAACTGGGAACGATCAGGCAGGTCTAATCGGACAATGGCGAGGTGAACGTTCGTGCTGGGGTGCCCCGGGCGAGCCTCCCTGGAATGGTGTTCGTTCTTCCCGTTTTGCCAGAAGCAAAGTGGCTAAAGGTGCTGCAGTTCGGTGATGGTGCGTTCGTTGACCACGTTTCCGGTATTTAGTGTGCTAGACGGCTCAAACAACAGAATCCAGCATTCTTCTTCGGCCACGGGACGGTGTTCCACACCGTGCGGTACGACGATGAACTCGCCTTCTTCGATCCACTCGTGGCGATCGCGGAACTCCATGCGGAAGCGGCCCTTGACCACAAGAAACAGTTCGTCTTCATTCTCGTGATGGTGAAAGACAAACTCGCCCTTGAGCTTGTCGAACTTCACGGCTTGTCCGTTGAGTTCGGCTCCGATGTAGGGCTTCCAGTACTCGGTGATCTTGGAGAATTTCTCGGCGATATTGACCTTGGTCATGTCCGAACCTTGAGGCGGATTAGGAATGCCGGAACCCGTAGTTGGATTTGGGCGAGGACGAATTGGTCGCAGTATATCCGCAGGCTGTCGCTAGACTGGAAAAAGCAAAACCGCCAGCAAAAGCCGGCGGCTTAAGATCGGCCTGAGTTCCGCTAACTGTTCTCGTACAACAACACGCCTTCGGCCTTCTCCGAATCCACTGGGCGGTAGAAGAGCTTGTTGTCTTCGAGGAAGACCTCGATAAACGCGGGGCGCGTGGTAATCGTGCCTTGAATCAGCGCCTCGGAAAGCGGGTCCTCGATGTACTTCTGCAACGCGCGCCGTAGCGGACGCGCGCCGTAGCTGCGATCGGTGAGAGTCTGGTTCAGAATCCAGCGCTTGGCCTCGTCGGCGACGGTGACCGTGATCGATTTCTGCGCCAGGTTCGTGTTGAGCTGCGTGACCATGAGCTCAAGAATCTGGATCAGATCGTTTTCGTTGAGCGCGTTGAACAGGATGACCTCATCGAGACGGTTGAGGAATTCTGGATTAAAGGTCCGCTTGACCTCGTTTCTGACCAGGTCTTCGACTTTCTCGGAGATCATATCTTCCTTCGACGATTGGAAGCCCAGCCCCTCGCGCTTCTGCAAATGCCGCGCGCCTATGTTTGACGTCATGATCAAGATTGTGTTCTTGAAGTCAACCGTGTTGCCGAGGCCGTCGGTCAACTGGCCATCTTCGAACACCTGAAGAAGGATATTGAACACATCGGGGTGCGCCTTCTCGATTTCATCGAGCAGCACGACAGAATATGGAGCGCGCTTAACTCGCTCGGTAAGCTGGCCACCCTCTTCGTAGCCAACGTATCCGGGAGGCGAGCCGATCAGCTTCGAGACGGAATGCTTCTCCATGAACTCCGACATATCGAAGCGGACCAGAGCCTTTTCCGTGCCGAACATGAACTGCGCCAGCGTGCGGGCAACTTCAGTTTTGCCGACGCCTGTCGGGCCAAGGAACAGGAACGAGCCGATCGGGCGGTTCGGGTTTTTCAAGCCGGCGCGCGAACGGCGGATGGCGCGGGCCAGGGCGCTGATCGATTTGTCCTGAGAAATCACGCGCTTGTGCAGTTCCTCCTCGATGCGCAACAGCTTCTGCGTTTCTTCTTCCTTGATCGAGGTGATGGGGACGCCGGTCCAGCGCGAAACCACTTCTTCGATGTCCTCCCGGTTCACGACGCCGGTGGAAGATTCATCGAGGTGATATTTTTCCCGCAGCGCGCGCAAGTTCTCGCGCTCTTTGCGTTCTTCATCCGAGTAGAAACGAGCCTTCTCGAACTCGTGGTTCGCGATGGCGTTTTCCATGCGGTGCACGATGAACTTGATGCGCTTCTGGACCTCGGTCAGCTCCTCGGGAAGCGACGTTTGGCGGAGCTTGACCCTGGCGCCGGCCTCGTCAATGAGGTCGATGGCCTTGTCAGGCAGGAAGCGGTCGGGAATGTAGCGGTTCGAGTGCGAGACCGCGAAGTTGATCGCGTCGTCGGTATAGGTGACAGCGTGAAATTTCTCGTAGCGGTCTTTGATGCCGAACAGAATCTTGATGGCATCGGCCTCGTTCGGCGGTGGAACTTTCACGGCCTGGAAGCGGCGCTCGAGCGAACGGTCTTTTTCGATCGACTTGCGATATTCCCCGGGAGTGGTCGCGCCGATGCACTGAATCTCGCCGCGGGAAAGCGCGGGCTTCAGGATGTTGGCGGCATCGAGCGAACCTTCGGCCGATCCGGCGCCGACGAGCGTGTGCAGCTCGTCGATGAAGATGATGGAATTCTGCGACTCCATCAGCTCCTTCATGATGGTCTTGAGGCGCTCTTCAAACTGGCCGCGATATTTCGTTCCGGCGACGATCAGCGAAAGATCGAGCGCCAGGATGCGCTTGTCGGCGAGGAACGACGGCACTTCGCCGTCGGCGATGCGCTGCGCCAGTCCTTCGACGATGGCGGTCTTGCCGACGCCGGGCTCGCCGATCAGGACGGGATTGTTCTTCGTCCGGCGGCAGAGAATCTGGATGACGCGGTCGACCTCGCCCTCGCGCCCGACTAGCGGATCGAGCTGGCTATCCATGGCGGCCTGGGTCAAATCGCGCGAAAACTCGGCGAGCAGCGAACTTTCACGCTGGCGCTGCGGCTGAGCCTTTTCCTGCGTGGTGCGGGCCAGCTCTTCGCGGATGGCCGAGAGGCGCAGGCCGCGCTCGTGCAGAATTTCGGCGGCGAAGCACTTCTCTTCTCTCAGTAAACCCAGAAGAAGATGCTCGGTTCCGATATGCCGGTGCGAGAGACGCTCAGCCTCTTCGGCGGCATAGGCCAGAACCCGCTTGCATTCATTGCTCAGTGGTAGATCCACCGAGGTCGACACTTTTTCGCGGATCGTGGTGTGCCCCTCGATCTGCTTCCGAATCGATTCAACCGAGGCGTGGGAGCGCAGGAAACGATTGGTCAGGGCCTTGTCTTCACGCAAGAGTCCCAGAAGGAGGTGCTCGGTTTCGATATAAGGAGACCCGAACTGGCTAGCTTCATAGCGTGCGAAAAAGATGACGCGCCTGGCTTTCTCCGTATAGCGTTCAAACATAATGCCCTTCCCCTTGACCTTCCCGGTCAGGAAGAACTCTGTCGACCCGACCTACCCAAAGTGAGCGAACATCCCCTCATTATGCAATCAAAGTACCAGGAAACCCAAGCCTAGAAACGGCCTTCCCAACCTTTGATCACGTTACCGAAGGAATCCCTGGCTGCTCGACCCCCTCGACTTGCTGCGACTCATCGTTGCACATTGTCTTACTAATCTTGCACCTAAAGTTTCCTGCGGTCTTCCCGCGCGCCAATGTTTGTCAGGATGGAAGCGAATCCGGCGCGATTTCTTCCACCAGGCCGCGCTGCAACCTTAGTACTCGGTGACAGCGGCGGGCGAACGACAAGTTGTGCGTTGCTATGAGGGAGGTGAGTTGGTGCTCGCGATGTAGTCGCGCAATCAATGTAAAAACGGCTTCCGCAGTCTGTCCGTCCAAGTCTCCCGTAGGCTCATCGGCGAGCAACAGCTTGGGCCCGGTAATGAGCGCGCGTGCCAGAGCGACTCGCTGCTGCTCCCCGCCCGAGAGTTCTCCCGAGCGATGATGCGCTCGCTGCTCCAGTCCGACCTCGCGTAGCCAGCGTGAAGCTTCCGGCTCGACCTGTTGCCATGTCTGTCCACGAAGCAACAACGGCATGGCAACGTTTTCCGCCGCCGTGAATTCCGGCAGCAGATAGTGGAACTGCCATACAAAGCCCGTCTCCCGGTTGCGAAAGTCGGCGGCTTCGTCGTGGGATAGCGAATTCAATCGCAAGTGGGCGCAGTATACGTCACCTGCGGAAGCGCGATCAAGAGCGCTCAGGATGTGCAAAAGTGTGCTCTTACCCGCGCCCGACTCTCCCACGATGGCGAGCATCTCACCCCGCTTCACCTCAAACGACAGATTCTCAAAGAGCACCAGATCCGATTCACCGGACCGAAAGACCTTTTTCAGGCCCTCAACCCGAAGCATGGAAACCTGCTCAGTTAGATGCACCATGCCTCCCTTTCGTTCCAAACCCAAGCCGGAGTGAGTGTTCGAAGATCGCAGCTTAAGGTCGGCGCGGTAGCGCGAATCAGGGTTCCGCACGCAGGCTTCGTTATTCCTCGAGGAAATTGTAGCGGCGCGAGCATCCCCGGCATGTGATTGAAGTCACGAGTGTCCGTTCGCGGCTGGGCAAATTCCCGCCGATCTCCTTCCACGCCGCCGACCAGCGCATTCCCGAGTCTGCCCAGTCCTTTATTCATAGCGCAAAGCCTCAGCCGGAAGAACCTTTGCCGCCGACCACGATGGATACAGAGTCGCTACAAACGACACCAGCACAGAAAACAGGGCAACCCATGCGCCATCGACCAGACGCGGCGCGAACGGAACGTAATCGATCGAATACACTTCAGGCGAAAGCGAGATCACGTGGTAATGCCCTCCGGCATATGAGATGGCGTATCCGACGACCAGCCCGATGGCCGTGCCGACGGCCCCGATCAGCACGCCCTGCGCCATAAAGATGTTGCGGATCTGCGCCCGACGGCTCCCCATCGACATGAGGACGGCAACGTCCTTGGTTTTCTCCATGACCATCATGATGAGGCTGATCAGGATGTTGAGGGCCGCAACCAGCACGATCAGTCCAATCGTGATATAGGTGACCAGCTTTTCCAGGCTGAGCGCATGAAACAGGGCCTTGTTCTGGTCCATCCAGTTGGTGGCCATAAATCCGCTGCCGGCGGCATCTTCAAGCTGGCGTGAGATCGTGGCGGCTTTGTAGATGTCGTCGACCTTGAACTCCAGCACCGAAATCAGATTTCCCAGGCCGAACAGCCGCTGCGCATCCGAGAGCCGCGCGAAGGCCCAGCCGGAGTCGTAATCGAAAAAGCCGGAATTGAAGATTCCGACGACGCGGAAACGAGTGTATTTCGGGACCATGCCAAAAGGAGTCAGTTCTCCCTGCGGGCTGACCACGAGCACGACCGAGCCCACGCTCGCCCCAAGGTTGTCGGCCATATCCTTTCCGATCACAATAGGAGGCATGGCCGCGAGGCGCGCTTTAACATCGGCCAGCGAATCAGGAGATTTTTCCTCGGTGGTTGGGCGCCCCACTTCTCCCCGATTTTGAGAGAAGGGATTTTCTCCGCCAGCCTGCGACCCATCCGGCACCTCCTCCAAAGCCTCCGCCGATCCCTCGGTCACCGAGTTGAGCAGGTCGCCGACCTGGCGCTCGTATTTTGGAATCATTCCCTTGAGCACCGCGCCACGAGCGCGCGGACCGCGGGAGATCAGGACTTGCTCGAAGATGGCCGGAGCGGCGGCTACGACGTGCGGCTGATGCGACAGGCGATCCATCAGCGCGGGCCAGTCTTTGATGCCGTCATCGGCGACGCGCTGCAGACTGATATGCGAGGTCGAGCCGAGCAGGCGCTGCTGCAGATCCTGACGAAAACCGTTGTTGATGGCGAGGGCGACCACCAGCGAAGCGACTCCCGCAGCGACTCCGGCGATGGAGATGCCGGTGATCACGCCGATGAAAGCCTGGCGGCGTTTGGCGCGGAGGTACCGCGACGCGATGAAGATCTCGAATCTCATCAAGGAGCTTTCGCCTGTCAGCGTTCAGCTTTCAGCCAAGTATCGGATTATAGCTGGCGTTGTCACATCGGCCCGGTCAGTGGCCCAGAATCGGCAGTTCCCGTATGCTCTAAGCTGAATCTCCGGCTCCCGGTCGAATGATCATCAACCTCGCCGAACGCGCTCACAACCACAACTGGGAACTCGACCCGGTCATCCGGTCGCTGCTCGACACCGACTTCTACAAGCTGCTCATGCTGCAGTTCATCTGGAAACATTTTCCCAATACGCGCGTGACCTTCTCTTTGTTGAACCGGCATCCTTCGGTGCGCATGGCCGATATTGTTCACGTCGAAGAACTGAAGGTGCAGTTGCAGCATGTGCGCGGGCTGCGCTTCCGCAAGTCGGAACTTGTGTGGCTGGCCGGAAACACCTTCTACGGGCGCCGCGGAATTTTCGAGCCCCGCTTTCTCGAATGGCTGGAGAACGACTTCCGGCTTTCGGACTACCAGTTGCGCGTGAGCGACGGTCAGATTCACGAGTCGTTTGAAGGCACGTGGGCCGAGACGACGATGTGGGAGTTGTACGTACTGGCGATTCTCGATGAACTGAAGAGCCGCGCCACGCTCAAGACTCTGAGCGAGTTCGGGCTCGACATCCTCTACGCCAGAGCGAAGACAAAACTCTGGAACAAGATCGAGAGGCTGCGGGGAGTGCCCGGATTGAGCGTCGCAGACTTCGGCACGCGGAGGCGGCACAGCTTTTTGTGGCAGGAGTATGTGGTCGTCGCCATGGCCACAAACCTTGGCGGCAGCTTCATTGGAACGTCCAATGCCTTCCTCGCGCACAAACACGATCTGGAGGCGATTGGAACCAACGCCCACGAGATTCCCATGGTGATGGCCGCTCTCGCTCCCGATGACGTGGCTCTGAAAGCTTCGCAGTACCGTGTGCTCGAACTCTGGCAGCAGACCTATGAAGGCGCGCTGCGCGTGATGTTGCCCGACACCTTCGGCACAACGCAGTTTCTTGCGGAAGCTCCCGAGTGGGTCGCCGATTGGACCGGCCAGCGCGTCGACAGCAAGGATCCTTACGTTGCGGGAGACGAGTATATCGACTGGCTGAAAAGCCACGGGCGCGATCCCCGGGAAAAGCTCTTGATCGCCTCCGACACGCTCGACGTCGACGCGATCCTCGGCCTGCACGCCTATTTTGGCGGTGTGTTGAGCAAAGGCGCGCGGCCGCTCGATTTCCGTAGCTCCGAGGATTTTCACGATACGAGCAAATGGACGGAAGGCCGCCGCATTCGCTTCAGCGCCGGCTGGGGCACGCTGCTGACCAACGATTTTCGCGGCTGCAATCCGAACGAGGGAGACGGATTCAATCCGATCAGCCTGATCTGCAAGGTGTCGGACGTCGAAGGACGCCCCGCGGTGAAGTTGTCTGATAATTATTCGAAGGCGCTTGGCCCGGCCGACGAGATCGAGAGATACCGTAGAGTGTTCGGAACGGCTGGAATCAAGAACGCGCCAGTGGTGGCGTGAGTGGGAGCCGATCCTTCGAGAGCGCTGTTCGGTTTGACCTGCCCAGTTCGCCACCTTCCCATTTCTGTGTCAAATTAGAGATTCATGCCTGCCCACGACGACGCCAGAGCTGGACGCGCCGCCTTTACCCACCCGGGATTCGTCCTGTTCCAGATCGCGCGTTTCCTGATCGTGACCGCGGTTGAGATGCAGGCGGTCGCCGTGGGCTGGCAAGTTTACGAGATCACGAAGAGGCCGCTCGATCTTGGATACGTCGGGCTGGCGCAGTTCCTCCCGGGCATTTTGCTGTTTCCCATCTCCGGCCATGCCTCCGACCGCTACGAGCGGCGGCATGTTCTTTCGGCGTGCTATGCCGGATTTGCCGTGTGCTTCGCGTTGTTGCTGGCGCTTGCCAGGCGCGGAACTCCGTCGATGACCGCGATCTATGTGGTCCTTGTTCTGCTGGGCATCGTGCGTTCTTTCAACAGCACAGCCAGCCGCTCCATTCTTCCCCAACTCGTGCCCGAGGCGGACTTTCCGAATGCCGTTGCCTGGAATGCGACCCTGTTTCAGGCGGCGACAATTCTTGGCCCGGCGCTTGGCGGCTTGCTCTACGCCGCGTTCCATGGCGCGCCGGCCGTGTATGGAATCGCCATGGCGACTGCCGTTGGAGCCACGGTCTCCACCTTCCGCATTCAGACGGCGGTGAAGCCGCGCCCGCGCGAGCCCATGTCGTTGAAAACGGTCTTCGCCGGGATCCACTACATCTGGAATAAGAAACTGATTCTGGGTGCGATCTCGCTCGACCTGTTCGCGGTTTTGCTCGGCGGAGCTGTGGCCCTGCTTCCCGTCTACGCGCGCGAAATTCTCCGGACCGGACCGTGGGGACTTGGCTTGCTGCGCACGGCTCCGGGAGTTGGCGCGGCCATCATGGCGCTGATGCTCGCGCACCGGCCGTTGCGCGGGCGATCTGGGCCGATTCTGCTTTGGGCCGTCGCCGGGTTCGGCATCTTCACCATCGTGTTCGGGCTTTCGCGGAGTCTGACTCTCTCCCTCATTGCCCTGGTCCTGCTGGGCGCGTGCGACATGATCAGCGTGATCATCCGCGCCACGCTCACCCAGATCGCGACGCCGGATGAAATGCGCGGCCGCGTGACCGCCGTCGACATGATCTTTATTGGCGCCTCGAACGAATTCGGACAATTCGAATCCGGCGTCACTGCGCAGTGGTTCGGCACAGTTCCCGCGGTCGTGCTCGGAGGAGTGGGCACGCTGGTGGTAATTGCCCTGTGGACGTGGTGGTTCCCGGAGCTGCGCAAGGCGGGCGCACTGCACTCCATTACTGCAGCCAACCTGGAAGGCGCAACCCAGGACGACGCCCGCCGCCAGGGCCTTCCGACGTAACGCCCGGCTCGACTATTTCTGATCGCTGCTATCGAGGAAATCGATTGCCTTCCCTTGCCCGCGGATGCCGTAGAATGTCGGTTTCATTCCGCACAGGAAAGGCCCCGTTTGATCGAGCGATATTTCCGTCTGAAGGAAAACCAGACCACGGTTCGCAGCGAGTTTCTGGGCGGGCTGACTACGTTCATCACGATGGCGTACATCGTGGTGGTGAATCCGAAAATTCTTGCGGAAGCCGGCATGCCCATCGAGGGCGTCGTTTTTGCGACGTGTATTTCCGCCGCGGTTGCCACGCTGGTGATGGGGTTGTACGCGAATTATCCCATCGCGCTCGCCCCGGGCATGTCGCTCAACGCTTATTTCACTTACGTGGTTTGCCAGGGAATGCACGTCCCATGGCGCACCGCGCTGGGCGTGATTTTTTTCTCGGGCACCGTGTTCCTGATTCTCACCGTCACCCGCGTGCGCGAGCAGATTGTCAACGGCATTCCGGGATGCCTCAAGCATTCGACCGCGGGCGGAATCGGAATGTTCATCGCCTTCGTCGGGCTGCGCAATGCCAACATCGTCGTGGCCAATCCGGCAACGTTCGTAGGGCTCGGCAGCTTTCGCAATCACGATGCGCAACTGGCATGCATCGGTCTCGCCGTAATGCTGGTCCTCATGACCCGCAAAGTGACCGGAGCCATTCTGATTGGAGTGCTGGCCACAACGGCGATCGGAATCATGCGCGGAATGTCGGCTCTGCCGAAAGCGGTTTTCTCCCTGCCGCATCCATCGTCGACCTGGCTGCAACTCGATCTTCGCGGGGCGATGCATCTCGGACTCTTCGAAATCATTTTCGTTTTTCTGTTCGTCGACTTGTTCGACAACGTCGGAACTCTGGTCGGCGTGTGCGAGCAGGGCGGATTCGTAAAAGATGGCAAGATTCCGCGCGTGGGCCGGGCGCTTGTCGCCGACGCGGTGGGAACCCTGTTCGGCTCGCTGACCGGGACGTCGACCGTAACCAGCTACATTGAGAGCGCGGCCGGAGTGGCTGCGGGCGCCAGAACCGGACTCGCGAATATTTTCACCGCCGCCATGTTTCTGCTGGCGACATTCTGCGCGCCACTGGCGGCGGCGATTCCGGGATACGCGACCGCCCCCGCGCTGATTCTGGTCGGCGGCTTGATGACCGAATCGATCGGCCGCGTCGAATGGACTGAATTCACCGACGCGATCCCGGCATTTGTCACGCTGGTCGCTACCCCGTTGACCTTCAGCATCGCGACCGGGCTCAGCCTGGGATTGATTTCGTACACGCTGGTGAAAATTGCGGCCGGAAAATTCCGCGAAATCAGCCCCGTCATCTGGATTCTTACGGTGCTGTTCATCTTCCGCTATATTTATCTCGCAGCCGGGTAGCCCTGCGGATCAGGCCGCGGCGCGGCAGAATCCGCGCCGTCACTTCGCCCGGATCACCGTCTTTGCCGCTCCCATGTTGTCGTATTTATCGTAGACGCGCACTACGACCACATGCTCCGAAGCCGCATCCTTGGCGCTCTCGACGGCCGCCTTGAAATCGTAATCCTCGACCTTCGCGTCAGAGAGCTGCCCCACCGGCTCGACATATTTCCAGTCGCCGGCGTCGACAGAAAATTCGGCGTGCCTGATCGTCGAAAATCCGTCTTCGGCCCGGAAGCGAATGTGAATCTCTGTGCCTTCAACCGCCGCGGCCAGGTTTTCAATGCGCGGAGGAGTCGTATCGACTTCGAAGCGGCGGCTTTCGCGCGATGCGGTCAGGGCTTCGCCGGGAGAGTGCGACGGCGCGTCGGAAGCTACGACCTTGATCGTGTACCCTCCGTCGGGCAACAGGCTCGCGTCAAACGAATATGCCTTGTCGGTGAGATTGTCTTTCAACAGCAGCCAGCGCGTCTCGCCGTCTCCGCGGTAGTAGACCGAGTAGACGAGCTGGTCATCATTCTCGTCGTGAGCCGACCACTTCACGCCGATCGAATCGCGGTCATGCGTGCTGGGCACGAGTGAATCGAAATGGGCTGCGGCTGCGGCGGCGGCGTCGCCTCCCACGCCCAATCCCGCGGACTTCGGCATGGGCTGGTAGCGGGTTCCCACCTGCACCGTGACATCGTCGATCTCGGGCTCTACATTGCGCGGAAGGTAGTTCAGCGTGACACTCTCGACCGCGGGAGCGGTATTTCCGGCGTGCAGCACGACGCGCCACTGCGCGTAGCGCGCCGCGGGAACTCCCATCTCCGATCCTTTGCTGAGATCGATCTGCTTCCACGGGCTCCAGTTGCGATCGGGATTGTCGACATTGCCGCTGCGGGCGAGCAGATCGATGTTGCCCGAGCCGCGAAACTCCGCCCGTCCCCAACGTGAGAAGTTCTTCGCATCGAACACGTCGCTCTCGTAGGTGCCTTCACTTTCAGGCGCCGGACCAAGTGTAAAAATCTTCCCGAGATTGCTGGTGGCTGCATAAAGGCCTCCACCGGGAGCGGCGGCAAATCCGGTGACTTGCGACACGGGAGCCTTCAGCAGATCCAGGAATTCATCCGGGCCCTCGATGGCAAAAATGTGGCCGCGGTTGCCGGTTGCGGCCAGCAGCTGGTTGTGAGAATCGAAGGCGAGCGCGTAAACAATATCTTCATGCGACAACCAGATGCGCGACGGCGAACCGTCGGCGGCGATACGGTAGACGTCGGAACCGCCGTTCGAACCGGCACCCCCTGACGGAAATGCATTGATCGGAATCGCACTCGGGGCCGTCGGTGCCACACCCGGAACCGGCTGCGCTCCTCCGGGAAGCGCGGGACTTGCTCCCATCGACATCAGCATGGAAACCGCAGTTGCGGTGGCAACGCCGGGACCGGGCCGCTTCTCGCCGACTCCCGCTGCGTAGATGTTTCCATCGTGGTCGAGGGCAAGCGCCGTGATTTCTTTTTTCGGGGCGCTGTAAAGAACGAACCCTTCGCCGGCTGGTGAGATTCGATAGATCAGGCCGCTGCCATCGGTACCCGCAATCAGATTGCCGTGCGCGTCGAGCGCCAGGGCGCGAATGTGCGTTTCATCGCTCTTGAAAAACAGCGAGTGCTCGCCCTTTGCGGTGACTTTGTAGATTTCACCGCGGTCGCCCGTCCCCACATACAGGTTCCCGGCCTTGTCGAAAACGAGATCCCAGATGTACTTCGTCCCCGGAGCGAAATACACAGACGAACTCCACGCCGGATCGACCGCGTTCTCCTTGGGCGCAGCTTCCGCAGTTTTAGCGTCAGATTTTTCCGCCTTGCGAGCTTCGCCTTTTTCCGGCTGCTTGTGTTCGATTTTGTAAACTTTGCCGTCGGGCGCGGTAGCCGCATAAATCACGCCGCCCGGACCGACCTTCAGGGCCTGCACCTGCAGTTCCTGCGGCTCGAAAATGACGGTAGATTTTCCCTCGGGAGTGATGCGGTACACCCGTGCCGGAGATCCGGCCGCCGCGTACACATTTCCCGCATCATCGGAAGCAATCGCCCAGATGTACGTGGAGGGCGTGGAGTAGAGCAGTTTGAAAGACGGCGCCAGCACCAGGCCGCCGGAGCTGTGAATAGCCACGCCGGTGGCCGTGCCCTTGACCAGATCATCGAACTTCGACTGC
>DATKPV010000033.1:0-20453 GCA_035523915.1 Candidatus Aquilonibacter sp. | reverse complement strand
TGCTGGTGCCGGGAGGGGGAGTCGAACCCCCAAGGTACCAAGTACCGGCGGATTTTGAGTCCGCTGCGTCTGCCAGTTCCGCCATCCCGGCTAAAGGGGTGGTATCCAAACCTCTAGCTTATTTCACTTTTCCGCATCTGTCACCCGGCAAGGGACGGTTGCTCTCTTTTGAAAGCATGCGGACCGGATGAGCACCGGACGGACTGCGTCCCCTTCCTGAAACGCAGCTTAGCCTCTGAAAAAAGAAGCACGCAACTGGCCGGCGCTTACTACTTGCGGCGCAGGTTCGGCAACCGTGCAATTTCCTTGTAGCGAAAGCAATTGGTTGCGTGATCGTTGACCATCCCCACGGCCTGCATAAAGGCGTAGCAGATGGTCGATCCCACGAACGTGAAGCCGCACTTTTTCAGATCCTTGCTCATGGCGTCCGACTGAACAGTTCGCGCCGGCACCTGGCCGGGCCGCTTCCATGAATTCACACGCGGCGTACCGTCCACAAATTGCCAGATGTATCGGTCGAAGGTGCCGAATTCCTTCTGCACGCGGAGAAATGCTCTGGCATTCTGCACCGCCGACGCAATTTTCAGCCGGTTGCGCACAATGCCCGGATTGCGAAGCAGTTGCCCAAGCTTGGGCCGGCGATAGCGCGCCACCATCTGCGGATCGAAGCTCTCGAAAGCACGCCGGTAGTTCTCCCGTTTGTTGAGAATGGTCTCCCAGCTCAGGCCGGCCTGCGCGCCCTCCAGGATGAGGAACTCAAACAGTGTACGGTCGTTGTGGGCTGGAACGCCCCACTCCTCATCGTGGTAGCGGATAGATAGTTCACTCTGCGCCCAGGCGCAGCGAATCTTCATCCGTGGATCTTTTCTTTTTGCGGCAGTTCCCAACGAGCTACTCCAGCGATTTCGGATCGGATTTGTTCTTGGGCGATTTGCGGTTCAGCAGCGACACCAACTCTTTCGCGCTAGCAGGAACCGCAACCTTGTGCTCCACAATAATTTCCTTCGCGGTCAGCTTCTGCCCGTACAACTTCTCGTTGGCGCTGCCGTCGGAGCGCAACGTCGAGCCTTCCAGTGAAACACCGGCAAACAATCCTTTATTGCGCGAGTAAGAGAGGATCTCTGCGCTCATCACCACGTCGGTCGCACCCTCGGCCGTGCGCCCCTTCGGCCCGGCGGCTGCCGAGGCATCAGCGCCCAGTTTGACTTTGCTGGAGAGCAGCGAGCGCGCTCCTTTCGGATTCATCACCAGCAGAACAAAATCTGTGGCTTGCCCGCCGAGCTGGAATCCGATGCTCACCCCTTCCAGAGCATATAGCGCCGGAGGTCCCCAGGGGCCCGTATAGTGCTGTCCGCTGCGGCAGAGCATCACGCCCCGGCCGTAACTTCCCCCAATCCCAAAGGCGCCCTTTTTCACAGAAGGCAAGATTACGACGCACTCAGCTTTATCCAGCAGCTCTTGCGGGATGTCGTCGGGAACGTTGAGAATTTCTTTCAACACTTCTCCTGCGTCCCTTACCCGGTCCTCTTCCTTCTCGTCGTTTGCAGCAAATGCTGCGGGGACGAAAAGGCATAATGCCAGAACGAATGCGGTAATCTTTTTCTTCATCACCAGGTTCCTCCGGAATTGTTTCTGCCCCCGCTGCGATTCTATGGTCCACAATATTAAACTAGGGCATCAAACTAGATGCGGAATGTGGCCCCTGGAAAACTGGCGAGCGGTCTAACCCTCACATCCTGCGCACTTTTTGCCATGACCAAACGCGTGCTCCTTTTGTAACTTGGCACTTGGCCGCACCGCTTCTACATTTCAAATTGAACAAAGACGGCGGCTGACGGGCGATTCGGCCCGTCGCGTGCATCTAATCGTTTGGAAGTGTCTCCAGCCGCAAGGCGGAGGGAAATTTTTGGACTCTTTGAGTATGAAGTACACGCAGCAGATGTGGAGCCGGATCATTGCAGTGGCGATCGTCGCGGCCGGCGCAATTTTACCCGCGGCTCACGCCCAGTCCCAGCCTTATGTGCCTCCGCCCTCGTCGTATGCCAGCCGCTCGGCCAGTCTGGGTTCGTACACGCCGGCCTCCGACGATCTGCAGTCCGGCGCCATTCTAACCATCCACAAGCGCGTGGATGAGGTGAATGTCCTTTTTATTGCCACCGATAAGCACGGCAAGTTTGTCCGCAATCTGAATGAGGGCGACTTCTCGATTCTTGACGATCACAAGCCGCCCACCGCCATTATCAACTTTCGCCGCGAAACCGACCTGGCTTTGCATCTCGGTCTGCTTGTGGATGTGAGCGGATCGGTGAACAGCCGTCTCAGCTTCGAACAAAACGCGGCCATCAGCTTTCTTCGTGAAACCATTCGCCCCGGCTTTGACCAGGCCTACGTGGTCGGCTTCAACAGCCAGAGCCACCTGGCGCAGGATTTCACCGATAACGTGCAACTGCTATCCGCTGGCGTTCACAAGCTGCGAGACGGCGGGGGCACGGCACTCTACGATGCGGTTTACAAATCCTGCCGGGACAAGCTGCTCAAAGACCGGCCCGATCATCCCGTCCGCAAAGCTCTAATCATTCTCAGCGACGGCGAGGACAATCAAAGCGAAGTTAGCAAAGCGCAGGCCATCGAGATGGCGCAGCGCGCCGAAGTCATCATCTACGCAATCTCTACCGACGACAGTGGCCTGATTCTGCGCGGCGACAAGGTTCTCGAGCAACTCGCCGATGCAACCGGCGGACGCGCCTTCTTCCCTTACAAGATGAAGGACGTTACCCGCTCCTTCGCAGCGATCGAAGATGAGCTGCGCAGCCAATATGTTGTTTCCTACAAGCCGGCGGACTTCGACGCCGATGGCCGCTACCGCACCATTCAGATTTCCGCCCTTAAGAAAGACCTGCAGGTGCGCGCTCGCAGAGGCTACTACGCCCCGCAGCAGTAATCTGCATCGAACCGGCCGGTCGTTTGATCAATTTTCCTTTTCGTGACCCCAGCCGCGGCATTTGGCACTTGCCGCGTTCTGTGTTAACTTCCGTCTGAATCACTTTCGGCCCCGGGGGAAAGCCTATGGTTGGCATCATTTTCCTGGTCGTTCTCGCTGTGATTGCCGTTGTGCTCATTGGCATGTACAACGGCTTGGTGCAACTGCGTGTGCGTTGCGACTCCGCCTGGTCCGATATTGACGTGCAACTCAAGCGCCGCCACGATCTGATCCCCAACCTGGTGGAAACCGTAAAAGGCTACGCTGCCCACGAAAAAGGCACATTCGAAAACATCGCCAAGTTTCGCTCCCAGGCCATGCAGGCAACCACGCCCGCCGACAAGGCTGCGGCGGAGAATCAGCTTACGGGGGCGCTCAAGAGCCTGTTCGCTGTGGCGGAGAATTATCCCCAACTTAAAGCTTCGGAAGAGTTCACGCAGTTGCAGGGGTCGCTGAGCCAGATCGAAGATGCGATTCAGAACTCGCGCCGTTATTACAACGCCGTGGTCCGCGATCTGAACACGAAGATCCAGTCATTTCCAACCAACATTCTCGCGGGCATGTTCGGGTTCACACAACGCCAGTTCTTCGAGACCGCCGAAGCCGACCGCGAACCGGTTGCCGTAAAGTTTTGATGCGATGAACAAATGCTCCAGTTCTACGCGGCGTGCGGCGCGCGTCGCGGCGTTTGCTTTTTGTCTCTGCCTGCTGTCGACTCCGCTTTTCGCCAAGTCGTGGCGCATTTCCAGCTTCGACGACACGATCACCGTCAACCAGGACGGCAGCGCAGTGGTAAGCGAAAGCATCACGCTGGTTTTCGACGGCGAATGGCACGGGATTCACCGTATTATTCCCGTCGAATATCCCGGCCCGAATGGCACAAATTACCGGCTGTTCCTCGCGGTTCGCAGCATCACCGGCGAAAACGGCGGGAACCTTAAGTACGAAGCTTCGACTTCCGGCGCCTATCGCGATCTCAAAATCTATATTCCCGATGCCGTTGACACGACAAAAACCGTCAACATCACGTATCGCGTGCGCAATGGAACCCGCTTTTTTGACAGCTACGACGAGTTTTATTGGAACGTCACCGGCAACGACTGGCCGGTTCCCATCGATCATGCCAGCGCGACGGTGAACTTCCCCGCGGCCGCCAGTGGATCGCTCCGGGCGCAGGCTTTCACCGGTGTCTATGGCTCAGTGGAACATGGCGCAACGGCGAACGTGAACGGTGCCACCGCTACATTCGAGACCAACAGTCCGCTGCCAATGCGCGGCGGCTTGACCATCGACGTCTACATTCCCAAAGGCGTTCTCAAGGCTCCCGGTGGACTAACCAAGGTGATTTGGTTCATTGGCGGCAACCCGGCCGTCTTTCTGCCTCTAGTAACCCTGGTGGTTATGTTTGTTTTGTGGTGGTACGCGGGGCGCGATCCCGATCCCGGCATGTCTGTGGCGCCGATGTACGAGCCTCCTCCGGGCTTTACTCCGGCGGAGACCGGCACGCTGCTCGACGATAAAATTCATCCCCGGGATATCACTTCGACGATTGTCGATCTGGCCGTGCGCGGTTTCATCAAGATCGAGGAAACCGATGACAAGGGCCTGCTGTTTCATCACAAAGATTACATCTTTCATTTGCTCAAAAAGCGTCAGGACTGGACCGGGCTTGCGCCCCACGAGCGCGTCATGCTGGAAAATATTTTCGTCGGCGACGTCCCGGAAACCCGGCTCTCCAGCCTGAAGAACCGCTTCTATACCGCGATCCCGCCTATCCGGGAAGACATTATGTCGGGCCTGAAACAAAAGGGAATGTATTCTCTGGATCCAGAGTCCGCCAACGGCTTCAGCATTGTGGCCGCCATCGGCATTCTTATACCGTTCGCTATCTTTCAATACATGGGCTGGGCCGATTTCTTCAGCTCGGTACCGGTGCTGGCAATATCCCTGCTGATTTCCGCCGTCATCTGGTATCTTTTCGCGCGCGTGATGACCGCCAAGACGCTCAAAGGCGCGCGCACTTACGTCAGCGTGCTCGGCTTCCAGGAATTCATGAATCGCGTGGACGCCGAGCGGCTGAAGACCATGCCCGCCGACACCTTCGAGAAATTTCTTCCTTTCGCGATGGCGCTGGGTGTGGAACACCACTGGGCACAGGCCTTCGCGGGAATCGTGAAAGATCCGCCCAGATGGTATGTCGGTCCCGAAGGATACGTTGCAGGAATGGCCTTCAACCCCATTTTCTTTTCCAGTGCGATGCACGGCATGGCCAGCGATATGGGCCAGGTTTTTGTCTCTGCCCCGCGCGCCAGTTCCACCGGTTCGGGATGGGGCGGCGGTGGCGGAGGTTTCGGGGGTGGAGGCTTTTCCGGCGGCGGGTTCGGCGGTGGCGGAGGCGGCGCTTTCTAGCGGCTTCTCGCGGCCCGCGAAAATGGCGCCGCGAACTCCACATTGCACTCAGATTTTCCGCGCCTACTCCATTTCAAAGCTCACATACATCAGACCGCCATCGCGCTCCACCTGCAGAGCGACCGGATCTCCGGATTTCAAACTGTTCACGGCGGCACGCAACGTCTCCATGGAATCGATCGGCGTGGTGTTGAGGGCGTGGATGATATCCCCGGCTTGCAGGCCGGTATCAGGGATAATCAGGTCGGCGGCCCGGCCGATCACAAGAACTCCCGAAGGGATGCGCAATGAACCAAGTTTGCTTTTCAGATCGCCGGTGAGGTCGATGGCGAGCACCCCCAGCCGCGGGACCAGGCTTTTCTGCGGGTCGGCGGCATCGAGCAGTTGATCCATTTCATCGCGATGCTCGATGGCAGGAATGTAGAGCGTTTTCTTTTCGTCGCCGCGAAGAATTTCCATCTTCAGGACTCGATCCAGCCGGTGCAGGTACAGAGCCGCCGAGAGCGACGGCAGAGTATCGATCCGCCGGTCATCGGCGGTAAGAATGATGTCTTGAACCTGCAGTCCGGCAGCCGCTGCCGGCCCATCCGGCTTCACGTCAGCCACCACCACTCCCCAATGCTGGGCCAGATGCAGGCCGTCCGCCAGCGAGGGCGTGATTTCCTGGGCCACAGCGCCGATTTCCACACGATGAACATGGCCGTATTTGCGCAAGCTGTGGTAGACGAAGTCCACGATACGCGCCGGAATGGCGAAGCCCAGTCCTTCGCTGCCTCCGCCCTGGGTAAGAATGAAGGTATTGATGCCAAGCACATCGCCATTCATGTCCACCAGCGGACCCCCGCTGTTCCCCGGGTTGATGGGAGCATCGGTCTGGATGTAGGTCATAGGTTTGTCCGGATCAGCCTGGCGGGCCACTGCGCTGACCACCCCCATGGTGACGGAATTCTGCAAACCCTCCGGGCTGCCGATGGCGAATACCAGTTGGCCGACCCGCGGACGCTGCTGCGTCAAAAGGGTCAGGGTCGGAAGATCGGTGTCTTCGATTTTGAGCAGCGCAAGATCGCTTTCCTTGTGAACTCCCACAAGGCGCGCTTCCAGAATGTGGCGCTTGCCGATGGGCACGACGCGTCCTGCATCCATAGCAAGAGGCAGCGCCACCCGAATCCGTTGCGCGCCTTCGACTACGTGAGCGTTGGTCATGATGTAGCCATCGGGATCGACGATTACCCCCGAACCAACAGCATGCTGGCGCACGATCAGCGCCGTCTGCGTGCCGTGGTCTTCCTCGCGCAGGGGACCATAACCGGTGACGAGAATTTGCACGACCGCCGGGGAAACTTTGGCGGCCAGAGCTTCCAGATCGTTATTGAGTTCCACCAATGCGTCGTGACCGGCTCTTGTCTCTTTTTGCGAGGCAAGAGCCGAGGCCATCGCAGGCGACGTTGCGGTAGAGGCCGGCGCCGGTTTCTGGGTCGGTTGTTGCGCTAGCGTATGAGCAGCACTACCGAGAGTAAAGGCCAGAAAAAGAACGATCGAATGACGAACGTGGCACCGAGAAAAACATGAATCAGTCATGGAAAATCTCCTGAACCTTTGCCCGTTGTTTAGAACAAATCAATCACAATCAGTTTAATGTCATTCCGCGGCTTCAACCGGGCATGACGAATTGTGCACAGGCCGTGGTGAGACAGCGCTGGTATCCTTTATTCGCGTTTCATCTCTTGTAGAGAGTACGCTAATCTGCCGGATGCAGCCCCATGCCTTCATCGCCGAGGTTTACCGACGGATGGCGGCTCGTCATGCGCGCGAGAAGTGGCGGCCAACCTGGAAGGAAACGGAGAACGACACTGCCGTACTCCAGGCAGAACATCAGTACCCTCCTTATCTGCCTCCGGACCGGCAAGCGCGAATCCTGGATATTGGTTTCGGCTCAGGCTGGTTCCTCGCTGCCTGTCTGAAGCTGGGATATTGCAATCTTTCCGGCGCGGACTTCGGCATTTCCCACAAAGGCTATGTGGCGGACTGGGTTCCGGGCCGGGTAACCTTATATGAGATCCACGACAATATTGGCGAATTCCTGGCGGGACAAAAGGATCAATACGACTTCATTCACATGTCGCACGTAATCGAACACGTGCCCAAGTATTCTCTCCTCTGGGTTGTAGACGCCCTGTACCAGGCTTTGAAGCGCGGAGGTACCCTCCTGCTGCGCACTCCCAACATGGAGGGGCCTTGCGCCAATTCAAGCCTTTACGTCACGCTCTCCCACGAATATGGCTTTGCCGGCTCAAATCTCGTCTCTTTATTGGATATCTGCGGTTTTGATGACATCAGGATTATCGATTTCAAAGAATACGCGCCCACATGGAGACAGCGGGCCGGCGCTCTCCTGAGGTGGCCGTTCTTGAAGGAGAGCCAGTTGCGGCACTGGCTTTTCGGGGTGACCCGTGGAGGCCGCTTCGGGGCGGAGTTGATCGTCACGGGAAAGCGCGGCGACTGGCCTGCCTACTTTGACGAGCGCTATCGCTGAAGGGCGCACTGGCGCCGCGCAGCATCTGATGCCCGCCGATTGCCCCTCAAGGGGGGAATCTAGTTCCTACCCTTAACTAACTCGTAATCAGGCTTTTATAGCGGTACTATCCGTGGTATAACCGCCCGAGAGAGCAAAAGCAGGCAGTCGGCCTGCCGGTCGCTGGTTTTGCATTGGGTTTGGCGCGATTCGCAGACAACCACATGAATGGAACCAGCTCCATAGGAGGCACTGTGTCCGAAGCGCGGACCGGAAAGAGATTTCCCCTGGAATTACCCATCAAGATTCACAAAGAAGATGCAGGCGCCGATTCCAAGGGCTTGACAGGCAATCTTAGCGCGGCGGGAGTGTATATTCGCGCTGATGCGTCGCTGGAAGTAGGTTCCCCGGTGGAATTTGAAATCACCCTGCCCCCGGACGTCACCGGCGGCCAGGAAAACGTTGTCATTCAGTGTAAGGGGCGCGTGGTGCGCACCGATCCAGCCGGCGGCGATGAAGGCCGCGGAGTCGCGTGCGTGATCGATTCTTACGAGTTCGTACGGAACGCTTAAATCTCTGGAGCGCGGAAAACATGCTGAAACTCATTCTGGCCGATAACCAGGCGATCTTCCGGGCGGGCATCGCCAAAGTACTCGCCGTGGAAGATGAAATGCGCATCGTGGCCCAGGCGCAAACTCCGGAGCAGATGTTCATGGCTCTGGACAAGTTTCGCGCGGCGGTGCTGGTGGTAGCAGCGGGGTTTCACAACGATTTCGCCGCCATTGTGCAGGGTGCCAACCGGGCCAAGACTCACGTTGTCGTTCTGGCCGACACCGGCGAGAGCGCGCAGCGCCACATGGCCAACGGCGCGCACGGCGTCGTCTACCGCAACGTGACCAGCGCGGCTTTGGTGGATTGTGTACGCAAGGTGGCGCGCGGCGAGACCTGGGTGCAGGACGTTGCCGTTCCCAGCGAACTCACCGAGAATGATATGGTCGGGCTGCGGGTGCGCGACCGCTTGACCGCCAAGGAACTGCGCATCGTGGCCCTGATTGTGCAGGGCTACAAGAACAAAGAGATTGCTTCGCAACTGGGTACCACCGAGCAGGTCATCAAAAATTATCTGCGCAACGTGTATGACAAGATCGGCGTCTCCGACCGCCTGGAACTGGCTCTGTTTACCATTCACCATCGCATTCTGAACGAGGCGGCGGCGGCGACCGCTGCCGGGCCACCGGCAGCTCAACCGCCAGCCGGAGTGACTCCGTAAACTGGTCAACATGTGAGAGGCATCGGCCGCCTGCGGGCGGCCTTTCATTTTGTGCATAATTTTTGGCGCATCGTGAGTAGCAGATGGGCATCTAGTGCTCATGCAATTCCGAACGTTGGGATATTCCGGCCTTAAAGTGCCCGTTTTGAGCTTTGGCACGGGAACCTTCGGCGGCGGGAGCGAATTCTTTCGCGCCTGGGGTTCCAGCGATGTTGCCGAGGCAACCCGCCTCGTGGATATCTGCCTGGAAGCGGGCGTCAATCTCTTCGATACCGCCGACGTTTATTCTGCCGGCCTTTCCGAAACCATCCTTGGAAAGGCGATCGGCGCCCGCCGCGACAAGGTTCTCATCTCTACTAAAGCAACCTTCAAGATGGGTCCCGGGCCGAATGATCTTGGCTCCTCCCGCTACCATCTCGTACAAGCCTGCGAAGCCAGCTTGCGCCGCCTGGGCACCGATTACATCGACATCTATCATCTGCACGGATTCGACGCGCTCACACCCGTCGAGGAGGTGCTCAGCACTCTGAATCAATTGGTGGTCGCCGGAAAGGTGCGCTACATCGCCTGCTCAAATTTCTCCGGATGGCATCTCATGAAGTCGCTCGCCGTAAGCGACAGGTACGGCTGGGCGCGCTATGCGGGACATCAGGTCTATTACTCTCTGATCGGCCGCGAGTATGAATGGGAGCTGATGCCACTGGCTTTGGATCAGGGAGTCGGCGCGTTGGTTTGGAGTCCGCTGGGATGGGGAAGACTGACCGGCAAGATTCGCCGCGGGCATCCCCTGCCCGCTCAGAGCCGCCTGCATAAAGCCGCCGCAGAGGGCCCGCAGATGCCCGACGAATACCTCTACAAAGTTGTCGATGCGTTGGATGCGGTGGCCAAAGAAATGGAAAAAACCGTGCCCCAGGTCGCGCTGAACTGGCTGCTGCAGAGACCTTCCGTTTCCACGGTGATTGTGGGTGCTCGCAATGAAGAGCAGCTGCGGCAGAATCTGGGCGCGGCGGGATGGAATTTATCGGCGGAGCAGGTTGCCCGGCTGGATCGAGCCACCGACCTCATTCCGGTTTATCCCTATTGGCACCAGCGGCAGTTCACGGAGCGCAATCCGCCGCCTATACCTCTGGTCAACGGAAAGTAATTCAGCTCGGTCGCGAAGCAGCCGGACCTGCGGCTCAACCGCAAGCGGAGGAACTCTAATTATCTGGCCGCTGTCTTAGACCTCGAAGATGTCTCCGCGGAAGCCCCAGTCTGGCTGAACCTCTGCCGCTCCAGTTCAACGCCCTGACGAATGATTTCCTTGTTCCGTTCGTACGACAGTTTCAAATGTGAGAGCGCTGGCTCGGTCCGATCCGCAGAAGCGGCAAAAGGTTCGGCGTTGGCGCGGCGATAAGCCTCGTTCAGCAGCGGGTACTCGCTCATGAGAATGTCATCGAGTGTGCCGTCCTCCCATTGAGCGGCTTCCAGGCTGGCATCTTCCGTGGGAGAGAGCCGCACCGCAAATCTGCTGAGCGGGCGCACGCTCGCAACCTCGAAGGATCCACTGGCGTCAAGGTTAGCGGCAGTTTCGCGTGCGCTGGACGCGTCGGTGGCAAGGGCAACGACACAATCGCCGTTGGACAGGCGCAGAATGAAAAGCATGGGACCTCCGTCTCAGCGGCGAATCGGAATGCGAACGGGACCCTCCCTGTTTCGGCCTGACCCATGGTGCCACGAAAAATCCATTCCCCGGTATAGACGAATAAGGTTCATCTGCTGGTTGAGAGCATGCTGGAATACGTGCTGGAATAGAGATCGGCCAGAACGGCCGTACCGAGATAAATCACGGCGGGCTAACCAATCTTTTCAGCCACCGATTTTGCCTGCGTAAACAGATAGAGATAATCCGGCCCTCCGGATTTGGAGTCGGTCCCCGACATGTTGAAGCCGCCGAACGGATGGGCGCCCACCATTGCTCCCGTGCATTTGCGGTTGATGTACAAATTGCCCACGTGGAAATCGCGTATTGCGCGCTCGATTTTGTCGCGCGATTGCGTATAGACCGCGCCGGTCAGGCCGAACTCCGTGTCGTTGGCAATCTGCAGCGCGTGGTCAAACCCGCGCGCCTTGATCACGGCCAGCACTGGCCCGAAGATTTCCTCCTGCTCGAGCTTCGACTTGGGAGCGATATCGGCGATCACCGTGGGACGAATGAAATATCCTTCCCCGGCTTCGGCCGCGCGCTCGCCTCCGGTAACCAGCCGCCCATCCTTCTTGCCCTGCTCGATGTATCCGAGAATCGTCTTCATCGAACCATCGTTGATGACCGCCCCCATGTTGGCATTCTCCGCCGGATCGCCCAGCGTGACCTTCTCGACCCGCGCTTTGAGTTGTTCCAGGAATTTTTCGTAGACGCGCTCATCGACAATCGCGCGCGAACAGGCCGAGCACTTCTGTCCCTGAAATCCGAATGCAGCCTGAGCCACGCCCTCTACCGCGGAGTCGATGTCGGCATCTGCGTCGACGATGATCGCGTCCTTGCCGCCCATTTCGAGGATGGTGCGCTTGATCCAGATTTGCCCCGGGGCCTGTGCCGCAGCGGCCTGGTTGATGTGCAGGCCGACTTCGCGCGAGCCGGTGAACGCGATATACCGTGTCCTGGGATGAGCGACGATAGCGTCCCCGAAGCTCGCCCCCGCGCCAGGACAGAAATTCACCACCCCTTCCGGCATCCCGGCTTCTTCGAGCAGTTCGACAAATTTCGCTGCGATGGTAGGCGAGTCGCTGGAGGGCTTCAGGATGACCGTATTGCCGCTGACGATGGAAGCCAGCGTCATGCCGGCCATGATCGCGCAGGGAAAATTCCACGGTGGAATCACTGCGCCCACTCCCAGCGGAACGTACATCAGCTCATCCCGCTCGCCCGGCATCTGCACCGGCGGTTTCGTCTGCGCCAGGCGCAGCGCTTCGCGGGAGTAAAACTCGCAGAAGTCGATGGTTTCCGAGATATCGGCATCGGCCTCGCCCCAGTTCTTGCTGACTTCGAAAACCAGCCAGGCCATGAAGTCCATCTTTCGTTGTCGCAGCAGGTCGCCGGTGCGGAACAGTAGCGCGGCGCGCTCTTCCATAGAAGTATGGCTCCACGAATCGAATGCCTTCAGCGCCGCCGACATCGCCGGTTCCACGTGCTCTTTGCCTGCCTTCTGATGAATGCCCACAATCTGGGAAGGCCGCGCCGGGTTCAGGGATTTGATCTTGTCTGTAGTCCTGACGCGCTTGCCGCCAATAATCAGATCGTATTCGCGGCCCAGTTGCCCGCGCACGCGCTCGATCGCGGCCCGCATCTTCCGCGCGTTTTCTTCCCGCGTGAAATCAAAGAAAGATTCGTTGATGAACGCGCCTTGGTGCAAATTCGTGCGTGGACGGACCGGAGCTTCAGCAATGGCCATGGCGGAAATCCTTTCGCAGGACAGAAAATAGATAGGACGCAGTTGATTTTACACCCCGGGAATTGTGCACATCGTCGGCAAGCATCGGCAGAATGCAACACCCACAGCGGGAGCCGTGGGCTTGGCGAACCGGAGAGCGAATCAGCACCAAAGGAGCGAAAGAGACTCGCGCGCGGCCGCCGATTCGACGATCCGGCGGCCTGCCCTCCCGCCTCACCGCCAGCCGTCATCTCTGCGCCAACGGTTGTCTTCATATCTGGGCGCCGCAGAGTATCCTTCCGCGTAACCGTGCGCATAGCCGGCGCGGTATCCCTTCTTGAAATAACCGTAGGGGCCGAGCGAGCGGTCGTAACCGTCGCGTGCATCGTTGTATAGCTGGCTGTGGATGTTGTAGCGGTAGCCGCGCGTGCGATCGAAGCGGCCGTGCTCGACGCCGTCGCGATAACCGTTCTGATAGCCGATCCGCCCGGCCTCGTCGCCGCGATAGTAGTTATCATCGGCCGAGGCCGCACTCGCCGCCAGAAGCAGCGCGAACACTGGCAACAGAATCCTAAGCCGTTTCCAATTCAGTTTTTCCCCCATAATCGCCTCCCGCTGCAACTCCTCTCGCCTGCGAAAACCCGCTGCTCCGGCAATAGTCGCGAGCTTTATTTTCCAAGCAACCACAAAACTTTTTTGCCGATCGCGGGTTCGCCGGCGTTTCTCCGTCAAGCGCTTCGGAGTGATAGACTCAAACGTTTCGAGAGATGAGCCGCGACCAGGAACTGAGGGCTTATGGCAATTCATCGAGTCGGCGTCGTTGGCGCAGGTACCATGGGCAATGGCATCGCCCATGTTTTCGCCCGCAGCGGTTTTTCCGTCGTCCTGTGCGATGTGGAGCAACCCTTCCTCGATCGCGCGCTCGAAACCATCACAAAAAATCTCGACCGCGAAGTGGCCAGGAATAAGATCACAATCAACGACAAAGACTCCGCGCTGAAGCGCATCACTCCGGTCACCGGCCGCGGCCAACTCGCCGATTGCGACTTTATCGTCGAAGCTGCGACCGAGAAGTTCGAGATCAAGTCGGAAATCTTTCGCGATCTCGACCGGCTGGCCAAGCCTGAAGTCATTCTCGCATCCAACACTTCATCAATCTCGATCACCCGGCTGGCGGCGCTCACCAATCGGCCAGACAAAGTAATTGGCATGCACTTTTTCAATCCCGTGCCGGTGATGAAGCTGGTGGAGGTGATCCGCGGCCTGGCCACCTCTCAGGAAACGTTCGCAACTGTGCGCGATCTCTCCCTCAAGCTGGAAAAAACTCCGGTTGAGGTCAACGACGCACCCGGTTTTGTCTCCAACCGCGTGCTGATGCCGCTGATCAACGAAGCCATTTGCGCTGTGATGGAGGGCGTGGCCACGCCGGAGGCGATTGACGAAGTCTTCAAGCTGGGCATGGCGCATCCCATGGGCCCGCTTACCCTCGCCGACTTCATCGGTCTCGACGTCTGCCTCGACATCATGCGCGTCATACAGGACGGTCTGGGTGATCCGAAGTACCGGCCCTGCCCGCTGTTGATCAAGATGGTTGATGCCGGCTGGCTGGGCAGGAAGAGCGGGCGAGGATTTTACAAGTATTGAAGATTCTTCGCTTTTGCGGTTTCCGATTTTTCCAGCCGCGATTCGTTGCCGCTGAATGATGCACGCTTGCACGGAATGACTTCGCCACTACCGCCGCCGCTTGCCAGACCGCCGCTCAAGAGCAACGATGCGATGTTCTATCTCCTGGCTGCTTTTGCGGGCGTCGTCACCGGTTACGCCGACATCGTCATCGATGACCTGCTCTTCACTGCGCTGCTCGCCCTGGCCGCGTGCATGTTGTTGGGCATGCTGCGGCCGCGCTGGCCCTGGCGCTGGGTACTTGCAGTCGTCATCTTTATCCCGCTCACCGAGTGGGTTGCCTATCTGCTCACCACGATCAAGCCCACCCGGGCGCAGATTTACGGCTCGTTGCTCACCCTCCTGCCCGGAATTGCCGGAGCCTACGGCGGCGCGGTGGTGCGTCGCGTCGTGGATAATCTCTGGCAGGGAAAATAAGGTCGGCATCCCGCCTGCAAAGTTCTGCCCAAGCTCTCGCCGTCAACCAACACCGCCGACCGAAACCGGAAAGCCCGAAAGCCGGAAGCCGAGCACCGGTTCCGAGGTATCGGATAACCATAAAGTTACTCCCGGTTCCACAGCCAACACGCGTATGCTGCGGGAATGGTTGATCTGACGGCGGACGGACCGCGCGCGGAGAAACGATGAGCGTAAGCCTGTCGATGCTGGCCAGCGGCAGCCGGGGAAACTGCGCGCTTGTGGCCAGCGCCCGCACACGCCTGCTGATCGATGCCGGCATCTCCTGCCGCGAAACCTTCAAGCGGCTGCGGTCGCTGGGCGAGGATCCGCGCGGGCTCACGGCTATCCTCATCACTCACGAACACACCGATCATATCTACGGCCTGGCCATGCTGGCCAGGCGGCTGAGCATTCCCATCTTCATGACCGGGGCTACCCACGCGGCCTGGGCGCGCGCCATGCGCGATGAAAACGGCGAGCGGCCAAAACTTGCGAAACTGGAGCGCTTCCAATCCGGCCAGCGCTTTCAGATCGGCGATATTGAAGTGCGTCCCTTTACCATCCCTCACGACGCCGTCGATCCGGTCGGCTTTACCTTCCGCGTGGAAGGCGTCAAAGTCAGCATCGCCACCGACCTCGGCTATTTGCCGGCCAACGTGCGCGACCATCTGCGCAATTCCGATATTCTCGTGATGGAATCCAACCACGACGTGGAGATGCTACGGGTGGGACCTTATCCCTGGTCGGTCAAGCAGCGGGTGGCCAGCAATGTGGGTCACCTTTCCAACCGCAAACTCGCACATTTCTTCGCCAACGACTATGATAATAGTGCAGCGTTTGTGGTGCTGGCGCATCTTTCTGAGCAGAATAATTTGCCGGAAATAGCCCGGAGAGAGGCGGAAGAAGCGCTGTCCCTGCGCGGTGGCTTGTTCCACAATCGCGTGCTGCTGGCGGCGCAGTCGCAGGCGTTGCCGCCCATTCGACTGTAGCAATCTATGAGTCAGCAGTGCATCGATCCCATGGTGGGTAAGATTCTGGCAGGCTGGCGCTACGATATTTCCGGCCTGGCGCCGGAGATGCGTGGCGATTATGAGCAGCATTTCGCCGCCTGTGAGCGCTGCCGCAGCCGCCAGCGCATGCATCGCATCATTGACGTCGGCTTGATTGCCCTGGCTTCGGTTTCCGCCGGAGTTTTCCTGCTGGCCTTTGGCGTGATCCGTCACTTTGGGCCGCGCCACGCTTTTTGGCTGGAAATCGCCGCCCTGGCTGGTTTCGGACTTTCTGCGCTGATCTGGCTGGGCGTCGCGGTCGCCACTCCCGCGCCGGTCACGGTGCTGGACGCCGCCAAAGAAGGTGCGCGGCGCGTCCATGACCGCTTGCCGGAGGAGATTCGCCAGCGTTTGCCCGAGGAACTGCGCCTGAAAATTACCGGGACGGACTCGTGAAGGCCAGCCTGCCCATCGTTGCGCTCAGCTTGTTGGCCGTCTTCTTATCGGGCTTCGCTTCGCCCGCCTCGAAGCCCTTCTTACATCCTGCCGGTTGCCATCGCCGCGAAATTCCTGGTGAGCATCCGCAGCCTCGGAGTTACCAGTGCTGCCTGACCGGGCATCAGGCCGGGCTTGCCACGAAAATGTTCTCCTCAGGGCCGGGGCTCTCGGCTTTGCGCCCGGCCGCTGACCCCCGTCCCACATTGCCTGTCTCGCTTGGGGTTTCACCCATGCTTCCGCGTTTCTCCTCCAGCAGTCCACCTGGCCACACACCCCTGCGAATCTGATCCTTCGGTCTTCCGCCCGTTCGCAAAATCTCGGATGCGAGTGCACTTGTGTCCGCAAAATTTTTCAGGAACTCCTTACGGAGAGATCGATGCGACCAGCCTTTCTGTTCCTGGCATTCTTGGGCGCATGGCTGCCGCCCGCCTTTGCCCAGACTCCCGGCCAGCCGGGCTCAGATGTTCCGAGCCAGACTTCCATGCCCGAAATGTCGATGCAGCAATCCGGCGACTCGCAGATACTGTCGCCACACGTAAGCTCGGGCACGGCTTGGGAGCCGGCGTCGGTTGCGGAGCATGAATGGATGTGGATGCGCGGCGGCTGGCAACTCATGACCCATGGAGTCATCTTCGTCGACTACAACCAGCAAGGCGGACCGCGGGGCGCTGGTAAGGCCGAATCGGTGAATTGGGGCATGCTCATGGAGCAGCATCGGCTCGGCAAGGGAACAATTCTCTTCCGGCAGATGTTCTCGGCCGAGTCTTTGACCTCGCCACATCCCGGATTCCCCGAACTGTTCCAGACCGGCGAAACCTACCACGGCCAGCCCCTGGTCGATCATCAACATCCGCATAATGTTTTTGCCGAGCTGGCGGCGCTGTACACAGTTCCCCTGACCAGGAACCTCTCATGGGAGCTCTACGGCGGCCCCTCGGCGGAGCCGGCTCTGGGGCCGGTGGTCTACCTGCATCGCGCTTCCGCGGCGGAACTTCCCCTGGCGCCGCTGAGTCATCATTTGCAGGACTCTACCCACACCAGTTTCGGCGTAGTTACCACCGGGCTTACGATTGATCGACTCAAGCTGGAAGGCTCGGCTTTCAATGGGCACGAACCCAACGAAGAGCGCTGGAGCATTCAGCCCGCTGCGCTGGACTCGTGGTCGGCCAGAGCCAGCTTGGCTCCTTCTGTCAACTGGACGGCGCAATACAGCATCGGGCACCTCGATCATCCTGAGGCGCTGGAGCCCTGGAACCAGTGGAGAGAGACCGCCTCGGTCGAATACAACCGGCCTTTACCCTCCGGGGGTTGGACAACTACGCTGATTTGGGGTCGGGTGCACAGGATCACCGAGAACACTAACCTGAACAGCTACTTGCTGGAATCAACCCTGAACTTCCGGCGTCGCAACTATGCCTTTACTCGCGTGGAACTGGTCGACAAGGACGAACTCTTTCCCGAGGCAGCCACTCACCCGGCTTACCGCATCGGAGCTTATACGGTTGGCGGTGAGCACGACTTCCGGCAGAACCGCATATGGCAGCTCGGATTGGGCGCCGATGTCACCATGTACTCGAAGCCTGCTGTGCTGGATCAGGCCTACGGTGACTTCCCCGTTTCATTTCAGATTTTCGTGCGCATGCGGCCCGGATTATCAAGGCATCTCCACTAGGAGAACTTTGAAAAGAAATTTAGTGCACAAAATTAGTGCACAAACAGATTCCAGCGATGCACTCGTGCGTACCAACAGCTGGAAATTGCGAGAAAATGTTCTCTTAATGAGGGGGGAATGAAGGAGGCATTGCAGAATCTGCGTCTCCTGCAGGCGGGGATGCTGGCCAGCATCGCGCTCTACGCGGGTGCCGCGGAAGTTCTCGCGCGTGCCCCCGGAGACGCCAATCCTTCCCTGAGTTACGCTTTCAGCACCATCTCGGTCGCCATCGTCGGTGTAATTTTTGTGGTTCGGCGCACCCTGGTGCTGCGCTCCGCGCAAATTCTCGCCGATCACCCCGACGACGCTCTGTCCTTGCAGCACTGGAGGAACGGCTACATCGCCACTTACGTCCTGTGCGAATCCCTGGCGCTGTTTGGCCTGATTATGCGCTTCACCGGCTTCAGCTTCCGTCAATGCCTGCCCTTCTACACGGGCGGATTCGTTCTTCTTCTCTTTTTCGGGCCGCGCCGGCCGGTAAGCTTGTAGTTCAAATGCGACAGCGGCCGCTCAAGCCTTGATATGGCAGCTCGCCAGTCCCCGCTTTTCTAGATATTGCTGGTGGTAGTCCTCGGCTTCGAAGAACTTCTCCGCTGGCACAATCTGCGTCACAATCGGCTTCGAATACCGATGCGCCCTCTCCAGCGCTTCTTTCGAAGCCTGCGCCGCAGCCTCCTGCTCCGGGCTGTGAAAGAAAATCGCAGTACGATACTGCGTGCCCCAGTCCGGCCCCTGGCGGTTGAGCTGTGTGGGATCGTGATTCTCCCAGAACACCTTCAACAGCTCTCCATACGAAACCTTGGCCGGATCAAAATCCACTTCCACCGCTTCGGCGTGCCCGGTTCGGTCGGTGCATACGTCTTTGTACGTCGGACTTTCCGTCTTCCCGCCCGTGTATCCCACTCGCGTGTTCAGCACGCCGGGAATCTGGCGGAAGGTCGCCTCCACTCCCCAAAAACATCCTGCGGCAAATGTAGCTTTTTCCATCGTCTCTTGCTCCCCAGGGCTGGAGTCCCACTATCCCCTTGCTTTCCAATTAGATGATGAAACCGCCAAAAAGTCACGCCCACCCCCTTCCAAATCAGGAAATGACCCACACGGGGAATTGACTCCGGCATCCGGACCGCGATAAAGTCCCATCAGCATTCTCCCCCGTTTGTGACCCGAGTTGCACCGACCGCAGCTCTCAGGAGATTCCGTGGTGCTCACAGCCAGCCGCTTCAGAACTGTGCAGAAACTTGCAATCTGCCTCGTTCTGGCCCTGACTGCCCAGGCCGCTAGGGCTGCTTCCGGATTCATTCCTCAACGTCGCATGGGCTACACCGCCGGCGACCAGTGGGAACCAGCTTTAACCGCCGACGGCCGCGGCCACATTTACATTCTTTTTCCCCAGTACGGCCCAGTTCCGGGATGCGCCGCCTGCACCGTCCCCACCATGGCGCTGATCACCAGCAACGATAACGGAGTCAGCTGGGAGCCCGCCCGGCCGCTGCTGGTTTCCGCCACCGGCCAGTTCGACGCTTCCATCAAAGTTGATCCTGTCGACCACCAGACGCTCTACGCTTCCTGGCTGCAGGATAACAATCGCGACATCATTGTCGCCCGCTCCCAGGACTTCGGCCGCTCCTGGTATTTCGCGGTCGCCGAGCGTTCCCCAGAAGATGCCATCGTCGACAAGCCCGTGCTGGCCGTGCGCGGCCCCAATATCTACGTCGCCTTCAATCACGACCAGACGCTTTCCGTCGCCGCCTCGCATGATAACGCGCAGAATTTTTCTTCGACCGTAGTCAATCCCGATGCCCCGCCCGGCTGGTCTCTGGCCGCCGGCGCTACTGTCGATCTCAACGGCAACGTCTTCTTCTCCTGGATGGCCTACGCCCGGCGCAATATTTTCACCCAGCCCGTCGATATCTACATCAGCAAATCGGCCGACGGCGGCCGCACCTGGAACACAACCACGATGGACGTTTCCAGCGCCGCCCCCGGCTGCCCTGCACAGGCCTGCTCCGTAGGATTTCTGGCTTCGCAGATCGCACTGGCTTCTGACGACGCCGGAACCATCTATGCCTTGTGGAACGCCGGATCATCCACCGGAGCAGCCGAACGCATCTATTTCGCCTCGTCTTCCAACGCGGGCGAAAACTGGACCGCGAAGACTGATGTTTCCTCCGCCAAGCCCGCAGTCGAGCACTGCTTCCCCGCCATCACCGCGGGCAGCGCTGGCGACGTGCGCATCGCCTGGATGGATACGCGCAGGAAAGATGCCCAGGACCATCCCTTGTGGAACACTTTCTACCGCGCTTCCACCAACGGCGGCGCGACCTGGTCGCCGGAATCCCAGCTCTCCGATCCCGTGCGCGGCTACGATTACATCCAGCCCAACGGCTTTCTGTTTCCCTTCGGCAACTTCTTCTCCATCGCCATCGACAACCAGGGCACGACCCACGCCGTCTGGGGCGAAGGTCGCAACTACAAATCCCCCGGATCGATCTGGTACACCCACGGAAGATAGTTGGCACGGAAGATAGTTGGCCGGGTGCCCCATCCTTTCGC
>DATKPV010000032.1:0-49136 GCA_035523915.1 Candidatus Aquilonibacter sp. | reverse complement strand
GACTCCAGCAATTTGCGTGATCTCCGACCCCTTCAACGTTAGCCCCGCGGTGCTTCCGTTTGCGGTGCCATCGATGTTGGTAATCAGAGTGCAGCTGGGGGTTAGATTAAACTGACACCCGTCTGCGTGTGCGGTTACGGGCGCAAGCAAGGTAAGCAGGCCGACTGCAAAAGCCAGAACCCACACCCCTGCTCGTGCCGATCCTAGTCGAAATGCCATGGCGAAAAACCTCCTTTTGGCATACTCGACAGGAAGCCGCAGTATGTAATCCCCCAAATAAGGTATTTTTGCGAACCAGGCAGGGTTTCCTTCCGCGCCGAATAAAGTGTTTTGCCACCGGGAGAGGAACGAACATGGCGGAACGCGGGCTGGCTCGCGGAAATCGGAAGAGTTGAAGGCCCCCTACTAAGCCCGCGACAGATATACGCCTTCGGCTGTATCCACCTTGATTTTCTCGCCTTCGTTAATGAAAGGCGGCACCTGCACCACCAAGCCGGTCTCGGTCTTGGCCGGCTTGGTCACGCTGGAAGCGGTCGCACTTTTTAAGCCCGGCTCGGTCTCGATTACAGTCAATTCAACCGTCTGCGGCAGTTCGATGCCCACCGCTTTGCCGTCGAAAAATTCAACCTTGATCTGCAGGTTGGGAATCAGATAATCGACAGCCTCGCCCAGAATTTCCCTGGTCAGGTGAGTTTGCTCGTAATTCGACGTATCCATGAAGTAGTAGCTGTCGCCGTCGCTGTAAAGATATTCCATCTCCACTTCGTCAACGTTGATTTTCTCGATGGGATCGGGCGAGCGGAAGCGGTGCTCGAACATCGCGCCGGTGCGCAGATTGCGCAGCTTGGCCTGAATGAAGGCGCGCAGGTTGCCGGGGGTGCGGTGCTCCACGCTGAACACGGAGTGCAGATCATTGTTATGCTTGATGATCATGCCGGGACGAAGCTGGGTGGCAGGGATCGACATCGTTCGAGAAATCTCCTTTGAAAATTGCGGTTAATAGCTGGCCGGAAGAGCCTGCCCTGAGCAAGCGCAGCGTCCGAAAGGCGGGCAGGCTGCATTTTTCCGCCGCACACGAGGACCGGACGCATTTCATTTTACACGCCGCGCCCAGGAAAGGGAAACGAGCCGGCGTGCGTCTCAGAGTCCGCCGAAAAATCGGTTATCCCGCGACCCGCAAAGGCCTAGAATCATAAATAGCCGTTGGCCGCGTTGGGCGCCACCGTGGCCAGAGCAGAAATGAGGTCTTTCGTCATGCGTATGGGACGTTATGAATCTTCCGAAGGGCACACCGTTGGAACTGCCATCACCTTTTTTCTTGTCGGGCTGGGAGCTGGAGCGCTAACTGCCCTGCTGTTGGCCCCCAAGAGCGGAAAACAGTTTCGCCGCGATCTGAAGCGCGGTTATGAAGACGCCCGCGAAACGCTGGAAGAATGGGCGGAGGAAGCCAAAGATCGTGTCAGTGATGCCAAGGAGCGCGTGCGCGATGTGGCGGGGCGCGGCGCCGATCTGGCGGAAGAAATCCGTGACAGCGCGCGGGAGAAAGTGGAACCTTTGCGGCGAGTGATCAAGCGCGGATAGACGAATGGTCTTCTGCGTAGGGAAAACGCTACCCGGTGGAATCCCCGTCTCTTAATGGAAGACTGCGGCGAAGAAACCCTTCAGTCTGCCCAGAAGCCCGCGATGGTCGGCCGCCGGCGGCAACGGCTGAACGGATGTATACAGACGGGCTTCACTTCCGGTACGCACGAGGGGCACATCGAGGATCTGAGGCGGCGGTGCCGCCACTTCGGAACCGCGATCCCTGGCGTTGAACACAAACGGTGCGTCGACCTGGATATGAACGTCATTCGGCTGGGACGGCGGCAGGGGAGCTATTTCCGGCCCGTTGGAAAGCGTCGGTGGTGCATCGTTCTTTGCAATCGCGAGAGTGTTGGAACTGGGGGATCCGCCTTGTGACAACCGGGCGCTCGCCGGCATTTCAGTATCCGGCTGAGACTGTACATCATTGGCCGCCCGCAAGACATTCGGCGGCGCCGGGCAACCACAATCGAGCGGCACATCGGCGTCGACCTTGTCGATCTGGCCAAGACGGAACACGGCCTGCTGGTTCGGCTTGACCTGATAGATCCGATCTCCAATCAGCTCGGAAACGATCGCCGAAGCGGTATTGCCTGCCATGGCTCGCACGCATGTGTTGCCGTGCGAATCGGCGCTGATGGCATAATCGAATTCCCCTGGCCCGGCAAGCAGAATGCGAAAATCCGGCGTAAGCACGGAATCTTCCGAGTCTCCCAGCGAATAATGTGCTTCCATGGCGCCAGTGCTCATGCCCAGCAAGAGGCTGCGATCGTTCTTCGAAGGAGTAACAGAGATTGTGGTGCGGGGACAAACACGGACCTCGCCGCCGCGGGTGAGATGCAGGATGGTAGTTTCTGCTCCGGCGGTCAGCGACGAGCCGGCAGCCAGCTTGCTTTCGGCTACGACTACCGCGCCTGGACCACCCGTCACCGGAACGGCCGCTGGAGTAACTGCTCCCAGAGCAACCGTCTTGGGCGGTTCGGCCGTAGGAGTCTTTCCAGCATTTATATCCTCGGCCGGTTTAAGACGAATCATGAGGCGGTTGCCGGCTGCATCCCAGGTGTAGCCGTAGGAAACGTCTAGGTCGAGCACGACCCGCACCACTGGTGGATCGCTCTTATATTGCTCAGCTCGAATAGCAAGAATATTGTCTTTCAGAACCGGAATTTTCTTCTGCTGCAATCCGTCCCTGGAATTTGGCAGATCGATTACCAGCCGGGAGGGAGAGTCCAGAGGCTGAATCGCCGGGACCAGTGGGCGGGTGGAGAGAATCTCGACCGCAGGAACGCCATGCCGGTCGACGACCCTGACGCTGGTTACAGTTGCCACCCCGGATTGCGCCCCGCCCCGATTCTCCGGTGCCGCCCGTTGCGCAGAGGCTGCCGTGATGGCCAGCACCGCCAAGAGCACTGGTTGAACAAAATGGACAGCGAATCGCGGCAAAGACATCCCCTGGAAGCGGCCTGGCTTTAAAGGAAACATTACCACTTGTGTGAAACCTAGAGAAGTGACGGCGCTGGCCAGAGCAGGTGCACCCGCGACCGCTACCGAGACGGTTGAGACGCGGCGACCGGCGGCGGTATCGCGCGCCGCGGTCATTCCCACGCCAGGGTGCGGTTACGACTCCGGTACAAACTCGTACTCCTCGATGACTGCGGCGACAGCCATCTTGCCATCGGAGGCGTTATTTTCCACTCGCACGACATGGCCTTTGCACTGGACACGGATGCTCTCAGTTAAAGTGATCTCAGGTGGCAGCGTAAGAGTAAAGCTCAAAGGCGACCCCTGCGCGATAGGTGAATCCAGATAAAAACAAATCCCCCGAGCGCTGACATCACGGATTTGGGCAGGCTCGCTCTGTCCCGAGCTCTCCCCGCGGGAAACAGCAACCGGAATGCGGAGTGCGAAACGTCGCGCGGCCCTTTTTTCCTGCTGGGCTTCTGTCATGCGTTTCTCCCCAAGTTGAAGTGGGCGCTAACATGCACGAAAGAATGAAGGTTAGCCGTGCTCTCAGTCAATACCACGCTTGGGGAGTCGCGTGGCCCTTTTCGGTAGCCAGGGGCTCGAACCCGCGAAAAAGGCGCAAATCTACGCATTTCCGGCACCACCTTTGTGCATTCGACGCCATAGCAATCAACCGGTTACTCTGTAGGTGGGAAGGTTCTCTTGGTTTTCGTGCTCGACAATTACGATTCGTTTACCTACAACCTGGTTCAGTATCTCGGAGAACTCGGCGCCATGGTGGAGGTGCGCCGCAATGATCAGGTCACGGTGTCGGACGTCGAAGCCATGCGCCCGGAGCGTATCGTAATCTCCCCCGGACCGTGCACGCCGCAAGATGCCGGTATCAGTATCGACCTCATCCTGCATTTCGGCGGAAAAGTTCCGCTGCTTGGCGTCTGCCTCGGCCACCAGGCGATTGGTGCAGCCTTTGGCGGTCGCGTCGTGCGCGCCTCTCATCTCATGCACGGCAAAACCAGCGCCGTGATGCACGACAACAAGACGATCTTCCAGGGGCTTCCGATGCCCCTCACCGCAACCCGATACCATTCGTTGATCGTGGAGGAAAATCATCTGCCTTCTCAGCTCGAGGTGAGCGCATGGACCACGGAAAAGGACGGTTCCCGCACGATCATGGGCTTGCGTCATAAAGAGTTCCCGATCGAAGGTGTGCAATTCCATCCAGAGAGCGTGCTGACCGATGCAGGGAAACATCTGGTGCGAAATTTCCTGGGCGGCCACCTTCAATAGTCAGCCATCTTGGCCGTGTCACCGGCCGGCCCCCTGCGCTTCTCTTAGCTCCCATCGGGGAATCCTCCCCGATGCAAAACCATTGGGTAGTGCGGAAGTGTGTCGGGTTTGCGCACCGAGGCTCGCCACCCTTCGGGATACGGTTCCAATCCCCCGAAGAGCGGGGACGAGGTTGAGGCAGATACTCCCACGAAGCCTTCCAAAGATCGGCGAAGAGCGAGAACCGCTTCCTCGCCGAAGCGCGACTTCCAACGCTGCTCAATAGCGCGGATTGATTTTCCGTACACGTCTTTTGCTTCCAGTCCGGCTTTGGTAAGGCGGATGGCCTTGCCACGACCCCCGGACGAATCTGCCTCCACGGCGATCAGCCGTTTCCTGGCGAGCAGGCCCAGCGCCATGCTGATTGCCTCCTTCGAAACGCCACTCAAGACCGGCAGATCACGGACGCGAACTTGCTTTTCCTCAAGCACCCGCAGAACGTTAGCGCCCATCGCCAGCGATACATCCGAACCGATCTCAAAATCGATGGCGAACGCCAGCAATACTTGAGACAGAAGCGCCGATAACGGCAACCCGTCTTCCGCATGGTGGCGGGCAGCGGTTCTGGGCTTGTAATCCGAGTCTTTGCTGAAAAGTCCGAATCCCAGAATGGGGAGACAGTCCGGCAGATCGAGTTCGACCTGTCTGGCGACCGCCCACAGCAATTTCCGCAGCCGTTGGACGTTGTCCTCGCCAAAGCGCTCCTCCCACCGTTTCTCGATCATGCCGAATAAAGGCCGCCAGACCTCTCGCGCTTTGCGGCCCGCAGGCTTGGCACGGATCAGCCAGGTGGAGCGCGGCGGCTTGGGACGCGGATCGGCGGGATTCGGTTCGATCGCGATATAGCCCCATCTCTGCATCCCGTTCAGGTTGGTTTTCGTGCGCGCACGGTGGTAAAGCTCGCGCACCGGGATTCCGTCGTCACTCACGAACTGCATGCAGTTCGCCCACATCACCAATGACACGAGCCATGGGCCGTGAACCGACGCGCCCCCAGATCCGTGCCTTGTCGTGCGGTGGACCATCTGCCGCTCGAACTCGTTGTCAAATTCGATAGTGAAAGCGACCAGAACTTGCGAAAGTAGTGCCGACAAAGGAAGATCGCCGGGCTCGGCATCCGCATGCGTGCGCGTCATGGATTCTGATGACATTCGAAAACGCCAGCAGGCGGGCGATCGCGCCGCCCAAAACGGCGGATGCGCTCAGCCTGCTCTGGCGATTTCCACCGCTTTGAGCAGCGCCTGGGCTTTGTTCATCGATTCTTCAAATTCGCGAGCGGGATCGGAGTCTGCCACGATTCCGGCGCCTGCCTGCAGGTAAGCGTGCTTCCCCTGCATCAGCATGGTTCGAATCCCGATACAGGAGTCCAGGTTGCCGGCAAAGTCAGCATACAGAACCGATCCGCCATAGATCCCACGGCGGACCGGTTCGAGTTGTTCAATGATCTGCATCGCGCGGACCTTCGGAGCCCCGCTTAGAGTCCCCGCCGGAAAACAAGCAGCGAAAGCATCCAGAGCATCGAGATCGCGTCGCAAAGTTCCCTCCAGGGCGGAAACCAGGTGCATCACGTGGGAGTAGCGCTCCACATACATCAGGTCTTTGACTTTAACCGAACCGAACTCGCTGACTCGCCCCAGGTCGTTACGGCCGAGATCGACCAGCATGACGTGCTCCGCGCGCTCTTTCTCATCGTTGCGCATCTGTTCTTCCAGGCGCAGGTCTTCAGCCTCATCGCACCCACGGGGATGCGTGCCCGCAATCGGCCGGTACTCCAGTTTCCGCCCGCTAACCCTCACCAGCATTTCCGGCGAAGAGCCCAGCACGTGCGTCTCTCCCATGCGCAGGAAATAAAGGTACGGGGAGGGATTCACTTGCCGCAGAGCGCGATAGAGATCGAACGCCGCCACACGGGGAATGAAATCGAGCCGCTGCGACAGCACAACCTGAAAAATGTCGCCCGCCGCGATGTACTCCTTGCAGCGCTCCACGCCGCGCAGAAAACTCGCGCGGCTGGTGCCGGCATGCACCTTGAGTGGAGGGGCGCCGCGCGTTTTCGGCTTGCGCCACAATGAAGGCCGCAAGCCCGCGCCCAGCTTTCTTTCGAGCCTTTCGATATCCCGCACCGCCCGCTCGTAAGCTTGTCGCGGACTCTCCCTGGAAACATCAGCGGCGGCCACAATATGAATCTGATGGCGCAAGTGGTCAAAAGCCAGCAAGCGGTCAAAGAACATCAGCTCGCAATCCGGAAGGGCGAGGTCATCTTTCGCACGCTGTCCGATGTTTTCCAGCTGGCGGACGACATCGTAAGAAAAATAGCCGACGGCGCCGGCGGTAAACGGCGGCAGTCCAGGCACGATCGCGGGCCGGTGATCTCGCAGCAACTGTTTCACAATTTGAAATACATTCCCGTCCAGCCGCTCGCGCCGCCTTCCACGGTCGATCTCGATCATGGAACCTCGAGTGCGCAGGCGCATGTATGGCCGCGCGCCCAGGAACGTGTAGCGCCCAATTTGTTCCCCTCGCTCCACCGACTCGAGCAGAAAAGCATGGGGTTCGTTTGCGGCGATTGCCAGAAATGCGGAGACCGGCGTGAGCAGGTCGGCGCTGACCGACCTCACCACCGGCACTAGAGTGGCTGCAGCAGCAAGGGATGAGAATTCTTGAAAGCCAGGTTGCCCCATGAGAAAGGCGTCCACTTCGTCCGGACGCCCCGCCTCTCATTATAGGGGAGGGCCTATGTCGTTCCTCCCGACGAACCATCGAGTGAATTGACGGCCACCCGCGCCCGTCGGAAGATACGAGGATAGATGCAGGCAGCCTCGACCTAGGCCGGAGCCCTATGCGAATCAAGTTCTGGGGTGTGCGCGGTTCCACGCCCACCCCGCAGCCGGAAAACATGCGCTATGGAGGAAACACCTCGTGCGTTGAGGTCCGGCACAAAGACCGCATTTACATCTTCGATTGCGGCACTGGATTCCGTGTTCTCGGCAATGAGCTGCAAAGCGAGTTCGCAGGCCGTCTTGCTTCAGCCCATGTTTTCGTCTCGCATTTCCACTGGGACCACATCCAGGGCATGCCTTTTTTCCGCCCGCTTTACGACAATGCTGAGAGCAGGTTCTTCTTTCATTGCTCCAGCCGTACCCGAAGCCTTAAACAGGTGATGGAAGAACAAATGGCGTCGCCTTACTTTCCCGTAGATATCGGCGAAATGAAAGCTCGCCGCGATTTCTACGAGATCGAGAGCGGGCGTGTGACGCTCGAAGATGGCATTCAAATGCAAACCGCATGGCTCAATCACCCGCAGGGATGTATGGGGTTCCGGCTCGAAACAAAAGACGGAATTCTGGTCTATGCCACCGACAACGAACCGGGTGACGCCGCATTTGACAAGGCGGTACGCAAGCTGGCGGAAGGCGCCGACATCCTCATTTACGACGCGCAATATCTTCCCGAGGAATATCAGGCCCGGCGCCGCGGCTGGGGACACAGCCATTGGCGCGAAGCCGTCAACGTGGTCATGGAAAGCGGCGCCAAAGAACTCATCCTTTTCCATCACGATCCTGACCACACCGATACGATTATCGACAACCTGCTGGTTGAGGCCCGCAACCACTATCCCAGAGTGCGGGCGGCAGCCGAGGGGATGGAGCTGGTCCTGGAAGCCGGCTAAGAACCGGCCCTGCCTTCTTTGGGAAGCCGGATTGGTGTCTTCTTAGGCTACATGGTTTCCGCATCTTGCCTCACTGCCGTTCCACCCCATATACTCTTGAGCGTTTGTCCGCAAATTCAGAGGACTTGCCCGGCGCGGCTCGCGCTCAAACCGCCATCATTCCGGAGAGATTTATGACGACCTTGACCGCCCCCCCGCACGTCGATAAAGAAACCAACCCCTGGGAGTCGCAACGTGCGCGTTTTGATTTGGCTGCTCAGAAACTCAACCTCGACGAAGGCCTGTGGCGGGTTCTGCGCTACCCCAACCGCGAAATCACAGTGCACATTCCGGTTTCCATGGACGATGGCCATCTTGAGGTCTTCACCGGATTCCGCGTGCAGCACTCGATCGCCCGCGGTCCGGCGAAAGGCGGCATCCGTTATGCGCCCGACGTTACTCTGGACGAAGTCCGCGCTCTCGCCAGCTGGATGACTTGGAAATGCGCCGTGGTCAACATTCCCTTCGGCGGCGCCAAAGGCGGCGTGATTTGCGATCCCCACAAAATGTCGATGGGCGAACTCGAGCGTATGACCCGCCGCTACACGGCAGAGCTGATCGAGTTCATCGGCCCGGAAAAAGACGTCCCGGCCCCCGATGTCAACACCAACGAGCAGATCATGGCCTGGATGATGGACACCTATTCCATGCACATGCGCCAGACCGTCACCGCGGTTGTCACTGGCAAGCCGATCAACATCGGCGGCTCCCGGGGACGCCGCGAGGCCACTGGCCGTGGCGTGATGATCGTCTGTGACGAGGCCATCCGCAAGCTGGGAATCGCTCGCGACAGTTGCCGCGTGATCGTGCAGGGCTTCGGCAACGTGGGCTCCAATGCCGCACTGTTGATGCACGAGGCAGGTTACAAGATCGTCGGCATCGCCGAGGTTGGCGGAGGACTCTACAACAAAAATGGCATCGATCTGAAAGCCCTGGTCGAATTCCGCCAGAAGAATGGCACCGTGCACGGCTTTCCTGACGCCGAAAAATACGACGCCGCGGAACTCTTAATCACCGATTGCGAAATTCTCATCCCCGCCGCCACGGAAAATGTCATCACTACGCGCAACGTCGATCGCGTGAAGTGCCGCATCCTGGCCGAAGGCGCCAACGGCCCAACCACATCGGCGGCCGACGATGTCTTGACCGACAAGGGCGTGTTCGTCATCCCCGATATTCTCGCCAACGCCGGCGGTGTGACGACCTCGTACTTCGAGTGGGTGCAGGACCGGCAGGGCTATTTCTGGAAAGAGTCAGTCGTCAATGAGCAGCTCGACACCATCATGAAGTCTTCGTTCGAGGACGTCGTCCGCTATGCCGAAACCCACAAGGTGAATAACCGCATCGCGGCCTATATGCTGGCGATTGATCGCGTGGCCTACACCATCCGCCAGCGCGGCATCTACGCGTGAGGAGGATCGATGAGCAAGCTCCGGATACTCTGTGTTTTGGCGATGTTTGCCGCAAGTCTCGGGACGATGTCATCGAGCTTCGCCTTTGCGCAGACGAAGGAACCGGGGAGCGTTCCCGAGGTGAACGCACCCGCTTTGAAGGTCACCGAGAAACTCGATATCAACAGCGCCACGGTTGAACAACTCGACTCTTTGCCGGGCATCGGCACAGCGTACGCGCAGAAAATTATTGCCGGCCGGCCCTACCGCACCAAACTCGATCTGGTCCGCAAGAAAATCATCCCCCAGGCCACCTACGACAAGATTAAGGGTCGGATCATCGCCAAACAGGCAAAACTGGCGCGCTGAACGCCGCGCCAATCGAACCAGCCGCGGTGAATCCTGCAGCCCGGGCGACCCGTCGGGACATTTTTAGAAACTACCTCAGCGTCCTCCGGAAGCTCGGCGGTTCGAGCTTTTTAGCGAATTTTTAGCACCGCCGACCCTGCACTTCCTTCCATTGCGTTCGGCTTACTCGTGGAGCATAATCAAGCTGGCATCTCCCTTCGCCGATTGGGAAAGCCCTTGTGGCCGCGGTGAATCTGCCTAACTCCATTACGCTTAGCCGCATCGCCAGTATTCCTTTGCTGATCTGGATTCTCTCTAGCACCCATTTCACCAGCGTTCATGGCGAGAAGGAACTGCTGGCTTCAGCTTTGTTCATCGCCGCCGCGATGACGGATGGTATCGACGGGTATCTTGCGCGCAAGCGCGGCCAGATTACCACCATGGGGATTCTGCTCGATCCGCTCGCCGACAAGCTTCTGATCGCCGCGGCGTTTGTTGTGCTGGTGCAATTCAATCCCAGCCTGGTTCCCGCATGGGTGGCAGTGGTTGTGATTGGACGGGAATTCCTGGTTAGCGGCTTGCGCTCCATCGCGGCCTCGGAAGGTTTCACAATTGAGGCCAGCGATCTGGGCAAACTGAAAATGGTGGTTCAGATCGTTGCTGTGGTAGCGGTGATTCTCGATCACCGCTGGAAGGAATGGCCGGTTTACGGCAATTATGTCTTTCCGATTCACTGGATCGCCTATCTCGCGATCTGGTTCATGGTTTGTGTTTCGCTAGTGTCAGCGGCTGATTATTTTGCCGCCTTCTGGTCGAAGATCGACCGCCGGGTGGTGAAACGCCGGCGTCGCGCATTCATTCTCAGCCGGCGCAGAAAGCCCCGGCCGGCGCCGCAGCAGGCAGACGGCGATGTCGCTCCCACCATCTGATTCGCCGGGCGCGGCGGGCTCAACTCAATCTGGCGCCTCGAGTGGGGAAGCCACACCCACTGCCGCAGGCGAATTCTCACCCCAGGAGCGGGCAATTCTTCTTGACCTGGCGCACGAGTCGATTCTTTCCGTGCTGGAGGAGCGGACGATTTCCCTGAAAATCCCCACCCGCCACCTCGCCGAGCCACGCGGAGTTTTCACCTCATTGCACCTCGCAGGACAGCTGCGTGGTTGCGTCGGCTATGTACTTCCCACTTGCGCTCTATACCGCGCCGTGGCCGAAACTGCACGCGCCGCCGCTTTCGACGACAGCCGCTTCCCGCCGGTAATCAAAGAAGAAGCGCCTCAATTGGATGTGGAGCTGAGCATCCTGTCCCGCCCGGAACCGATTCGCGCTGAAGAAGTAGAAATTGGCCGGCATGGGTTGCTGGTCAGCTTCCACGGCCGGCGCGGCCTGCTGCTGCCGCAGGTGCCCATTGAGCACGGATGGAACCGCGAAACCTTTCTCGATCAAACCTGCCGCAAAGCCGGCCTGCCCGACGACGCCTGGCGTAAGGGCGCAGCTCTGGAAGCTTTCACCGCAGAGGTTTTCGGCGATAAGGGAAAAATGGGTTGATGCAGATGCGGCAGAGAGGCTGGCTGGAAAGCCGCAGGGCAGGACCTTGTCCGTCCCGACAGCCGGCCTTCCGATCCGATTGACAGAATGTTTACAAAAAACCTTAGCTTCCTGTGATAACTTTTGCTCCAGATTGTCGCTTTCCCAAATGAGCGGCAAAGTAACGGCTTGCCAGAGCCGCTGATTCCGGCCAAAACTGGCTATTTCACCAGGATCAAGGAGCACACCATGCGACGTTTCACACTCGCGCTAGCCTTGGCAACCGTGGTGGAACTGGCGGCTCTCGCCAGTGCCCAGACCTTCTACAGGTTTCAAACCGTCACCTATCCCAACGACACATTCGTTCAATTGCTCGGCGTGAACAACGCGGGGCGAATTGCCGGTTACCATAACTTCACCCTGAACCAGGGCTTCACACTTATTTTCCCCGCCCGCGAATTCGACACCGAAAACTTCCCCGGTTCGGTCCAGACCCAGGTGATCGCCATCAACAATACGGGGCTCAACGCCGGTTTCTACATCGACACTGCCGGGATCACTCACGGGTTCATCGATAATCACGGCAACTTCACCACGGTCGATTTCCCAGGAACGAATTTTAACCAACTTCTTGGGCTCAATGATGCCGGCGAAGCCGCCGGCTACTATCAGGATGCGCAGGGCGTTTTCCATCCTTACATCTACTACGGCGCGGGCCGCTTTACCATCGTCTCCACTCCCGGCGTGAGCGCCCAGGCAACCGGCATCAACGATCTGGACCAGATTTCCGGCTTCTATATCGACGGCTACGGCCAGACCCATGGCTTTCTGGAACTGGTCGACGGGTTCGTAGTTACTCTGGACTTTCCCGCCTCCGCCTCAACCATGGCCCTCGGGTTGAACAACAGGCATCAAGTTGTCGGAACCTACACGGACAATTCCAACAACACGCACGGCTTTGTTTACAACAGTGAAGCTTCGAGATTTCACGAGGTGAACGATCCGCTGGGGCCGAACAGCACGATCATCAACGGCCTGAACGATAAGGGCGAGATCGTGGGTTTCTACGGACCATCGGACGCAACCATCGGCTTTGTGGGGAGGCCGGTGATCGATTGATCAGCCAACCCTGACACTCTCCCCACGCAGTCTGTGGCAGGGCGGGCTTTCTTTTCGACTCAACCGGCTGCAACGGTCCTGTTCCTGGGCCTGTTCCGAAGTCAAAATGGCGAAGCACGGCTGAGAGCAAAACAAAGCCGGAAACGGTTGCCCGTTCCCGGCCGGTTGCGAGTTTCCTCAATGGCTTATTGCGCCTGCTGGTCCAACTCCACGTCGTCACCTGAATGCACATCTTCCAGCGCGAAGACAATCATGCCCGTGGAAGTGGTTGGGGTAACCCCGATGATTACAATTTCACCCACCGCGCGGCGGGGCAGATCGCGCACGTGAATCTCGGGGCCGTTGGTTCTGGGGTCAAGAATGCTGTGATCGACCGAGGGCTGCTTTAGCTGGGTGTCTTCGCTGAGCGCAGCTCGGAAAGAGAGCGAATCCACCGGGTTTTTCAGGTCAGCCTCATAGTTACGCACGGCGCGGAAATAATCGCCCACCTTCACGCCCTGATTTGCGCCGACGTTCATATAGACCTTCTGGCCGGTCCCCAGTTCGGAATCGAAGTCCTTGGCCATGACGATGCGGCCGGAGAGTTTATTGCTCGCGGGGAGGAAGCGGTCGAAACGCTGCGGGGCATGAAACGATACCATAGGCTTTTCCGCGAACGGAATCGCCGTGTCTCCCGGGTTGACCGGATCGCAGGAATACTCGACTTGTGCGATCGCGCTCTTGTTGCGCGTATCGATCACCCGTACCCTGCCCACCTCGGCGTAGGGCTGACCTGTCTCCTTCAGCAGCTTCTTTTCGCCGGGATACACTTCATATTCGTCGATATCGCGCAAAGCGCGCACAATCGAATATTGTGCTCCAAGCGTGTATCCTGTTCCTCTCAGGAAGATCATATCGCCGTTAACGAACTTGGTGGTGCTGGGCGTTTGCAGGCCTCCCTCCACAAAGTTTGCATCAGGCAAGGTCTGCTTGCTGATAAAACCCGCACAGTAGATATCAGCATACGATGGCGTCTGCACACGCTCCGTAGGGAAGCTGTTGGAAGTAGGCAACGTGCCCTGCGGAGAATTCTGGTCCGGCGAGCTTGCGTCAGCCGCAGATTGACCCCAGGCAGCAGTGGCGAGCAACAGCAATAACAATCCTGTTTTCTTCATGTTACCTCCGAGAGGAGCCGGCACACGGCCCTTCCCTAGTCCAGAGAACGGCAAGAGTGAAGGAAAGCCTTCCAGCGGAAAGTAACAAGGGGGTAAGTAAGGGTCAAGGTTACGAGGGTGTGGTGCGAGGCACAGAAAAAGTTTCTGCCCCGGAATTATGGTTGCAATCTGCGCTTACACCCCTGTAATATTCGCGCCGAATCAATTGATTCGAGATGACTTCTGCCCCTGGCAATTTCTTGCCTCGATTGCTGCCCCGGCGCCTGCCCCGCGTGTGTGTGGCTGTAAGTGCCTCCGACGCCGCTCAACTCATCGAGAAGGCGGAGGCATTAAGTCGGGATAACTCATTTCTGGAATTGAGGTTAGACTATCTTTCCCGGCCCGCGCTGGTCCTTCCCAGGGTCAGGCGATTCCTCGAACTCCACGCCGGCACCGTCTTGGTCGCCACCTGCCGCCGCGCCGCCAGCGGCGGGAAGTTTCGCGGTTCGATCGCCTCGCAACTGGAGATCCTTTCGAAAGCCGCGGCTGCCGGGTGTCGGCTGATTGATGTTGAACTGCAAACCGCGGTCAGGTGCAAACCGCAGCAAGTGCAGAAGTTGCGCAGCCGCTCCGGCTTGATTCTTTCCTTTCACGATTTTCGTGGAACCAAGAAACTCGATGAGACACTGCGCAAGATGCTGGCCCATCCAGCGGATTTCTACAAAATCGTGAGCACCGCAACCACGCTCTCGGACAATGTGACCATGATCAAGTTCCTGGAGCGCGAAAGTGACAAGCACTCCCTGGTGGGGCTGTGCATGGGCGAGCAGGGCATCATCAGCCGCGTTCTTGGGGTGCACTGCGGCAGCGTCTTCACTTTCGCTTCCGTCGGCCCAGGAGAAGAAACCGCCCCGGGGCAGGTTTCGGCGCAAGCCTTGCGGACCGTCTACCGAATCGAACAGGTTGACGCGGCCACTCGTGTCTACGGAGTGGCGGGCGACCCGGTATCGCATTCCTTGTCGCCCACGATCATGAATGCCGCCTTCCGGCGCGAAAACGTGAACGCAGTCTACCTCGCGCTACATGCCAAGTCGTTGAAGGATCTAATGACTTGTGTGCGCGAGATTCCGGTTCACGGCCTCAGTATCACCATGCCCTATAAGCAATCTATCCTGCCCCATCTGGATAACGCCGACTCGCACACCAATCGCATCGGCGCCTGCAACACCGTCGTCCGTGCGCAAGATGGGAAACTTTACGGCTTCAACACCGATACCTCCGGCATTGTGCGCCCCCTGGAGCGCCGCCTGAGCACTCTGGAAGGCGCCAGGATTCTGGTTTTGGGTGCGGGCGGTGCAGCGCGGGCCGCCGTCTTCGGACTCAAGGAACGCGGAGCCGAAGTTTATATCCTGAACCGGAGCACGGCCACCGGGCAAAAGCTCGCGCGGCAGGCCCGCGCCCGCTCGGTTAAACGACAGGATCTCAAAAAGCTCGCCTTTGACGTGATCATCAACGCCACACCCATCGGCATGGGAAATACCCGGGAAAGCCCTCTCCAGGAGCAGGAAATCAATGCCCGCTTTGTTTTCGACCTGGTCTATGACCCGGCCGAAACGCGATTGCTGAAGCTCGCCCGCGAGCGGGGAGCGCAAGTGATTCCGGGAATAGAAATGTTCGTTCACCAGGCTGCTCGCCAGTTTGAGATCTGGACCGGCAAGCCCGCACCCCAGGAAGAAATGCTGCAGGTTGTGCTCCTGGAGTTGCAGGAGCGCGCTGCAAGAGCCGCCTCTGGCCGAAAGACAAGCTGAGAGAATCACTTACGCGGAACGTTTACTCATCTCCCCGCTGCCAGGCGTTTTGCCGTGGACCTTCGAACCACCGGGCTGTTACCGCTCCGAAGATGAACCCGCCGACGTGGGCCAGGTAGGCCACGCCGCCGGTCTGCACGTGCGCCACTGCGCCGGCATGGACCAGCTGTGTCAGGAACCAAAAACCGATCAGAAGGGCGGCTGGAATAAATGTGATCTTGATGAAGATGAAGATAAACAGAACAGATTTAATCTGGTCGCGTGGATAAGTCATTAGAAACGCGCCCATCACCGCCGCAATCGCTCCGCTGGCTCCCAGGTTCGGAATCGCAGAATGGGGATCGGCAAAAACCTGGGCGAGCATCGCAATCACCCCGCCCACCAAATAGAAAATCAGGTATCGGCCCCGGCCCATCGCATCTTCGATCTCGGGACCGAACGCCCAGAGGAAGATCATGTTGCCGATGATGTGTGACCAGCTGCCGTGCATGAACATAGCAGTGAGAATCGTGATCAATCGATGTCCTGAGACAATTTGGGCCGGGATTGCGGACCACCGGGTGACGAAGGTTTCGCCACGCATCAGCTCGAGCAGGAACACGCAGACATTCACGACGATGATGAGAGCGGTGACGACCGGCATGCGCACCGGGCGCCGCGACGCATCGCTTAGCGGGATTAGACCGCCCATGCCACCCACCCTCCGTTGTCTATGTCAATTGCAGGACAAGAATCTCCTGCCGACGGGAAGAGGCAGTCATTGTACTCTCTTCCCGCAACGCGACTGTCTGCTGCCGGTCCGTGGGCTATTGGACCGGACGGCACGCAGACCTGACCCCCGGTCGCAGAGGCTTGCCTTCCGAAGCCGTCCGGATGCCTCGTGCTACAAAAAAGTTGCAATTCTCGTAGTGACCGAAGTAATATCAGGTACGGGGCATGATAACGAATTGCCCGCAAGGTCTTAACCCTGTACCGCCCGTTCCTTACTTCCAACTCGCAGTCTAAAGCTTTGGCGAAAAACTAACGAGGTGGCGAGTTCCGCCTCCGTCCCGGTTCGGAGAGTCCAACATGGCGTGGTACGCATACTGCCTTACCGAGCACCATACCCTTCCCAATGGCACTCGTTCCCGTCGCCCCTTCCTTCTGGACGGAATTCAGGGCGTCAACGGGGCTGCGGTACTCAGCTACCCCAGTGGGGAGTTTGCGGTCATAGTCAGCGAATATGACCAGAACCTCGGCCCTCTCGATCAACAGGCCGCCATCGATCATGCCCGCGTCGTCGGGAGTTGTTTCCGCAATTCTACGGTCCTGCCATTCAAGTTCGGCACCATCTTCGAAAGCGACGACGCCCTGCGTCAGGCCGTCCGGGTCAACCGGCGGGCTTTCGGCATGAGCGTGGCGCGACTGAAAGGCAAGTCCGAAATGCACATCAAGCTGGTAGTCCGCGACGGCTCATTGCGCGAGGCCATGATTGATGTCGAACTCCCTGACACCGTTGGCGGTGATTACCTGGCCAAACTACGGGTAAAGGCTTCCCGTGAACGCGAGCGCCAGACCAAGGCGCGCGCCCTGTCCGTCCAGGTCCATAAGCTCTTTAACCCGCTGGAAGAAGAGGTAAGTTGCAAAAAGGTTGCGCCCGAGGGCATGTTGATCGACATTGCCCACCTGATCGACTCCAAGTCGGTGGAGAAATATCAGAACCGCTACAATACCGCTGCCAAGCAGTTGAAGAATTGCGAAGTGGCGATCAGCGGGCCGTGGCCGCCTTACCACTTTCTGCCAGGAAAATTGCGCACCGTGGCAGGTAACAGCTAGCCGCTGCTGGCCTGGCTGGGCAAACGAGGCTACCGGCGCGGGGTTCAGCGGGATTGTATGCTTCACGGCTCAGGCCAGGCTCATGCACCGAATGTGCATCGTTGTGCACTTGTGATCGGCCTCAAATACCGTTTTGGAACAGTCCCACCGATTCACTGGTTGCCTGTAAGTTATTCTAAATAAGCCTCTTAGGTAAATACTTCGAAAGCACTAGTAAGTCAGCCCCTTTTGGCTCGGCAAGTGCTCCTTTCCATGCAACAAAAGAGGCCGCAAACTCACAAAATGACCTTCACTCTCTTCGATCTTGCTCGACTTTTCCCGAATGGTTGTTCTGTTCTGCAGAATAGCCTCTTGCATCGCCTTTCCTGACATCACCTTCCATCACCTTGCCTCTTTGAATCGTGGCCCCAGAAATGGGGCCGCTTTTTTTTGGGCCGGAGGGGTCGGCCTTCTGTGTTGGCAAATCGAATCTCAGATACACTGTCGCAACCACCATGCTGACGATAGGAAGTTTTTTTCGTTCGCCCGTTTCTGTGCTCTTCGCCCTCGTTGCAGTTGCCTGGGCTCAAGCTTCCAACCAGCAGCAGCCTAAGCCGCAGGTTCCCAGTTCCTGGACGGCTGTTCCGCAGCCCACGCAGGCGCAGCTGGCGAATTTTCCTCCCTTGTTGCTGCAACAGCTCTCCGCCATCAAGGCAGCCGCCCTCACCGACGACTACGCCTATCGCGAGGTCTCGCATCTCACGGAAAATATCGGGCCGCGCCAAACCGGCTCGCCGCAAGCGACCGCCGCCGCCGAATATGTCGCCGGCGAGCTTCGACAACTCGGGCTTGAGGTGCGGCTCGAGCCGGTAATCGTGCCGCATTGGGTGCGCGGCCTCGAGACCGCGGCGTTGGTCGAATATCCGGGCCAGGTTCCCGGCACGTCGCAAAAGATCGTTCTGACCGCGCTCGGCGCAAGCACCTCCACGGGCGCCGACGGTATCACCGCCGACGTGGTCGTGGTCAATAATTTCGAAGAATTACAGGCGCTGGGCCGCGACAAAATCGCGGGAAAGATCGTGCTCTTCAATGAGTTGTTCGACAAACGGAAAGCTGCCGCCGGATTCGGCTTCGCGGCTTACAGCGAAGCGGTGCGCTATCGCGCCGTGGGGCCGAAGGCTGCGGCGGATTTGGGAGCGGTCGCCGCCCTGGTGCGCTCGGTCGGAGATGCCGACTATCGCCTGCCCCACACTGGTATGAGCCTGCCGGCCGGTATTCCCGCAGGCGCGGTAACCACCGAAGATGCGGACTTGATCGCCGACCTCGCCGCCCAGGGCAAAGTCCGCATGCACCTGACGCTCACTTCCCAGACGCTTCCGGACGAAACCAGCTATAACGTGATCGCCGACCTGAAAGGTGCGGTAGATCCCAAGCAGATCGTCGTCGTCTCTGGGCACCTGGATTCCTGGGATCTGGGCACTGGGGCCATCGACGATGGCGCCGGTGTGGTCATCGCCATGGAAACGGCCGAACTTCTGCAACGCCTGCATCTGCGCCCCGCGCGTACCCTGCGCGTGATCGCCTGGATGGATGAAGAAACGGGGGGATCAGGCAGCCAGACCTACACGAAGGATTATTCCTCGGACTTTTCCCACCACGTTGCCGCCATCGAAAGCGATGCGGGCGCGGCGCATCCTCTGGGGTTCGACGTCAAGATCAGTCCCGCGGCCGGAGATCTTCTGCGCCCGGTGCAGAACGTGCTCTCCAGCGTCGGAGCTACGCTACTGCAGCCCAGCGGTTATCCTCCTGGAGCTGACATCGCCGCCATGTCCGAATCCGGAGTTCCCGCCTTCGGCGTCATGCAGGATGGCCGCACCTATTTCAACTACCACCACACGGCAGCCGATACCCTGGATAAGATCGTCCCCAGCGAGTTGCGGGAGAATGCCGCTGCAATGGCAGTGCTCGCCTACGCGCTGACGAATATGACGGAGCCACTGCCGAGATAGGACGCACAACGCCCGTAGAGGAACGTACTGAGGCGCCGAGAGACACAGGGAAAGCCCCGGGCCGTAGGCGTAACTATGCTCCTCCGTGTCCCTCTGTGTTTGCAGGATCTGCTTACCGAGTCAGCTCAAACGCTCTCGAGTGGAACTCCATCACCTCAACGAAGTGCGCCAGAAAGTAAGTCAGGCTGTGATCGCCGGGATAAGGGCGATATTCGTGCTTGACGCCTTCTTTGAGTAGCTCAGCGTGCAACGCCCCTGCGCCTTTTTCGAACCCATAGTTATCGTCCTGGCCGCAATTGAAATAGATCGCCATCCGCCGCAGGCCAGCCACATTTTTCCGGGCCAGAACGAAGGGATTGTTGGCCTCCCAGTGCGGCACGTTGATCGGATCCCCAAACACGGCAGCCAGGGTTCCGGCGAGCGGAGCGCCGGAGCGCATGGCGGCGTCGAGTTCTGCCGGAGATTCCGTCATCAGCGCCGCGCTTTGCGCGCTGGCTGCGGAAAATAACTCAGGATGGGCGAAGGCCATTCGAAGCGCGCCATAGCCTCCCATGGAAATGCCGCTAATTGCCCTGTCCCTTTGCGTTCGATTGACGCGGTATTTCCGCTCGATGCGGGGCATGAATTCCAGCCGGAAAAAATCGTCATATCTAAACAAGCCGTCGGCAGAATTGATGAAGAAACTGCGTCTTCCTTCCGGAGCTACGATGAGAAAATCTCCCATCTTTCCCTGCCGGCGCAGATCGTCAAGCAAGGTCCAGCCTCCGCTGTTGAAGAGGGTTTGCTCGTTGTCACCCAGGCCGTGCAGAAAGTAAAGAACCGGATAATCCGGCGCTGGGCGCTGGGCCGCGCTGGCGTCGTAGCTGGCAGGCAAGTAAACGCAGTAATGAATGACCGTTTTCAGGATTCGGCTGTTCAGAGCATTGCAGTCGATTCGGCTCTGGGCTGCCAGAAGTTGAGCGGTCGAGAAAAACAGAAACAGCAGGAAAGCCAGCAGCCTGAGACGGCGGTATCGCGCTGAGATCTTCATTCGTAGCGCAAGGCCTGCACTGGATCGAGCCGGGCCGCGCGTCCCGCTGGGTAAAGGCCCGCCGCTAGGCTCACAAAAAACGAAAACACAATCGCAAAGCCCACCAGCCACAACGGCACCGACCAGAAACGCTCGGGAGGGAAGGATTGGCTTTTCAGGTACACATTGGTCCCGAAGTTTATAACCTGCCCGATCGCCCAACCCAGCACGACTCCCACAACGCCACCCAGAACGCCCATGGCGCCGGCTTCGGCGAAAAACAGCTTCTTGACGTCAGCGTCGCTGGCGCCGATCGCCTTCATGATGCCGATTTCGCGCCGCCGTTCGAGTATGGCCATGACCAGGGTATTGACGATTCCGACAAAGGCGACCGCCAGCGCCAGGCTGCCGAAGATTCCCAGAAATACGTCAAGCACTTTGAAGAACTGCTGGATGCTGCGGCTGGCATCAAGAATCGAGAATGTATTGAAACCCATTTTCTTGATCGAGTTCTCGATCGGCTGCACATACTTGGGGCTCTTTACATGCACGCTGATCGACGAGTACACGGGTTCATCGCCGGAGGCGCTGGAGATATCGCGCAAGTCGGTGGGCTGCATCACATGCAAGCTTTCAGCCAGCTTGAGCGGCAGAAAGACGCGCGCCCGTGTCGGCCCGCGCATACTTTCGGGATCGAGATCAGCGATGCCGACGATTTTCAGTTTCTGCTCGCGCGAAACCACGGAATAAGCTGCACCGGCCACGTCCTCCGAGGAGCTTTGTTCCGCCGGAGCCGGATTCGCTTCAGCTTGACGTTGCGCGTACTTGAGAATCAGGTCTTTGCCGAGCAGCGGACCGGCGAGGTCGGCAGCTTTGGTTTCATCCAGGCCCGGCTTGGGCGTTTTCCCCAGCAACTCCTCGGCAAACGACTTTTGCAGAATGGCCTCGGGCGCGGTGTCGGAAGAGAAAAAGCTTCCCGGCATGCCTTCAAATGCATCGTTCGATTTCGCCGAAGCCGGTAGCGCGGCGACCATGGTCAGGTGCGGCTTGTCTTCAAAGCGCAACTCGGTGATAAAGCGAATGTCAGGATAGGCCTCGAGAACATTGGGCAACCGCTCGATCGCGACGCGCAGGGGCTCGTCGAGGATTGGGCTTTCGGCGGGAACGGGGCCGTTGTCTTCGTCATGGTGGCCAAAGCTGTGAAGATCGCGGCGCGAAGTAACCACGATGGTGTCGAATAGCCCCGACTTCACCAGTCGCCGGTTGGCGAGTTGCTGCAGCCCGATGCCGAGCGAAAGCATCGCCACCAGCGACGCGACTCCAACGGAGATTCCCACGGTGGTCAGAGAATTGCGCAGCAGCGATTCCCGCAGATTGCGCAAGGCCAGTTCAGTAAGATCGGGCAGCTTCACGGCCGCGCTCCCTGCAAGGTTTCTCCGGCTGCCTTCCCGGAAGCGCAACTTTCCTCGCCTATCATTTTGCCGTCGGCCAGAAAAATCATGCGCTGAGCATAGCGTTCGGCGAGTGCGCGCTCGTGAGTCACTATCAGAACCGTCATTCCCAATTGCTGGTTGAAATCGCGAACCAGATTCATGATTTCGGTTCCGGTATGGCTGTCAAGATTGCCGGTTGGCTCATCAGCCAAGAGCAACTTAGGCTGATTGATCAGCGCCCGCGCTAGCGCGGCTCTCTGCTGTTCGCCTCCGGAAAGCTCGCTGGGACGGTGATTCGTGCGCGCCTGCAGGCCAACCCGCGCCAGTGCCTCACGAGCCATATCGTCGCGCTTGCCGCGATCGACCTCGGCAAAGCGAAGGGGCAATTCCACGTTTTCCGTTATCGTCATGCTGGGAATCAGGTTGAACGACTGAAATACCATGCCAACCGTGTGCAGGCGATAGTGAGCCAACTCCTCCCGCGAAAGTTGCGCCAGATTGCGGCCCTGAACCATCACGTCACCCGAAGTCGGCCGGTCCAGACCGGCGACCAGGTTCAATACCGACGATTTGCCGGAGCCCGAACTGCCCAGCAGAGCTACAAATTCCCCCGCGTTTACCTGGAGCGAAACACCATCGACGGCATGGATTTCCGTTTGGCCCATGCGGTAGTGGCGATGCAGATCCTGGGTACGAATAGCCGGCGATCCATTCGAAGGAAGAGTTCCCGGAGCGAGGCTCATGAGGCTACCGAATGTCCCCCTTGATCACTCCGAGGAGAGCTTTGTCGTCGTTCCGCGCGCCGCGTGCTCCTGCGCCGTTTCCGCTGGCTGGGATCGAATCTCCTTCTCCGGGCGCGAGGAAGAGATTGCCCTCGACACCGTGCTGGCGGGTATAAAGATCGTAATAGCGGCCTCCGGCGGCATAAAGCTGCTCGTGTGTTCCCCGCTCCAGGATTTGTCCCTGTTCCATGACCAGAATCTGGTCGGCGCGGCGAATGGTGGAAAGCCGGTGGGCAATGACAAAGGTCGTGCGGCCCTGCATGAGATAGGATAATCCTTGCTGGATCATCTGTTCTGATTCCGAGTCGAGACTCGACGTTGCCTCATCGAGAATCAGGATGCGCGGCTCGGCCAGAATCGCCCGTGCGATGGAAATCCGCTGCCGCTGCCCTCCGGAAAGTTTGACGCCGCGCTCGCCGACCACGGTTTCATATTTGTCCGCGAAAGCCTCGGCAAATTCATCCACGCGCGCGATGCGGCAGGCGCGCATGATCTCCTCTTCGCTGGCATGAGGACGCGAGAAAGCCACGTTTTCGCGAATCGTCCCATCGAAAAGAAACGATTCCTGCAGCACCACCCCGAGCCGGCTACGGTAGGAATCCAGTCGCACTGTGCTCAAGTCGATTTCGTCCAGCAGAATTCTGCCTTTTGTGGGCACGTAAAACGCGGAAATCAATCCGATCGTGGTCGATTTCCCCGACCCCGATGAACCCACCAGCGCAGTCACGGTCCCTGGCTCGGCTCGGAAGGAAATGTCCCGCAAAACTTCATGAATCCCATCGTAGCTGAAACTCACCTGATCGAAATCCACGCGTCCGATAATGTCGTGCAGCCGCACGGTGCGCCGCGGATCGCGGTCTTCCGGGTTTTCGCTCAGGATTTCCTGTGTTCTTTCCAACCCGGCGAGCGCTTCCGTGATCTGGGTCCCGATGGCGACAATCTGCATGATGGGAGCGATCAGAAAGCCCAGCAGAAGGGTGTAGGAAAAGAAGCCGCCGACGGTGAGCGTGCCGGCCACAATTTCGTGCGCGCCCACATACATGGTCACCGCGCCCACCAGCCCGAGCAGCACGCTGGCCGAGAGGCTCATGACCGACGTCGCGGTCAGGGTGCTGATGACGTTGTCCAGGAGGCGGCGGACTCCCGTCGCAAACACCGCTTCTTCCCGCTCTTCGGCGCGATATCCCTTCACCACCCGTACGCCCCCCAGAGATTCAGTCAGCCGCCCTGTGACCTCAGCGGTAATCTTGCTGCGCTCCCGGAAAATAGGGCGGATTGTTCCGAAAGCCCTTTTTAGCGCCACCGCGAAGCACAGCAGCGAGCCGACGGCTATTAAAGTCATGGTCGGACTGGTGCGAAAAAGCAATACCAGCGCGATGCCTGAGGTGACCAACCCTCCAACGAATTCCACCAGGCCCGTCCCCAGCAAATTCCGCACACCCTCGACATCGCTCATGATCCGCGAAACCAGATTGCCGGTCTTGTTGGCGTCGTAGAAAGCGACGGGCAAGCGGGAGACGTGAACCTGCACCTTTTGCCGCAATTCTGCGATCAGCCGCTGCGCTTCTTTGGAAAGCAGCTGCGTCAGCGAGAACGAAGTAATGCCTTGAATCAGCGTCGCGCCCAGAACGATCAGCACCAGTTCGCGCAGACGATCGATGTGATGCTTGGTAATAACAAAATCAATGAGGAACTTGGTGGAATAGGGCAATACAAGCCCGGCCACGCGATTGACGAGCATCAGAACGAAGCCGAGAACGAGAAGCCACTTGCGCGGACGCATCAGCGCCCATACTTCCGGCAGAACTGCCCTCAGACGCTGCACTTTCGCGGGCTTTGGCAATTGCTTAGGGTCGGAACTCAATCTGTGATTAGACTCCCTGGAGGCCGGTTTCGCTTCACAATTACAGCATTGTCACACACTTCCGCCTGTGACAGGCCCGGGTTTGGCGTTGTATGCTCTGGGCGTGCCTCGACCGCCGTCGCCGGAGCGTTCGCCCACCCTGGGTCTGCTGCTCGGCTTGATCATCACGCTGGCCGCCGTAGTTGCCTACTCCGCCTATATCACCTGGCAGGTGGCGGGCCTGCGCCGCCTGCAGTCGGAGCTGATCGACCGCAACCGCAAGGATTCCCTGCAGTTGCTGCGCATCCAAAATGATCTGAACCTGCTGGCCGTCGCCATGCGTGACATGATCGACAACGACGAGCCCTATCCGCTCACCGCATGGACGGCGCAGTTCGAGCGGATTCGGGCCGACTTGACCGATGCCATGCACCTGGAGGCCGGCCTCGCGCCCATCGGCCGCACGCCCGACCAGAGCGCATCTTTGACCAGTTCGCTCACCCAATTCTGGAATGCCGTGGACCGGGTTTTCGCCCTGGCAGGCGCCGGCAAGGACAGAGAGGCGCGCGAGCAGATTCAGCTTTCCCTGCAGGCGCGGCAAGCGGCGCTCAGCGCCACGGTGGCGCGGCTGCTGGTGCAGAACAGCGAGAATGAGGAACGCGCGGCACAGCGCGTGGTCCAGATCTACGACCGGGTGCAAAGACAAGTCTATGTCTTCCTGGGCGCCACGCTGCTCGCGGTTTTGTTGACCGGGCTTTCTCTCATCCGCTGGAACCGGCGCCTCTTTGCGCGCATGGCCGAGCTTTCCGAGCGGCGCAGCGAACTGGCGCAAAAGCTGATCGCCACGCAGGAATCGACGCTGCGCTATATTTCGCGCGAACTGCACGACGAATTTGGCCAGATTCTGACCGCCGTCGGCTCCATGCTGGGCCGTGCCGGAACGCGCATGCCGGAAGGCTCACCGTTGCGCGCGGAGTTGCAGGAAGTGCGGGAGATCGCTCAGGAGACGCTCGACCGCGTGCGCACGCTGTCGCAGGCTTTGCATCCCGTCATGCTGGACGAGGCTGGCCTGGAAAGCACTCTCGACTGGTACATTCCTACCGTGGAACGGCAAACGGGGATTACCATATCCTATGAAAAGCAGGGTGCACCGTTTCCCATTGATGGCGGCGCCGGCGTGCATGTCTACCGCGTGCTGCAGGAGGCGCTGAACAACGTGGCGCGCCACTCGAGCGCCAGACAAGCGTGGGTGCGGTTGTATTTTCTTCCCCACGAACTAAAGCTCGAAGTGGAAGATCATGGCACAGGCTTCACCGAACCGCGGGCCCGGCAGGGAATCGGATTGGTGGCGATGCGCGAGCGCTCGGAGTTGATGGGCGGACGGATCCAGTTTCTACGCCCCGCCGAGGGCGGGACGTTGTTGCAGCTCACCGTGCCGCGCGAGAAAGTCGAGTCTCGGGAGGAGAACCGGGAAAAAGAAAAACATGGCAAAGAAGATCACAGTCTTGCTGGTGGATGATCACAGCCTGGTGCGGCGCGGCTTCCGGCGCATGCTGGAAGATGAGCCGGACATGGAAGTTGTGGGCGAAGCCGGCGACGGCGAACAGGCCATCGAGCTGGTCCGCGAATTGCGGCCTCAGGTAGTGGTGATGGACTGCGCTCTTCCGAAAATGAACGGCCTCGAAGCCACGCGCCAAATTCTGGAAGATGCACCCGAAACCTGCGTACTGATGTTGAGCATGCACGCGGAAAATACCTGGGTGCGGCAGGCCATCGGCGCCGGCGCCAAAGGATACATTCTGAAAAACGCCATGAACCTGGAGCTGGGTCCGGCGGTGCGGCGCGTCGCCGGAGGAGAAACCTTTTTTGATCCCCAGGTGGAACGCCAGACCACGCTCAAGGGCGAGCGTGATGGCGGCCTCACGCCGCGCGAGCTTGAGGTGCTGCAGATGATCGTGGATGGCAAGTCGAACAAGGAAATTGCCACCGCCTTGGACTTAAGTTCGAATACGGTTGCTGTGCATCGCGCCAACATCATGAATGCCTTGGGGATTCACAAGACCGCCGAGCTTGTGGTCTACGCCATTCGTGCCGGGTTGGTGAACGTACGGTGAATCGCAGGGCCTTTCTGCGAGCCGGAGCCGGCCTGACGGCACTATCGCAATTTCCCCTGCTGCGCGCTCTTGCAGCGGGACCAACGGAATCTCCCGGTTTCCGGCTCGCCGATGTTACTTCCTCGGCCGGACTTCAATTCCAGCACAACAGCGGAGCCTTCGGCGGCAAGTTTCTGCCCGAGACTTTGGGCTCGGGTTGCGCCTTTCTGGATTATGATCGCGACGGCTGGCAGGACATCCTGCTCATTAACGGCATGGACTGGCCCGGCCACAAACGCCGCCGCACCACCTTGCGGCTTTATCACAACAATGGCGACGGCACATTCACCGACGTAACCGTGCATTCCGGCCTCGATGTCGAGATGTACGGCATGGGAGTGGCAGTCGGCGACTATAACAACGATGGCTTCCCCGATATCTTCATCACCTGCGTGGGGCAGAATCGGCTTTTTCACAACACCGGCAGGGGAACTTTCATTGATGTAACCAACCGCAGCGGCCTGGGCAAGCGCCAGGCATTCAGCACCTCGGCACTCTGGTTCGACTACGACCGCGACGGCCTGCTCGATCTCTTCGTTTGCAACTACGTCAAATGGTCTCCCGAGCACGATGTCTTTTGCAGTCTCGATGGCAAGCACAAATCTTACTGCACGCCCGAAGCCTATCGCGGCGAAACCTGCTGGCTCTTCCGCAACCGCGGCAATGGAACGTTTGAGGACGTCACCGCAACCAGCGGCATTTTCGATAGCAGCTCGAAATCTCTCGGCGTTGCCATGCTCGATGACGATGAGGATGGCTGGCCCGATTTGCTGGTGGCCAACGACACTCAGCCCAACAAGCTTTACCGCAACCAGCGCAACGGTACGTTTCGCGACGTCGCGGTGGAAGCGGGCCTGGCCTTCAGCAGCGAGGGACGGGCGCGTGCGGGCATGGGCGTGGACGCGGCCGACTTCCGCAATTCCGGACATTCTGGAGTGGCGATTACGAATTTCGATAACGAGATGACCGGCCTGTATGAGCTCTCCGGAAAGACTTATGAAGACGTCGCGGCGCAGGCCGGCGTGGGACTCGCGTCCAAGAATAGCCTGGGATTTGGCTGCATCTTTGTCGACTGCAATCTCGACGGCTGGCTCGATCTCGCCGTTGCCAACGGCCACATCGATGAGACCGTGCGCAATATTCGGGGAAACGTCGGCTATGCTCAACCGCCCCAGCTTTTCCTGAACAATGCGAAGGGCGATTTCCGCGACGTGGCGGCAGAGGTTGGCGGCAGATTCGATCAACCCAAGGTGGGCCGCGGACTGGCCTACGCCGACTTTGACCGCGACGGTGACCTCGACCTGTTGCTGACCACCAACAACGGTCCCGCTTATCTCTATCGCAATGACCAGTTGGAAGGAAATCGCAGCATCCGCTTTCGCCTTGTCGGAACCAAATCCAACCGCGATGCCATCGGCGCGACTGTGCGCATCTCCATCGGGGGATTGAATCAGTCGCGTATGGTGAAGACCGGCTCCAGCTATCTATCCCAGTCGGAATTGCCGCTTACCTTCGGTCTGGGCAAACTCGACCGCGTCGACAATGTGTCGATCACGTGGCCCAGCGGCGCGACCGAAGAATTCAGGAATGTCGTCGCCGGACGATCCTACGAGTGTGTCGAAGGGAAAGGCATCATGGTCGACCAGTAGATCGAGGGGAAGACAATCGCAATCGGATCAGCGCCTTGCCAGACTACCTGCCGCCTCGATATCGATTTCGACGGTGGGGCTCACACGCAGGAAAAAATTGCTTGGATTCTTCATACCCCATGCAACGTACGGCACCGAGAAGTGAACCGTTGCCGTCCATTGCTGGGGAGTCATTTCTACCTCGGCTGGAACGGTTACTTCGTGATCGGCCCCGTGAATGCTGAAAATCCCGTGTACCTTCACCGATGACTTGCCCTGAAGCGAAACTGCTCCTTCCACGCGATCGGGGCGAAACGTAATCTCCGGATAACGGGAGCTTTCCAGCACCTCGCGATGCATTTTGCGGTCCCGCATCGCCGTGCCACTTTGCCCGCTGGTGGCGTCCACTATGATTTCTCCCGAGAGGTTACCCGACGCCGGGTCGAGATCGAGCGTGCCTTGTTTAAGCTGAAACGTTCCGTGGACCGTATGCAGCACATCGCCCAGGGTGTATTGAACCACCGTTCGTACGGGATCCAGGGTGAGCACCGCATCCTGTGCAGCCGCCTGATGGTTGATCGATAAAATCGCGCATGCCAGAAACAACCAGCTCAGCCTGTCCCGAAAGGGCCCCGGTCTTCTCATCGGATCAGGCGGTCAGCAACCCCCATCCCAGAGTGAGCCCGTCGAAGGCAAGATGGACAGGCGACAATTCTCCAATGTGGAAGGCCAGCAGCCTACGAAAAATGTTGGGATGGTTGCGAAAAACCTGCAACGTGCGGCGTTGCAGCCGGGCACGCCCATCCAGCGTCAGCATGAGCCTTGCCATGAATCGAGGCCGCAGGGACCCGCGATGGTGTTCGGCCTGGTAGCGAGTGAGATTGCCCGATCTCAGGCATCGCGCCAAAAACCTGGCCTGAGCAAATGAGAGCGCAAGCCCTTCTCCCGTGATGGCATCCACAGTGCCGGAGGCGTCGCCAATCAAAGCAACATTTCCCCGCCAAACTCGCCGCAGCGTGCGGTTAGCGGTCACCGCTCCCCGTTCTGCGGATGTCGGCTCAGCCCCGCCCAGCCGCGCGTTCAGCTCGGGGAATGCTAACAACGCCTCTTTCATCCGCAGTTTCGGATCGCGCGAAGCGAGCGCGACGCATACATGCTCGCGATCGATCCCGGTAACGTAACCCTGGCCGCGCTCGCTCCAGTAGAGCTCCATGTGGTCGGTCCACGGCGGTACCCGGAAGTGCCTGCGAAAGGCGTAGCGAAATCTCGAGCGCAGGCGAGCCTCAATTCCAGCCCACTGCCGGACACGGGAATTGGCGCCATCGGCGCCCACAATCCATCTGGCGCGGAGGGTCCGCCCTGCCAACTGAACCTGGTCGCCCGAAATTCCCGTGACCGGAGTCTGCCACAGCAATTCCGTACCCAGGCGGGCAGCCTGTTCAATCATGAGGCGATGAAGTTCGGTGCGCCGAATCGCCACCCCGCAACTGCCCGACGGAAATGGCGCTTCCACGGACATCCCCGAACCAAGAAAGCGAATACCACGAAATGAGAACGCATCGGCCCTCGGGACGCGGATGTCCAGCCTCTCAAGAGCCGTGAGGGCATCCGGCATGAGTCCTTCGCCGCAAGGTTTGTCGATTGGCGGCTCCGAGCCGTCGGCCACCACAGCGTGTAACCCCTCCTGCCTCGCCGCGATTGCCGCCGCCAGCCCGGCCGGGCCTCCTCCGATAATGAAGACATCCGTCGAACTTGCCACTGCCTAACCTCACCATCGCAGAAGAATCAACTCGGAGCAGAATCCCGGCCCCATGGCGGCCAGCAGGCCCAGTGTGCCGGGCTCGGGCCGGCGTTTTTTCATCACGTCTTCCAGAACTACGAGTACAGACGCCGACGAGAGGTTGCCGACCTTGCGCAGGCAATCCCAGGAGGCGTCGAGTTCACCGTTACGAAGATCCAGCGCGTCGGCCGTGGCCTCCAGGATTTTCGGGCCTCCGGTATGCAACACCCAGCTATGCAGATCACTGCGCTGGTATCCATGGTCGGCAAGAAAGGCATCCACGTCATGGCCCAGGTTTTTGCGAATCAGGTTCGGTACCTCGACCGACAGCACGATGCGAAAACCCTTTTCTGACACATTCCATCCCATCATTTCCTCCGTGTCGGGATAAAAAACGGAGCGTGTAGCCAGAATCTTCGGCCCAGCGGACTCGCGCCCTTCGCCAGTGACGATCACCGCGGCCGAGCCATCGGCGAAAAGGCCGGACGAGATAAGATTCGCCGTCGAGAGATCTTCCCGTTGCAGCGTAAGCGAACAAAGCTCTACCGACACGAGTGCCGCAGCTTGGGAAGGATAAGCGCGAACGTAATCCGCCGCGCGCGCAATCCCCGCCGCGCCGGCCACGCAACCCAAACCAAAGATTGGGACACGGCGAATGTTGTGCGAAAGTCCCATCTGGTTGATCAGCAGCGCGTCGATCGAAGGGCTGCAGATTCCCGTGACACTGGTAAAAAAAAGCGCACCCAGATCACTCGGCTGCAATCCGGCATTGTGCAGCGCCACGCAAAGCGCCTTTTCGCCCAGCTCTCGGGCGACTTTGATCCACGCATCGTTAGCCTCGCCCCAGGTGTGAATGCCGTAATAATCCTCGGTGGGCAGGGCAAGGTGGCGGCCTTCCACCGTGACGTGGCGATGTAAGCGCTCCAGCAGCTTGGGATTCTCCAGGCGGTCGCCCCAATACTGCTGCAGTTGTTCCAAAAGATACTTCTGGGAATAGTAATGCTCTGGAAACGCGCTCGCTGCGCTTGCGATCCTCATGCGTCCATCCCGTAAATCTGTCGTGGAGTTCAATCAGTCATGCCCGATAAGTCTACTCTTCTGCGCAAAAAAATCAGCGAGTGCTCCGCCAGACGATTTGATTGTCTCTAGCGAATCAGCTCCCGTTTGTCACCGGCAAGTAAAATCTAGGCACACTCTTACCAAGCCGCTCTGCCCGCGGTGGAACCCTGCGGCCAGCTGCACGAAAAGACTATTTGACGACGACGATCGAACTTGGAGTATTTGCCGTAGAAAAGGTAGCAATCGAGTTCAGTTGGCCGGTGCCGCCTGCGATGCCAAACGTCTGGATTCCGGCCGCGTTCTGGCTACCCACCAACAGATACTTTCCGCTGGGATCGACGGCCAGAAAGCTGGGCGCCGTTTCGGAAGCAAACGGCGAGGAACTCACTGCAGCCAATGCTCCCGAACCCGAGGCAATCGTGTACACCGCGATGTTATTCCCATGGTTATTGGCTGCAAAAAGGTAGGTTCCTGTAGGGTCAATCACCAGCGAAAGCGGGCGCGCGCCCGCCGCTTCGGACAAGACGGTTGGCGGCTCGAATGTACCCGAGGGATCAAGTGGAAAAATCGAAATTGAGCTATCCAGTGTGTTGGCCGTGTAGAGGTAGTTTCCACTGGGCGCGATGGCGATTGAGTTAGGGCCGTTGCCCGGGGAAGTGCTTGGATCGGACCGGGCAATCAGCGTGAGCGTTGCCGCACTCGAACTGGCTGTGATGCCGAACGCGGCAAGAATGTTTGGCGAACCGGTGACATACAGGACGTTTCCCGCGGGATTCAATTTCATGTCCAGGGGAGACATTCCCACGGGAAAGGGCGAGCCGGAAACCTCGGTAAGCGCTCCGTCGCTGGAATCGATGGAGAAGACTGTCACGTTGTTCGATCCGCCGTTGGCCACATAAAGGAAACTACCGGCGGCATCCATGGCCAGGACTTTGGGGACTGAACCGACGGGTGCGCGCGGAGTCACTTCCGTCAACGCGCCGTCGCCCGCGATGTCAAACAATGACACGTCGGCTTGAGCTTGCGCAGCGTTTAGGGCATACAAGTACTTTCCTGAGGGATGAATGGCGATCGATTCCGGACCAGCCCCGGATGGAAATGGGCTTCCTGAAAGCGCGGTCAGAACGCCCGAGTTGGGGTCTTCGCGAAAGGCGGCAATCTCGCTCGGTCCGGGTAGTGCTGCGTAGACATAGTGGCTGGAGGTCTCCTGGCAGCCGGTCCAGCCCGCGATGCTCCCACACACAAGAATCAACACGACTGCCTTCTTCAGCATCCGTAACTCCTGAGAGAATCTGAGACAGCGAAGACCAATAATAGAAGAACGATCATACAGGTCGCCAGAAGCGTCCTGCCGGAAGCTTCCGGGCACAGAACAATCTGGTTTACGAATCTCCCTGCTCCCTGCGCTACCCCTGCGATGCCGCCTCGATCAGATCAGGTTGCACGATCGGCAGCGGCCGGGGTCGGTCAGTCTCGAGTTCCGGTGCGCAGGCAAGGCCCAATCTTACAGGTTTTGCCGTGGGCTTGCTCGGCGGCGCTTAATGGGCAGGGCTCGGTTGCCCTGGCGCTGGTGAAGTCGTGGACGGCAAAGTTGTATCTTCGCCACCGCGCAGAGCCAGTCGCAGCCGATCAAGATAGACGTAAACCACCGGCGTGGTAAACAGCGTCAGCGCCTGGCTGACGATGAGCCCGCCCACGATTGTAATACCCAGCGGCCGGTGCAACTCCGATCCCGTGCCATGGCCTAGAGCCAGCGGAAGTCCACCCAGCAGCGCAGCCATCGTCGTCATCATGATAGGGCGGAAGCGCAGGATGCAGGCGTCGTATATGGCCTCCACCGGTTTCTTTCCCTGCGTACGCTCCACGTCGAGCGCCACATCGATCATCATGATGGCATTCTTTTTCACCAGGCCAATCAGCAGGATGATCCCGATGGTGCCGATTACATTCAGCTCGTTGTGCGTCAGCAGCAGAGCCAACAGCGCGCCCACTCCGGCAGAGGGCAGCGTGGAAAGAATCGTGATCGGATGAATGTAGCTCTCATAAAGCATGCCCAGCACGATGTAAACCGTGATCAGCGCCGTAAAGATCAAAATAGGCTCGCTCGAGAGAGAACTCTGGAAAGCGGCGGCCGTCCCCTGAAAGCTGGCCGAAACGCTCGGAGGCAGGCCAATACTGCTTTCTACCTTCTCTACAGCCTGAGTCGCTTGACCGAGAGAAATCCCGGGCGCCAGATTAAAAGAAATCGTCACCGACGGTACTTGCCCTTGATGGTTTACCGCCAGCGGCACGTTGACCGTCGCGGACTGGGTGAATGCCGAGAGCGGCACCATAGCGCCGGCCGACGAACGGACATAGATATTCTGCAGGGCTTCGGTGGTTTGCTGGAACTGCGGCGCAACTTCCATCACCACGTGGTATTGGTTCAACGGCCGGTACATGGTCGAGACCTGCCGCTGTCCAAATGCGTCATAGAGAGCATTGTCCAGGTCCTGCGGATCCACTCCCAAACGGCTGGCGGTGTCGCGGTCGATGATGAGCTTCGCTTCCAGGCCGCGATCCTGCTGGTCGGTGTTGACATCGCGCAATTCGGGCAAGGCCTTCATTTTTTCGAGCAGCAGCGGCGCCCACTTGTCCAGATCTTCAAGGTTCGCGCCTTGCAGGGTGTATTGATACTGCGCGGCGCCGAATCGCCCGCCAATCGTCAGGTCTTGCGCCGATTGCAGGAGTAAGGTTGCCCCCGGAACCACCGCAAGTTTTCCACGCAGCCGATTGATCACATCGTCGGCGGTAATCGTGGGGCACGATTGCCAGAAATGCTTTGCCTGACACTTTCCGCGCTCGTCCTGCGGCTTGAGCATGACGAAAAATCGGCCCTGGTTTGAAACGGTATTTCCCCCCGCAAAACCGACGACCGTGCTCACCGCCGGGTCCTTGAGAACGATGGTCACGAATTCCTGCATCTTGTCACGCATCGACTGGAATGAAATGTCCTGATCGGCCTGCACCGTACCCATCAGCCGCCCAGTATCCTGTTGGGGGAAAAAGCCCTTTGGCACCTGGATGTAGAGGTATACGCTAAGACATGCCACCAGAATGGTGACGGCCAGCACTATGGGTTGATGGGCAAGCACCCATTTCAAAGAGTGCCGGTACGAAATCAGCGCCTTATCGAAGACCCACTCGCTGGTGCGATAGAAGATGTTATGTTTTTCATCCTCTTTCTGGGCTCGCAGAAACTTGGCGCACATCGTGGGCGTTGTGGTGAGCGAAACCAGTAACGACACGCCAATTGCCACACTCAGGGTAACCGCGAACTCGCGGAACAGACGGCCTACAATTCCCCCCATCATCAGCAGCGGAATGAAGACGGCAACCAGAGACGTGCTCATGGAGAGCACCGTAAAGCCGATCTCAGCTGCGCCTTTGAATGCAGCCTGCACCGCATCCATGCCGCGCTCCACGTAACGCGTGATGTTCTCCAGCACCACGATCGCATCGTCCACCACAAACCCGGTGGAGATCGCCAGCGCCATCAGCGACAGGTTGTCCAGGCTGTAGCCCAGCAGATACATCACGCCAAACGTCCCCACCAGAGAAAGCGGCACGGCGATACTGGGGATGATCGTGGCCCGCACCGTACGCAGGAAGGCAAACACTACCAGGATGACCAGGATGACCGAGATCAACAGGGTCCGTTCAATGTCTTTGACCGAGGCTCGCACCGTGACCGTGCGGTCCAGCACCATATCCAGCTTGATGGCTGGGGAAATCGAAGACTGCAAATAGGGCATGAGGGCCCGAACGCGGTCGACCGTATCGATGATGTTGGCTCCCGGTTGGCGGAATAGAACAATCAAAACCCCCGGCTTGCCATTTGCCAATCCAACATTGTGTACGTCGGCGACCGAATCCTCCACCTGGGCGACGTCCTCCAACCGCACTACGCCCCCGTTGTGATAAGCCACGATCAGCGGACGGTATTCGGCGGCGGTGAAAAGCTGGTCGTTATCGGTGACTGCATAAGTTCTCGTGTCGCCGGAGAAGCTGCCCTTGGGCCGGTTTGCATTGGCGGCGTTGAGCGCATTGCGCACCGTGTCGAGGCCAACGCCTAGCTTGTTTAGCAGCGTGGGGTTCACCTCGACGCGTACGGCGGGAGGCGCTGAGCCGAATACAAACACCTGGCCCACCCCATCCACTTCGGAGAGCTTCTGCGCCAGAATGGAATCGGCAGTGTCGTAGAGCGTGGGAACCGGAATCGTATCGGAAGTCAGCGCCACGATGGTGATGGGTGCATCTGCCGGATTTGCTTTGCGATAAGTCGGGTTGCCCGGCAGATTCGCCGGCAGCTGGCTCCGCGCCGCATTAATCGCCGCCTGCACGTCGCGGGCGGCGGCATTAATGTCCCGGTTCAGATCGAACTGCAAAGTAATCCCTGTCGAACCGAGCTGGCTCGACGAGGTCATCTGATTCACCCCGGAAATACGGCCGAATTGCCGCTCCAGCGGCGTAGCCACAGCCGAAGCCATCGTCTCCGGATCGGCCCCGGGTAACGCGGCGCCTACGCCGATGACGGGAAAGTCCACATTCGGCAGCGACGCCACGGGCAGAAAATTGAAGGCAAGAATCCCGGCCAGCAGCAGCGCCGCTGCCAGCAGCGAGGTCCCGATCGGACGGCGGATGAATGGTGCGGAAATGCTCATCGCTCAATCCGTTGGCATGGGCTCCCGGGGAATAGGGTTGCCAATCTGGTAGCGTTCCAATCGACGCGCCAGCCGGTCAAACCACAGATAAACCACCGGGGTGGTATAGAGCGTCAACAACTGGCTGAGCAGCAATCCGCCCACAATCGTGATGCCCAGCGGCCTCCGCAACTCGGCGCCCGTCCCCGAAAGCAGAGCCAGCGGCAAGCCGCCCAGCAGAGCCGCCATGGTCGTCATCATGATAGGTCGGAAGCGCAGCAGGCAGGCCTGATAGATTGCCTCCTCGGGAGGTTTGTGTTCGTCGCGCTCGGCCTCCAGCGCGAAGTCGATCATCATGATGGCGTTCTTCTTGACGATACCGATCAGCAGGATGATCCCGATCAGCGCCACCACGTTCAGATCGTTGTGCGTAATCAGCAGAGCCAGGATCGCTCCCACGCCCGCCGATGGCAGCGTGGAAAGAATCGTTATCGGGTGGATATAGCTCTCGTACAAAACTCCCAGCACGATGTACACGGTGATGATTGCCGCCAGAATCAGGTAGGGCTCAGTCGAAAGCGAATTTTGAAACGCCGCAGCCGTTCCCTGGAATGAGGGATGAATGCTTGGCGGCAGCTGAATTTCTTTTTCCACCCGCTGGATGGCCTGCGTGGCGTCGCCCAGGGAAGCCCCCGGGCCAAGATTGAACGACAAGGTCACCACCGGAAACTGCCCCTGATGGTTCACGGAAAGCGAAGTGCGCGCCGAACGTACCGTGGTAAAGGCAGAGATTGGCACTGGCGAACCGCTGGTCACCGCACCAGGAACGTTGGCTGTGGGCGCGCCGGTCGTGGGCAGGCTGCTGCTGGGGCGAACGTAAATATCTTTGAGATCTTCCGGATTCTGCGAAAAGTTCGGTGCGACTTCGAGCACCACGTGATACTGGTTAAGCTGCGTGAAGATCGTCGAAACCAATCGTTGCCCGAATGCGTCGTAAAGCGTGTTATCGATAGCTTGCGGCAGGATGCCCAGGCGCGAAGCCGTGTCGCGATCAATCGAAATGTTGGCTTGCAGGCCGTTGTTCAGCTGATCGGTCGCGACATCGGTCAACTCCGGCAACTGGCGTAGTTTTTCCACCAGTTTCGGCGTCCACTCCGCCAGTTCGTCTGCATCGGCGTCTTCAATCGAGTACTGGAACTGGGTGCGGCTCACGCGGTCTTCGACCGTGAGATCCTGGACGGGTTGCATATAAAGCGTGATGCCATCAATCTTGGCCAGCTGCGGCTCCAGCCTCCGGATCACCTCCGACGCGCTGTCTTTCCGCACATCCAGCGACCTCAAATTGATCAGAATGCGCCCCGCATTGGGCGTGGTGTTGGTCCCGTCCACGCCGATAAACGACGATAAGCTCTCTACATCCCGGTCTTTCAGAATCACTTTTGCCAGTTCCTGCTGGCGCTGCGCCATGGCATCAAAAGAAACGCTATCCGGCGCTTCCGAGATGCCCAGAATTACGCCCGTATCCTGCACGGGGAAAAACCCCTTCGGCACCACCACGTAGAGAATCAGAGTAAGAACCAGCGTGGAAAAGGTCACCAGCAGTGTGGCAGTCTGATGTTTCAAAACCCACTTTACGGTGCGCCCGTAGAAGGCGATAACCCGGTTGAAATAGTCCTCGGAAATCTTGTAGAAGCGCCCTTCGTCTTCGGGTCGCTGATGCCGCAGCAGCTTGGCGCACATCATTGGGGTCAGGCTTAGTGATACCGCCGCCGAGACCAGAATCGTCACCGAGAGCGTGACGGCAAATTCGCGGAACAACCGCCCCACGATATCGCCCATAAACAGCAGCGGAATCAGCACTGCAATCAGCGAAACCGTCAGCGAGACAATCGTGAAGCCGATTTGCCCGGAGCCTTTCAACGCGGCTTCCACCGGCGCATCACCCTCCTCCAGGAAGCGGGCGATGTTTTCGATCATGACGATGGCGTCATCCACCACAAAACCGGTGGAAATCGTCAATGCCATCAAGGTGAGGTTGTTCAGGCTGTAGCCCAGCAGATACATCACGCCGAATGTGCCAACAATCGAGAGCGGCACCGCCACGCTGGGAATGATGGTCGCCGAGAGGTTCCGCAGAAATAGAAAGATGACCATCACCACCAGCGCGATGGTCAGCATCAGCTCGAATTCCACATCCTTCACCGACGCCCGAATCGTCGTGGTGCGATCGGTCAGAATCTGCAGATTGACCGCCGCCGGCAGCGAGCCCTGCAGTTGTGGCAGGAGTTTCTTGATCCGATCCACCACGCTGATGATGTTGGCTCCGGGCTGGCGTTGGATGTTGACGATCACCGCCGGTGTCAGATTCATCCACGCCGCAAGCTGCACATTTTCCGCGCCATCGACCACGTTGGCGACATCGCTGATTCGTACCGGCCCTCCATTGTGATAAGCGATCACGATCGGCTTGTATTGCTCGCCGGAGAGAAGCTGGTCGTTGTCCCCGAGGGTATAGGCTTGGCGCTGGCCATCGATCACGCCCTTGGCCTGATCCACATTGGCCTGCAGGATCGCTGTACGCAAATCTTCCAGGCTCAGTCCATATGAGGCCAGGGCCGTGGGGTTAGCCTGAATTCGCACCGCCGGCTTCTGCCCGCCGCTGATGGATACCAGTCCCACGCCCGGCAGTTGCGAAATCTTCTGTGCCAGCGCCGTATCGGCCAGGTCTTCCACCTTGGAAAGCGGCAGCGAATCCGAAGTCAACGCCAGCGTCAGAATCGGCGCATCGGCGGGATTTACCTTGTTGTAGATAGGCGGGTTGGGGAGATCGCTCGGCAGGAACGTGGAAGCGGCGTTGATCGCCGCCTGTACCTGTTGCTCTTCCACGTCGATGTTCTGGTCAAGGGCGAACTGGAGAGTGATGAGCGAACTGCCAAATGAACTGGTGGAGGTCATCTGGCTGAGCCCGGGAACCTCTCCGAATTGCCGTTCCAGAGGGGCGGTGACGGAAGAAGCCATGACGTCAGGGTTCGCCCCGGGATAAAACGTCACCACTTGAATGGTCGGGTAATCAACTTCGGGCAGAGCCGAGACCGGCAATTGAAGATAGGCGACCAGCCCCACCAACATCACGCCAACCATCAGCAACGTGGTGGCTACCGGCCGAAGAATAAATAGGCGTGAAGGACTCATGAACCGGGGGTTCCCGCTGCCGCCCCGCTTTGGCCTGCTCCTGTATTACTTCCCGCCACAGCCCTAGGCACAATCTTGCTGCCGCCTTGCAGTTTGTCCTGGCCGTCCGTCACCACAGTCTCGCCGGGGTTGATCCCGCTGGCGATCGCCGTGGTGTTGCCTTGAGTGAGCGCTACTTTGACCGGGCGCACTTCCACCGTCTGGTCAGATTTCACCGCATACACGAACGTACCCTGCGGACCGCGCAGCACCGCGGCCGTCGGCACTACCGTGGCGTTCTTTCGCACTTCGAGCAGCAATCGCGCGTTCACGAACTGGTTGGGCCAAAGCCGGTCGTCTTTGTTGTCAAAAACTGCCTTCAGTTTCGCCGTACCGGTCGTCTGATCAATCTGGTTGTCGATGGTCAACAGCTTGCCGGTCGCGAGTTTCGTCTGGTCATCGCGGTTGAGCGCTTCTACCTGCAGCGTGGCCGTCTTCATATGCTGGGCCACCCGGTCCAAAACATCCTCCGGCAGCGTGAAAATCACTGCGATCGGCTGCAGCTGCGTAAGGATCAGCATGGGGTTGGTATCGGTGGCGTGGACGATGTTCCCGGGATCTACCTGCCGCAGGCCGACCCGACCGTCAAACGGCGCCGTAATGTGGCAATACGTAATCTGCAGTTTCGCATTGTCGATCTGTGCCTGATCGGTACGAACCTGCCCCTCGAGCTGATCCACCGTTGCCTTTTGTGTGTCCACCTGTTGCTGGGCGATGCTGCCGGAGGGAATCAGCGCCGTGTAGCGGTCCAGGTTCAACTTGGCATCGCGCAGCGACGCCTGATCTTTGAACAGTTGCGCCTGCATCTGCTCCAGTTGCACCTGATAAGGCCGGGGATCGATCACGATCAGCAGCTCGCCCCTCTTCACGAACTGCCCTTCCCTGAAATTCACCTGCATGATTTGGCCGTCGACCCGGCTCTTTATATTGGCGGTATTGAACGCCGTCACCGAGCCCAGGCCCACCAGATACACCGGCATATCCTGGCTTTGCACCTTTGTGATGGCTACCGAGATGGCGCGCGGCGCAGCGGCATGGGCGTCTTGCTGCTTGCCGCTACAAGCCGAAAGGCCGGCTATCAACATTCCAGCCACCGTCGCAGTGAGCAGCCAGACTGTCCTTGTCCCGTGCACTGATTTTGCTTGAGTGAAGCTCGATTCGGTCATAGGTGCGATATCGGACTGTGCCTGCCCTCGCATCACCGGCAGGCTTGTCCATTATTAGACGTACGCCGTTCAACTCGGTTGCCGTAACTCTACCCGGGGAGTCAGGGACTTTTCCTCGCCAAGACCCTCCCGCTCGAGTGGCTCAGGTAGGAACCGGAATAGATGCAATACCTTGCCGTTCCAGCATCAACTGCGCTGCCACAACCGGTCAAGAGCAGGACGAAATTTTTTACAAATCTTTACTCGCTATTACCGTAGTTTTACTCTCGCACCTTTTCTTCGCTTACGGGTGCAGGATGGTTTGCCTCATACGCCGCTATTTGCGCCTCCTGCTGCAGCGTCAGACCGATTTCGTCGAGCCCATTCAGAAGGCAATCACGAGTGAATTCATCCATGGAAAACTTTACGCCGAATCCATGATCGTCACGCACTTCGCACCGCTCCAGATCGACGGTGACTTCGTAGCCCTGAACCTCCTGCGTGCGGTGCATGAGTTGCGCGACTTCGCCTTCGCCGAGCCGCACCGCGAGAAAACCGTTCTTCGAGCTGTTGTTGAAAAAAATATCCGCGAAACTCGGCGCGATCACCGCGTGAAAACCAAAGTCCGTCAGCGCCCAGACGGCATGTTCGCGTGACGATCCACATCCGAAGTTCTTGCCCGCAATCAGAACGCTGGCGCCCTCGTAACGCGGATGATGGAGGACGAACTCTAGATTCTTCTCTCCGTTTTGCCTGTAGCGCCAATCGTAAAAAAGAAATTCGCCGAAGCCGGTTCGCTCGATGCGCTTGAGAAATTGCTTGGGAATGATCTGATCGGTGTCGACGTTGATTCTGTCGAGAGGCACAGCCAACCCTCGATGTACACGAAAAGGCTTCATCGTTTCACCAATGTGCGTCGAAACCAGCAGACCGCTGTGTGGAATTTGCATTTCCGCCGTGTTCCTCTGTGCCCTCCGGGTTGAATCCACTTGTATCGAACTGGCACAGCACTGATCCTCGGGCCGATGGACTGACCCTACTGATACTTCCAATTCCTAATGTCTGTAAAATGCCCCGCAATCGCCGCCGCCGCCGCCATCATCGGACTCACCAGGTGCGTTCTTCCGCCACGCCCTTGGCGGCCTTCAAAATTGCGATTGCTGGTCGAAGCGCAGCGCTCGCCCGGCTGCAAAATATCCGGGTTCATTCCCAGGCACATCGAGCATCCCGGCTCGCGCCATTCGAATCCCGCATCCAGAAAAACACGGTGCAGCCCTTCCTGCTCCGCGGCGCGCTTCACCGTTTGCGATCCCGGCACCACCATCGCCCGCACTCCCGGGCTCACATGGTGACCGCGCGCCACTTTCGCCGCTGCGCGCAAATCTTCAATCCTCGAGTTGGTGCAGGAGCCGATGAAAACGCGATCCACGCCAATCTCTTCAATCCGCCGCCCCGGCTCGAGCCCCATGTATTGCAGCGCCAGTTCTGCCGCCTTCCGGTCGCCATTCTCGAAACTGCCGAGCTCCGGCACTCGCCCCGTGACCGGAGCAACCATCCCCGGATTCGTTCCCCAGGTCACGAACGGCGAGAGCTGCGCTGCATCGATTTCCACGACCTTGTCGAATGCAGCGCCCGTATCGCCGGGCAAATTTCGCCAGCGTTCCGCAGCCGCCTCCAACTCTGCGCCGCGCGGAGCAAATCGCCGGCCCTTCACATAAGCAATCGTCGTCTCGTCTGGGGCCACCATGCCCGCGCGCGCTCCCGCCTCGATGCTCATGTTGCACAGCGTCATGCGTCCTTCCATGGAAAGCCCGCGGACCGCCGCGCCCGCATATTCGATCACATGCCCGGTCGCGCCGTCAGTGCCGATCTGTCCAATAATTCCCAAAGCCAGATCTTTTGCCCCGACACCCTCGCCCAGCCGGCCGTGCACTTCCACCTTCATCGTCTTCGGCTTGCTCTGCGCCAAACATTGCGTAGCCAGCACATGCTCGACCTCGGACGTGCCAATGCCGAAGGCCAACGCTCCAAACGCGCCATGCGTGCTGGTGTGGCTGTCGCCGCAGACAATCGTCATCCCCGGTTGCGTGAATCCCAACTCCGGCCCGATCACGTGCACGATTCCCTGCTCCGCCGAGTCCATATCGAACAGCCGCACGCCGAATTCTCGGCAGTTGGTCTGCAGCGCGGCAATCTGCTTCGCCGCAATCAAATCGGTGATCGGAGTTCCGCGCGGTTCGGTAGGCACATTGTGGTCGACCGTCGCGACTGTACGCCCGGGCTGGCGAACTTTTCTTCCCGCCGCGCGCAACCCGTCAAACGCCTGCGGAGAAGTCACCTCGTGCACCATATGGAGATCGATGTAGACGATTGGCGACCGACCGCCCGGTTGGGCGACCACGTGCGCATCCCAGATCTTCTCGAATAGTGTGCGTTTCCCAGACATGGCTGCCAATCACCGCCGCCCCGGCGCAAACGGTGCCTCTTAGTTTTTCACACCGCGGCACCATGGAGCAAGCCAATGTAACCGCACCCGCAGGCCGCGCGCCGGGTGTAGAATCGCCTTTGTCGCTTCCTCTAAATTGCAACCGGAGCGCGCTGCGCCTCTGAATCCGTATCTTCGATCCCGTCATCAGAACCAGAAGATTCCAGGAGGAAAAAATCATGGCTCACGAAGTACCGCCTCTTCCCTATGACTATGCGGCCCTCGAACCCACCATCGACAAGCAGACCATGACGCTGCATCACGACATGCATCATGGTGCCTACGTGAAGAATCTCAACGCCGCCCTCGACAAGCATCCTGAGCTGTACAAGAAGACTCCCGAGGACCTGCTGCGCGACCTCAACTCCATTCCCGAAGATATTCGCGCCGCGGTCCGCAACAATGGCGGCGGCCACGTCAACCACAGCATGTATTGGAAAATCATGAAGCCTAAAGGAGGGGGGGATCCCTCCGGGCCGATCGCGCAGGTCATCAGCAAGACCTTCGGCAACTTCAAAGATTTTCAGGCCAAGTTCAATGATGCCGGCGGCAAGCAGTTCGGTTCGGGATGGGTCTGGCTGGCCGGCAAGCCCGGTGGCGAAGTTCACATCATGACCACGCCCAACCAGGATAGCCCCATTTCTCAGGGCCATTTCCCCATCTTCGGCAACGATGTCTGGGAACACGCCTACTATCTCAAGTACAACAACCGCCGGCCGGAATATCTTGCCGCCTGGTGGAACGTTGTCAACTGGGAGGAAATCAACGCCCGCTACGAGGCTTTCAAGTCCGGCAAAGCTATGCCCGAGCCGGCGTTGGCGCATCGGTAAGAGAAACGTGTCGGCCGGAGTGTCTTCTTGGCTAAGCGGAGAATGTCCGTCTGAGGGCCGGATGTCCTCGCCGGCTGCGGATGCAAGTTTCCCCAACGCAGATAACAGGGCCCAGCGGTTTTGCCGCTGGGCCTTTTCTTTTTATCGAGTGTCGCAGCCTCAGGCTGCCGCTGTCTCGATATAGTCATTCGGCTCGCTTTCGAATTCCTTGCGGCAATCCTCCGAGCAAAAGAAATACTTCCTGCCCGCGAACAGCGTCTGAAAATCCGTCGCCTTTTCGTCGACTTCCATTCCACAAACCGGGTCGGTCGCCACGATTCCTCCAAAATAGTTAGGTTAGGTTGAGAATTTGTTTCCTATCGCCAGATGAGCCAGCAATGACCTCTCCGTTTCGCCGCTGCGCCAAGTCGCTGACCCGGCTCGGCTTTTCTTGCCGCATATTTCGCGAGCAAAAATCATCAATGAAAATTCTTCCACCCGCGTGCAGGTCATACGCGCTGATTCACCAATTCGCGGAACTGCAGGAACTGCTTCCCCGTAGCAAACTGTGAGCCGCAGCCGACGCCCGTGAAAAGAAAACTCCGCCACCGTCTTTTGCTACCAGTAATCCTGTATCTGGCTTTCTGCGGCGTTGCGGTCGCACAGACCACTGTCCCGGTTCTTCTAATTCACGGCCAGGCCGACAGCAACATTCCCGTTCGCCACTCTCGCGGTATTCACGCTCGCAATCCAAACACCGTCCTGTGGGAAGTTCCCGGGGCAGATCATTGCGGAGCGATCAGCACCGCCCCTGAGGAATTCAGGCGGCGACTGCTCGCCTGGTTCTCATCTCACGATGCACGCGGCGCAGGAACTGCTGAAGCCCAGCTGACAGATGATCATTGACCTCTAAACAAGTGATTCCTGCTCCATCGCCTTTCTGCATTTCTTGTGCACGCTCTGTGGAGAATAAGCATTGCGCACCTGCTCTCAGAGTATTTCTCGCGCTCCCCGCTCACCAGAAGGCGACCGCCGCATTTTTCCTCAACTGCACCAAAAATATTGGATTGACCCTTCGCCGGTTCGCTCGTACAGTCTCTTCACGCTGACATCAAAAACGAGCTTGCCGCAGACATTCAGCGGCCCGAGCGGAGCGAGTCAATCGGAGCCTGGATTGGGCAGGCGACGCAGACGCTCCGCGAAAGCGATGCTTCAGGCATACAACGGCTCAACTCTAAACTCAAACAACCGGAAACTTAGCGAAACTGAGACCCGAGCAACTCCGCGCCATGAAAATGACCAACGAATGGACCACTTATCGCACACGCTTTCTGGTCAAAGCTAAACAACTGCAATATAGCCTCACTTTCACCGACGCTCTCGGCCGCCAGCATGCCGGGCGCAAAGGCGACTATCTGGTCGAGTCTTCCGACGGCGTGCTGCGCATCGCGCCGCGAAAAATCTTTGAAGACGTGTACGTGCCCATGTTCGGCGCCGGCGAGCAGGACGTTAGCCTGCCGCCCATTTCGTCTCTGGTGCGCAAACTTCCTCAGCCCTGCCGCGACCGCCGCTCTCCGGGCGCAGGTCTCCGGCTTTCTTGAAGAATCCAGAACCTGCTTTGCCAGGGATGGTCTGCTTTCCGTGGCAAAACCTAAACCATCAAACTGCAGCGGCGCGGAAGCTCGGCTCTTTGTGGAAATTTGGGCTACAACCCGGCATCCAGCCCGTCATTATTGGGGATACAACCTATTGTGTTTATCTCTTGACAGGCACAATCCACGGGAGTAACGTTGCACTCCCATGGCAATAAAATTCGCCTCGCGGGAACGAGGCGGATTTCGGGAAAACAGCTCAAGCGAAGAGAGCAATAAACTATAGCCTCCGGGGTAAGGAGCCGGGCCAGAGGTGACCCGTCTCTTCCCCGGAAATGTAACAAAACACAGGCTGTATTAGTGCGGTGATCGTTCCCCCGCTCCTCCCCCGGGGGCTCGACTAAAAGCTGAAATCTGCACGTCGCAGGGCTGTAGCCCTCGGTCTGTTTAGGAGCCCGAAATGGAAGCTTTAACCCGCCTCGTCGCCGAGTCGTTGGCTCGCTATGGTTTGGATCGTCCCGTCGACCCGCGCCGCCTGCAATGGTCCGGCTGGTTCCGTTGCGATTCACCCCACAGCCTGCTTTTAGTCCCGAGCAAGCCTGGCATTTTCGCCTTGGCCGAAGAGATCACGACTTTGGGTTCGAGCACGACTCATGTAGGAACAGCCGCCTTCGGCTGTCCAAGCGGCGCAGCAGGAGGCGACCCGGAAGGGCACGGCTTCAGTCATGCCGCATTCATTGCCGCTAATGGCGCACCTTCAGACGCTGACAAGCTCATCGCCGAAACCCGAACGCCAGGAGCCGGAAGCCAGAAACCAGAAGTTGGGCGAATGCTCGCCGTCTTTCAGTTTTCCGAAGACGACGATATGGCCTATGTGCTCGATCGCATGTTTACGCGTCCCAACCCGTTGCGCGCCCGTTTGGCCAAGGGAGATTGTTTTCTGCGCTTTGTCGTAATCGTCGATCAGGCTCAGCGCCGCACCATTTGTAACGCGCTGAATCAATGGCTGATTTCCTCCGCCGAGAAGGTCTCGGGACTCGCGGCCGATTTTGCCTCACCGCTGGAAGTTGCGACCCATCTGGGTAGAGCGGATCTGCCAGGGCAACCCAGGCTGGATTTCAGGGTTAGCCCGGCGGGACCTGTGCCGAACGTGCAGCCGTTGCCCTCGGGTTTTTGAACGACGATTTCTCTCGCCATTCTCGTGCAAGAACGGCGCTTTAGCGCCGCGCAGGTAGTTGAAAGTGGAAGTGCGGCGCTGCAGCGCCGCGTAAGCAGTCGAAATTGGAATAGGGGCTTTAGCCCCGCACAGGTTCATATCTGGGCACGGCTTCAACATTTAAGCCTGCCCTGAGCGAAGTCGAAGCGTGCAGGCCGCGGTTGAGAGTGATGAAGATCGCCCTGCTCGATTCCGGCGCCGTCGCCCGAATCGGCCGGAAATACATAGAATCTAATAAACGGAGAGCCCGATGCCTGAACTGAAGACCACCTCGGAAGCCACAACGTCTGTTTCCTCCCCCGCGAAGAAAAAGGCCCCTGGTCTTTCTTTCCGCCGCTTTTTCACCAAGCCGGCCGTCTCTCCCTATGACGAACTTGAGTGGGAGCTCCGCACCGCTCAGATCAGCGACGCGCAAGGCAAAGTGATCTTCGAGCAGAAAGACGTTGAAGTCCCCAAAGACTGGTCCGTGACTGCGACCAACATCGTGGCTTCGAAATATCTGCACGGCAAGCTCGGCACCTCCGAGCGCGAGAGCGGCGTGCGTCAGCTCGTGAGCCGCGTCACCGAAACCATTCGCGACTGGGGACTTGCTCAGGGCTACTTCAAAACGCCCGAAGATGGCGCGACCTTCCACGACGAACTCGCCCACATTCTGCTGCGCCAGTACGCGGCCTTCAACTCACCCGTCTGGTTCAACGTCGGCTGCGACCGCATCGAGCCCAACTCCGACGCCCGCAACTGGTTCTGGAATTCCCGGACGCAGCAGGTCGAATTCGGCATCACCGGCTATACCAAGCCGCAGTGCTCCGCCTGCTTCATCAACTCGGTAAAGGATTCTCTCGATTCCATTCTCACCCTTGCCAAGACCGAAGGTATGTTGTTCAAGTGGGGATCGGGCACCGGCACCAATCTTTCTCCTCTGCGCTCATCCACCGAAACTCTTTCCGGCGGCGGCACCGCCAGCGGCCCGCTCAGCTTCATGAAAGGTTTCGACGCCTTTGCCGGCGTGATCAAGTCCGGCGGCAAGACGCGCCGCGCGGCCAAAATGGTCGTTCTTAATGTCGATCATCCCGATATCATCGAGTTCATTGAATGCAAGATGAAAGAGGAAGCCAAGGCTCACGCGCTGGTGGCCCAGGGTTACGATGGCTCGCATCCCGACTCCGACGCGTATTCTTCCATCTTCTTCCAGAACGCGAACAACAGCGTCCGCGTAAACGACGACTTCATGTATGCCGTGGTCCGCGACACCGACTTCTCCACCAAGTCTGTCACCGACGGCTCGGTGATGAAGACTTACAAGGCCAAAGATCTGCTCAAGAGGATTGCTGACGCCACCTGGCACTGCGGCGACCCCGGCATGCAATACGACACCACGGTCAACCGCTGGCACACCTCGAAGAACACGGCTCGCATCAACGCCAGTAATCCCTGCAGCGAGTATATGTTCCTCGACGATTCCGCGTGCAACCTGGCCAGCCTCAATCTGCTGAAGTTCGCGCCCAACGGCACATTTGACGTCGAGGCTTATCGCCACGCGGTCGACATCCTGATCACCGCGCAGGAAATCATCGTCGATAACGCCGGCTACCCGACGGAGATGATCATGCGCAACTCGCATGACTATCGCCCGCTCGGCCTCGGCTACGCGAATCTTGGAGCGCTCTTGATGGCCACGGGTTTGCCATACGATTCCGATGCCGGCCGCGACTACGCCGCCTGCGTCACCGCCATCATGTGTGGCGAAGCGTATCTCCAGTCTTCCCGCATCGCCGAACTCTGCGAGCCGCTCGCGGCGGCAACCGAAGCAACGAAGAAAAGCTTGGCCGAAACAAACTTGGGCACCGGCATCGGCCCTGACAGTAGCGCCGGCGTCTCGCCGGCCCGGCAAGCGCGAAGCGCCTTCCCCGGCGGGGCCTGCCCTGGCTGGTATATCAACCGCGAGCCGTTCCTCGATGTCATCCGCATGCACCGCGCCTCGGTCAACAACATCAACAAGAGCAACGTGCCCGCTTCTCTCTATGAAGCCAGCAAGCAATGCTGGGACGAAGCTCTCGCTCATGGCGAGAAATTCGGCTATCGCAATTCGCAGGTCACCGTGCTCGCCCCCACCGGCACCATCGGCTTCATGATGGACTGCGACACTACGGGTGTGGAACCTGATCTGGCGCTGGTGAAGTACAAAAAGCTGGTTGGCGGCGGCATGATCAAGATCGTGAACAACACCGTGCCCACAGCGCTGTTCAAGCTCGGCTACGATCACGATCAGGCTAATGCCATCGTCAGCTACATCGACGCCACCGGAACCATCGAAGGCGCGCCGCACATCAAAGACGAGCACCTCGCCGTCTTCGATTGCTCGTTCAAGCCGGCCAAGGGCACGCGCTCCATCGCCTACATGGGACATCTGCGCATGATGGCGGCGGCGCAACCCTTCATCTCCGGCGCGATTTCGAAGACCGTCAATCTTCCCGAGAATGCTTCCGTCGAAGAAATCATGGACGCATATCTTCAGGCCTGGAAGCTCGGGCTGAAAGCGGTGGCGATTTATCGCGACGGCTGCAAGAAGGCGCAGCCGCTCTCGGCCGCCGGAACGAAAACTGCAGAAAGCTCCTCAGCTCGTGTAGGGGCGGACGCCCTCGTCCACTCGGCCGAAGAAGAAAATCTCAATGGCCCGCCGCGCGCCGTCCGCCACAAGCTGCAGGAAGAGCGCGCTTCCATCACGCACAAATTCAAAGTTGGAGATCACGAAGGCTACATCACCGTCGGTCTTTATCCCAACGGAAAACCCGGCGAGCTCTTCATCACCATGGCGAAAGAAGGTTCGACGGTCAGCGGCCTGATGGACAGCTTTGCCCTGGCGGTTTCGATCGCGCTGCAACACGGCGTTCCGCTGGAACTGTTCTGCGAAAAATTTGCTCACACCCGCTTCGAGCCAAGCGGCTGGAGCGGCAATCCCGACATCGGCTATGCCAAGTCGATCATGGATTACATCTTCCGCTGGTTGCAGCTGCGCTTCCTCACCGGCCAGCAGCAACTGCTGTTTGAGACCTTCCGACCTCGAACCGCGGCTGGTGGACCGC
>DATKPV010000031.1:0-32575 GCA_035523915.1 Candidatus Aquilonibacter sp. | reverse complement strand
AAAGCGAGATTTATGCCAATCCGAAAGCCAGTCACGGCGAAGTCTGAATGGAAGTCACGATAGGAGATCCGCCACATGAAATGCGCCATTCGTTCTTTTTCGCTGGTCCTGTTGGCCTTTTCGCTGCTGGTTCTGATCCATCCCGGCAACCTTGCTGCCCAGGACACGGCCGCGCTCAGCGGCGTGGTTACCGACCCGAGTGGCGCCGTTATTGAGGGTGTTGACGTAAAGCTGACCGATACGAAAACCAGCAACACTTACCGTGTGACGACGAACGCGGTTGGCGCGTACGAATTCCTGAAGATTCTCCCCGGACCGGGCTATGAGGTGACATTCAGCAAAGACGGTTTCCAGACGGTCACGGTTTCAAACCTCTATCTCGCCGTGAACACTGTGCATACGCAAAACGCGCAAATGGCGGTAGGGAAAACTACGGTAACCATCGAAGTGCAGGGCGCAGGCAGCGCGGTTTCTTTGGACACCAATGATGCGACCGTCGGCAACAATTTTGACATGAAGATGATTGAGGAACTGCCAGTGCAGATTCGCGAGAACCCGACGGCGTTGCTCGCCTATCAGCCAGGGGTGGTGACCGCTGGAGCTGTCCAGGGTGCGGACGATACGGGTACGCAGAGTCGCGAGGGATCCGTCACTGGGGCTCGCACCGACCAGACCAACGTCACGCTCGACGGCCTCGACGTCAATGACTTCGGTGGCCAGTTCGCCTTCACGGTGGTGGGGAATGCGCCCGTGGAGTCGGTGCAGGAGTTTCGCGGCGAAGTGGCAAATCCGCTCTCGGATGAAGGGCGTGGCAGCGGCGGCCAGATCGCTCTTGTGACCAAGAGCGGCACCAACAGTTTTCACGGCTCGGCCGCCGAGTACTACCGGACCAGAGGATTTGAAGCCAACGATTTCTTCAATAACTTTGCCAACCCGGTGGTGCCTCGCCAGGCATTGGTGCGCAACCAGTTCGATGCCGACTTCGGCGGCCCCATCATCAAAGACAAGCTGTTCTTCTATTTCAACTACGAAGGCAGGCGAGATGCCCGCAGCGCCGCGGAACTGGCGACTGTGCCTCTCGAGTCTCTCAAACAGGGCAACGTTGCGTATATCAACGACAACCCCGGCTGTTCCTCTGTGAGTGTTGGACCGGGTTGTGTCTCGACGCTGCCGGCGACCGCTCCAGCTGGTCAAGAGTCAGTCCAGAACTTCGACCCGCTGGGAATTGGTGCCGATTCCAACCTAACCTCGTTCCTCATGAGCCGCTATCCCACCGCCAACAGCACTGCAGCCGGCGACGGGCTGAACACGGGTGGCTATCAATTTAATGCGCCCGACAACTTGAGTCTGAACGATTACGTCGTCAAGATCGATTACAACCTCACCAGTACAATGAAAGTCTTCGCCCGTGGAAGCCTGGTTCGGGAGACAGCCGATGAAAATCCATCCATTCAGTTTCCAGGTGACCCGCTGACTTCCGTCTTCACCGATCATTCATATGCCTACGTTTTCGGGCATACCTGGACCATCAGCGCCACAAAAGTCAACCAGTTTGTCTACGGAGAAACCCGTCAAGTGGTTAACTTTCCGTACTTGTACAATCCCAATGGAACTACGCAGTACACCACTTTCGATGGGACCGGTACCGGCGGCGCCTACCTCAGCAGCCCGTATCTAGAGCCAGCCGCCCAAGGCCGCACCATCCCCGTTCCCGTTTTCCGTGACGATTTCAGCTATCAGCACGGGACCCACTTCATTCAGGTGGGCGGCAACTTCAAACCTATCAAGGTCTCCGATTACCTCGTCACCGACTTCAACTTTCCCGCCGTCGGCCTGGGCGCAAGCCTCACGAACCTGGCGTCGAGTAGCACACAATTGGAGCCCAGCAATCTGACCACTACGTTACCCAACGGGCAGGCAGACTCGGTTGGACAAAACCTCTACGACAGTGCATATGCCTTCCTACTTGGGACTATCCCCATTGTTAACAATAGCTACAACAACAATGCCCAATTACAGCCAATCCCCCAGGGCAGCGGTCACCATCGCAACTACCGCTACTACGAAACCGAGGTTTACCTGCAGGATTCATGGAAGACGACCAGTGATCTGACCCTGACCTACGGTCTGCGCTACCAGTTTTATAGTGTCCCCTATGAAACGAACGGTCTGGAAGCGGTTCCTAACCTGGATTTTTCGCAAGCGATTGATCCACGCATCGCCAACGGCAACGCCGGCGTCTCCGGTTTCTTCGCCAATCCTATCGTTACCTATTCGTTGGGCGGAAAAGTGAATCATGGCGCGCCGCTTTATCACCCCGACTGGCACGATTTCCAGCCACGATTTGCCTTTGCCTATAACCCTTCGGGGAAAGAGGGACTGCTGGGCCGAGTATTGGGCGATCGCAAGACCGTGATTCGCGGAGGCGCATCCATCATCGATGACCATACCGCGGTTTCTGCTCTGAACTTCCTGCAGGACCAGAACACATGGATCCTGCAAAACGCGGCCTCTGCGAGCTTTGCCACATCCAGCGATGCAAGCGCCAACCTGGCCAGCGATCCGCGCTTTGTGGCTACGAATGTGGTGCCTGCTGGCGGTGTGCAGCCGCCACAACCAATTACCACACCATACCAGCCGGCATTCATGAACGGATATCCTTTCGGACTTGCTAGTTTCAGTGGCCTGGCTTTCAACTATGCGATAGATCCCGGCTTGAAAACTCCTTATTCCGAAACTTTAACCTTCGGAATCCAACGCGAGCTCCCCGGAAGCTTTCAGTTGGACGTGTCTTACTTTGGCCGCTTTGCCCATCGGCTGCTCGCGCAGGCCGATGCTTTTCAGACAGTAGACTTTGTCGATCCCGCATCGCACACGCGGCTTTCCTCCCAGTTCGCGCAACTAGCGTTGGCGGTGAGAAATAATCAGCCCATTCCCACGCTGCCGTTTTTCGAGAATCAGATGAATCCCGCAATCGCCGCAAATCCAATTCTTCAGTCGTATGGGATTACCAATTGTGTTCAAGCGGGTATTGGGTTTTTCGGCGTACCTACCAACTGTGCCCAGTTCGTGGATGCGGTTGCATATCCCCTCGACTACCGCGGGGACCTTGCCGACACCCTCCAGGTTCTGAACGGCGTTTTGGCGGTTCCAGGTTACCCCGCACTCATCGAGCCCGGTGTCGGTTTGAACCCGCAGTTCGGCTCCGGCCTGTACGTGACCAACAAGGGATTCTCCAACTACAACGCTCTTTTGGCCACCTTGCACAAGAAGACCTCGCACGGCCTTGAGTTTGACGTGAACTACACCTGGTCGCACTCTCTCGATAACATTTCCGCAGCCGCCAACAATGCTTTCGGCAACGGTGCAGGCGCCGGCGGCATCATGTGCGATTCGATCAATATCGGAGTTTGCTATGGCAACTCCGATTTCGACGTTCAGCAAAACATCACAGCCGACTGGGTCTACGATTTGCCCATCGGCCGCGGCAAGAGTTTTGGTGGCACAATGCCGCGCTGGGCCGACGAAGTGGCAGGAGGCTGGTCGGTTACCGGTCTCGCCAGCTGGCGGACCGGCCTTGCGTTCCAGTCGGTGGCCAATGCTTTCCCTATCAGTTTTGCCAACAACGTTCCGGCGATCTTCAACGGCGATACGTCCGCCCTTCAGGTCGACACGCACGAGGAGTCAAATGCCGCTGCAAGCAATCAACCTTCCATTCAGCTATTCAAGAATAAGGACGCCGCTTTGGGATCTTTCAGCGGACCCTTGGGAATCCAGGCGGGCAGCCGCAACAATCTCAGGGGTCCGCACTACTCCGACTTTGATGTTGGCCTGCTCAAGCACTTTCCGGTCACCGAGCAGGTCCGAATGGAGTTCCGAGCCGACGCCTACAACCTGTTTAACCACGTCAACTTCGAATTGCCCGGGAATTCAGGAACAGCGGACATCAGCAGCCCCAGCACATTTGGCGTGATTACAGGGGATTACGGTCCCCGGGTCCTACAGTTGTCGCTGCGAGTGGATTTCTAAAATCGAAGACAGAGATGGTTTCTGCCCGGTCCCCAGTTGGGCCGGGCTTTTTCGTGCTGTTGAATCGCTTCCCGGTCTTTACTTTCCCAGGATTGTGTAGTGGCTGCTGGCGGCCATGAAGAACAGCAGCGGAATCGACAGGAAGAAATTTGTCCGCGAGGCCAGAAACGCCTGCCGTGCCAGGACCGCGGCGTTGGCCGGGGGGGCGCCGGCCAGCGTCCCGCGAATGATCTTTTTGTTGTTGCGCCAGATGATGCCCCACACGTTCATCAGCATCACGATTCCGAAGCCTCCACCCACGCCGATGCAGAGCACATGGTTGTCGTCCTGGCCGACGGGTGTGTAGTTCACGAAGAGCCACCCCGCCGCAATGCAGACTACGGTCACGACCGCGCCCACCACATAGCCGCTGGGCGTTTTCATGATCGCGAAGTTCATCAGTGCCCAGGCCACGATCCAGACCAGCAGGAAAAAGCCGATCGTACTCAGCGGGCTTACGCCCATGCGTTGGGCGTCGGGGCCAACGAACATTTCTCCCCAATACCAGAAGCCGACAAACACCGCGACGATGGAACTCCAGCGAAACCAGTTCAGGGCCGGCAGAGTCATGTATTGGAGAATTTTTGGTTTCATGACTGCGTCCACCTGCTTCATGAAGGGAATGTTGATCAGGTTGAAAAAGTACAGCAGGCCTACCCACAGAATTCCCGCCACAAAATGGATCCAGCGCAGCCACAGCGCCAGGGCTTCTTTCCCCGTGTGGCTGAGGAGAACAAACGACGCAAGAGATGCGAAAAAATCGTGCATGCAATCCTCCGCCAATTTCGAGTTTGCCGGCTGGTAGACGCTCCCTCCCAGACCGGTGTTTTCCGGTTGTCCTAAGAAGAGAACCGCCAATGCTTTCGAGCCATTTGCCGGAAGCAAAAATGATTTGGCAGAGCGCTGGCGGAGTCGAGGAAAGTGTCCACATCGAGCCGGGCGATGTCAACCGATCCGGTCCGTGGTCGTCTCGGTTGGGCACGAAGGCCGGCAGTTTCGCTACTCGCGACCTCAATTTGCGGCGAACGGGGAACAGCTTGAAAACTTGCCGGGGACGCCGTATCGTACTCGAAGCTGACTTGGCAGGTGCTGCGGACCGGTTTGGGATCCCGCGCGCCGGTCGACACCCCGAATTGGATTCCTCGCAGGAGAATGTCCGGCAGGAAAGGGCGAATTGCAGTTGGCCGGGCTGAAGATGCAAGCTCAACGAACTCAAGGAGATCGGCTATGGAAAGCAACAAGCCGGCGCAGAACATCCAGGATTCCTTTCTCAACACGGCCCGCAAGGAAAGAACCAGCATTACGATTTACCTGCTGAGCGGGGTGAAGCTGACGGGGCGGATTCGCTCCTTCGACAAATACTCGGTCGTACTGGAAGCAAATGGCCAGGAGCAGCTGATCTTCAAGCACGCCATTTCCACTATCGTTATGGGGCGGACGGTCGGCCACGCAGCACACTCTGGGCACGCCGAGGCCAGGCCAGCTGCTCCTGCCGCGCCAGCGGTTGCGGCGAGCGCCGCGAGCGCCTCTGGCACCGGTACTGAAGGGTGAGGCGTTTCCGGTTTGCGCGGTGCTGACTCCAAGATCTCTCACAATGCGCGCGAGAGAAGAGGTGTGCCCGCAGTTTTCGTTGCCGAGCAGGCCCAGCCTCATGGTGAACGCGCATTTCTCGTAGGTCTCGAGGTAACCTCGCGGAGCGGGAAAGGGCAAGTCACCGCCCAGGCACAGGCGGCACGAGATGCGGCTTCCGCAGCGGGTGAAGAATCTGCGAACCCCGAGGGTTCCGCCCAGAACGTTGGCCGGAGCAGATCCAACGGCCGCAAAGCCCACTCCAGCAAGCCTGAGATTCCCGAGTTTGATGCCCGGGAATCGCTCGCCGAGCTGCGTGCCTTGGCGGAGAGCGCAGGCGCAAGGGTGGTTGGAGAGATCCTGCAACGGCGCGAGCGGCTGGACCCGGCCACTCTGATCGGATCGGGTAAGCTTGCGGAAATTGCCGGCGCAGGCGCGTCGGCAAACGCGGATTTGCTTTTATTTGACCACGATCTCAGTCCTTCGCAGCAGCGGAATATAGAAAAGATCGTTCATCGGCGGGTCATCGACCGCACCCAGCTGATCCTCGACATTTTTGCCCGTCAGGCGCGAACCCGCGAAGGTCAGTTGCAGGTGGAGTTGGCGCAACTGCAGTACCTGCTGCCCAGGCTGGCTGGCCGCGGCGTAGAGATGTCACAGCTGGGCGGCGGCATTGGCACCCGCGGTCCCGGCGAAACGCAACTTGAGGCTGACCGGCGGAAGATCTACCGGCGCATCCGCCACGTCGAGCAGCAATTGGAAAATGTGCGCCGAATCCGCGCCCAACAGCGCCAGAGGCGGGAGTCGACGCCGATCGCCACCGTCGCCCTGGTGGGCTACACCAATGCGGGCAAGTCGACTTTGTTTAACTCCCTGACTAAGTCCAAAGTGTTGGCATCGTCGCGTATGTTCGCTACCCTCGATCCCACGATTCGCGCTGTGGAGTTGCCTTCCAAGCGAAAGGTTCTGTTGTCCGACACGGTGGGATTCATCCGCAGCCTCCCGCACACCCTGGTCTCTGCATTTCGCGCCACGCTGGAGGAAGTGCAGCGCGCATCGCTGATCCTGCATGTTTCCGACGCCAGCAGCCGGCTTTCCGCGGAGCAGGATGCTCAGGTGGAAGTCGTTCTGAAAGAGCTTGAGACAGAAAAAAAACCTCGTTTGCGAGTGATGAACAAGGTCGATCTGCTGGACGAGGAAGTGGCGGAATCGTTGCAGGCGGACGCGCTCCGTTCAGGTGCGAAGACACTCTATGTTTCCGCTGCCGTTGGAACCGGTCTGGACGCTTTGCTGCAACGCATTGACTCTATGATCGAAGAAGATCCAGTCAGCCGGATGCATTTGCGCGTGCCGCAGAAAGAGGGCAAGGTGCTGGCGATGCTCGAAGCCCGAGCCCGAATCTATTCGCGGACCTACAAAGATGGGGCGGTGGAGATGGAAGTCGATGCCCCCGAATCGGTGGCAAGAACGGTGAAGGAGTGGTGGTTGAAGTAAAACTCTGCCAACTGCCAGCATCTCTCAGCTATCGCCGATTTCGATGAGCCTTCTCTGGAAAGCGGTTTGTCGCGGCCAACTTAAAAATGGCCACGCTTCCAGGCGTCACAAACCGTGCCATGCAGAAATAAAAAGGGCCGGCAACCAAGAAGCGGTGACATTCCTTGGCTATCGGCCCTTTCGATCCTGAATTGGATCGGAGGTGATACTTCTATGCTAGTCCTCTCCCACGGGAAGTCAAGGCCTAATATGCAGGTTTCTGCGACCTTCAATGCCACCATCAATGCCAGGATTTCGCCCCTAAGGCGAGGGGCCCGGCCCATTTCGGATCAGGAACACGGGCAGCTTCATCGTGGCTCTCAGCAGGCCTTCGCAACACCTGGTACTGGCTGAATTTGACTTTACTTTTGTACGGAAGGGGTAGCAGAATTGCCTCGAAGTAGAGGCGCTCATAATGTTCGAGGGACTATTCCAACCCATACACTTGCTTGTCGGTGTGCTCGTCGTGGTTGGGCTGTTTGTCGTATTCCGGGCGCTCTGGCGTCTTGGTTCAAAGCAGAAATAGAACATCCCGCTTCCTAGGGCGGGCGGGCTTTTCTAACAACTAAGATTGTTCGTCGCGTCCTTCTCAGCCGCGCCTGAGGAGGAGGATTATGCCACATCAGACGCGAACGCCGATTATTTCTTTTTTCTGTGTTTGCCGTAAGCGCCCTTACGCGGTCAGCGCGAATGTCCTTGCCATACGCGGTGCGTTCCAGTGCCGGCGTTGTGGTGTGCACTGTGTATGCCTTGATTCCCTTATCACAGTGTCTGCTGTTTCGGCGACGCACGCGAGAGGCTTTCGACCACAAGAGCCACCCGGCCCACTTCCCGCACCCCGACTCCAGCGCGCCTGAAGCACCGAGTCTGGACTTGCTAACGCAGTAGTGAAGGCAATCGCTTTGCCACTCACACAACTGAGTGAAGTCAAATTCAGCCAGTACCCAGCACCTGGTAGTGGGCTTTTTCAAAGTAGCCCACTACCCAGCACCTCTTCGCGTTGACATAAAATCCTTACAGATGTTAGATTTAACAGTTTTCATAGCCCTCATCATTCGATTCTGAAGCGGTGCTTTGGTTCGTCAGTCGAGTTCGGCAGTCTTTTTCACGACACTATGGACGAAACGCTGCATCAACTAGGCGAATTACTGCTCGGGTCCATACCCACGGTGATTCTGCTGACGCTGCTTTACGCCCTGTACACCTCGATCGTGCACCGGCCGTTGCAACGGGTGCTGCAAGAGCGGCGCAACAAAACCGAGGGCGCAGTCGAAAAGTCGAGGGCAGACATCGCCGCGGCCGAAGCTCGCACGTCGGAATACGAGCAACGCCTGCGCGAGGCTCGGGCCATTCTGTTCCGTGCCCGGGAAGCCCGGCGTCAGTCGGCGTTGCAAGCGCGGGCCAGTGCGGTCACCGAAGCGCGCAACGAAGCTCAGCAGCTGGTGCTGGCGGCAAAGGAAAACCTTAAGAAAGATCGTGGAGCCGCGGAGACGGCCCTAAGAGGAGAAGCAGAGGCGTTGGCGCGGGAGATTGTGCGGCGCGTACTGCAGCCGGTGGGACGATGATCCGGCGATAATGAGTATAGGATGACTTTGGCGAAAGCGATGGTTCGGGTGCTTGTGCTCATCTCGACGATGAACTGCGCCCTGTTCGCCTCGGTATACCTGCAAGGCTCGTCGGCCACGCAAGCGCAGCAGCCAAATGCCCCGGCCGCAAAGCAGTCAACAGCTGCCCAATCGCAGCAACCGGGAGCTGACGCTGCAAACCAGTCCCAGCCCGGAATCGCCCAGGGACTTGTGCATGAAACACGCGAAGCCGCGGGAGAGGAAAAGGACGAAACTGCGGAGTTTAAGCAATCGGCTTCCGTGCGCCTGATTTCGAAGTGGACGGGATTGAGTCTGCGGCACTCCTATTGGCTCAGCGCGCTGGCGAACTTCCTCATCATCGTGGGTGCGGTGGTTTGGGCCGGGCAAAAATACTTGCCAAAGATGTTCCGCGACCGCACGGCAGCGATTCAGATGGCGATGCGGGAAGCGCAAAAAGCCAGCGAGGAGGCACGGCACCGGCTGGCCGAAATTGAAACCCGCTTGATGAAGTTGGATGTCGAGATCGGAATGATGCGGGACGCAGCAGAAAAAGAGGCGGCCGCTGAGGAATCGCGCATCCAGGCTTCGGCGCAAGAGGAGGCGCGCAGGATTGTGGAATCGGCGGAGCAGGAGATTGCCGCTGCGGCAAATGCCGCCCGTCGTACACTGACCGCGTATGCCGCCGATCTTGCCGTCGCGCTCGCGCGCGAGCAGATTCACGTGGATTCGACCAGCGATCAGGCGCTGGTACGGAGTTTTGCTGGCGACTTGACGGCAGCGCCCGGAGGCCCTGGTTCTTCCGGCGACGGTGCGGGAAAGGACGGGCGCTAAGGGATGGCATCCATCGCCGGCATTTACGCCCGTGCCTTCGCCGACGTTGTTCTCGATACGCATCTCGAGTCCAGCCGGGCGAGAGCGGAGTTGGGCACCATCGCGGCCTTGCTGAATGAGAGCCTGGAACTGCGGCGCGTGTGGGAGAATCCCGCCGTTCCAGCAGAGCAGAAGCGCGCCCTGTTGGATGTGATCGCAAAACGGGATGGAATTTCGACTCCTGTGCGGAACCTGATCGCCGTACTGATCGATCACAGGCGCACACACTTTCTGGGATCGATCATTCAGCAATTGGAAAAAGAGCTGGATGCGCGCTTGGGATTTGCCGAAGCTGAAATCACCAGCATTCGCGAATTGACCGATGGAGAGAAGCGTACGTTGGAGGGTCAGGTGGAAAAGTTGACCGGCAAAAAAGTGCGGGCCCAGTATGCGCGGGATGCGTCTCTTCTCGGGGGAGCCGTGGTCCGCATCGGCAGCACGATTTACGACGGCTCGGTGAGGGGACAGTTGGAAAGGATTAAAGAAGCTATCAGTTCCTAGCTCGAAGCTGGTTCTATGGCACAAATCAAGGCAGACGAAATCACCAAACTGATTCGCGAGCAGATCGAGAACTATGAGTCCAAGATCTCGGTCGATGAAACCGGCACCGTCATTACCCTGGGCGACGGCATCGCCCGCGTCTACGGACTGGACAAAGTCATGGCCGGCGAGCTGTTGTCGTTTCCGCACGGCGTGGCCGGCATCGCCATGAATCTGGAAGAAGACCAGGTGGGCGTAGTGCTGCTCGGCGACTACACCGAAATCAAGGAAGGCGATGAGGTGAAGCGCACCGGACGCATCATGAGCGTCCCGGTCGGCGATGCCCTGATCGGTCGCGTGGTGAATTCGCTGGGCCAGCCCATCGACGATAAAGGTCCCATTTCGGCCGACAAGTTCATCGAGTTGGAGCGCCTGGCGCCGGGCGTCATCGATCGCCAACCGGTGCGCGAACCGATGGCGACGGGTTTAAAGGCCATCGACAGCATGATTCCCATCGGGCGCGGCCAGCGCGAGCTGATCATCGGAGACCGCCAGACCGGTAAGACCGCAGTCGCCCTCGATACCATCATCAACAGTAAAGGCAACGATCTCATCTGCATCTACAACGCGGTCGGGCAGAAGCGCTCTTCGATTGCGCAGGTGGTCAAGATTCTGGAGGATGCCGGCGCCATGGAGTACACGATCGTGGTCGCCGCCTCTGCCTCCGAGCCCGCGCCCATGCAGTACATTTCGCCGTATGCGGCGTGTGCCATCGGCGAATACTTCCGCGATAACAAGCGCCATGCCTTGGTCATTTACGACGACCTTTCCAAGCACGCGGCTTCCTACCGCGAGATTTCGCTGCTGCTGCGCCGTCCGCCGGGCCGCGAAGCCTATCCCGGAGACGTCTTCTACCTCCATTCCCGGCTGCTCGAACGGGCTGCCAAACTGAGTGACAAGAACGGCGGCGGATCCCTGACCGCGTTGCCCATCATCGAAACCCAGGCGGGCGACGTTTCTGCCTACATTCCGACCAACGTCATCTCCATTACCGACGGCCAGATTTATCTGGAGACCGATCTATTCAACCAGGGCGTGCGCCCCGCGGTGAACGTCGGATTGTCAGTGAGCCGCGTCGGCGGCAGCGCGCAAATTAAGGCCATGCGGCAGGTGGCCGGCACGCTAAAACTGGAACTGGCGCAGTATCGCGAACTCGCAGCATTTGCTCAGTTCGGCAGTGATCTGGACAAAGCCACGCAGGCGCAATTGAATCGCGGGCAGAGGCTGGTGGAGATTCTGAAGCAGGGACAATTCTCGCCCTTGCCCTTCTCCAAGCAGATTCTCATCATTTTTGCCGGCACAGGAGGGTTTCTCGACGACATGCCGGTCGATCAGGTGCGCGACTTTGAGAAAGACCTTTACAAATACGTGGACGCAACCAACCCGGGGATTCTGCGCACAATCATGGAGAAGAAGGTACTAGACGATGCGCTGAAGACTCAGATGAGCGACCTGATCAAGGAAGCGAAGCAGCAGTTTGTGGCACAGCGCGAAGCAGTGGCCAAGTAGAGAGCAGCAGTTAGCAATTGGCATCCAGTCAAGCGGGTTTCGTTTTGAGCACGCCAAGTGCAAGGTGCTGATTGTTGAGTGCCGAAGGCTGAGAGCGGACATTGCCAAATATTTTGGACATCCGTCGCCGCATCCGCAGCGTGATCAACACGCGACAGATCACCAAGGCCATGAAAGTGGTCTCGGCGGCCAAATTGCGCCGCGCCCAGGAGCGTGCGCTCTCGGCGCGCCCCTACGCGCAGATGTTGACCAGTGTGCTGAAATCGCTGGTGTCGCGCGCGGAGGTTTACGATCCTCAGACTGGAGAGCCTCGACATCCTCTACTGGCGCAGCGCGAGGAAAAGAACGTTCTGTTGATTGTGGTTACGGGCGATAAGGGGCTGGCCGGCGGCTTCAACAGCAACATCAACAAGGCGGCGCTGAGATTTCTGGACTCGAAGGCTGGAAAGAACGTTGACATTGAAGCCGTGGGCCGCAAGGGTCGCGATTTTCTCCGCCGCCGCTATCCCGCGGCAGCGGTGAGGAGTTTACCTCTGAATGAGCCGGAAGAATCCCTTGAAGCCGAACCGGAGCCCACGCCGCGCGTGGCCGCGATCCAAATCACCGGGGAACACATCGGCATTTTAGGAAAACTCGAATTCGCGAATGCCCGCAGGCTGGCGGAGAACGTGATTTCCCGGTACTGCCGCGAGCAGATCGATTCTGCTTATGTGGTGTTCAACGAATTCAAGTCGGTAATCGCGCAACGGCTCATCGTCGAACAGATTCTTCCGATTGAGGCCATTGGCGAACAAGTCGTACGCCTGGTCGAAGAAATGACGGAGGAAGAAAAGAAGAAGGCAAAAGAGGCGGCCATCAGCGCTGGTGTCGGCATGCGCGCTGGTGAAGCCGCAGGTGAGCAGGCCGCGGCGCAGTTTGGCACGGGACAGGTGGACTACATCTATGAGCAGGCGCCGGAGGAACTTTTCCGCGCACTATTGCCCAAATATGTCAGCACCCAGGTGTTTCGCGCTCTCCTCGAATCCGTCGCCGCCGAGCATGCCGCCCGCATGACTGCTATGGATGCGGCCACTAACAATGCCACTGACATGATCGATTCGCTAACCTTGGCGATGAACCGGGCGCGCCAGGCCAAGATCACGAAAGAGATCATCGAGATCGTCAGCGGCGCAGCGGCAATGTGATCGCACTTCGCGGATGTGAGCATAGCTGGATCCCCGCGGCGGTCATTCCGCGCGAAGCGAAGGATCTGGAGAAAGCGCGAAAGGCTTTTTGCGCAAGAGCATTCAACGAGGCTTTATGCCAGAAAACATCGGACACGTCATTCAAGTTGCGGGGCCGGCAGTAGATGTGCAGTTTGAAGAGGGAAAGCTGCCGCCCATTTATGAAGCCCTGAAGGTTGTCAGCGACGGCTTTACCGTTCCCGATCCCATCAATGTCATTCTTGAAGTGCAGCAGCATCTGGGCGAAGGCCGCGTGCGCTGTGTTGCCATGGAGCCCACCGACGGCATGGTTCGCGGCATGAAAGCCATCGACCAGGGCGGCCCGATTTCTGTGCCTGTGGGAAGGGGCACGCTGGGGCGCGTGATGAACGTCATCGGTGAGCCCGTCGATAACCTGGGGCCGATTGAGTATAAAGAGAGGCTTCCCATTCATCGTCCGGCGCCTGCTTTCGATGAGCAGGCCACGACCGCCGAGATGTTTGAGACCGGGATCAAGGTTGTCGACCTCATTCAACCATTCCTGAAAGGCGGGAAGATCGGGCTGTTCGGTGGCGCGGGAGTGGGGAAGACCGTCATCATCCAGGAATTGATCAATAACGTCGCCAAGCAGCACGGCGGTTTTTCTGTGTTTGCCGGTGTGGGCGAGCGCACCCGCGAGGGCAACGATCTCTGGCTGGAGATGACAGAATCCAAAGTGATCACGCCGGGCGATCCGGCGGAATCGAAAGCAGCTCTGGTCTACGGACAGATGACGGAGCCTCCCGGCGCTCGTCTGCGTGTCGCGTTGACCGGGCTGACCGTCGCGGAATACTTCCGGGATGCGGAGGGCGCCGACACCCTGCTCTTCATTGACAACATTTTCCGCTTCACGCAGGCTGGCTCGGAAGTTTCTGCGCTGCTCGGCCGCATGCCCAGCGCTGTCGGTTATCAGCCGAATCTCGCTACCGAGATGGGCGAATTGCAGGAGCGCATCACATCCACGAAGAAAGGTTCTGTGACGTCGGTGCAGGCGATCTACGTTCCCGCGGACGACCTCACCGATCCCGCGCCCGCGACTACCTTCGCTCACCTTGACGCGACCACTGTGCTTTCGCGCGCCCTGACGGAAATCGGAATCTATCCCGCCGTCGATCCGCTGGCCTCGACCTCGCGGATTCTCGATCCTCGCATAGTAGGCCAGGAGCACTACGATGTTGCCCAGGCAGTGAAGAAAACCTTGCAGACCTATAAAGATTTGCAGGACATCATCGCCATTCTCGGCATCGACGAACTAAGCGAGGATCAGAAGCTCACGGTTGCACGGGCGCGCAAGATTCAGCGGTTCCTTTCGCAGCCATTCCACGTGGCCGAACAGTTCACGGGCGCTGCGGGCCGCTACGTGAAGATTGCCGATACCGTGAAGGGTTTCAAGGCGATCGTCGAAGGCAAGTACGATGACATCCCCGAGCAGGCTTTCTATATGAAGGGCCCAATCGAGGAAGTGCTGCAGGCGGCCGAGAAAATGAAGACGGCGGCTTAGAATACGACTCCCACCTTCGGCTCTCGGAGAGCATGGTCGTCAGAAGCTGAAGCTGAGCGCCGGAGACCGGTCTTATGGCTGAGACATTCCAACTCGAGATCGTGACGCCGGAGAAAAAAGTGGTCGAAACTCCAGCCGAGGACATCCAGATTCCCGCCAGGAACGGTTATCTTGGCGTTATGCCCGAGCACGCTCCGCTTATCACCGAATTGGCCGTGGGCGAGATCACCTTCCGCGCGGCGAACGCAATCCACCACCTCGCGGTCTCATGGGGATTCGCAGAAGTGCTGCCCGACCGGGTTACGATCCTTGCTGAAACGGCAGAGCGTCCGTCGGAAATTGACGTCGATCGCGCGCGCAAAGCAAAAGAGCGCGCCGAGCAGCGGCTGGCGAGCGGCGATCCCAATGTTGACGTGCAACGCGCGCTGGATGCGCTGCACCGGGCTGAAGCCCGGTTGCAGGTTGCCGGGAAGACAGCTTAGCCTTCAACGATTTCCAGGCCGATTCCGGAGACCTCATGCGACACTGTGTGCTTTCCCGTTCTCTTTTGCCGCTTGTGCTCTTAATCGTGTCCTTGGCCGCAGCCCAGGAGAAAAAAGCGGCCGAACACCCAGCCCCACAGCCTCCGCCGCTGGTCTCTCCCGATGTTCATGCTGACGGAAGTGTTACATTCCGGCTGCGCGCCCCCAACGCGAAGGATGTCAAACTCGATCGTGAAGGCGTCGATCCCGTCGAGATGCAAACCGGCGGCCAGGGTATCTGGAGCGTAACCACGCCTCCTCTTCCGCCGGACTACTACGGCTATTCCTTCATAGTGGATGGCGTCCGTACGCTCGATGTCTCTAATCCATCGCTGGTTCCCAATCTGATTGATCCTGGAAATTCTGTTCACGTTCCCGGCCCGGCATCTCTTCCCTGGGAACTCAACGACGTCCCGCATGGCGAAATCCATCATCACTTCTACAAATCGTTGATCGCGGGCGATGAGCGCGATTACTACGTCTATACTCCACCCGGCTACGATCCAACAGCCAAGCGGACCTATCCGGTTCTTTACCTCCTGCACGGCTTCAGTGACGATGCCAGTGGCTGGACGGCCGTGGGCCGCGCCAACGTGATTCTCGACAATCTGATTGCCCGCGAGAAGGCCGAGCCCATGATCGTGGTCATGCCGCTCGGCTATGGCACCATGGAAATGATTCGCTTGGCATGGGCTGCCTGGGAACGGCCCGATCTGCGCGATGAAAATTTCCGGAAGTTCACCAGGGCCCTTCTCACCGAAGTGATGCCGCAGGTTGAGAGCGAGTATCGCATCCGCCGGAATCGTGATTCTCGCGCCATTGCCGGGCTCTCCATGGGCGGCTCAGAATCCCTGCTGACCGGCCTGAACAATCTGGACAAGTTTGGCTGGATCGGAGCCTTCAGTTCCGGCGGTATCCCACGGGATTTTCAAGAAGACTTTCCGGAACTCGATGCCAGCGCCGCCAGACATCTTCACCTGCTGTGGATTGCCTGCGGCACCGAGGATGAATTGATCACCGGTAACCGCAACCTGCGAACATGGCTCAAAAGCAAAAACATTCCGCTAACCGAAATCGAGACGCCGGGCAAGCATACCTGGATGGTGTGGAGAAGGAATCTGGCGAACTTTGCACCGCTGCTGTTTCGCTAGAACCAGCCTCATGGATAATATCGGAGGTCACAAAGCCCCGCGGGAGGATAGAATGAGCCTTCAAAGGCGCCAATTACTTCAAGTCCTGTCCTATGCTTTCGGGTCCAGTTTCATTCTGGGCAAGAATAAATTAGCGATAGCGGCACAAAATCGCGCACAACCAGCGCGTCCTGCCAAACCTGCTGAGGCGGCTGCCAAACATGAATCGGCCAAACCTGAAATGGGAGGAACGGAAATGGAAAAAGTAGCCGGAATCGGAGGGCTGTTCTTCCGTGCTCATGATCCCAAGGCTTTGGGGGACTGGTACGAGCAACACCTGGGGATCTCGCTCACACCAACGAGCGAGGGCGGAAGTGTTTGGCAGCAAGAGGCCGGACCGACTGCGTTTAGTCCCTTTCCCGAGACGACCAAATATTTCGGCGATCCTAACAAGGTCTGGATGGTGAACTTCCGCGTGCATGACCTCGACAAAATGGTAGCCCAGCTACGAACGGCAGGAATTGAGGTCAAGGACCCGGAAACTTATCCCGGTATTGGGCGCTTTGCTCGTCTGCATGATCCTGAGGGAAATCCCATCGAATTGTGGCAACCCGCATAATTCGGCGTTACGGGAAAAGGAAGCGGAACTTCGCAAAGGCACATTTACTCGCTAAGGCACATTCACCTTCTCTCGATTCTCCGCCGGAACATACTTTACCGCCGCCGTTCGTTCCAGCTTATCCCAGGAGAATTTGCCGCCTTCGAGGGCGCGCTTTAGCGTCTTGAACAAAACGATGGAAAATAATTGCCGGTAAGCAAAGCGCTGCAACCAGACCTGGCTGAGCAGCCATGGGTCCTCTCTGTCGTCGGGGCGGCGCCGCTCCAGCGCGAACGCGATTGCCGAAGCCAGAAAGTCAATCACCAGGAATGCGAAAAAGAATGCCACCAGCTTGTGGAAGCTGGCTGGATCGGTGGAATCAGGATGGAAATATTTCTGGACGAAGTACCAGATCGCCCCCACCGCGAACATGATGTCAATCAGCGGAGACACCAGCGGCAGCAGAATCTGAAAGATCACGATGTTTGGCAGCGCGACCCATCCCAGCACGCCTTTTCGCGCAAAAACAGGGCTGTGTTTCCACACCGCCTGCAGAATCCCGAAGGACCAGCGGAAACGCTGCCGCATCAGGCCATTCGCATTGGTGGGCGCCTCCGTATAAGCCAACGCCATGTCTTCATACTCGACACGATAGCCCAGGCGCAGCAGAGCCATGGTCAGGTCGGCATCCTCGGCGACGGTGTCGACGTGGAAGCAACCGGCCTCCCGCACCGCCGATACTCGCCAAGCGCCGATGGCGCCCGGCACCACGCTCACCGCTCCCAGCACGTCAAGCGCGCGCCGCTCGAAGTTCTGGCTGGTGATGTATTCCAGCGCCTGCCAGCGAGTCCAAAGATTTACCCGATTGCCGACCTTGGCATTGCCCGCCACCGCGGCCACCTTGGAATTGATGAAGTGCGGCACCAGTCGAGAGATGGCGTCTGGCGCGATAATGGTGTCGGCATCGATGCCCACGAATAGCTCGGCATCTTCCAGATGCTCGATGCCATAATTCAGCGCTTCGGCCTTGCCGGAATTCGGTTTGCTCAGAATCAGCACCCGGCCGCTCGCTTCCTCCTGGGCAAAAGTACGGTACAGGACCTCCAATGTCCGGTCTTTAGACCCGTCATCAATCACGATCACGCGCATGTCCGGATAGTCGGAATTCAATGCCGCCTGGACCGTGCGCTCAATCACTTTCTCCTCGTTATAGGCGGGGACGAGAACGGCCACCTTCGGTTTGTAGAAAGCCGCATCCGCGGGACGGTTCGACATGTTTTCGCGCACGCGATCGTAGACGGCGAAGGTACCGATAAAAAGCAACCGGGCGGTCATCAGCAGGTCGCCTACGAAAAAGACCCACGCAATGCCGACATTCAACATGCTGAATAGCCAGAAACTTAAACGGTCCAGACGCGCAATCCACCGGTCGCCCGGCGCCAGTGGCGCCATTACTTCTTCCCGGGTTTTGCCGATGAGCTGATACACCGGAACGATCTGATAACCGCGGGCGCGGATTCCGTCAATGATCATCGGCAGGGCGCGCACCGTCTGTGCGCGATTGCCCCCCCCATCGTGCAAGAGAACAATGTTGCCGCAACGCAGGTCGCTGTCGGCGCACGGCGGAAGATGCGCCAGGACGTAGGATGCGATCTCATCGGCCGTGCGCCGTCGCGGCGTGTCGCTCCAGTCATTGGGATCGATCCGGTTGCCGACTGTGATGTATCCCATGTCCTGCGCAAACTCCAGCGGATGAACTTGGTCGGCAGTGTCAGGTTCTTCGTCTACGGCGTAGGGCGGCCGCAGAAGCGTGGTCCGAATGCCCATGAGGCTGGCGAAAAGCCGCTCGGTCAGATTCAATTCCAGCCGCATATAGCGTGAAGATATATTGCTGACATCGGGATGAGTAAATGTGTGATTCCCGATGGTGTTCCCGTCGTCGTAGATCTGTTTGGCCAAACCGGAGAATTTGTCGGCCTGGATGCCGATCAGGAAAAACGTTGCCGGCGCATGCTCGCGCTTAAGCACGTCGAGGATTTTCGGTGTCCACTCCGGATCGGGACCGTCGTCGAAGGTGAGCACCACTTCGTTCGGGCTGTAACCGTAGCGCGCGACGCGATAAGGCTCGGGCAGCGACTCAAAATTCTCGTCCGTGATCAACTTGGTGTTGGGATCGATGGTGAGATCTCGTTTGCCGTAGGTCGGGCGATCTTCAATCCGCAGGATCTCTCCCTTGCCCTCCATGTCGACGTCCTGCCCGGGGGGAACATCCCGTAATTTGTCGGCAGCGCCCACATCGCCGGGCACATCCCACACCTTCCACAATGAGCGGTCTTCGCCGCCCAGGCGCCAAAGCGCGAATGTCTGAATACCCAGCGTTTGGGCGGCGCGCATGTGATTGAGCGCGGTTACGGCATCCAGAAACCACACGTCGTGCTGGATGCCGCGCTCGTCGAGATAACCGAAGTGCGGATTGAGCGCATCGTCGTCGAAGGTGACGTCAACATCCGAATCACGCGCCGCCAGCCAGGCCTCCTGCACTGAGACGCTCACATCGCGTTCACCCGGAGGCAGCTTTCCTTTCTTGGGTTTCAGCGCCCAGTCGTATCCGTAGTTGGCGATAGCGCAAATCAGTTTGTCGCGCGGGATTACGCTCTCGGCAAACTTCAGATTTTGCACAAACCAATCTTGCGAGGCCACCGGGCCCGAGGGCGCGCTGGGATAGTGTTCATCGTAGTTCATGATCACGACGCCATCCGCTGCGGCCGAGAGGGCGGCGTAGTCGAACTCGGGGTTGTGCGGCGGGACGCTGACGTAAAGTTTCATCCCCCGCGCGTGCAGGTCGGAGGAAAGCTCATTCAGAAGGGCGGTGTAGCCAGGCTGACCGGCCGGCGGGAAGGCTTCGAAATCGATCATCAGCCCGCCATAACGGTCGGAAGCCAGAAATTGTTCCACTTGCCGGCGAAAGAGCGCCCGGGCCTGCGGGTCATTGAGGAAGTCAGAGATGTCTACCCAGTCCAGCCCGTCGAAATTGTTGACCATGGGAAAAACTTCCATCTGGGTGTCTTCGGCTTTAAGGAAGGGCATCACCCGATCGTCGACGGCCTGTGCCTGGCCGTTTTGCACGACGTCGAAAAACCTGTTGGTCTGGTCGTCCACCCCTTGCAGGCGGCCATCCGGAGTGAGCACGTGCAGCCAGTCGGGATACAGCATGTCGATTTGGCGCGCGAAGTCGCGTAAGGAGGAGAAGCTGGCTGCGTCCCATGGAACATAAAAAGCAGCGCGAATCCCTTCCGTTTGGTTGAGCTTCACCTCCGACGGCGCCAGCTTCGACTTGCGGTGAGAATGGCTGGCCAGCTTTTTCCGCCGCTCGCGCGCCTTTTCTCTCTCAGTTTCCTTCAGGCCTTTGAACGCGCGCTTCTGCGGCGAGAAAAGCAGTTCCGGAAGGGGTTCATCGCGCAATGCAGTGTAGACAAAAAATAGCACCAGCGAGGAAACGGTGACTGCCAAAACGTCGACCAGGCGACGGAGACGCTTCCAGCGGGCGCGTCGGGGATCGTAGAAAACAGGTCCAGCCATGGGGGACTAGAAGGTATCGAGCTTTCTCTCAAAAGCAGAAACGGTTTTGCCGCTAACGTTGTATCGTATGCTGCGCGCGGCAGATGGTCAATTCTCAGGAAGCAGGGTTTCAGGCAACGCCTGGCTGACTACTTAAGATGCGCCGCGGGACTCTCGGGTTAACCGCAAACGCGGTATATTCCCAAGCGTGCTGGAACTGGTGCAGAAGCACCCCCGTTTCTTTCTGTGGGCGACCCTGGTGGCTCTTGCCCTGCGGTTGTTATTCGTATTCCGTTTTCCCGCCATCGTCGATGACTCGCGCCTTTACGCCGATATCGCCAACAACTGGCTGCATCACGAAGTGTATGGAATCACCAACTCCGGGCGCATCATGCCCACGCTCTCGAGGCTTCCCGGATACCCCGCGTTTCTCGCGGCAATTTTCGCCGTATTCGGAACGAACAACTTTCGCGCGGTCCTGCTGATTCAGGTTTTGCTCGACTTGATGACGTGTTTGCTGGTAGCCGATACGGCCAGGCGTTTATTTTCTGATCGCGCTGCGAGAGCGGCTTTTCTGCTGGCCGGTCTCTGCCCGTTTCTCGCCAATTATGCAGGAGCAGCGCTCACCGAGACGCTGGAAATTTTCTTCACGGCTCTCGCCCTGGATGCTGCCATCTGTGGACTGCAAGCCCTGCATCAACGCACGGGTGCGCCGATGCGGCCCTGGTTTACTTGTGGCCTTGCGATTGGAGCAAGCATTCTTCTGCGGCCCGATGGCGGCATCCTGCTTGCGGTCTTAGGGGGATACTTGTTTTTTCTTGCGGTGAAATTTGCGGTTCGCGCGCGACCCACGACCGGCGGTTTGCAGCCCCGTACGATTTTTCGCGCCGGTGTCATTCTTTCGCTCAGCGCACTGGTTTTGCTCGTGCCGTGGACCTGGCGCAACCTCTACACTCTGCATCGCTTCGAACCGCTTGCGCCGCGCTATGCTAACGATTCCGACGAGGCGCTCATGCCCGGGTTCAATCGTTGGGTGAAAACCTGGCTGGCCGAATATGTTTCGGTGGAAGAGGTTTATTGGAACGTTCCCGGCGACACCATCGACGCTTCACGTCTTCCCGACCGCGCGTTCGATTCTCCCAGCCAGCGTCAGCAGACGGAGCAACTCATTGCAGACTACAACCAGGACCGCGAAATTACTCCCCAGCTCGACGCGCGGTTTGCCGCGCTGGCTGCGGAGCGAATTCAGTCCGCTCCCTTGCGCTACTACGTCTGGCTTCCCGCACTGCGCATTGCCGACATGTGGATGCGTCCGCGCACCGAGTTGCTGGGCTCTGATCCGCGCTGGTGGGAATTCAACGACGACCCGCGTTGGCTCGCGGTCAGCATCGGCTTCGGTGTGGTGAATCTAGTTTACGTGGCGCTCGCCACCGTCGGCCTGTGGCGGACACGCGCGGTCTTCGGCATCTGTCTGTTCGTAGTGTTTGTGCTGTTGCGCTCGATGTTTCTGGGCACACTCGAAAACCCGGAACCTCGCTACACACTCGAATGTTATCCCGTGGTCATATTGCTTGCGGCAGCGCTCTTCATGCGCAATTTTGATCCTCCGTATCGAAAATCCGTATAAGCCTGCTCCCGAATGTGGGACTTCGTATGTGAAAAACCGGATTCAAACGTTTTAACAGCGTCAACCCGTTGAAAATTCATCTTGCAGAAGATGGCTGCTTAGTTGCACAATACCGGCCCATCAGGTTCCCCAGGGTTTCGATCTCTCTCTAGTCGCCTGGGCAGAGACAATCCAACTGCAACGCCCTCTTGGGTGCGAGGAGCTTCCATGCGTTCTACCGCACGTGTACTCGTTCTCCTGGCTGCGTTTTTTCTTGCTCTTCAGGCTGTCAGCTTCGGGCAGTCGGCAACCTCTTCGCTGCGGGGCACAATCGCAGACGCCAAGGGGCTGGTCATCCCGGGCGCGACCGTAGTGTTGAGCAATGCCGCTACCGGCTTTTCGCGCACGACCATGACCGATAGTCAGGGCGTCTATCAGTTTCTTGAAGTTCCGCCCGCCACTTACGTGCTCACAGTCGAAGCTTCGGGTTTCGCCAAGGTGAAACGGGAAAACGTCGTTTTGCAGGTCAGCAGCCCAGCCACGCTGAACCTGGCTTTGGCCGTGAAAGGCGGAACGATCACCATCGACGTCAGTGGCGAAGCCCCCGTGGTCAACACCACTGACGCGACCCTGGGCAACAATTTCACTACCCGTCAGCTTACCGATCTACCCGCGTACGGCCGCGATCCCGCTGCCATTTTGAGCCTGCAGCCCGGCGTAACCTGGATTGGCAACGAGCATGACACTCAGCAAAGTTTCGACACCCGCGGCGGAGCCGTAAATGGAGCCCGTAGCGACCAGACCAATATCACGCTAGACGGCCTTGATGATAACGACCAGCTTCAGGGATATGCCTTCGAAGGGGCAATGCGCCCGACCATGGATTCGCTGCAGGAATTCCGCGTCACCACCGGCAATTACGACGCGAGCTCCGGGCGTTCTTCGGGTGCCCAGATCAATCTCGTAACCAAAAGCGGCACCAACAACTTTCACGGATCGCTCTACGCATATAACCGACCGACCTTCGGCGTTGCTAACGACTGGTTCCTCAAGCAGGCCGAATTGAGTGCAGGCCAAGCCAACATTCCGCAGCGAATACTGCTCAACACCTTCGGTGGAACCGTCGGCGGGCCGATCAAGAAGGACCGCCTGTTTTTCTTCATTGCTTACGAGGGACAGCGCCAGGCCAGCCAAATTCCGACAACACGGGAAGTTCCAACGCAGAGCCTTCGCGACGGGGAGTTGAAATATCTGTGCGACCCAGCACCTATCGATTCAAACTGCACGCCGAGCAATTCAAACGTCAACGTGGTAGGGGGCGGGACCCTGTTTCCCGGATTTAACGTTGCAACCTTGACTCCAGGGCAGGTCGGCTCACTTGACACCACCTGCCAGTCGAACGGCACTTGTCCGCCCACGCCAGGGAATCCTAATGGCGGAGGGCCCAACGGCCTGCTCGCCGATCTCAACGGCGCTAATCCGAATGCTCTGTTTACCAAGTATCCTCTGCCCAACTCGATTGCCGAGGGCGATCTGCTCAACTCTGCGGCCTACACTTTTGCCGGCAACGACCCATACAAGCACGACACCTACATTGTGAAACTCGATTACAAGATCAACGCCAGCGGCACGCACTCCCTGTTTGTGCGCGGAAATCTGCAGAACGACCACGAATCGCTTCCGCCCCAGTTTCCGGGCCAGCCTCCCTTTGCCTTTCTTACCAACAACAGCAAGGGAATCGCTGCGGGCTACACCGCTGTGATCCGCAACAACCTGATCAACAACCTGCGCTATGAGTTCATCCGCCAGGGATTGGGGAACGGCGGCTTGAATAATCAGGATTTCATTACCTTTCGCGGGTTGGACGACAGTCAGGGCCTTGGCTCGCAAACCACGCTTACCAACGTGCCGGTGCACAATCTCGTCGACGATGTCTCCTGGACCAAGGGCACGCACACCATCCAATTCGGTACCAACTGGCGCTTCATCCACAACAACCGGCAGTCAAACTTCGACAACGTTTCCTATGGGGAGACCAACCTTTACTGGCTGAACCCGTCGTTCATCGCTGGCGAGGGTGTGAGCCTTGATCCCTCAGTCGATCCCACGGGAACATTTCCTTTGGTGGACGAGAACTTCGGGACGTCGTACAGTTTTGCCGCCATGCAGGTCGCCGGAATTATCAGCCAGGTCTATACCGAGGCCAATCAGAACAAGCAGGGGCAACAGATTCCCAATGGCGAGCTGGTTCCTCGCCACTTTCAGAACTTTGAAGGCGAAATGTATTTGCAGGACAAATGGAGCGTGACCCCGAATCTCGTGGTCACCTACGGCCTGCGCTATTCCTTGCTGCAGCCTCCGTTCGAAAATACGGGTAACCAGGTTGCGCCCACGATCGACATGCATCAGTGGTTCACCAACCGTTGGCAGAACCAACTCAATGGCGATGTCGTTCAGCCGGATTTAACATTCGACCTTTCAGGTAAGGCCAATAACGGCAAACCCTATTGGAACTGGGACTACAAAAATGTCGCTCCGCGCTTCGCCGTCGCCTATTCTCCTCACGCTGACGGCGGCTTTTGGCACAAGGTTTTCGGCGATGCCGGCAAAAGCTCGATCCGCGCCGGCTATGGTATCTACTTTGATCACTTCGGCGAAGGCGTGGTGAACACTTTCGACAAGAATGGCTCTTGGGGCCTGACCTCCGCATTTAGCAACCCGGCGAGCGTGTATACCGTTGACGATTCACCGCGCTATACAGGATTGACTGGCCTATCCGTCTTGCAGGCGACCGGATTCCTGGCCCCCGCGCCCAGCGGTTTTCCCTATACCCCACCGAACGATCCGAACACCTACGGTCTGGCTATAGCTTGGGGTATTGATGATCATTTGAAGACTCCCTACTCGCATGTTGTAGATTTTTCTATTACTCGCGAGTTTCCCCACAACTTCGTGCTCGAAACCACTTACACGGGCCGCTTCGGGCGACACCTCTTGCAAGAGGTGGATCTGGCGCAGCCTTTGGATTTGGTCGACCCAAAATCGAAGACAGACTACTTCACCGCCGCCCAGCAGCTTTCCAAGGCCGGGGCTGCAGGGGTCAATATCAACAACCTTGCGAAAATCCCCTACTGGGAGGACATGTTCCCCGCCGCCGCCGGGAACCTTGGCTTCGGACCGCCGGGCGACCCAGACAACCTGGGTTGTGCGCCGGGCGACGATGTAAATGGCAACTACACGGCCACGCAGGCGATGTACGATATGTACTCCTGCTACGTAGGCAACGAAACCTCAGCGCTGGTGACTGCCGACGGCTACTGCCTGCCCGCTTGCGCCACAGCAAACCAGGTGCCGTTCCAGTACTTCCAGGACCAGTTCTCCTCACTCTACGCCTGGCAAACCCGCAGCAACAGCAATTACAACGCCCTGCAAGTTACCCTGCGTCACCCGGTAGGTGCGGGATTGGAGTTCGATTTGAACTACGTTTACTCCAAGTCCATCGACGAAAGTTCCAACGCTGAGCGTGCGAATGCGTATGAAGGTCCCGCCTCGGGCGGCGGCCTGTTTGGGGCTGGCTATAACGACCAGGCGATCAACGCCTTTTCTCCCGACCAGTGGCGCGCTGTTTCAGATTTCGATACCACTCATCAGATCAACGCCAACTGGATCTGGGACATTCCTTTCGGAAAAGGCCGCCGCTGGAGTTCGCACAGTAGCTTCGCAAATCAGCTTCTCGGAGGGTGGGGATTGACTGGCCTTTATCACTGGACCAGCGGTTTCCCGTTCAGTGTGCTGGCAGGGACGGGATGGCCGACGAACTTTGAATTAGAGGGCGATGCCGTGCTCGTCGGGCCGAAGCCTAAGACCGGAGTGTTCGTTGGTCCCACTGGCGCTCCCAATGTCTTCGACAACCCGATACAGAACGTCACCTGCGCCTGCCCGTATGAAACCGGAGGCCCAGTTACCTTCCGCGCTCCATACCCTGGCGAATCAGGCCAGCGCAACAACTTCCGCGGTCCCGGCTATTTCGACATTGATGCGGGACTGGACAAGACCTGGAACTTTAGCGAGAGCAAAGAATTGAAATTCGCGTGGGAAGTGTTCAATGTGACCAACGCCGTGCGCTTCGATGCTGCGAATGCCTTGCCGGATGAAGACCTGGTGGATATCACCAGCTTCGGCAACTACCAACGCACGCTAACCACGCCGCGGGAGATGCAGTTCTCGCTGCGCTTTGCATTCTGATGGGTGAAATGGAACTCTAGGAGTCCTACGCCAGCGGTGAGTCGCTCATGCGGAAGCGCGTGCGCACGTGCTCGGAGAGCAGTTCAATGGCGGAACGGTTTTTGATGGGGTCGGCCTGGGCCAGATATTTCATGGCCTCCACCAGCAGACGCTGGCCGTCGACGTAACGGGGATCGGGGTTGCGCTCACGTTTCCGAGAGCCCAACTTGGGGCGCGCTGGTATGGTGAAAACTTTGGCCATGATTTTAGTCAACGCAATAATCTGACGGCAGTATATCGTTTCGAGGACATTTCCCAGTACAGATTCTTGCGCTTTAGAGTCAATGACTTAGCCACGCGGCGAAACAAACTGCGTCTTGCCCGTGGTTTTCAAACGAAATACGTCGTGCGGAAGCTTTTCGTTGAGCCGGATGCCGGAATAATTCGCCTGCCGGTAGTCTCCTTCTCCCTGCATGAACTGCTGCTGGACGGAGATGCCACGCTCCAGATCAATCCACAAGAAGATCCTGGAGAAAGTGTTGCGCACCTTCTGCGACTTGGGCACCAACTGCAATTTGGCTGTCTGTACATTCCCGATGCGTTCCTCACCCACGTAACTGACGTCGAAGGCCTGAGTTAGCTCCGCGCCGCTTCCGCCAAAGCCGAGAACCAGATAGCTTTCGACTTCATTGCGGTTGTTTCCCGTGGCGTAGTTGGTCACCTGCTCGATCTTTGGTTGGTAGACCTGCAGTTTGCCGTCTTTGTAGAGCACGAACTTCTGATCCGGCTCCTTGATCTCGGCCATCATTTCGATGTCTTTACCTTTGCCTAAGCGGCGATAGTAAACCGTGCCTTTCTGGATGTCGTGCTCATCGACCACTTTCTGATATTGGTCCCAGACAAAATCCGCTTGCGCGCTCTGAAAGCCTGCCGCCGTCGTGTCTAGTTTTTGAAGCACCTTTTCCAGCGGAGAACTCGCCGTTTGCCCAACCGGAGAAATAGGCGCCACAAGGATACTCAGCAGAACGCTGGAGATGAGGAAGGTTCGTCGCACCTATTCTCGCCTCACCCAAACCCGGTAGTTCTGCACTTTGCCGTTGTGGTCCGAGACGGATTCGTATTTCACGATCGAAACCTCGCCGGAGATCGGCTCGATTATGCGCAGCAACTGATCTTGAACCGGTTGCGCCCCATCTTGCGACACCGCCGATGCTTCGATCTGATAAATCAGTCCTCCTTGGCCGTCGGGGGTAACAATCACTCCGGTAGGATGCGGGTTGCGGGGGACAGGTTTGTCGTTGAAGTTAATCCAGTAAGGCGAGAAAAACACAAACAGCAGAATCACTGTGACCATGATGTCGTAATGCAGCGTGCCGCGCTCATGTTGCCACAGGATATAACTGCGAATTGTGTGCCAGAAGCCGTTGGCAGGCGCCGGTGAGGCGCCGTCGGCTGCGGTGGTGATTTCCACCCTGCAAGTGTAGTAAGCGCTACTGTTCTTGGCAATGGCGAAGCAGCCAACGGCGCCCGACGGGCCTGAATGGCCGGTTGCGCTGCAGTTTGGCATTTCCCCCGCAGATGGAATTGCAGAATGGCTAACATTTCTTCGCGGTGATTCGGTCTGCTCCGATATACGGACGCAAGACTTCAGGAATGATTACGCTGCCATCTGCTTGCTGATAGTTCTCGACGATCGCCACCCAGGTCCGTCCCACAGCCAGCCCGCTCCCGTTGAGCGTGTGGACGAATTCCGTCTTGTTCTTTCCCGCCGGCCGGAAGCGAATATTCGCGCGCCGCGCCTGGTAGGCCTCGAAGTTCGAGCAGGAAGAAATTTCGCGAAATAGCTGCTGCCCCGGCAACCAGACCTCAATGTCATAGGTCTTCGCCGAAGACGCTCCCATATCGCCCGTGCACAAAGTCATCACCCGATAATGCAGGCCCAGTTGCCGGAGCACCATCTCGGCGTTGCGGGTAAGCTTTTCGTGCTCTTCGTAAGAATGGTCAGGGTGAGCGAACTTCACTAACTCGACTTTCTGAAACTGATGCTGGCGAATAATGCCGCGCACATCTTTTCCATAGGATCCTGCCTCGCTGCGAAAACACGGCGTATACGCAACAAGCGAAATTGGCAGCCGCGCCTCCTCGATCACCTCATCGCGATATAAGTTTGTAACCGGAACTTCCGCCGTCGGAATCAGCCACAAATCTTTTTCACCATGCGGGACGCGAAACGAATCCGCCCCGAACTTCGGCAATTGGCCGGTTCCGTACATCGAATCGGAATTCACCAGATACGGAGGCAGAACTTCTGTGTAACCATGTTCGCGCGTGTGCAGATCGAGCATGAAGTTAGCCAGCGCGCGCTCAAGTTTCGCGCCCAAATCCCAGTAGACGGCGAAACGGGCGCCGGTCAGCTTGACCGCCCGTTCCAGATCGAGCACTCCCAGCTCCGGCCCCAGGTCCCAATGAGCCTTGGGGGCGAAATCGAATTTCGGCGGCGTGCCCCAGCGCCGCAGTTCCACATTCTCTTCCGCGCTGCGCCCCACCGGCACGCTGCCATGAGGGAAATTCGGAATCCCCGCCAGAATATCCCGCAGGCGGGCGTCGAGATCCGCGGCAACTTTCTCTCGCTCCTGAATCCGCTCGCGCAGTTCCTTGGTTTCCGCCATCGCTGTACCGGCGTCCTGTCCGGCCTTCTTCAGCCGGGCAATCTGTTCAGAAGCCTTGTTGCGTTGGGCCTTCATGGTCTCGGCTTCGGTGATGGCGTGGCGGCGGCGGGTATCAATATCGTGGAAATCTTTCAGCACGGCGGCAGGATCCATGCCGCGCTGGCGCAGCATCTCCTCGACTTGGGGAAGGTTCTCGCGGACGAAGGCCAGATCAAGCATGGGAACAACTACTGTAGCGGAAAAGCGCGGAAGAATGCACGCGGCGCATGCGGGGCGAAGTCGCGTTTGCCGGCGGACCCGTGTTTATTTCTTTTCTGGGGCCAGCGACATTAAATAAGCCGCGACCGCTTCGGCATCTGGCCGGTTAAAGCGGTAGGCTGGCATGGGCGGCCGGGGCGGTAATCCGTTGTAGGCGATGCCTGTCATCAGAAACTTGATGGCCGCGTCTTTCTCCCATCCCGGAAGTCCGGCAATGGCCGGGGTTCGATCGGCCCAGACCGGCATCGCCATGATGGGCTTGAAAGGAACCATCGCGCCTTGCAGCCGCCGATCGGCGATGAATTCACCTTTCTCATCGCGCGGAGTGTGGCAGTCGTCGCACAGCCCGATCCCGTCGACCAGATATTTTCCTCGGGCCACCAACGCCGCCGAGGCAGGCCGCGATTTCGCTCTCTGTCCCATCGAGAGAGGTGCCAGGAGCATTGCCACTGCCGCAATCAAGATCTTCGTTGGCATAGAACCCTCCCCATTGAATCCAATTCGGTTGCTTCGAGGTTCGCACAGGAAAACCTTAATTCATCGCGCCACACATCTTATCAAGAATACGGGTAAGCTCCACCTAAAGTGGTCTTTGGCCCGGATGCCTCTCATGTGTAAACTACCTTCTCGATGGCATCCTCCCGGCGATTGGCCAGAACTCGACGTTGCCTTCTGCTCCTGTTAGCAACCGTTCTGCTCAGCCTTCCGTGTCCAAGTTCGGCTTCGGCTTACAACGGCCATCCCAAGCTGGTGGTGATCATTGTGATTGACCAGTTCCGCGGCGATTATCTGCAGCGCTACCACGACCAGTTCGGAGAAGGCGGCTTCCGCCTTTTTCTGGATCACGGAGCTTACTTTGCCGACTGCAACTACGATTATGCCAACACCCGCACTGCGCCCGGTCACTCCACCCTGTTTACCGGAGCCTATACGAACGGTCATGGAATCCTGGCCAACGAATGGTGGGATGCCGACAAGAAGAAGATGGTCACCTCGGTCGAAGACGACAACACCAAACTCATCGGGATCGCCGGCGATCAGCCGGGGGCCTCGCCCCACAACCTGCTCGCCAATACGCTGGGTGACGAACTCAAGCTCGCCACGCAGGGAAAATCGCGCGTATTCTCCCTGTCGCTGAAGGATCGCGCCGCGGTTCTTCCGGGCGGATTCGCCGCGGATGCAGCGTACTGGATCGAGCCGCAGACTGGCGCGTGGATCACTTCCACGTATTACCGCAACGACTTGCCACGCTGGGTGCAGGACTTCAACTCCAGCAACCGGGCGGCGAAATATTGGGATCGCGAGTGGAAAGACGCGGACGGCAACGTCCTCCGCACCACCGCGCATCGCAAAGGCAAAAACGGATCGGAAGCCAGCTTTTATGAAGTGATCGGCTCAACTCCTTTCGCCAACGATTACGAGTTCGAATTCGCCAGAGAATTGGTCCTCTACGAAAGTCTAGGCACCGGCCACGCCACCGATCTGCTGGCCATCAGCCTTTCCGCCAACGACATTCTCGGCCATCAGGTGGGACCCGATTCCCCCGAGATGGCGGCCATGGCGCTCGCCCTCGATCGCGAACTGGCAGACTTCTTCAACTTTCTCGGCCATCAGATAGGACTCGCCAACGTGTGGATCGCGCTCTCGGCCGATCACGGGGTTTCAGTTCTGCCCGAAGCCGGAATCAGAATGCGGATTCCGGCCGCAAATCTGGATTCCCGCAAGCTCAACACCGAGATCAACGATGAATTGACGGCAAAGTTTTCGCCCGGCCACGCCGCCGATTACGTCAGGCTCGACTATCCCGTGGCCTGGCTCGATTCCAATGCATTCACCGCCTTTCATGTGAAAGAGCGCGATGCCGAAAACGCCGCGGGTGAAGCCATGAAACGCGCCGGGCTGCGGGGCTATTTCACCAAATCTCAACTGGCCGAAGGCGAAGCTCCCGACACGCCTCTGGGCCGCCAATTCCTGAACAGTTATTCGCCCGAAGCGGGCTGGTACGTTCTGGGCATTCCCGCGATTTACACGGTAGGTTCGCTCCGCGGTACCGACCACGCCTCACCTTACAATTACGATACGCACGTGCCGCTGGCCTTCTACGGATTGCCCTTTCAGCCTGGCACCTACCGAGAGCACTCCGAGCCGGTCGATCTCGCTCCAACATTTGCCTCGTTGCTCGGCATCAACGCTCCAACGCATTCTGTCGGCCGAGTGCTCACCGAAGCGATCGTTGCTCCGTACCAGAGAGAGAACTCCGGGAGCGGACCACGATGAGCCCGGCTTCCGCGAGTGCGGATCGTCCCGCCAGCGATCTCAGGGTGGAGATTGCCGGGATCGCTCTGAAAAATCCCGTCATCGCAGCCAGCGGAACGTTCGGCTACGGCGTGGAATTCGAAGACGTGGTCCATCTCGGCAAGCTGGGCGGGTTTGTCGTCAAAGGCCTTTCGAAAGAACCGATGATCGGCAATCCTCCGCCGCGCTTGTGGGAAACGGCCGCCGGGATGCTCAATGCCATCGGCCTGCAGAATATCGGCGCGCGCGCTTTCCTGGAAGAAAAACTGCCGCGCCTGCGCCAGCTCAAAGACGTTGTCCTCTTCGCCAACGTTTTCGGCTACACCCGCGAGGACTATGAACGCACCATCGAAATTCTCAACGAAGGCGAGGGCATCGCCGCCTATGAGTTGAACGTTTCCTGCCCCAACACGGAGCAGGGCGGCCTGCAATTCGGGGCCGATCCCCGCGCGCTCGACGAAGTGGTCGCCACCGTGAAGCATTTCGCGCGCCGTCCACTGATCGTGAAGCTTTCTCCCAATGTGACCAGCATCGCGCAAATGGCCTATGTGGCGCAGGAAGCGGGCGCGGACGCAATATCGCTGATCAACACGTTCGTGGCCATGGCCATCGACCCGGAGACGCGCAAGCCGCGCATCGCCAACGTGACCGCGGGGCTCTCCGGCCCGGCGATCAAACCCATTGCGGTGCGCATGGTCTACGACGCGGCCCATGCGGTGAAGATTCCCGTCATCGGCATGGGCGGAATTTCAACGGCTGCCGACGTCGTGGAATTCATGCTGGCCGGCGCCAGCGCCGTGCAGATTGGCACCGCCAGCTACTGGGATCCCTGCGCGACCGAGAAGATCGTCGAAGAGCTGCAGCGCTGGTGCGCGGAACACAGCGTCGCCCGGCTCGGCGATCTCACTGGCGGGATGATGATCGAGTGAGATTCGTGCGGCGGCGATCCTGGTTTACTTTTTGATACCGCCTCCCCCTGCCTGTCTTTGAGCTGGGCGTACTCTTCTTCGACGGGTGGCCCGCCCTTTCCTTTTGTCCCGGTTCACCACGACTGAGGGTGCCCCGTCCTTGCGTTTTTTGCAAGGGCGGGAACCGCGGACCTATAGTCCCGCTCGCTTGCGGGTTGAGGTTCTTGCTTCCCACCCTTTCGCACAGAACGCGAAAGGATGGGGCACCCGGCCAACTATCTTCCGTGCCAACTATCTTCCGTGGGTGTACCAGATCGATCCGGGGGATTTGTAGTTGCGACCTTCGCCCCAGACGGCGTGGGTCGTGCCCTGGTTGTCGATGGCGATGGAG
>DATKPV010000030.1:0-44416 GCA_035523915.1 Candidatus Aquilonibacter sp. | reverse complement strand
TCTAGTAATGAGAATCCGTCCACCCGCCGCATAAGATTGGTAGAAATCGAAATGTGTAACTGGGGTGCTGGGGTGCCCCATGTCTCGCTGGTGTTGCGAGACATGGGATGGGGAGTGATATCGAGATATGGGCCACCCGCCGGCTGCCACATTAAGGGATGGTGAATAGCAAGTAGCGACTACCACCCCCGGGTCTGCAACATCTGGGCCTCATCCAGCGCGCTCACGGCCAAACCCTTCATCGCGCCCTGCAGGTCTTCGCTGACTTCAAGTAACACTTTAGGGTCCTGATAATGGGTTGCTGCTTGCACAATAGCGCGGGCGCGCTTCGCTGCTTCTTCGGGGTCGGCGAATTCGGTGGAGTTCTTCATGAAGATGCCGCTGCCCACGAACACGGCCTCGGCTCCGAGCTGCATGACGAGCGAGGCGTCGGCGGGAGTGGCGATGCCTCCGGCGGAAAAATTCGGCACCGGCAGCTTCCCTTCTTTCGCGACCATCTTGATCAGCTCATACGGCGCCTGGTGCTCTTTGGCCTTGGCGTAGAGCTCTTCTTCGCTGAGCACGGTGAGAATTTTCATCTTCTGCACGATCTGGCGCATGTGCTTGACGGCGTGGACGACGTCTCCGGTGCCGGCTTCGCCCTTGGTGCGGATCATGGCCGCGCCTTCGGCGATGCGCCGCAGAGCTTCTCCGAGATTGCGCGCGCCGCAGACGAACGGCACCTTGAAGGCATGCTTATCGACATGGTGTGCCTCGTCGGCGGGCGTGAGTACCTCGGATTCGTCGATGTAGTCGACGCCGAGTTCCTGCAGAATTTGGGCTTCGGCAAAATGTCCGATGCGGCACTTCGCCATCACGGGGATGGAGACAGCGGCCATAATCTCGCGGATTTTTTTGGGCGAGGCCATGCGGGCGACGCCGCCTTCGGCGCGGATTTGCGCAGGTACGCGCTCGAGCGCCATCACGGAGACGGCCCCGGCTTTTTCGGCGATGACGGCCTGCTCGGCATTCGTCACGTCCATAATTACGCCGCCTTTGAGCATTTCGGCGAGGCCGGTCTTGAGGCGGAGGGAGGTCGAGTTGGAACCGTTGTTCTGGGACATGGTTTTTGTTCTTAGCCGTTAGCTTTTAGCCTTCAGCCAAAAGCGGGATGCTAAGCCTTTTTCGCAAGCGCGAAGAATGCGGCCGATAGCGGCCTGTGGTTATTTTACAGGGTGGTGAGGGTCTGCGGTATGTCTTCAGGCAATGTCACCGGAATGTCGGAAACCCCATACCGGCTTATGGCATGACCGGAAGAACAAGATGCGACGGCAGATTGCGCGAACAATAAATGCGCTGCGTGGCGGAGACATAATCTGAGGCAGCAGCTTCATAGATGCTGGGCACGAATTTTTGCGGGTTGCGGTCGATCACAGGGAACCAGGTCGATTGGATCTGCACCATGATGCGGTGACCTTTGAGAAAGACGTGATCGTGGTCGCGCAAGGGAATGTTCCACTCGATTGGTTTGTTGGCCTTCAACGGATGCGGTTTCTCGAAGCTTGCGAGGTAGCGTCCGCGGCGAACTTCCATCGCGATGGGTAATTCGTATCCGTTCAACGACTGCGCGTATTGGCTGGGCTTAGGGCCTTCTTCTTCTTTCCACTCGTTTTTCTGAGCGTCCTGCGGATAGACATCGATCAGTTTCACGATGAAGTCGCTGTCGGTGCCTGAGGTCGATGCGAAGAGATCGGCGGAGAGCGGGCCAGTGACGGTAAGATCGTGATCGAGGGGCTCGCTGACGAACGTCAGCACATCAGGACGATTATCGACAAAGCGTTGATCGGCGACCTCCCAATAGCGCCAGTCCCCTCCAGGATAAGTTGGAGAGATAGGGCGCTGACGATAGGGCACGGGATTCGCGGGATCGGAAATGTATTCGCGATAAGCTTTCGCGCTGGTTGCGTCCGGCGCGGTGAATGACAACGTACCGTCGCTGCGCACATAGAGATTCGTAGCCTCCGCTTCTTTGGGAGGCCAGACCGGGTAAGTGCGCCACGTGTTGGATCCGCTCTGAAACGTGCTCGCCTGCCATTGCGGCTTCTCACCCTCCCCGTGCAGGTAGTAGCGGAAAAACGGTGCTTCAATCGTCTCGCGAAACTCGCGAGCGGTTTCGTGGCCGCCGAAGGGGATCAGGCCGATGCTGTCGCCTTTGGGCGATTGCCACTCTCCGTGATACCAGGGTCCGGCGACCATGAAATTTGTCCGATCAGGATCGTGTTCTTCGGCGTGGCGAAAAATCTGCCACGGTCCCCAGGGGTCCTCCTGGTCCCAGAATCCGGCAACGTTCAGGTTGGGAACCGCCGAGGCGTGCAACTGATTCACCCACGCTTCTTTCTTCCAGAATTCATCGTAGTCAGGATGATCAATCGTTGAATTCCAATAGGGGATCGAGCCATGAAGATATTTTGCGTTGATGTTCGAAAGCGGTCCGAGGTTCAGATACCACTCAAACGTGTCGTAGGTTTCGAATGCGAAATGAGTGTTCTTGCTCTTATCGGCTTGCTCAAGGACGGCGTACTCGAAGTCGTAGCTCTCACGCAGGGCACCGTAGCGGTGGTCGTCATCGTTCATCCACTGATCGACGGGCGAGGCCTGCTCGCTGATGGCCTTCAATGCGGGGTGGGGATGCAGAAGCGTAAGCGCCGTGGTGAGGCCGTCGTAGGAGACGCCGAACATGCCGACTTTGCCATTATTGTTCGGAATATTCTTGACGAGCCAGTCGATGGAGTCATAAGCGTCGGTGGTTTCGTTGGTCGCGTTGGGGTCGTTGAGATCGACCTGCGACGAAAGTTTGAAGACACCTTCGGATTTGAAGCGGCCGCGAAGATTTTGGATGACAAAAATGTACCCATCCTTCGAAAGTTCCTTTATCGCAGCGGGCATTTCTGTGGGCGCTTTCTCGGGCACACCATAAGGGGTTCGGCGAAACAGGATAGGCCGCGGGCCGGTCTGATCGATAGGGGTGAGAATGACGGTTTGAAGATGAATGCCATCCCGGACCGGAACCATAACTTCCTGAAGCTTGAATAGAGGCTTGTGTTCGGCTTGCGGTACCTGCTGGGTTTGGGCAGCACTGGAAATCAGAAGCACTGAAAGAATGCAATGGCGCGGGAGCGATTTTATGAGGCTCATTTTCATGCGAGGGCGCAGTATAGCAGAGGAAACGTGAGACAAAAGCCGGCCGCAGGCGGCATGGTTGCGGAATGCCGCAAAAGGCACAACTACGGACGACAGAGAGAACACGGGCAACGATCAGCGCTCGACATACTTTGCGAACATCTTTTCCGGGTCAATGGCGATGAAGATGCCTTTGCTGCGGGCAAGCACTTCACCGTTTTCATTCAGGATTTCAGCGGCGTTGACGTGGGTGCGGCCGCGCTTTTTGATCTCCCGCCCTTCGACGCGCAGCGGTTTGAAGAGCGGGACCGGTTTGAGATATTCGACAGTCATCTCCCGGGTGAGCGCGACCACATGATGCAGCTTGTTGACCTTGCCCATGGCGTCATCGAGGATTGACGCGATGATACCGCCGTGGCAGTGGCCGGGCGGTCCCGTATAGCGCTTGCCGAGGCGGAAGTGGCAGACAAATGTCTGGCGTTTCTCATCCAGGATGAACTTGAGGCGCATACCATCGGGATTATCCGCGCCGCAGACGAAGCAATTGTTTTTCTGCATCCTCAGGTAGCGGGTTTCGTGGCCGTGAATTCGTGACTTGCCGGGCATGGGGCGATTGTAAAGGAACGCCCGCGAGATCACTTGTTCGATCAGTACTTGACGGCCCGGGCAGCGAACAACCAGTGCGCAGAAAGGAGCCGGGAGGCTTGCCAATAGAGCGCGGGGCTTCAGGATGACGCGTCGCCAGGACGGGTTCAGAACCGAGCGCCTCCGTTCAATCGGAGTTTTGATCCTTCTTTCTAAGTCCGGATTCCTGTATACATATCCGTTTTGGGAATTCGCCCTAGCGGAGTGTCCCTATGAGATTTCGACTGGTTGCGGTTCTACTCGTTTGGGTATTCACGTACGGTCTTTTTTCATCAGCGCAGGACGCTGGTGTGAAGCCGCAAGCCCCGTCGCCCGCCACGAAAACCAAGAAGAGCGCGAAGAAAGAAGAGAGCAAGTCTGGTTCGGAAGCGAAAGAGGTACAGAAAGAAGAGGAGAAAAAGCCGGGACTGAACGCCGATACTTTTGCCGGACTGAAGTTTCGCTCGCTTGGTCCGGCGATCGCTTCAGGGCGGGTGATGTCGATCGCGGTCAATCCAAAAGACAAGTTTGAGTATTACGTGGGCGTAGCTTCGGGCGGAGTGTGGAAAACCACGAACGACGGCACGACCTGGACCCCGGTGTTCGACAGCGAGGGATCGTATTCGATCGGATGGGTGACGCTCGACCCGAATGATCCGCAAGTGGTCTGGGTGGGGACAGGCGAGAGCAATTCGCAGCGGAGCGTCTCCTATGGGGACGGAATCTACCGATCCGACGACGGCGGGAAAAACTGGCAGAACATGGGACTGAAGAAGTCCGAACACATCGGGCGGGTGGTGGTGAATCCGAAAGAGTCGAAGACTGTTTACGTGGCGGCGGAGGGACCGTTATGGGGACCGGGAGGAGATCGCGGGCTTTACAAGACAACTGACGGGGGCAAGACCTGGAAGGCAGTGCTCACGATCAGCGAGAACACAGGTGTGGTCGATGTAGCGCTCGACCCGGCAAATCCGGACATCATTTACGCGGCAGCCTATCAGCGGCGGCGGCACGTTTATACGTTGATCGATGGCGGGCCGGAGAGCGCGATTTATAAATCCACTGACGCGGGCGAAACGTGGAACAAGCTGAAAAATGGCTTGCCGACCGTCGATATGGGGCGGATTGGGCTGGCGATTTCGCCCGCCGATCCCAATGTGGTGTATGCGACGATTGAGGCGGCAGACGGCAAGGGAGGGATTTTCCGTTCCACCGATAAAGGCGCAACCTGGGAGCGGCGCAACGAGTTCGATGTGGGCGCGATGTATTACGCGCACGTCGTGGCCGACCCGAAAAACGTAGATCGAATTTTCGTGATGAATGTCCAGTTGCACGAATCGCTCGACGGGGGAAAGACGCTGCACACGATCAACGAAGTCAACCATCACGGCGACAATCACGCCATCTGGATCGACGCCGACAATACGCAACACTGGCTGTTGGCCTCCGACGGCGGGATGTACGAAACCTATGACGACGACGCGCACTGGCAGTTCAAGGCCAACCTGCCGACGGTGCAGTTCTACGACGTCGCTGTGGATAATGCTCTTCCCTTCTACCACGTGTGCGGGGGGACGCAGGATAACTTTTCCTGGTGCGGGCCGTCGCGCACACGCAACGTGAACGGAATCATGAATTCCGATTGGTATGTGACCACCGGCGGAGACGGCTTTCGCTCCCAGGTGGATCCGGTCGACCCGAATACCGTGTATTCGGAATCACAGTACGGAGTGCTGGTGCGGTATGACAAGCCCACCGGCCAGGAACTGGTGCTGCAACCGCAGGAGGGCCAGAACCAACCGCCGCTGCGCTGGAACTGGGATTCGCCGGTGATCATCAGTCCGCACTCGCACACGCGCCTGTACTTTGCCGCCAACAAACTTTTCCGCAGCGACGATCGCGGCGACACCTGGAGGGCAATCAGCGGCGACCTCACGCGGCAGATCAATCGCAACAAACTGCCGGTGATGGGAAAAGTCTGGGGCCCGGATGCGGTGGCGAAGAATGCGTCGACGTCGTTCTACGGCAATATCGTCGCCCTGACCGAGTCCCCGAAAAAAGAGGGCCTGATCTATGTCGGCACAGACGATGGCCTGATCCAGGTTACAGAAGATGGCGGGGCACACTGGACGAAGTACGAAAACTTTCCGGGCGTGCCCGACATGACTTATGTCAGCCGACTGGCAGCATCCGGCCATGATGAAGGCACGGTCTACGCCGCATTCGACAATCACAAGAATGAAGACTTCAAGCCCTATTTGTTGAAATCGATAGATAAAGGCAAAACCTGGACTTCCATCGCCGGCGACTTGCCCGAAAGAGGTCCGGTGCTGGCCTTTGCCGAAGACCCGGTGAACGCGAATCTGCTGTTTGCCGGAACGGAGGCCGGCGCATTTGTCACATTTGACGGCGGACAGCATTGGGTGCAGCTGAAGGGAGGGCTGCCGACCATCGCCGTACGCGATCTGGTGATTCAGGCGCGCGAGGGTGATCTGGTAATCGCGACATTCGGACGCGGATTCTACGTACTCGACGACTTGACGGTTTTGCGGCAAAGCACGCCGCAATCGGTGGCGCAAGCAGCGTCTTTGTTTCCTGTAAAGAATGCGCTGTTGTACATCGAGCGGCATCCGCTGGGCGGTCCGAAGAAAGGTTTTCAGGGAGATGCTTTCTACACCGCGGAAAATCCGCCCTATGGGGCGGTGTTTACGGCGTATCTGAAAGAGAAGATCAAGACGCTGAAGGAGAAACGGCGGGAGGCGGAGAAAGAAGCCGCGAAGAGAGGCGAAACTGCGCCTTATCCCTCGGACGACGAGCTGCGCGCCGAGGCGGAGGAGGCGAAGCCGGAGTTGTATTTTGTCGTGTATGACGAGTCGGGAGCGGCCATTCGTCGTGTCGACGGGAGTACAGATGGAGGCTTCCAGAGGGCGGCCTGGGACTTGCGGTATCCGGCGCCCGCGCTGCGCGAGGAAACGGGAAAAGACGAGGACTTCCCTCCGGCGAGCGCGCAAGGGCCTTTGGTGATGCCGGGTAACTATTCGGTGCGAATGTTTGAAAAAGTGCGTGGAGTGGTTACAGAGCTGGGAGAGCCGCAGAGTTTCACGGTGGAAACCGAAGGAGCTTCTTCGGTAAGCGACGCTGATCGCGCGGCGAAAGAGGAGTTCAGTCGCAAGGTAGCACGGTTGTACCGGGCGGTTTCCGGGGCGTTGCACACGGCGAACGATGTGGAAACCCGTATGAAGTCGATTCGCCAGGCGTTGCAACAGACCCCGGCGGTCGAAAAACAGCTGGGAGCGGTGGCCGATTCGCTCGAAGCGCGCAACCGAGAGATTTTGCGTGCGTTGCGCGGCGACACTGCGCTGGCCAAGCTGAATGAGCAGGTTCCGACCTCGATCAACGACCGTATCGAATCCGTGATGGAGGGCGAGCGTTTCTCCCTGGCCCGGCCAACCCAGACCGACATCGACGCCTACAACATCGCAGGCACGGAATTCTCCGAGCAACTAGCCAGGCTTCGTACGCTGGTTGAAGTGGATCTGGCCAAACTGGAGAGCGATATGGAAGCCGCAGGGGCGCCGTGGACGCCGGGACGAGTGCCGGAGTGGTCGGAGAAGTGAGCGGCCGCGGCGGATCGCTGGTACGAGTCGATAGCGCAGTTCATGAGGACGGAGCGGGATTACTGTGGCGCCGAGAAATCGCCACCGCGGGCGACTCGCGCAGATTCCCTTCGGCGCTGCGCTTGCTCAGGGCAGGCTCTCGTAGTGTAAAAGCGGCTGGCTCGGAATGACAGACTCGCTTCGGTGCCGCGGTGCATAAACTCTCTTGCCTTCGCCGGGGAAAGCTGTGGTACACTCGCCGCCGACCGCTGCCACGCTGTGGGCGTGACGACGGTCTTTGGAAGTCCTGGTAAGCCATCGTCAGTACCCGGAGGGCTGGGGAATGGGCCTCGCGTTGATGGCAGTAATCTGGCTGATCACCCTGATCAGCACATACTTTTTCGTTGCCAAGACGTGGTGGCTGCCGCCGGGAGCCGCCGCTGCCGCCGGTTTCATCGACCACCAATTCGCTCTCACCTTCGTGCTGATGGGAATCATCTTTCTGGCGGCGCAGCTGGGTCTGGGGTACATCGTCTGGAAGTATCAGCAGCGGCCATCGTCTCCGCCAGTGGCTTATTCGCACGGCAACACGAGACTGGAAATTGTGTGGACCGTGCTCACCGCCATCCTGTTCATCGGCTTGAACCTGATGGGCGGCCCGGTGTGGGCGAGCCAGCGCTGGGATCCCGCCAGGCCAGGGGCGGTACCGGTGGAAGTGACGGGGATGCAGTTCGCCTGGTATTTCCGCTATCCAGGACCGGACGGGACCTACGCCCCCACCAACGTCAAGCTGATGGATCCTTCGGCGGGCGGCGAAGGAGCGGTCGGCCTTGATACCTCGAATCCGGATGCCAAAGACGACGTGGTGACGGGGACGATGTATCTGCCGGTGAACCGGGAGATCGATCTCAGCCTGCGCTCAGTGGACGTGATTCACAGCTTCTTTGTGCCTGCGCTGCGCTTCAAGCAGGACGCGGTGCCCGGCCTCGACATTCACATGCACTTCACACCCACCAGGATCGGCGACTACGAAATCGCGTGCGCCGAGTTGTGCGGGCTGGGCCACTACAAGATGCACGGCATGGTACGCGTCGTCAGCCAGGAGGATTTCGACAAGTGGCTGGCGGCACGGGAGGCGGAGAAACAATAACATGGCGACCGCACCTTCGGTTCACGCGCACGCACCTCAGGGGTTCATTCGCAAGTACATCTTCAGCCTCGATCACAAGGTTATTGGGATTCAGTATTACTTCCTCGCGCTGACGGCGGTGTTCGTGGGGATGTTTCTCTCGCTGCTGATGCGCATCCACATGATCTGGCCAACGGCCAACTGGCCGCTTCTGGGCGAGATCAAGCCCGAGACGTACCTGAGTCTTCTCACCATGCACGGTACGATCATGGTGTTTTTCGTGCTGACCACTGCGCCGCAGGGCGGTTTCGGCAACTACGTTCTGCCCATTCAAATAGGCGCGCCGGATATGGCGTTTCCAGTCCTCAACATGCTTTCATTCTGGACAACGTTTGTGGCTTTTGTGGTGATGATCTCGGCATTTTTCGTGACCGGTGGAGCGCCACTGCACGGCTGGACGGGATATCCGCCACTGAGCGCAGTGCAGTCAGCGGGGCCGGGGGAAGGGTTGGGCGCCGATTTATGGATCACAAGCATTGGGATCTTCTGCATCGCCTCGCTGATGGGTGCGCTCAATTTCATCACTACTACGCTCGATCTGCGCGCCAAGGGCATGACCTTGATGCGCATGCCGCTGACGGTGTGGTCGTGGTTTATCACTGCCATTCTTGGTTTGCTGGCCTTTGGCGTTCTGCTTTCAGCCGGAATTCTGTTGCTCATGGATCGTAACCTCGGCACCAGCTTTTACGTGCCCCTGGTCGTCGTGAACGGTCAGATCATGGGCCACAAGGGAGGATCGCCGCTGCTGTGGCAGCATCTTTTCTGGTTCTTTGGGCACCCCGAAGTCTATATCGCGATTCTGCCCGGCATGGGTGTGGCTTCGCAGGTGCTCTCAACATTTTCGCGGAAGCCGATTTTTGGCTACAAGGCCATGGTTTACGCCATGATGGCCATCGGATTTCTGGGATTCATGGTTTGGGGCCATCACATGTTCATGAGCGGAATGAGTCCGTATTCCGCCTTTGCGTTTTCGATTCTCACCATGTGCATCGGAGTGCCCTCAGCCATTAAAACCTTCAACTGGTTGGGCACGATGTGGAAGGGACATATTCGTTTCCAGACGCCGATGCTGTATGCCATCGGCTTTGTCTCGCTTTTCGTTTCTGGCGGCCTGAGCGGGCCGTTTTTGGCACAGCCGGTACTGGATATTCAATTGCACGACACCTATTTCGTCGTCGGACACTTCCACCTGATCATGGGCGTAGCCGCGATCTTCGGAATCTTCGCCGCAACCTATTACTGGTTTCCCAAGATGTTCGGGCGCATGATGAACGAAACCTGGGGACGGGTGCATTTCTTCATCACCCTGGCCGGGGCGTATGCCATCTTCATGCCGATGCATTACCTGGGCATGGCCGGGCAGACGCGGCGCTACTCGCAGTTCACCGAAGTCGCCTATCAGACCAAGCTGATTCCGCTGCAGACGTTCATGACTTACGCCGCGATCATCACTATTGCGGCACAGTTCATTTTTGTCATCAATTTGTTCTGGAGCATGTTCAAGGGACCGAAAGCCAGCGACAATCCCTGGGAGGCCACGACTCTGGAGTGGACAACGACGACTCCGCCTCCGCATGACAATTTCGGCGGGCGCACTCCGGTAGTTCACAACGGGCCTTACGAGTATGGAGTGCCGGGCGCGGCGAGGGATTACGTAATGCAAACCGACCCGGCAACAGCCCCGGCGCATTGAGCATCTGGCAGTTATGGCGACTTTTTCTACAACTCACGTCGATACACCTCAACTGGGGCATGGGGGCAAAACTCCCGAGCCGCCGGTGCCGGGTGGCGGGGGAGACGGCGGCGGCAGCAACAACGGCCCGAATTACGGGGAGCGTTTGCGGCGGGCGAGGCTGGGGCTGATATGCCTGATCGCGCCCATCATCATGCTTTTCGTCTCGCTAACCAGCGCCTACATCGTGCGCCAGGGCCTGCCCACTTTCGACAACGCGTCCAACACCTACGTTCGCGACTGGGGGCAGGTGAACCTGCCCTGGATTTTGCTGGCCATTAACACCGCGGTGTTGCTGGTCAGCAGCCTGACGATGGAAGCTGCGCGGCGTGACATCACGCGGCAAGCAGCGCTCGCTCCGGTTCGGTCGATTCCTGGTGTGTCCCTTGGCAATGAAAAGCATTTCCCGTGGCTGGGCGTTACGGTCGTGCTCGGGTTGGGATTTCTGGTTGGGCAGTGGATGGCCTGGAAAGAACTGGAGAACCGTGGCTTCTTTGTCTCGACGAATCCCAATAGTTCGTTCGTCTATCTCTTGACCGGAACGCACGCGGTTCATCTTGCGGGCGGAATCATCGCTTTGCTGTGGGCGGCGATTGCTTCTCTGCGCAAGAGGCCGGTGGAATCGCGGAGAATCGTGGTCGATATCACCGCCTGGTACTGGCATTTCATGGCCCTGCTGTGGATTTATGTGTTTGCGCTGTTGGAGTTTGCAAGATAAGGATGCGGCCAAGCGGGCCATTCGCGCTGGTTCCGAATCGCTGCCCGATCGGGTGCTCGGCGTGGCCGCTCGGATCCTTGGCGAGCAGAGAGCGCTTGCCTCAGGATAACAAGGAGAATGGAAAGGGGAACTTGACGAATGGCTGACGCCACGCTGGAGCACAATGCGGTCGGGCACGGAATACCGGGCGCGTATGAGGCGCCGCTGTTTGGGGCCTATTCGAAGAAGGTCGGGATGTGGCTGTTCCTCGCTTCCGACTCGCTGACCTTCGGAGCGTTGTTGGTTGCTTTCAGCTACAACCGCATCTCCAACCCGGCCTGGCCGACGCCATTCGCGGTGGAAAGCATCACCAACGCCAGCATCATGACGGCGTGCCTGCTTTCCAGTTCGCTGACCATGGTGCTGGCGGTATTTGCAGCGCAACGAAAAGACCGCGCGTGGACCCGCAACTGGCTGCTGGCAACCATGGCCTTCGGAACGGCATTCATCGTGCTCCACGGGCGGGAGTGGACGCACCTGATCCACGAAGGCATGACGCCATTCACCAATCCCTGGGCGCCATCGGTTCCACAGTTTGGCGGAACTTTCTTTACTCTCACCGGAATGCACATGCTGCACGTCACGATTGGCGTAATCTACCTGGGCGTGATCGCGTTGCGCAAAAAATTTCTACCGATTCTGGCCGCGCTCTGGATTGCAGGCTATTTCCTCATTCCCACGGATAGCGTTTTTCACTATGGCATTCACGTGCTGGGAATCGGATTGATCGTGGCGACGGTGATCCTGTTCCTGAAGCCGAAAGATTATGACGCTCACGATGTGGAAGTATCCGGGCTGTACTGGCACTTCGTCGATCTGGTGTGGATGTTCATCTTCCCGCTGGTGTATCTGATGTCGACGAAAATTGTGTAACGATTAGGAGAGGGCTCTCACCATGCACGACGTGGCGATTCACGACGACAGCAAGGGACAATACTTCTGGGTGTGGGGCGCGCTGCTGGCGCTCACCGCGGTAGAAGTCTGGCTGGGATACCGCCAGATCTTCCAGCCGGTACATATGCTGGAAGTGCTGCTGGGCCTCTCCGTGGTTAAGTCGGCGCTGATCATCGCCTATTTCATGCACCTCAAGTTTGAGATCGCGCTCATGCGCTGGCTCCTGGTGTGCTCGGTGGTGGCCTGCTTTATTATCATGTATTTCTTTTTCTTCCCGGATGCGGGCAGAATCCTCAGGTTGGGAGTGCATTGATTCAATGATGCTGCGGGCGCGCTTAAGAGACCGCTTGCTGATCCTGCTCCTGCTGCTGGGATGCTGGAGCGTACCTGCCTTTGCGCAAGGCTGCGCCATGTGCTATGCGACGGCAAGGGCAACCCCGAAACAGGCACAGCAGACGCTGAACCGCGCGATTTTCGTGCTGCTACTGCCGCCGTTGGGCATCATGACGGTAGGCGTGGGCTTGGCCTTCCGCTATGGCAAGCGGCGCGATTGGGAAAACGACGACGGCGACGTGGAGTAAGCCGTTCGGGTCAGAGCCACGCTCCCGCAGAAGCTCACCCGAGTCCCCTGCTTCCCTCCTGATCTTGACCGCCTACCTGACCGAAACTCTGTTTTATAATAAAAGGATTCGCCAGCGCTCTGGAAGGCCGCTGTGGCGCCTCCGCACGGCCGACAGCCGCTGTTCACTCTTCTAGCCGATGTCCACGGAAAGCATTGTTGTACGCGGGGCCCGGGTTCACAACCTCAAAAACATCGATTTTGAGGTGCCGCACAATACCTTGACGGTAGTCACCGGAGTCTCCGGCTCGGGCAAGTCTTCCCTCGCCTTTGACACGATCTATGCCGAGGGGCAGCGGCGCTATGTGGAATCGCTTTCGGCGTACGCCCGGCAGTTTCTGGAGCGGATTGAGAAGCCGGATGCCGACAGCATCGACGGCATCGCTCCAGCGGTGGCCATCCGGCAGAAAAACACGACGCGCAATCCCCGCTCGACGGTGGCGACAGCCACCGAGATCTACGATTACCTGCGACTTCTGTTCGCGCGGGTTGGCCGCACTTATTGCGCAAAGTGCGGCAGCGAAGTGAAGAAAGATACGGTCGATGAGGTGGCCGATGCCATTCTTGCGCTCGATCCGGATACTCGACTGCAAGTCCTGTTTCCCTTGCAGGCGGCGAGCCCAAGTCCGGCCGGGAAATCGTCTGGCTCGGGAAAATCGAAAAAGAAGAGTAGCGAATCAGCGCAGCTCAGCGAACAGCTGAAGACGCGGCTTTTCGACCTGCGCAAGGCCGGATTTAATCGGCTTTACCAGTCAGGACAGGTGTTTGAATTTTCTACGCCGGAATCGCTTCTCGATCTCGACTTTGGCCGGCCTGTCTTTGTTCTCGTGGATCGCTTGACGGTCTCTCCCGAATCGCGTTCACGAATCGTTGACGCGATTGAGACGGCATATCGAGAGTCGGGTGAGGTGATTTTCGAGGTTCCCCGGAGCCAAAACAAAGACGCGGGCGAGAGCACCCGCGCTACGCGGACATTGCGATTCGCCCAGCGCTTTGAGTGCAAGAACTGCAATCTCCACTACGAAGAGCCGGAGCCGCGGTTGTTTTCGTTCAACAATCCATACGGAGCGTGCCCGCGCTGCCAGGGTTTCGGAAACACCATCGACTTCGACCTCGACCTGGTGATTCCGGACAAAACGAAATCGCTGGGTGAGGGCGCGATTGATCCCTGGACGAAGCCGAAGTACCGCATGCTATTCACCGACCTGAAGCGTTTCGCCAAGCAGGCCGGCATTCCGCTGGATGTGCCCTGGGAGGAACTGGATCCGGAGCATCGGGAGCTCGTCATGGCTGGGGAAGGGCGATTCCCCGGGGTGCGCGGCTTCTTTCAATATCTGGAGCGCAAGAAATACAAGCTGCACGTGCGCGTGTTTCTGAGCCGCTATCGCGGGTATTCCACCTGCTCGGCCTGTAACGGCAGCCGCCTGCGGCTGGAAGCACGGCAGGTGAAGATCAACGGGCGCAATATTTGCGAGATCTGCGCCATGACCGTGGAAGATGCGGCGAAGTTCTTTGCCGCGGTTCAGTTGAGCGCCGAGGAGGCTGACATTGCCGACAAATTGCTGCAGGAGATTCGGGAACGGCTGCGTTTTTTGAACGATGTTGGCCTGGAATACCTCACTCTGGACCGGCTTTCCTCGACGCTCTCCGGCGGAGAGGCACAGCGCATTCAGCTGGCAACTTCTCTTGGCTCGCGTCTGGTGGGCACGCTTTACGTGCTCGATGAGCCCTCCATTGGGCTGCACAGCCGCGATACGCACCGGCTGATCAAGATTCTTCACGACCTGCGCAACCTGGGAAACACGATTCTGGTGGTAGAGCACGATCCTGACATCATGCGAACCGCCGACCGCATTCTCGATCTTGGCCCCGGCGCCGGAGAGAACGGCGGCAAACTTGTCGCGGCCGGAACCTATGACGAAATTGTGCACAACGCGGCCTCGCTGACCGGCCGCTACCTGGCGGAGGACTTGCGCATCCAGATGCCGGCGGTGCGCCGCAAGCCGGGGACGCAGCAGATCAAGATTCGAGGCGCGCGTGCCAACAACCTGAAAGACCTCGACATCAATATTCCGCTCGGCATGATCGTTGCCATCACCGGAGTTTCCGGCTCGGGCAAATCGACCCTGCTGCATCAGGTTCTTTACCAGGCTCTGGCGCAGGCGAAGAAACAATCGGGCAATGAAAGTTCGCCGGGGCCTGCGGCGTGGGACAGCCTGGAGGGCGACCAGTTTATCGATGAGGTGGTGCTGGTAGATCAGTCGCCGATCGGGCGCACGCCGCGCTCCAACCCGGTGACGTACATCAAGGCGTTCGATGCCATTCGCGAGTTATTTGCGTCGCTGCCCGAAGCCAAGAAACGCGGGTTGTCGGCTGGGCATTTTTCCTTCAACATTCCCGGCGGCCGTTGCGAGAACTGCCAGGGCGACGGCACGGTCACGGTAGAGATGCAGTTTTTAGCGGATGTCGAGTTGATCTGCGAGGAATGCAAAGGCACGCGCTACAAACCGCAAGTGCTGGAAGTGCGCTATCACGGCAAGAACATTCACGAGGTGCTCAATCTTACAGTAAAAGAGGGACTGAGATTCTTTGCCGAAGCGCCCAAGATCACCGAGAAGTTGCGCGTGCTGGAAGAAGTGGGACTGGGATATCTGCGGCTGGGGCAGTCGGCGACCACGCTTTCGGGTGGCGAGGCGCAGCGCATGAAGCTGGCGGCGCATCTGCAGCCCGCGGGGCGGGAGACTGGCCGAGGCGCGGCACGAGGCGAGAACGATCGCCGCAACCGGCGTCTGCTCTACATTTTCGATGAGCCGACGACCGGCCTGCATTTCGATGACGTCAGCAAACTCCTGGCGGCATTTCGCCGTCTGATAGAAGCGGGGGGCTCGATCCTGGTGATTGAGCACAATCTCGAAGTCGTCAAGAGCGCAGACTGGGTGATCGACCTTGGCCCGGAGGGTGGGGTGCGCGGCGGCAAAGTTGTGGGAGCCGGGCCACCCGAAGCGATTGCGAAGCTGCCCGGTTCCTATACCGGCAAGTATCTGGCGCGTGTGCTGAATGGCAATGGAGCGTCGCGTTCCAATGGTAGCAAATAAGCCTCTTGTGGTCGGTCTGCTGCTGGCGGCGGCTGCGGCGGCTTGCGCCCAGGAGCATTTCCCCGCAGGTGCTCCATCGGCGGCAGTTTCTCAGACGGCTTCTCAACAGACGGACGATCAATCCCAGGTCCAGCCGCAAGAATCGTCTTCCAGCAAGCCGGTTCACGAAAGAACCGGACCGAATTCGAGCCGGACCATCCGGCATTACAAGATTCCGGTAAATGATGCGCAAGCCCCTGAACTGACACAGGCGGAGAATGCGATCCAGAACGAGAACTATGCGGCCGCCGAGCCTCTTCTGCGCAAAGCGATCGAGGTTGATGCCAAGAGTTATGTGGCGTGGTTTGACCTGGGTTTCGTGGAGAACGCTTTGGGCAAGACCGATGAGTCGATCGCTGCCTATCGCAAGTCCGTGGAGGCCAAGCCGGATGTTTTCGAATCGAATTTGAACCTTGGCCTGCAACTGGCAAAAACTGGTCAGCCTGAGGCAGAGAAGTTTCTGCAGGCCGCCACCCAACTTAAGCCGACGGCTCATGCCGCCGAGGGGCAGTTCCGCGCGTGGGTGTCATTAGGCCACGTGCTCGAAAAATCCAAGCCGGATGAGGCGCTGGCGGCTTATCAACAGGCGGCGGCTCTGCAGCCCAAGGATGCCGAGCCGCATCTTTCGGCGGGATTGCTGCTCGAGAAACAAAATAAATTTTCCGACGCCGAAGAGCAGTACAAGCTGGCCCTGGCTGACGACCCCAAGTCCGCCGATGCGCTGATTGGGCTGGCAAACATCTATATGCGCGGCCACCGCTTTCCTGAGGCGGAAGACTATCTGCGCAAGCTGCTGGCGGCGCAGCCGGGCGCTGCGCCAGCAAGGATTCAGCTGGGCCGTGTGCTCGCAGCCGAGGGCAAGGATGACGACGCCATCGCGCAGATGCAGGCCGGAGTCAAGCTTTTGCCCGGCGACATATCGGCTCAGCGCGATCTTGCCGATCTCTACTTCGCTGCCGGGAAAAACCAGCAGGCCGAGGCAGGTTACCGGGCGCTCCTGGCTCACTCTCCCAACGATGCGCAGCTGCACCGCAGCCTGGGAGACACGATGCTGCGTGAAAAGAAATTTCCGGAGGCGCAGCAAGAGTTCCTGGCCGCGCTGAAACTGAAGCCTGATTTGGGTGAGGCCTATGGCGACCTGGCCTTCGCGGCCAGCGAGAACAAGAATTATCCTCTGGTGATCCGCGCGCTCGACGTTCGCGCCAAGTTTTTGCCGGAGGTGCCCATCACCTATTTCCTGCGCGCTTCCGCCTACGATCACCTGCGCGACATCAAGCAGGCGTCGGCCAACTATCACCTGTTTCTCGATACGGCGAATGGGAAGTATCCTGATCAGGAGTGGCAGGCGAAGCATCGGCTGATCGCCCTCGAACCCAAGAAGTAGCTGTGGAACAAAAGATGTTGAAAGCAGGAAAATCGCGCGGGCGGAGGGCTTTCACGGCAGGACTGGCGTTGTTGGCAGCGATTTTTCCAACTGTCGCGGCGTGCAAAGAACCAACACTTGCGGAGTTGAAAGGCCGCCTATCGGACGCCGACATTGGAGAACGGCCCAAACTGTGCGTGCAGATTTCCGAGCTTCAGTTGGACGATGCCGACAAGCTCTACCGTTCGGGTGAGAGTGACAAGGGACATGCAGCCTTGGTGGACGTCGTCGCTTTCTCGGAACTGGCCCGTGACTACTCCATCCAATCTCACAAGCACGAAAAACAAAGCGAAATTGCAATCCGCAAAATGGTTCACCGGCTCATCGGTCTTAAGCAGGCGGTCACATTCATCGACCAGAAACCGATTCAGGACGCCATCGACCGGCTGCAGAAGATCCGCGACGATTTGCTCCTAGCCATGTTTCCCCAGGGTGCCAACAAATGATGTTCTCTCAATCTCGAAAAGTTGCCGTATTGAGCATCGTGCTCGCCTCAGGAATGCCCATGCTGGCACAGCGCCACCGCGATCCTTTGACCCAGCCCGAAATCGACCAGATTCGCGACACCAGCTGGGAGCCGCAACAGCGGCTCACCCTTTACATCAGGTTTGCCCGGGCACGGCTGGTGGCGATGGAGCAGATGCGCAGCGATCCCAAGACGAAGGATCGGGCGCAGCAAACCCACGATTTGCTCGACGATTTTTTGTTGATCTACGACGAGTTGAACGACAACATCGACACGTATATCGACCGCAAGGACGACATCCGCAAGCCCCTGAAAACCATCATCGACGCCGATACAGAGTTCGAGGCCAAGTTGCGCGCGCTCAAGGACGCGGCCGGAGTTTCAGCGGAAGAGGCCAACGTGTATGAGTTTGTCCTGTCGGACGCCCTTGATACCGTGGACAGCTCGGCCGACGACCATCGCAAGCTGCTCACCGACCAGGAAGACGCGGTAAAGCACAAGAAGTTGAACACTGCCGCCAAGAATAACGGGAAGGCCGAGAAAAACTGAAGTTGCGCTTTGAGTTAGGTCATCCCGAAGCGCTGCCTTTTCATCCGCCGCGCGAGGAAGCTGTAGTGGGCCTGAACATATCGCTACGCGCGAGATCCCTCGACCCGCTGGGTGAAAACGCGGGCCGTCGGGATGATGCCGGTCCAAGCCACGAAGGTTTCTGCGTTGCGGTCCGTGCTAAGCTACGCTCACCGTGCGCCAGGGCCTGCTGGAAATCTTTGAACACACCTACCGGGAGCTGCGCCCCGGCTCGTTTCCTCCTGAAATAAAGATTGAATTCTTTGCCTTCGCAAACGTGAACAACACCGTCCGGCTGCGCGAAGGCAAACTTTTTGTGCGGCTCTCGGATTTGCTGGAGGGCGCTCCGGAGAGCGTCTTACGCGCCATCTCCCATATTCTGCTGGCCAAGATGTACCGCAAGCCGATCGATCGCGGGCAGGCCGCGCGCTATCGCAAATATGTAGCCAGTCACGAGATCGTACGCAAGGCGCATCTGGTGCGGCAGATGCGCGGACGTAAGCGGCTGCATTCGCCGCGCGGACACGTTTACGATCTGGAAGCGCTCTTCGAAGATTTGAATGCGCGCTTCTTTCACGGCCTTCTTGCGCGGCCGCGCATGAGCTGGAGCCAGAGCAAGACGCGGCGCATTCTCGGCCATTACGATCCGGCGCACAATGCGATCATCATCAGCCGCGTGTTCGACCACTTTGCCGTGCCGCGCTATGCCGTCGAATATATCGTCTATCACGAGATGCTGCATCTGAAGCATCCAGTGAAGCTGCGCGGCAGCCGGCGCTGCGTGCACTCTGCCGAGTTTCAGGAAGAGGAGAAGCAGTTTCCCAGGCTGGCGGAGGCGAATGCATTTTTGAAGAGGTTGTGACGAATCTTCGTTGCGCTCAATTGCCGGCGCACCTTACCGGCAGCCCCTCAGCCGCCTGCGAGGGCCGTTCGCTCCTCGATTTTCCCCGTGTGATTGCAATCACAACCGCTTGTGCGGACACGGATTGACGCCTTCGCGGCGCACAGCATATGCTTAGAAAGTTGAAATTGAAATTCATTTTCAAAATCATAAGGGCGCTCTAATGTTGCAAGCATTCATCGTTACCCTTCGCGAAGGCGTCGAGGCCGCGCTCATCGTCGGCATCACCCTGGCCTATCTAGCCAAGATCGGCCGCAACGATCTGCGCAAGGCCGTCTATTGGGCTCTGGCCGCTGCTTTTGTGGGCAGCATAGGCCTGGCCGTGGTCATTTCCCGGCTGAACCTGAACGAAGACGTCTTCGAAGGCTGGATCATGCTGGTGGCGGCCTTTTTCGTCGTCACCATGATCGTTTTCATGATGAAGACCGGCCGCAAGCTAAAAGGCCAGATCGAAGGCAAGGTCGGCTTGCTGGCGGGCGAAGATGCCTGGCTGGGCCTGTTTTTCTTCGTTTTTCTGATGGTCCTGCGCGAAGGCGCCGAGACCGTGCTGATTCTTTCCGCCGTCACCCTGAACTCGACCGAACTGATGAGCTTTCTGGGAACGCTGCTGGGAGTGCTGGCGGCGATCGCCTTTGGGGTGATGTTCGTCAAGGGCAGCGTACGCATCAACCTGCACAAGTTTTTCCGGGTTACGACGGCCATCCTGTTTCTGGTGGCGGCGCAACTGCTGGTCGCCGGACTACACGAACTTTCCGAGAGCGGCGTGCTTCCCTCTTCGCGACGCGAGATGGCCATCATCGGTCCCATCGTGCGCAATGACCTTTTCTTCTTCGTAACGATCTTTGCGCTGGCCGCCCTGATGATTCTGTTCGACGCCAAGCGCCGTCAGCCGCTGCCGGAAGCGGTATCGGCAGCTGAGCGCCGCAAAGCTACCTGGACGGCGCGCAAGGAGCGGCTGTGGATGGGCTCGGTTTATGCTTTCTCTTTCGTATTCATCGCGCTGCTTACCGCCGAGTTTATTTACACCAAGAGCGTGAGCGCGCTCTCGCCCGCGACCGAGGTCACGTTTACCAACGGGCAGGTGAAGATTCCGCTGAAGGAGATAGCCGACGGGGACCTGCACCGCTTCCAGGCGAAGGAAAATGGAACGGAAATCCGCTTCTGGCTCTATCAGAAGCCGGACGGAAAGATCGCCACAGTGTTTGATGCCTGCGAGATCTGCGGCGCGGTGGGCTTTTACAAATCGGGCAACATGATTATCTGCAAGAACTGCGCCGCTCCGATCAATGCGCAGTCGGTGGGGACGCAGGGCGGATGCAACCCGATTCCGCTGAAATCAACCCAGACCGCCGATGCCGTGATCATCCAGGAGGCGGACGTTGCGGCGCAGAGCCGCCTGTTCGCGCAACAATAGCGATGTTCGCCCGCCTCGTCTACGAATCGTTCCGCCGGCAAAAACGCCGCAAAGTGCTGGCCGGCGTGGCTATCACACTGGGAGTGACCGTGGCCACGGCCATGATCGCGGTGGCCACCGACATTGGCGACAAGATCAATCGTGAGCTGCGGACGATCGGGGCCAATCTTGTGGTCACCCCCCAGGAAGATACCCTGGATGTGGAGATCGGAGGTGTAAGTCTCAAGCCGCCCTCCGACGGCGCCTTTCTCAACGAAGCCGACCTGCCGAAAATCGAAGGAATGTTCTGGCACAACAATATCCTGGGCTTTGCGCCAATGCTGCCCGTAAACGCGAAGCTGCAGGAGGGCGGGAATGAGCAGGAGGTGACGTTGCTCGGCACCTATTTCGCCAAGCATTTTTCCTATGGCACCGACCAGTTCACCACCGGGGTGCGGACCACCGATCCGTGGTGGAAGGTTAACGGTGCATGGCCCGACGACGATTCCCGCGACGTTCTGCTTGGCGAGCAGCTGGCAGCGCGACTTGCCTCGAAACCTGGAGACTCGATCACTCTAGATGGGCGTCAGCTTCGCGTCAGCGGGATTCTTTCCACGGGCAGCAGCGAGGACGATCAGGTGGTCGCGCCGATTTCCCTGGCGCAGGAGATTCTGGGCAGGCCCGGGGCGGTGCGCCGGGTTTATGTGAGCGCGCTGACCAAGCCGGAGGATGCCCTCGCGCGCCGGGATCCCAAGAGCATGTCGGGAGCGATTTACGACCGCTGGTATTGCTCACCCTATCCGCAGTCGATCGCCTACCAGCTGCAGGAGGTGATTCCGCACTCCCACGCGGAGCAGATTCGCCAGGTGGCGCAGAACGAAGGCGCGGTGCTCACGCGTATCGAGGGGCTGATTTTTCTGATTACGCTGGCGGCTTTGCTGGCTTCCGCTCTGGCGGTCTCGGCAGCCATGGCCACGGCCATTTTTGAACGCCGCGGCGAAGTTGGGTTGATGAAAGCCCTGGGCGCGGGCAAGGTGGCGGTCGCCTCGGTTTTCTTCGCCGAGGCAGCGCTGCTAGCAGTGCTGGGCGGGCTGGTTGGATTTGGCGCCGGCAGCCTGCTGGCCCAGGAAATTGGCCGGTCGATCTTCAGTTCAAGCATTACAATCCCTCCGGTGCTGCTGCCTGTGATTCTCACCATCGCCGTGATCGTGACATTTGCCGGCAGCGCCGCTGCGATCCGCCGCGCCGTGCAGCTTGATCCGGTATTCGCCCTGCGAGGTGAACTGTGAGCGCGCCGATGTCCCATGCCGCACAGGATCTGGCGGCCAGTCGTACGGGAAAGCCGCACTCATCGATGTTCCTGCGCATGCTCATTCGGGCTGCCGTACTTCGCCGCGGCCGGGCGCTTTCCGCTCTGTTGGCAATGGTGGTAGCGGCGGCAGTTGCGACCGCCGTGATGAACCTCTATGTCGACGTGCAGGCGAAGCTGCAGCATGAATTTCGCAACTACGGGGCAAACATCGTCATCGTTGGCCGGAACGGAGCATCGCTGCCTGCCGATTCCCAACAGCGAGTTGAATCGATTCTGGCAGGGCGTGGCCTGGTTGCACCGTTTGCCATGATTGTCGCCCGCACGAAGGATGGACAGCCGGTGGTTGCGGTTGGCACGGACTTCGACCGTGTCCGCCAGCTTGATCATTGGTGGTCGGTGAGTCATTGGCCCTCGGCTCCGAAGCAAGCTCTGGTTGGGGTGCGCGCCCTCGAAGTGGTTGCCCCGAAGAATCAGGCATTCGATTTGAGTTTCCAGGGACATCTGATTTCGCTAACGCCGGCCGGTACAGTACGGACGGGCGCGGCGGAAGACAGCCGGGTGTATCTCTCTTTGCCGGATTTCGTCGCCTGGACCGGAATACAGCCTTCCACCATCGAGGTAGCGGCCAACGGCTCGCCGGCAGAAATCGCCGCGGTTATGAAACGGCTAAGCCAGGTGCTGCCTTCTGCCGATGTGCGTCCCGTGCGGCAGATTGTGGAGGGCGAAGCGCGGGTGCTGGGGAAAACCCGGGCGACTCTGCTGGCTGCTTCTGTGTTGATCATCCTGACCGCGGCTTTGTGCGTGCTCTCCACGCTTATGGGTTGGGTGTTTGACCGGCGGAGGGATTTTGCCATCATGAAAGCTCTCGGCGCCTCCGGCCGGCTGTTGAATTCGTTCTTCGCTGCGGAGGCCGCTGCTCTCGGCGCAACCGGCGCGGTTTTCGGCTTTTTTGTTGGCCTTGGCATCGCAGCCTGGATCGGCCGGGCCAACTTTCACGCCGCGGTCGTGCCGCGTTTCGGCGTGCTTCCGATTGTGCTGGCTGGTAGCATGGCGGTGACGCTCATTTCGGCGATTCTGCCGATCTCTTTGTTGCGCCGGGTACAGCCTGCGGTGATTTTGAGGGGAGAGTGAGATGATCGAAATCAAGAATGTGACCAAGCTCTACCCTGCCAAGGAATCCGGCAACGGGAGCGGGAATGGCGCCGGCAAAGAAAATGGATCGATCCATGCCCTGGATCACATTTCCCTGCACGTTGCGCCCGGGGAGTGGTTGTCTATCATGGGGCCATCGGGTTCGGGGAAATCGACGTTGGTGAACCTGATTGGTTGCCTTGACCGGCCGACCACGGGAGAAATCTGGCTGGATGGCCAGAACGTGGCGGGAATCTCATCGGGTGAACTCAATCGTGTGCGGGCAGAGAAAATCGGATTCATCTTCCAGCAATTTCATCTCATCCCGTTCCTTACTGCAGTCGAGAATGTGATGCTGGCACAGTATTTTCACAGCATGACGGATGAGAAGGAAGCGATTGAGGCGCTCGCGCGCGTCGGCCTCGGAGACCGCGCTCACCATTTGCCCTCGCAGCTTTCCGGGGGCGAGCAGCAGCGCGTTTGCATCGCGCGGGCGCTGATTAACGACCCGCGCATCATCCTGGCCGACGAACCTACCGGCAACCTGGATGCGCAGAATGAGGAAATCGTGCTCCGCCTGCTGCGCGAGTTTCATCAGCAGGGCCGTACCATCGTGATGGTCACGCACGATCCTGTAGTCGCGCGGCTGGCGGACCGCCGCATCGAGTTGCACCACGGCAAGATCGCTTCGCAGGAAATCTTCTCCATGGCGGATGAAGAACAGTTGGACGAGGTCCTCGAAGAACTTTGGGTTCTCTCCGAACATGGCGAAATCGCGGAAGTGGAGCGCATGGAAGTGCACGGGGCGTTGCCGGTCAGCCTGGCGATCGAGAAAATGATCGAGCTTGGACTGGTAGTCTCCTCTCCGCATCCTCCGCAACCGCACGATCACAAACCGTTCTCCAACCCGTGCCACGACGCGCTGAAGCCGGTTTCCGCCTCCATGGGCGACGGCACCATGATCGTCGAGTTCACGGCGCGCGGCCGGGAACGCGCAGGCAGCATCATTCGCCGGCACCGGCTGGCTGAGCGGCTCTTCACCGACAGCCTCGCGATGGACAGCGAGACGGAGATCGAGCAGCAGGCCTGCAAGTTCGAGCACATTCTTTCTCCCGAGGCCACGGACAAGATCTGCACTTTCCTGGGCCATCCGCGAACCTGCCCACACGGGGCCCCGATTCCGCCGGGGCCATGCTGCGGCGTCGCTTTTTCCCGCGAAGATGAGCTGCAACTGTCGAACACTGACAAGAAATTCGTCCGGATTGAGATGAATGAACGATAACGTTGGGCGAGCGGAACAGTGTGCCCCGACGCGTCGTCCCGCCATCGGCGTATTCGACTCCGGTTTTGGCGGCCTGACCGTCCTTAAAGCTTTACTTGAACTCATTCCCAAGGCCGACTACCTCTATTTCGGCGACACCGCGCGCCTTCCGTACGGATCGAAATCCGTCGAGACTGTAGCCCGCTATGCGGTCGAGGCGGCGCACTACCTGGAAGGTCAGGGAGCCGAGTTGCTGGTGATTGCCTGCAATACGGCTACGGCGCTGGCGCTTGATCGCATCACCTCAGCGGCGCATGTGCCCGTGGTTGGCGTGGTCGAACCGGGAGCAGCCGCGGCGGATTCCGCAAGCAAAAACAGCAAAGTGGTGGTGATCGGAACTGAGGCCACCGTCGCGAGCCATGCTTACCGAACGGCTCTCGAGGCCAAACGGCTCCAGGCGCGCGAGAAGGCCTGCCCGTTGCTGGTACCACTGGTCGAGGAAGGGTGGGTGGAACATCCCGTCACCGAGCAGGTCGCTCAGATCTATCTAAGGGAAGCGTTTGCGGATGGGTTTCAGGATGCCGACGTTCTCCTTCTAGGATGCACGCATTATCCGCTGCTCAAGCCTGTGCTGCGCCGCACCGCTCCGAGCCACGTGGCCATAGTCGACTCGGCGGAATCTACGGCGAGCGCGGTCGCGAGCCAACTGCAAGAGCTCGTTCCGCCCTCGGCCCATCCGCAACAGGAGCGCCGCGCCCAACCGCGGCTACGCTTCTTTGCGACAGATTCTGTGGAAAAATTCCGCCGGCTGGGACAGCGATTTCTTGATCACCCGGTCGAGGACGTGCAACACGTTGACCTGAAGGAATGATTGAGTCTGGGGTTAACCCAAAGGCGTTGCCGTAGCTGGCCAGCCTCAGTACAAATGAAAATCAACTTCGATGTTGATCGCGACAGCGACGGGATGGCCATCTTTTTCGCCTGGCTGAAACTTCCAGGTTCGCACTGACTCGATGGCTTTTTCATCCAGCCCCATGCCCAGGGAACTGACCACGTGGATGTTGGTTGGGCGGCCGCTGGCGTCGACGATGAGTCCTAACACGCAGGTCCCCTGGTATTTGGCCTTGCGGGCTTCTTCGGAGAATTCCGGATCCGTCTGGTAGATCACGCGCGGAGGAGTAACGCCTCCACCGGGCCGGAACACGCCGCCGCCGATGCCTCCGCCTTCGCCGGGACCCACACCGGGGCCAGTGCCAGAGCCGACTCCACCGCCTGAGCCAGAACCGATGCCGCCCAAAGCGCCGGTGCCATTGGAGGGCAGCATTGCGTGCGAGGTGGGATCACCCAGGTTCGGCATGTTGTTCATGGCCAGCTTGACTTCCGGTGGGATCACCACAGAGGGCGGGACCACCAGCTTGGGATGCAGGTTGCGAACCACGGCCATCGGAGGAGTGAGTTGCTGCATGGAGAATTTCGGTAGCCTGCCCCGCGAAGCCACCAGGACATCGCGGTCACCACCGCCTCCGCCGCCGCCCGCCTGGGTCCTGGCAGGCTTCAGGGGAATGTATTCGCCTGGATCGATTAACTTGGTGTCGACTTGTGGCGCGGCAATGGCTTTCCTGACTATTCTCTGGGCAAGTATGGTTCCGCCTATAATTGCGCCCAGCAAAATGATGTGGGCGACCGACGAGCCCAAGACTCCGTTTTTCTTGTAGTTGTAGAAACCCCAAATGTCCTTAACGGGAAGTGGCTTGGATTCGAGCTTCAGGGGCGGGAGCTTCTTGGGAAAGAAGAAGTCGTCGAGTTGCTGGAACAGAGATTTCCACAGAGGCTCCTGGAACTGCTCGGTGCCCAAAAGCAGATTCAGTTCCGGCTCGGTTTCAACGTTCGGCTTGCTTTCAACTGCTGTCGCCATGTCTCCCTGGCCCTGATTCTCCTGCGAGATGGAAGTGTCTTTAGCTTGTGGCGAGAAGCCCCTGTACACAGATGAGAGGTCAAGGTTGCGAGTTGCTTTGCCTTCGCCTACTAAGGCAACCCGCGTCTTCCCCCTTCTGGTAGTTAAACGGGAATCCCGCGCTTTCGTGAACTGCCAGCTCTGTAAAATTGTACCTCTCTCTCCGGCTTTTCGACAGTACATTTCCGAGTCCCTAATGGTCATATCACCTTGGGTTCAGCACGCGATCTCGGCCGGACCGTGGACGTTCCCATTGCAGCTCCCTATAATGAAAAGATTCAACCGTTTGGGAGAAGCCAACCGAGTGCCGTTCGACCTGAAATCCACGATCAACCTGCCTAAAACCGCCTTCCCCATGAAGGCCAACCTGCCCCAGAACGAGCCGAGAATGCTCGAACGATGGCAGCAGATGGGAATCTACGAGCGCATCCGTGAGGCGCGCAAAGGTGCGCCCCAGTACATTCTGCACGATGGCCCACCCTACACCAGCGGCCCGATCCACCTGGGTACGGCCATGAACAAGTGCCTGAAGGATTTCATTGTCAAGTCGAAGACCATGGCGGGCTTCGATGCGCCCTACGTGCCGGGCTGGGATTGCCATGGCCTGCCGATCGAGATCAAGGTCGATAAAGAGCTGGGTGGCAAGAAGCTGCAGATGCCCGCGACCGCCGTGCGGGCCGAATGCCGCAAGTATGCCCAGAAGTTTCTGGACCTGCAGCGCGAGCAGTTCAAGCGCATCGGGGTCTTCGGACGCTTCAACCGTCCCTACGCCACCATGGACCGCAAGTACGAATCGGTCGTGCTCTCGACGTTTTTCTCGTTTTACGAAAACGGCTTCGTCTACAAAGGCCTGCGCGCCGTCTACTGGTGCATGCACGACGAAACCGCGCTGGCTGAGGCCGAGGTGGAATACGAGAACCACACCAGTTCCACAGTCTGGGTGAAGTACGCCCTGCTCGACGATCCCGCGAGAATTGATCCGGCCCTGGCCGGGAAGAAAGTTTCGACCATCATCTGGACCACCACGCCGTGGACGCTTCCGGCATCGATGGCGGTGGCTTTCCATCCCGATGAGGAATATGTCGCGCTCCAATCCGGGGGCGGGGTTTACATCGTCGCTTCCAAGCTTGCGAAAGACGTGGCCGAGAAGTGCAATCTGGCAGACCCGCAGGAGTTGGCCCATTTCCCCGGGCGAAAAATGGAGTACCTGAACTTTCAGCATCCTTTCCTCGATCGCAAGATTCTTGGGGTTCTGGCCGAGTACGTGACCATGGACACGGGCACGGGGGTGGTGCACACCGCTCCCTCTCACGGCGCCGAAGATTTCCTCACGGGAGTGAAATATGGTCTGGATGCGACCAGCAACGTCGATGAAAAAGGCATCCTGCGGAATGGCTTGCCGGAATATGAGGGAAAGCGCGTTTGGGACGCCAATCAGCCGATCATCGATCTGCTGAAGCGGCGCGGCGCGCTTCTGCATAGCGAGAAAACCGAGCACTCTTATCCGCACTGCTGGCGCTGCCATAATCCGGTGATCTTTCGCGCCACCGAGCAGTGGTTCATCTCGATGGAAACGCCGATGCCAGTCAGCGTTGACAGGGATGGAGTTTCGGAAGGGGATCGAGTTTCGGAAGACCACACGCTACGAGCCCGCACGCTGGAAGAAATCAAGAAGGTGAAATGGGATCCGGGTTGGGGCGAAGAGCGCCTTTCCAACATGATCGCGACCCGACCCGACTGGTGCATCTCGCGGCAGCGGGTGTGGGGCGTGCCGATTGCCGTGTTCCTGTGCCAAGCCTGCGGCAAACCGCTGAATGACCACACCATCAACCGTAAGGTGGTTGAACTTTTTGCCCGCTCCGGGGCGGATGCGTGGTTCACTTCGGAAGCAGACTCGGTTCTTCCGGCGGGCACAAAATGTCCGCATTGCGGCGGCGCCAGGTTTGAAAAAGAAACCGATATCTTTGACGTCTGGCTTGAATCCGGCGCCAGCTATCTCGCGCTCGTCGCGGACGAACCACAATATCCATGGCCTTCGGATCTTTATCTTGAAGGCGGCGACCAGTACCGGGGATGGTTCCAGTCTTCCCTGCTTTGCGCCATGGGCACGCGCGCCACCGCACCCTACAAGGGAGTGGTGACTCCGGGCTGGACGCTGGACGAAAAGGGTCAGGCCATGTCGAAGTCGCGGGGTAATGATGTTGATCCAGTCGACATCGCCAGCCGGCTAGGGGGAGAGATCGTGCGCCTGTGGACAGCTTCGGTTGATTTCCGGGAAGACGTGGTGGGATCCGAAGCCCTGATGCAGCGCGTGGGCGAGAACTACAAGAAAATCCGCAACACGTTCCGCTTCATCCTCGGGAACCTCGACGGCTTTGATCCGGCAAGAGACGCGGTTCCCTTCGAGCAGATGCAGGCGCTTGATCGGTACATGCTGGGGCGCACAGCCGGGCTGGCGTCTGCCCTGACGAACTGGTATCAGGAGTTTGCTTTCCACAAGATCTATCACCGCGCGAGTGATTTTTGCATTGTCGACCTCAGCGCGTTTTATTTCGATGTCCTGAAAGACCGGCTTTACATTTTCGCGCCGAAATCGCACGCTCGTCGCAGCGCGCAAACTGCAATCTGGCGCATCGGCGAAGCCCTGGTGCGGTTGCTGGCTCCGATTATGACCTTCACCTGCGAGGAGGTTTGGCGATACCTGCCGGCGATGGCAGATCGGGGGGAAAGCGTACACCTGGCGTCGTTCCCATCGTCTTCGGACATCGCGGGCGGGGCGGACTCCAAGTCGGACGAGGACTGGACGAGCCTGCGCTCGGTTCGCGATGAAGTTTTAAAGGCTCTCGAGGAAGCCCGCAACAACAAGCTCATAGGAACCGGGCTGGAGGCGCAGGTTATTCTTACTGCTGCCGAACCGGTCTATTCGTTGCTGAAGCGATATGAGGCACAACTGCGCTATCTTTTCATCGTTTCCGCGGCGAGTTTGGTGCCGTCGTCGGGCAACGGCACGGGCGGAGTTCACGTCGAAGTGAAAAGAGCCGAGGGCGTAAAGTGCGAGCGCTGCTGGAACTATTCCGTTCATGTCGGCGAAGACAAGGCCTACCCCACCGTCTGCGAACGGTGCAGCGCTGTGCTGAAGGAATTGGAAGAGTTGCGATAGATTGAGTCACCCCCGTGAACTGGCCAAAGCTGCGGCATATCGTGCTGGTGTTTTTGCTACTCTGTCTTATTCCGGCCACCCGGTTTCACGAGGTGGATACTCCCCTGCTGCACCTGCTGAAAAACCCGCAGCAGATCGATCCGTTGTCTCTTCACCTCTCGGGTGAATTTGTAGAGAGCAACCTCGGAACCCAGCAGAATCCGGACGGCTCGGTCACCGTGCGCATGATCGCGGAACAATACATGTTTGTGCCGCGCTGCATCCTGGTTCCGGCAGGCGCGACGGTGCACTTTCGCATTACCAGCGCCGATGTAGTGCATACGGCTGCCTTCGTCAGCACCAAGTACACCGTCGAGGCGGTGCCCGGAGCCATCACCGAGTCGGAACTTCGTTTTGCCAGCCCCGGAGATTACGCGATGCCCTGCACCGAGTTTTGCGGGGCCGGGCACTACGCGATGCGGTCTGAATTGAAGGTGGTTCCCCGCGCCCAGTTCCCCGTTTTGCAGCCGGGAGAAAGGCGGGATTGTGCCGGGCACCAGTAAATTCTTGTCGCGGATCCGGAACTGCAGATTCACCATGGGCTACGGCCTGGGACTCATCTGCATTCTGGTTGCCTGTGCCTTGTTGCTCTATGCCGGAGACAAACCTCCGGATCGCATCCCTTCCAACGTCGAGTGGACGCCCGAGACGATAAGCATCGCCAAGTCCGGGGACGCTTTTCGGGGATTGCTGCTGGCGAAGCACTGCGACCATTGCCATGGCACGGAAGGTTTCAGCGCGACGGCGACGATTCCCGACCTTGCGGGTCTGGACAAGTTCTCAATCTGGAAACAAATGGAAGATTTCCGGTCCCACAAACGCTACTCAGCGATCATGGAGCCGATTGCGGGAACTCTATCGTCGAAAGATGTAGCCGATCTGGCTGCTTACTTTGCAATGCTGCCGGTTCTTTCCGATCCCCTGGACAAGCGCAGCTTCCCACAGGCCCAACCCAAGCCCCATGACGCCGGAGTCGCTTCGCGCCTGATTACCCTGGGAGATGGCGAGCGCGGAATCCCGCCTTGCCAGGCCTGCCACGGTCCGGCGTCCTACCGCATCGCATCTCCATCGCTCACCGCGCAAAACGCAGACTACATCCTCAATCAGCTTGATGCATTCGCCAGCGGAATGCGAACCAACGACATCGACATGCCGATGCGCACTATCGCGATGCAGCTTACGGAGGATGAGCGCCAGGCGCTCGCGGAGTATTACGGGTCAGGGCTGGGCATGCTTCCTCCCGGTTCGACCGAGCCGAAAGCGAAGCCGTAGCGCGCGGGCAGTACCTCTAGCGGAGCTCTTCCATGGCCGCTTCCAGAACCTCGGGGCCGGGCCGCGTCATCGACTCGGGCAGAGTTGCCAAAGGCTGATCCACCACGTTCAGCAGATCCAGAAAGCTGGGGGCCTTCGTGTTTACGTAAAACACCCCGGTCAAGACTTCGCCCTTATCGTGCGCCTCAGTCAGGCGCGTGATAGCACCGATCTTGTCGGTGGGGTTGTAGTCCTCCTCGAGCTTCCGCAGTTGCAGGCGTGAGCCATCGTGCATAGTCACGGCGATGGTGGTGCCGGGATCGTATTCCACGTCAATTTCTTCGAAGCTAGGCACGAAGCTGACTTCCTGCAAAACTTCCTCGTGCTCCTTCACGTACTTGTACGATTTTGTCGACCCTTCGTGATCGTTGAACGTGACGCAGGGCGAGACCACGTCGAGCATCACCGTGCCCCTGTGCGCGATGGCAGCTTTCATCATGGCGCTCAACTGCCGCTTGTCGCCGGAAAACGACCGGCCAACAAAGGTCGCTCCCAGCTGAATCGCGAGCGCGCAGGTATCGATGGGAGGCAGGTCGTTCAGCACCCCCGATTTCAATTTCGAACCCAGATCGGCCGTCGCGGAAAATTGGCCTTTGGTCAGCCCATACACCCCGTTGTCCTCGATGATGTAAATAATAGGCAAATTGCGCCGCATCAGGTGCACGAACTGCCCGATACCGATCGATGCAGTGTCGCCGTCGCCGCTCACGCCAATACAGATCAACCGGTGATTGGCCAGCAGCGCCCCGGTCGCAATCGAGGGCATACGACCGTGGACGGCATTGAAGCTGTGCGAGCGGCTGAGAAAATAGGCTGGCGTCTTCGAAGAGCAGCCGATCCCGCTGGGCTTGATGACGAATTCCGGCTCCACGCCCATCTCATACATCGCTTCGATAATGCGTTCGGAAATGGCATTGTGTCCGCAGCCGGCGCACAGGGTGGTCTTGCCGCCCTTGTACTCGATTACGGTCAGGCCGATGCGGTTGACTTTGGGTTCGGCAGCGGGAGTGGTTGCCATTCTACTTGCCCTCCATCGTGGTCAATTCGTCGGTGATGGACCTCGCATCCAGAGGAAGTCCGGTGATGTGCGCGATGCTGCGCAGCCGCGTGATCAATTCGGGTTTCAGGTCGAGTTTCAAAAGGGACAGCATCTGTGCGTCGCGGTTTTGCTCGACCACGTAGATGCGCTGATGCTGCTCGATGAACTCTTGCACCTCGCGAGTAAATGGGTAGGCTCGAAGCCGCAGGTAGTCGGTCTCCAGGCTGTACTCGTCGCGTAGCTGGTCGCGGCTCTCGGTGATTCCCCAGTGCGAAGTGCCGTAGCCGATGATCCCAATTTTCGCGTTGCGCCCTTTCATGATCTCGGGACGCGGGACGAAGGAGCGCGCTGTTTCGAACTTGCGGTTCAAGCGCTCCATGTTCCTTTCGAAATCGTCGGCGCGTTCGCTGTACTGTGCGTTTTCGTTGTGGCCACTGCCACGCGCGAAGTAAGCCGCCGCGGGGTGCCGTGTTCCGGGAAGAGTGCGATAGCCGATGCCATCGCCATCGACATCTTTGTAGCGGGCGAAGCCGCCCAGACGGTCCAGGTCTTCCTTGCTAAGCACTTTGCCCCGGTTAATGGGCGTGGCGGGATACTCAAACGGATCGGACATCCAGTTATTCATGCCCAGATCCAGATCGGACATGACGAACACCAGAGTCTGGAATTGCTCGGCCAGATTGAAAGCCTCCGGGGCCATGCTGAAGCACTCGGCCACTGAACACGGAATCAGCATGATGTGCTTGGTATCGCCGTGCGAGAGAAACGCCGTGGAAAGAATATCGCCCTGCGAGGTGCGGGTCGGCAGGCCGGTAGAAGGCCCCACCCGCTGAATGTCCCAGATCACGCCCGGGACTTCCACATAGTAGGCCAGACCGGCAAACTCCGACATCAAAGAGATGCCCGGGCCAGCGGTGGCCGTCATGCTGCGCGCTCCCGCCCAGCCAGCCCCGATCACCATGCCGATTGCAGCCAGCTCGTCCTCGGCCTGAACGATGGCGAAGGTCGCTTTGCCATCGGGCCGCGTGCGATGCTCCTTCATGTACTCGATCATGGTTTCAACCAGCGACGAGGAAGGCGTGATCGGATACCAGGTCACGACGGTACAGCCGGCGAACATGCAGCCCAGCGCGGCGGCTGAGTTGCCGTCGATAATGATTTTCCCCGCAGTCTCATTCATGCGCTCAATGTAGAATGCGCCACGCTTCTGCAAATTGGCCTTGGCGTAGTCAAAACCAGCCTGCGCCGCGGCGAGATTCAAATTGGCCGCCTTGGCTTTCTTGGCAAACTGCTTGCGAATGGCTTTTTCTACTTCGCCCATCTCGATTTCGAGCAGCTTGGCCACCACCCCCACATACACCATGTTCTTGACCAGCTTGCGCAGCTTGGCTTCCGAGCAGACTGCTGCCACCAGCTTGTCGTAAGGGACGGAATAGAAAACAAGGTCGTCGCGCAGTTTGTGGAGAGCCAGCGGTTCGTCGTAAAGCACCGAGGCGCCCGGAGCCAGCGACATGACATCCTCCTGCGCTGTTTCCGGGTTCATGGCCACCAGAAAGTCGATCTCTTTCTTGCGCCCGATGTAGCCGTGCTTATTGGCACGAATCGTGTACCAGGTGGGCAATCCGGCGATGTTGGAGGGAAACATGTTCTTGCCCGAAACCGGTACGCCCATCTGGAAGATACTGCGCAATAACACGGTATTCGAACTCTGCGAGCCAGAACCGTTCACCGTCGCGACCTGAATGCTCATGTCGTTGACGATCCGCTTGCGCCCCAGTTGCCCGCCTGCTTCCTGAGGCACGACATCGGTAGTAGCCATCCCTGCACCTTCCTTTATTCTGAGAGCGGAAGTCCGCCCGGAATCCTGCGAAACTGTGAACACCATCAGGCAAACACTTGATTATACGGCGAAGGACGATTTACTGGCAGGCTAAACCGCCTGTGGAAAGCCCGCCGGGTACCTGTTTTGGAACGAGGAACTGAAAATCGCACTCAGGACTCGCGGAAAAACCGGGCAACGGTGCGGAATTTGTTATATCGCGACACGACCAATTGGGAGGGCGGGATTTTCTTGAGCTCGGCATAGTGCTTTTGCAGGCTGGAGTCGAGCAGATTGGCGGCCGCCTCCGGATCGGTGTGTGCGCCGCCCTCCGGTTCCGGAACAATGTCATCGACGCAGCCCAGTTCGGAAAGGTCCGTGGCGGTGATGTGCATGGCCTCCGCCGCCAGTTCTTTCTTGGTCGAGTCGCGCCACATGATGGCGGCGCATGCCTCCGGAGAGATCACCGAGTAAATCGCATTTTCCATCATCAGTACGCGGTCGGCGACGGCGATGGCGAGAGCCCCTCCTGATCCGCCTTCGCCCGTGATGGCAGCAATGATCGGAACCTGCAGCTGCGACATCTCGCGGAGGTTGTAGGCAATGGCCTCAGCCTGTCCGCGCTCTTCTGCGCCTACTCCGGGATTGGCGCCGGTCACATCGACCAGGGAAAAAATAGGGCGGGAGAACTTCTCGGCAATTTTCATCACCCGCAACGCTTTGCGATAGCCTTCCGGGTTCGGCAATCCAAAGTTGCGATGCATGCGCTGCTTGGTGTCACGACCTTTTTCCGTGCCGATGACGACCACTTCGTCGCCGTGAAAGCGCGCCATGCCGCACACCATCGCAGGGTCATCGCCGAAACGGCGGTCGCCGTGAATCTCACTCCAGTCACGGAAGATCCGTTCTACGTAATCGAGAGTGTGGGGACGCTGCGGATGCCTGGCCAGCTCCGTCTTTTCCATTGCGCTGGAGTGGGCCAATTCCTTGCGCAGAGTCTCTACGCGTTGCTGGAGTTGCGCCAATTGCAGGCGCGTGGCTTCGTCCTGCCCGGTGGCTGACTCGATCTCGGCGACCTGGCGCTCGATTTCTTCCAGTTCCTGCTGCGCTTTTTGGGTCGCCGCCATAAGTAGAGAATTCAATTGATCACGCGGACGCTTCCCCGCCCGCAAAGCTGCTCCACGCGAGCGATAAAGTTGCGATCCGGCAGCACATTATAGCCTTCCGCTTCCATCACCACCATGAAATCACCCTGCCGTTCCACATCAAACAACACCTTCGCCTCGCCCCGGCGCTCGAGGAACAGCGTGTGCAGGTTATCAACGGTCGACTGGCCGGCGGTTTCGAGAGGAACACGGATGCGGATGGCGCGTGGCAACGGCACGCTGGCATCTTCCAGCGGCATGATTTCGGCGACGGTGATCTTCGGATTCGCTCCTTCTTCGATCCGCACCCCGGCCTTGATCAGCACCGGCACTTCAAGCTTCACCCGGTCGCCGAGGCGCTTGTAGGCCTCGGGGAAAACGATCATATCGATCGTCCCCGACATGTCCTCCAGCAGAGCCTGAGCATAGAACTCACCGCGCTTCGATTTCTGCACCCGCAGGTTACTGATGATTCCGGCGGTGGAGATGGTTTCGTCCTTGCCGGTGGAATGCTTCATGGCCGCGATCTCCGTGACGTTAAGAGCCTGAAGATCCTGCAGCTTGTCGCGATATTTCTGCAATGGATGCCCGGTGATGAAGAAACCGAGAATCTCTTTTTCCGCGGCCAGGCGTGTGTGTTCATCCCAGTCGGGAATCTCGGGCAGCTTGTCATTGTGGGCCTCTGTCTCATCCGCCTGAAAGACACCGAATAGGCCATGCTGACCGGACTCCGCGTCGCGTTGAGCCTTCTGGGCGCGATCCATGGCCTTGTCGAGCACTTCCATGAGCTGCGCCCGCCGGCCGAGCGAATCCATGGCACCGCTTTTGATTAAAGACTCGAGCACCCGCTTGTTGAGCAGGCGCAAGTCGACGCTTTCGCAAAACTCGTAAATCGACCGGAACTTGCCCAGCTTCTTGCGCGCGGCAACAATTGATTCAATCGCGTTACCGCCGACATTCTTCACGGCAGCCAGCCCGAACCGGATCGCCTCGCCGTGCGGAGTGAAGTTGGCGGCGGAAACGTTGATGTCGGGCGCTTCCACGGCGATGCCCATCTCGCGGCATTCGTTGATGTACTTGACCACGTCGTCGGTGCTACCCGTCACCGAGGTCAGCAGGGCCGCCATAAACTCGACGGGATAATGCGTCTTCAGATACGCCGTGTGATAGGCCAGAAGCGCGTAGGCCGCCGAATGCGACTTGTTGAAGCCATAACCCGCGAACTGCGCCATGAGATCGAAGATCTTCTCGATCTTTTTCGGCGGAAATTTGCGCTGCGTCGCTCCTTCCACGAAACGCTCTCGCTGCTGCGCCATTTCCTCCGGCTTTTTCTTGCCCATGGCACGGCGCAGCAAATCCGCCTCGCCGAGCGAATAACCGGCCAGGCGATTGGCGATCTGCATCACCTGCTCTTGATAAACGATGACACCCAGCGTTTCTTCAAGAATCTCCTTGAGTTCCGGCAACTCGTATTCGACTTTTTTGCGCCCGTGCTTCCGGTCGATGAAATCTTCGATCATCCCGCCTTGAATCGGGCCGGGACGATAGAGCGCGTTGAGCGCAGTGAGATCTTCAATCGAATTGGGCTGATACTTGCGCAGCACATCGCGCATGCCATGCGACTCAAACTGAAATACGCCCGAGGTCAAACCTTTGTGAAAAACTTTTTCGTAGGTTCCCTCATCTTCCAGCGGAAGTTGCTCCAGGCTCAGACTGGTACCCCTGGTTTGAGCGATCAGCTTGAGCGTGTCGGTCAGGATGGTCAGCGTGGTCAGGCCGAGAAAGTCCATCTTCAGCAGCCCCATCTTCTCGATGGCCACCATATCGAAGGCGGTGACGATTTCGTCGTTCTTGGTCTTGTGCAGAGGCACAAGCTCGGTCAGCGGACGCGGCGCAATCACCACACCGGCCGCATGGACTCCGGAGTTGCGCACGAGACCTTCCAGCTTCTTTGCAGTCTCAATCAGTTCGCGAATCTGCAGGTCTTTCTCCATCGCCTCGCGTAAAGAAGGAGACTCCTCGATCGCCTGATCGATAGTGATGTTGATCTGTGTGGGAACCATCTTGGCGATGCGATCGACGTCGCTGTAGGGAATGTCCATGGCGCGGCCCACGTCTTTGATCGCCGCCTTGGCCGCCATGGTGCCGAAGGTGATGATCTGGGCCACGTTGTCGCGGCCGTATTTCTGCGTGACGTAGTCGATTACTTCGCTGCGGCGGTTCATGCAGAAGTCGATATCGATATCGGGCATCGAGACGCGCTCGGGATTCAGAAAGCGCTCAAACAGCAACTCGTGCTGCAACGGATCGAGGTCGGTGATGCCCAGCGCATACGAAACCAGCGAACCAGCCGCAGACCCACGCCCCGGACCGACCGGAATGTCGCGCTCTTTCGCATAGCGGATGAAGTCCCAGACAATCAGGAAATAACCGGCAAACTTCATCTGCTGGATGATGGCCAGTTCGCGCTCCAGCCTCTGCTCATAGTCGGAAAGGGAGTGTTTGAGCCTTCCCTGCTGCGCTAGCGGCTGCAGCATCTCCAGGCGGCGGGCGAAACCTTGGCGGGTGACGTGCACAAAATAACTGTCCAGCGTGTAGCCCGGCGGCACGTCAAATTGTGGAAAAGGCGTGGCGACTTTTTCCATCCGCAGGTTGCAACGATCGGCGATATCGAGCGTTCTTCTGGCAACTTCCGGCGCATCCTTGAATACGCTGTACATCTGCTCGCCGCTCTTGACGAAAAACTGCGTACCCTCGAACTTCATGCGAGCCGAATCATGGATCGACTTTCCCGTCTGAATGCAGACCATCACATCCTGCGCAGGGGCGTCTTCTTCGCACAGATAGTGGCTGTCGTTGGTAGCAACGAGCGGCAGGCCGAGGTCTTTCTCCAGTTGGAAAAGACCGGGATGAATCTTGCGCTCCATCGCCAGGCCTTGATCCTGAATCTCCAAAAAAAAGTTTTCAGCGCCGAAAATGTCGCGATAATTCGCGGCGGCTGCGCGCGCTGCTTCGTAGCCGCCTTCCATGAGCCGCTCAGCCACTTCGCCTTTCAGGCATCCGGAAAGCCCGATCAGCCCGCGGGCATGTTCCGCCAGAAATGCCTTGCTCACGCGCGGCTTGTAATAAAACCCATGGAGGGAAGCTTCCGAAGTAATCTTTACCAGGTTGCGATAGCCTTCTTCGTTCTCGGCCAGCACCAGGAGATGGTTATAGGTATCTCCTTCAGGGGGCGTGCGCTCGATGTTGTGGTCGTCCTTTTTGCAGATGTAGAGTTCGCATCCGACGATCGGCTTTACTCTGTGTTTGTGAGCCGCGTTGACAAAATGCACCGCGCCAAAAATGTTGCCATGGTCGGTCACGGCCACGGCAGGCATCCCGAGCTCTTCGACGCGCTGACAAAGCTTTTCCACATCACAGGCGCCATCCAGCAAGGAGTAATCGGTGTGTAGGTGGAGGTGGACGAATTGGGACATGGCCTGGCTTTGATTCTATGCCAAAGAGAAAGGAGAATGACGCCAGGAGTTTTGCACAGGGGCTTCTCGCCCGCTGATCTGGTTGCCTCTACTGCCCTTCGCCCGACCCCGGCACACTGAATTCCACGCCGCGGTCGTCGTTAGCCTTGACGGTAGCGGAGATATCCAAATCGGAAAGAGGAATCTTCTGCGTGCGTTGCGGAGAAAAAGCCCACAGCGTGCGACCGACGATGGCGTAGTTCTGTATCTCCTGCTTGTGCTGATCCTGGAAAACCAGCACGGTTGGCGGCAGTATGGACTCTGCATGTGTCTCTTCGCGCTGAGGCTGAGGCTCGGGAGTCCGGTTTGCGTATAGCTCACGGTTCTCCTGCCAGCGCATCTGCTGCTCTTCCAGACTCTGCTGGTTCATCTCCTGCGCAATTTGGAGCTGCTGCTCGTAGTCCGGATCATATGAGGAGTAAGAATCGGAATCCCACCACCACGGATCATAGTCTCCCCACCATGGCCATCCCCAGCCCCAAGGGCGGCGGCCGTAGCCGTAGTTGTTGTAATTGCTGATGAATGGCCCGCGGAAGCGCTGGAAGCCTTGTCCGAAACCTCTCGAGGAGAACGGCCTGGAGAATGATGAATGGCCGAAGCCGCCCGAACGCACTCCACCAAAAGCACGGGCTCCGCCGAAGTGGCCCCCGTAACTACCGCGCGCGGCAAAACCTCCGCCATGGCCTCCCGAGAACCCGCGGCCACCGCCGCGTTGTGCCAGCGCAGGAAGCGCCGCAAGAAAGAAACCGAACGTCGCAATGGCCCAAAGGCGACGCATGACAGTTATTATACCCCGCGTGGCCTAACCATTAAGACACATGTTCCCGTTACCGCTTTTTGCCTTTGCTCTTCGCCTTCTTCGGCGCCACTTTCTTCATTTCAGCCTTTTTTGCAGACTTTGCCGCGGGCTTGGTTTCTTTTTTCGCGATCTTTGGACTTGCCGCAGGCTTAGCCGGCACGGCGTCCCGTGGAGCCGCCGCAACTGGAGTGGGGTTCGCCGGTCTGCCTTTCTTGCCCTTTCCGGCCGGGGGGGGAGCAGCGGTAGGTACGGCTCCTGCTGCGGCGGCTGCCGCTTTGGCGGTGCGTCCGCGGCGTGGAGCCGGTGGCGGTGGAGGGGGCGGAGGGGCCAACGGCTTGAGAAATTTCAGAGTTTCGGTCCGTGAGCGTAGCTTGCCATCGAGCAACAGCATGAAGACGTCATGCGCAATCTTCGGGTACCCGGGCAATTGCGGCGTAATCAGCAGTTCGACCATTTCGGGTAAAGGAATCCGTTGCTGGACCTGCCGCCATTTGGTGAAGAAATTCTTGATCTTTTGCACAACCGCTTGCTGACGAGCGGTTACGGCCAGAAACAGAATCATCTCCGGACGCGCCGACGAAAGCAGATGCCAGGTGCGCGACGGCGTGGCCGCCTCTTTGCCGGTCAGACGTTTAGCCAGCTCCTTGGCATGATCTTCGATGTCCCGCCAGGCCTCCACCAAATCCTTGCGCGGAACTTGCCGCCGCAGGTCGGAAATCTCCTTGTCCGAAAGTCGCGCCGTCAGGAAATGCATGACTGCGGGAGCCGGATCAGGAGCATAGCCCAGATCTACCATTTGCTGGCGCGTCTTCATCAACTGGCTAAGGCCGGCGCTATCCACCTTGGCCGTTGTCCAATGGGGATGCAACACTTTCAGCCAGCCTTCCTTTTCCAGTGCACGCACCACGTTGAGCGGATCATCTTCGTGCGCCAGTTGCGCGATCTCGTGGCCCACTGCGCTGCGCGAAGTATGCTCAATGTAGTTGTTCTCTTTCGCCGAGTCGTAACGTTGCTGGGTGCGCTCCTCCAGTGGCCAGTGGAAGCGGGCGGCAAAGCGCGTGGCGCGAATCAACCGTGACGGATCCTCGGCGAAGGAATAGTTGTGCAGGATGCGAAGCAGCTTTGCTTCAATGTCGGCCACGCCGTTGAACGGGTCGAGCAGCAGCCCGCGCGACCCCTCGTTGAGCGACAAAGCCATGGCATTGACGGTGAAGTCGCGGCGACGCAAATCCTCCTGGATACTCGCCGGCGTGATCACGGGTGGCTTGCCGGCTTTTTCATAGCGCTCAGAGCGCGCCATGCTGATCTCGCCACGCACATTGCCCGGCAGCACGAGATAGAGCGTGCGCGCGTCCTCTTCAACGGCGGAGATATGCGCGCCTGCCCGCTCGAATTCCTTTTGCAGTTTAAGGGGATTGCCCTGGACGGTGAAATCCAGGTCGCGGATGGTGAAGCCGCTGATAATGTCACGAATGGCGCCGCCGGTAAGATAGAGAGTGATTCCGGCAGCGCGAGCCACGTCCTGAACCAGGTTGACGCCCTTCATCTGGTCCGGCGTCAGCCGGATTTCCATGGTGTAGATGTAATCGGCCATCGCTTTCAGGCGGCCTTCCGGCCCTTGCTCTTACGAGACTTTTCTACCGGACCGGGGTCTCGATCAGCCCAAGATTTCCACAGGATTCCCACAGGCAGACGCAGCGTCCACCGCCAGAGCATCGATCGTGCGCTACTCAAGCCTTTCAATACAAAGCACTTAGCTGAACCGACCGACTGCCGTAGCAATTTAAAGAAATAACACAACGTTTATAATTTGGCTACTGCCATCGTGGATGCCTCAAGGATTTCTTGCAGAATAGTGCGAAAATCGCTTGTCTGGCTCTCGGCTGCCGGTATCCGGCTTCCGGTGGGGAGACAAACAGACGCCTACGCGGACGGCGGAATCACGGTTAAAGTTTCTCCAGAAGCCGGGCGGCGGAAGCCGCGTTTATGCCCTCGACCCATAAGAAAGTCGTTGTCCGCAAGATGGACCGGGATTCGGTCTCCGGTTATGTAGGGGCGCAATTTGTCCACGAGGGCAAACTTGAACTGCTCAATACTTCCGGAAATGTGGTCGCGATCGATCTCCAGGAGATCAAAGGGGTTTATTTCGTACGCGAGTTTGGGGACTCCGAGTCGCTCACGCGCAAGACGTTTACTTCCCGTCCTCGCGCTGAAGGTTTGTGGGTACGGCTGCGCTTTAGGGACAATGAGATTCTCGAAGGCCTCATGCCAAGTGATCTCACGCAGAATCTGCCGGAAGGATTTCTTATTACCCCTCCGGACCAGCGCTCGAACACCCAGCGCATCTTCGTTCCACGCAGCGCCCTCGACTCGCTGACCGTGCTAGCGGTCATCGGGGGCACGCGCCGCAGGCGCCGCCTCGCCGACCAGCGCCAGGTGTCTATGTTTGAGGAGTAACGCCGTTTCTCGCTGGGCAGACTTAAAACTCAGCGGCGGCTACCCTCCGCCAAATACATTTCTAATGCCTACGGCCGAGAACATGGCCAGAACAGCGGTTACCACGCTTAACAGCCAAAAAATCCGGCGGTCCTTTGGCAACAAAGGCAGCAAAGCCAGAAACACAAAAGGCAGCACAGGGATTGAAAAACGCGAGAAATTGCTGCGGGCCCAAATCAAATAGTCATAGCAAAACAGCGCCAACAAATACATGCCGCAGAAGATCGCCTCGTTGGCATGCTTTCTGGCGTAGGCTCGGAAGTTCTTGTAACACATCATGCCCACGGCCAGAAGTACGAGGCCGATCCAGAAAAAACTCAACAGCAGGCTGGTCCATGGCGCCGGATAGGCGAGCGTTCCGGCCACGATGCCGTGAAACGGCCAGCCAAATAGATGGCCATGCGGACCGACGATTCCGCCTCCACCGTAATCGCGCGTGGCATAGCTGCGGACGGTCAGTAGAGGATCGCCGAAATAGAGAGCCAGCGGCAGCATATACGCGCCCGCAATCGCCAGAGCAGTGTTCAACGCAACCAGAAACGAACCGAACTTCTTTCGTCGAAGCAAGACCAGGCCGATTCCCAGCAGAATGAAAACCATAAGCGGTCGGACCGTCACCGCAAGCGAGGCCAGGAGAGCCGCCCCAGACGTCCGGTTCTTGCGGAAAGCCAGTAACGCGCCGAATCCCAAAGCCATGGCCAGGGGCTCGGAACCCCCGATAAATGAAAGCTGCATCCATGCCAAATTTGTAAAAGCGAAGTAACCGGCAACCCATCCGCCGAACAACCGACCAACGAAAAGTACCGAGACCAATGCTGATCCGGCCGAGATCAGCCATAACGCGGCAAGCGGAGGAATATGCAGCAGTATCGAAACCAAGGCGATGAGATACGGATAACCCATGAAGTGCTGAATGTTGAGCTGGTGAAAATCCCAGGCGCGGATGGCCTTCGCCACGGCCAGGTATGCGGAGTTGTCCCCGTAGTTCAAGATCAGGTTGGATGTGTGGTGAAGCAGCAAAGCCGTGATCCACATCACCGCGGCGCTAAGCGCCGTCAAAAACAGCAACTCGGTTTGGCCGGGCGGCGCATGAAATCCCCAACCCTCGCTCGCTGGGAGAACTTGAGCCTCTGCCTGCGATTCGGAGATCTGACCAGTTTCAGTTCTCGGCATGACGGGGAGGAAACCGCACGGAGAGAAATCCATCTTCGATGCGACGCATTATATCCCGCAGTGTAAAATCCCCCCTTACGTAAAATCTGCAATGCCCTTCCCCGTCGAGAAACTTCGCTGGAAATATGCCGGGATTGCAGTGTTTTTCGTCCTGCTCGCCGTAATCCGTATCGTTTCGAACTACACTCACACGGCGCAAGGGTTCGATGAGCCATGCCACGTTGCCGCAGCCATCGAATTGCTCGACCGGGGCACGTACAAGCTCGATCCGGTGCACCCGCCGCTGGCCCGGATCGCCATCGGACTTCCCCTTTACCTTGCCGGGGAGCGTTTCCCCAATCTTTCTCCGTCCGACTCCGGCAATTACAACGCCGTCGGCAATGCCATTCTTTACGATGGCGGACACTACCTGCGCAACCTGATTCTTGCCCGCCTGGGAGTCTTGCCGTTTCTGGTCTTTGGCTGTGTGGTTGTGTTTCTTTGGACCCGACAGGAGTTCGGCGATTTTGCGGCCGCGATGGCTGTCGTTCTCTTCACTACGCTACCGATTGTCCTGGCCTTCTCCGGCCTGGCCTATACAGACATTGTGGCGGCATCGACCCAGGCGGCAGCTTTCTGGGCTTTAGCCGTGTGGCTCGACCGTCGAACCCGGCGCTCTACGCTATGGCTGGGATTAGCCGCGGGCTTGGCTTTGGCGGCCAAAGCGACTACATCCATCTTCCTGCCCGCCGCCGCTCTGGCGATGTTGGCAGTGAAGTGGGCTGTCACTCGTTCCAATCGCCTCGCAGAGCCGTGGGATTACAAGCGGGCAGCAAAGCAAGTTGCCCTCGCAGGCGGGATCGCGTGTGTGGTGGTTTGGGCGACTTATGGATTTTCCGTAGGGCGGGTGAACGAGAGCATGCAGCTTTCCGCAGCATCGATGCCCTCATTCCAGCATTTCCCTGCGCCTCTGGCGCGAGTGGGCCGAAAGCTCATCCTCTCCGATCCGGAATTACCGGCCCCCGCCCTGTTGAGAGGATTGGCCATCGTTTGGGTTTTGAACAAGACCAGTCCGGCAGCGTATCTTCTCGGACACATCAAACCGGGAGGCTGGTGGTACTTCTTCCTGGTGGGTGTGGCCGTAAAGTCGCCGATCCCGTTTCTCGTTTTGGTGGGAATCGGTTTGTTGGCCTCCGGAAAGCTGGTCAAAGAAAAACGATGGACTGCGCTGGCGCCGGCGGCCTGCGCAGCCGCGATCCTGCTCGTAACTATGCCGGTGAAATACGACGCTGGCGTGCGGCACATTCTCGTCGTGTTCCCTCTGCTCGCCGTGGTCGCAGGCTGCGGCTGCTCCTATCTGTGGAATTTGGCGGCAAATCAAAAAAACAACAGTGTCCCCTGGGGACGGGCCGCTTTAGCGGCGCTGCTGGTTTGGCAGGGCGTTTCCACCTTGCGCGCCAGCGGCGACTGCATCGCTTACTTCAACGAATTGGCCGGCAAAGATCCGAGCAAAGTCTTAGTAACGGGTTGTGATCTCGATTGCGGCCAAGATCTCTTCGCCCTCTTGCGAGAACTTCGCGCCGAGCACGTCTCTCACGCCAGCCTCGCCCTCTGGACCAGCGCGGATATGAGCAAACTCGGCTTCCCGCCCTTCGATGTTCCGCAGCCGTACCAGCCGGTCACAGGATGGTTCGCCATCAGCCTGAGAGCGCTGCGCTTTGGCGATGTGTTTCACGATGCCTACCCTCCCGACGCATTCGCCTGGCTTAGCCGCTACCAGCCGGTTCAGCGCGTGGGAAAGACCATTCTGCTGTACGAGATTACGGAAG
>DATKPV010000029.1:0-8429 GCA_035523915.1 Candidatus Aquilonibacter sp. | reverse complement strand
GCCGCAGGTTTCGGATTTCTCGTTCTCTTCAACGGACGCCTCTATGCCGAGCTGAAATCCGTTGCCAACGCCACGCGCCTCGGCCAGTCCGATGCGCAACAGGCTGCGACCACCGCACGCCGCGAAGGCTTTCCAGCGCGGACCATCATTTTTCTCGATCAGGAGCAAGGCGGGCGCATGCTACCCGAGCAGAAGGCATACATCTATGCCTGGGTCGATGGCGTCAGGGAGGCAGGGTTTCGCGCGGGCGTTTATTGCTCAGGCATGCCCGCGGCCGATGATAACAATGTGGTCACCGCCGAAGATATTCGCGCAAACTCCGCCGGACGCGACATCACTTTCTGGGTCACCAATGACGCCTGCCCGCCCTCGCCCGGCTGTGCTTTTCCCGCGCGCCCGCCCAGCCCGGCCGCGAGCGAGGTTTCGTTCGCCGATGTCTGGCAGTTCGCCCAATCCCCAAAGCGTAAGGATGTGGCAGGGCGGTGCGCCAACTACAGCCGAGACGGCAATTGTTACCCTCCTGCGCTTTCCTCTGCACGGCTTCATGTAGATGTGGATGCCACAAACTCGCCGGATCCCTCCAGCGGCAAATCGCAGGAAAGAGGCCAGCCGTCAACGCTCTTGCGCTAAAATACTGTAAAGACTATGTCGCGAACGTTCACGCTTGACGAAGCTCAATCGCTTTTGCCGGTGCTTGAGTCTTTGCTGCGCACCGCCATTAACAGCAAGAAGCAGATCGAGGAATTTGAAGCCGAGCAGCAGGCGCTTCATCACCGCATATTCCTCAACGGCGGAACACATATCGATGTGGTGCCGCTGGCCCGCCGCAAGGCCGAGCGGGTCAAAGCCGAACAACGGGCCAAAGATGCTCTCGCCGAGATCGATTCCATCGGCGTGCAGGTCAAGGACCTCGAGGTCGGCCTCCTGGATTTTCCCTGCGAAGTCGAGGGCGAAACTATCCTGTTGTGCTGGAAGCTGGGCGAAGCCGGCATCACTCACTGGCACGGAACGCAGGAAGGATTTGCTGGACGCAAGCCCATTGACGAGCGCATCGCGCGCAAGCGGGCAAATTGATTTTTTCGCGCGAAGCAACACATTTCAGGCATCTTCTTGCCCTCGCAACATACTCCAAAGTGCAGGGTTTACATAAAACAACGTAATCAGGACAGGGCGAGCGCCATGAGTCAGAATGCCTATTGACAACATGCCCTGACTTGGAGGATTTCTCCCGGCTGCCGGATTGGCGGCAGCTCGGCGGGAAGAAAGGATTCACAATGAACATCAATCGTGCAATTCGCCTGTTGGCGCTTGCGGCGGTGGTGCTGTCGCTCTCGGCCGTGTCGTTCGCGGGAGTTTTTATCTCGGTCCGTTTCGGTCCGCCGGCGCTGCCCGTCTATGCGCAGCCGGCTTGCCCGGGGCCCGGGTATCTCTGGACTCCCGGCTACTGGGCCTGGAACGATGACGGCGGTTACTACTGGGTGCCAGGAACCTGGGTGGTCGCGCCTGTGGGTATGCTGTGGACACCCGGGTACTGGGGATGGAACGCCGGCCTCTACGTTTGGCATCCGGGCTACTGGGGGCCGCACGTTGGTTTCTACGGTGGCATTAACTATGGTTTCGGTTACGGCGGCGTCGGCTTTGTCGGGGGTGAATGGCGGGGCGGCGCGTTCTTCTACAATCGCGCGGTCGCGAACGTCACGAACGTCCACATCACGAACGTATACGTGAATCGCACGGTGGTCGTGAACAATACCTCCCGTGTGGCGTTCAACGGCGGCCAGGGCGGAGTGTCGGCCCGTCCCACTGCGCAGCAAGAGGCCTATGCCCGCGAGCCTCACCAGACAGCATTGGAGTCGCAGGTTCGGAACGCGCATGCGGCCAGTCAGAACCACGCTCTGTTCGCTTCGGCCAACCACGGCCGCCCAGACGTGGCGGCCACGGCGCACCCTGGAGACTTCAGCGGACGGGGCGTAGAGAAAGCTCGCTCCGCCGGGGGTGAGTATCGCGCGCCAACCATGTCGCCGAAGGAGGCGCGTGGCCCATCTTCGCCCGAGGGTGTCCGGAACGAGGGGTCGCGCAACAACGAAGCCAAAGGCAACAATGAGGCCAAAGGCAACAACGGTTTCCGGCCGTTTACTCCGCCCAACAAGGGCAACGAGGCCAATCGGGGCAACGAGCCCAACAGAGGCAACGAGGCCAACAGAGGCAACGAAGCCAACAACCGGGGTGAGCCAAGGGGCGGCGCCAACCAGGAGCGTGGCCGAGCTAACGAGTCTCGGCAAAACACTCCGAGGTCGAATCCAAAGCCACCCAGGAACAACTCCCAGCCGAAGCATGAGAATGCTCCACGGCATGAAAGTGCTCCTCACGAGGACCATGGCCATGGCCGAGGACAGTAGCGTCGAACCAGGCGTGCTGGATTAATCTGAGTTTGGGGGCCAGTGGGCAGCGCCCACTGGCCATCTTTTTCGTGTTTTTCCTGCAAGCCTGGCCCGCCTGTACGTTCTATTCGCGGATTCGGCGCATGCGGTGACAATTGGCAGGGTTGGTTCCGCGCAGCACGAAAGTGCAGTTACCCGTCCGGCGCGGAATTTTCTTTGCTACAATTTTTGCAAGCTGTTCGCCATTGCGCCACCCAGATGGGCCCAAGGAGTCTCGACCAAACTATGTCTTCGACGAAGCACAAACTCCGCCTTATGGGCGCGTTTGCCGTGCTCGCTGTACTGGCCCTGGCCGTGGGATGCCGGGGATTTTTTGTGAACCCAACGTTGACGGCGATCAATATTTCGCCGGCGAACCCTCAAGTGAAGTTGGGGGGTACCCTCCCCTTGTCTGTGTACGGAACCTACAGCGACGGCAGCACAGGTGTGGTCACGAGCGGCGTGTCATGGTCCACTGACACGCCCACGGTGGCTACATTTGCCAGCCCGACCAGTGATGTGCTGCAGGGACTGTCGCTGGGGACTGCCACCGTTACCGCCAACGCTCAAGCCGTCAGCAACACCGCCATGGCCACGGTATACATCGTCATCAGTTCGATCTCGATCAGCCCCACGAACGCCAGCATCACACAGGATGGCGGCACCGCGTCGTTCACGGTCACTGGGAACGGAACTACAGACATCACCAGCGGAGCCACGCTGACCGCCCAGCTGAATGGCACGGTTCAGACGGCCATAAACTGCGTGTATGACGGGGCGCAATTTCAAGTCTGCACGGATAATCAGGCACCCCAGGGCACCTACAAGATCATCGCTTCCTATCCAGGCTCGACTCTAAGTGCGACAGCGAACCTGACGGTTCCAGCACCCTAAGACCCATCGGCGTAGGGCGTGTGGGCGGGTGGCCCACGTCCCACTCATCAGCTGATTCTTGCGCGTTTTCCGTCTGTGAATCTCGCAACGTTTACGGTTCACCCGTCAGAGACAACGACTTGGCCCACTTGTTAGTCTTGGCCTCATGCCTTGGGGACTTAAGCGCTACTACGGCGCCGCTGTTTTGGGGCGGACTCGGTATCCTCCCCTGCGAGAGCTAAGGACGAGAAATCAGTCCCTCATCATGGCGTCGATCAACTGGTAGAGCTGGCTGTTGTCTTTCACTTCCACGTAGGGACGATCCGGTATGCGGTTGCCCACGATGTAGATCGTCGGCGTGTGATCGATATGGATGGCATTGCCCAGGTCACGGTCGGCGTTTACCTCGGCCGCGTACTTTCCTTCCGGATCGATCACAAAGGGAAGATCCACCTTGTGCTCGGCGGCGAACTTATCTGCATAGCCGCGCAGGTTCTGCGGATTGATCTCCAGTTGATTCGCAAAAATGTAATCGCGGAATTCATTACCCAGGGCCTTCGAGCGGGCGTCGAAGAAGTGCGCGATGACCGCGGCCTGATACGACCAGTTGTGCATGGGCAGGGGGAAATCGTGCCGGATGACGGGAATCTTATAGGTCCTGGCAGCCTGTTCCACGATGGGCGCCATCCGCCGGCACTGGGGGCACTGCAGGTCCTCGAACACCACGATAGCCACGGACGAGCCCTTGGGCGGGCGCAGCACCGTGCTGGGTGTGTCCTGCGCCGTGGCCCGGGACCATGCTGACAGCACAAAACAAAAGGCAAGAAACCACGCCACCGAAAGCAAGAACCAAGCATGCCTGATTTTCATCGCGCTCCAACTCACCAACGAAGTCTGGGAATCTCAAGACACTTAGACGCACGGCAACGCGCCGAGGCAGCCCGGCCCACGCCCGAACCGCTGACTTAATGGTAACCGAAGGTCGGTTTTTGTGTCAGCGCCACTTACGTCAAAAGTTTTCATCGCGCGGCCGCCCGTTCGTTCGCCAATCCAAGGAGGCGCAGTAACGGCTTCATGGTCAAGCCCTGGATCAGAATCGAAAAGATCACAACTCCGAACGCGAGGTCGAGAACGCGGTCGCGATTGGGAAACGAATTGTCCAGGCTGAGGGCCAGAGCCAGGGCCAGCGCGCCGCGCAACCCTCCCCACACAATCACATGCTGCCAGCGGAGAGGTATTTTTTCGGCGAAAAGGTTGCTGATGGGGACGAGAGTGTACACCGTGAAAACTCTCCCGGCCAGCACCGCGCCAATGGCCAGCAGCACCGGAGCCCATGAATGAAGCAGCGCTCCAATGTGGACCTCGAGGCCGATCAAGAGGAAAATCACCGAATTCATTACGAACGCGAGATACTCCCAAAACGACTCAAGAGCCGTTCGGGTGCGGTCGCTCATGCCGCCCCGGCCAATATTTCCCACGACCAGTCCGGCGGTGGCGGTCGCGATCACGCCGGAGAGATGCAGATGCGAGGCCAACAGATAACTGCCGTAGGCTACGATGGTGGTCAGAGTGATTTCGACTTGAGGATCGTCAACGGTGCGCGTGGCCTTGCTGGCGAGGAATCCGAAGAGAAACCCGAGTCCGGCTCCGCCCAGCACCGCCAGCAGAAATTGTCCCAAGCCATTGAGGACGCTTAGCTTCCCTGCGACTATGCCGCCGAGCAGAATGCCGAACAGCACGACCGCCGTCCCGTCATTCATCAGACTTTCACCGGCGATAATCACGGACAGCCGCTTGTCCATCCGCAGATCCTGGAAGATGGCAAGCACTGAGATGGGATCAGTGGCCGAGATGATGGCCCCAAACAGCAATGCCACCATCAAGGGCAGCCCAATTGCCCAATGCACGATGTAGCCAGTGACAAACATGGCGAGCACAACTCCGGCGTTGGCCAGGAGCAAAAGCGGCCCAAGATCGTGCAGCAGGTCGCGCAAGCTGATCTTCAGGCTTCCCTCAAACACCAGGCCGGGAAGAAAGAGAATCAGGATGATGTCGGGGGTCAGCCAGTTCGGCCGTTGCGATGCCTGCAGTGGGGACAACAACGGCAAACGCAGCAGGCTCAGCAACACTCCGCCGAGAACGAGGGCGACCGTGTAAGGAATGCGGGCGCGCTTGGCCAGCACTGCAATCGCTGAAGCGGCCATGAGCAGCCATATTAGAAATTCGACGGCAGAAATCGCAGTCATTGTGCCGATCCAGTTTCACACATCCACCGGCTGTTTTGGCCGGTCCGTATCGAAACAATGCCGGATTTTTCGCCGCAGGAGGTAGAAAAGCAGCGATCCTGCAATCACGAAGCCAATACCGCCGCGGAGCAGAGCCCCGCGGATGAGATTCACCAAATCTCCGAGCGCTTGTATGGCGATGATGACCACGGCCAGTTGAAATCCCCAACGCCGGCGCAGAAACCAGCCAACTGCGGCAGCAACCATCGCTGCACTCAAACCGAAAAAAAGAAAACCTGCGAGCCGGCCCACTGGCGCAAGCTGCTGATAGGCTGCCGAGTTGAGTTTCCACGCTTGATCGAGAACCGTGCCGGGCCACACCAGCGTCGTTCCGGCGAAAGCCGACATGGCGGCGCCGAAGCAAAGAAATATCCCGAAGGCCATTGCGCCCGGCGGCAAGTCTCGTAGTGGGACACTTCTGGAATCGGCCGGCGCGGGCATGACCAACACTATACCTTTGGAAGTCGTTCATACCCGCGATACCGGAATGATGTGTCTGGGGATGAGCAGCGGGCATCCACTTTCGTGCTGCAATCCGGACGTGGCGGCGCGCTATAGTGGATGCATCTCCGTAAAATCAGCCGGACGAACGCGATGCTTTCTTTTCCATCTTGCCAGTGGCGCCGTGCCGCTAGCCTTGCGCTGACGGCGGCTATTGTTCTTGCCGCCTGCAACCGCCGCGGCCACCGCGTGCTGGAGGTCAACTATGTGTCGGCGCCGGAAGCGATGCTGCGCGATCAGGTTGCCGCGGTTTACAACCGTGTGGGGTCGGTCAAGAACGGAGAGCGTGTGGAAGTGCTGGAACATGACCGGCGTTTTGCCCGCGTTCGCACGGTCAGCGGGACGGAGGGCTGGATTGAGCAGAGATATCTGGTCGACCAGAAAACATTCAACGCGCTGCAGAAACTTGCCCAGCAGAGCGCCAATTATCCGGTGCAAGCGCCGGGAGTGCTGCGCAATGAGACCAACCTGCACGTCACTCCCGGGCGGGAAACGGAGCATCTTTATCAGCTCCCGGCCGGAACGAAGGTTTCCATCCTGGAGCGCGCTACTGCGGAAAAGCAAATCGTCCCGCTTCCGGAACAGTCCCGGCCCGCGGCAAAGTCAGGAGCGAAACCGTCCGGCCCCCCGCTGGAAGACTGGTGGCTGGTGCGCGATAGCGCGGGCCACGCCGGTTGGGTGTTGGGGCATATGCTCGATGTGGACGCACCGCTCGACATCGCGCAGTACGCCGAGGGCCAGCGCATCGTCGCCTTCTTCGTCCTCGGTCAGGTTGAGGACATTGACAACGGCGTACAGAAAAAAGTCCCACAGTATTTGTGCCTGCTCACCGACCCGCACGACGGTATGGCCTTCGATTACAACCAGGTGCGAGTTTTTACCTGGAACACCCGCCGCCACCGCTATGAAACCGCCTACCGTGAGCACGGTCTCAATGGTGTTCTGCCCGTGACCGTAACTACGGAAAATTTTGACAAGGAAGGCGTGCTGCCGGTGTTTGTTCTGCGTGTGAAAGACGACAGCGGCAACATCGTCGAACGCAAGTACAAGCTGAACACCCCGATCGTGCGGCGAGTGCTGGCTCCGGGCGAGATGCCGCCGAAACCAGTTGCCCGCCGCCGGCGGGCGTGATGATCGCGCCTAAGCGCTGCCGCCGGCGGGACCTGTGCGGACGCAAGCGCAGCCCCGAGCCACATTCCGGCTGCAAACAAGAATGCTGTGAGCCCATGCAACATCAGCAGTAGAAATCCACGATGCTGGCGACCACGCGGCGCTGCTCCTCCTCGGTAAGTTCGGGAAACATGGGCAGCGCCAGAACTTCTTTAGCCGCCCGCTCGGCTTCAGGGAAATCGCCCTCGCGGTATCCGAGATAGGCCAATGCCGGCTGCAGATGCAGAGGTGTGGGGTAGTAAATCTCCGTGCCAATCATGCGCGCCGCGAGAAACTCCCGCAACTCGTCGCGCCGGTAGGCGTGAATCACGTATTGGTGAAAGACATGGTGGCTGCAGGATAATGTGCGGGGCAGGCGGACCGGCGCGGAGGTTTCCGGCTGCGCGTTGGTTGCTATCAGGCCGGAAGCGGTAAACAGTTCATCGTAGATCGCTGCACGCTGGCGGCGCGCCTGGTTCCAGCTTTCGACATACTTCAATTTCACACGCAGGATGGCGGCCTGGATTGCGTCCAGGCGGCTGTTCCATCCCATTTCTTCGTGAACGTAGCGCCGCGGACTGCCGTGATTCCGCAGACGGCGCATGTGTGCGGCCATCTCGGAATCATCTGTCGTGACCAGACCGGCGTCGCCGTAGGCGCTGAGGTTCTTTGTAGGGTAAAAGCTGAAGGCCGCCGCCCTCCCCAAGGCGCCGGCGCGTTTCGAAAGACCCTTAGAGTTGGTCCATCCCGCACCGATGGCCTGCGCTGCATCCTCAATAACGACAAGATCGAATTCGTCGGCAAGGCGGTGCATGGCGTCCATATCAGCGCACTGGCCGTAAAGGTGAACCGGCAGTAGCGCGCGCAGCCGACGATCCCAGCCGGTGCGCAGATGTTTTTCCAGCTTCGACGGGTCGAGATTGAATGTCTGGGGATCGATGTCAACCAAGGCCGGACGTGCGCCCGCGCGCACGATAGCGCTGGCGGATGCGAAGAAGCTAAATGGCGTAGTGAGAACCCAATCGCCGGCGCCAATTCCTGCTGCGGCCAGAGCCAGCCATAGTGCGTCGGTTCCTGAAGCGCAACCGACGGCACATTGCACGCCGCAGTATGCGGCAATCTCGTGCTCGAAAGCCTCGACTTCTTCCCCCAGGATATAGTGCTGCGACGCGCATACCCGTCCCACCGCTGCCAGCACCTC
>DATKPV010000028.1:0-8396 GCA_035523915.1 Candidatus Aquilonibacter sp. | reverse complement strand
CACGGCGCGCCGCGAGGCAATGGCCACTCCCGGCAGAATTTGCAGACCCGGGATCTGGGCATAAGCGGCTGCCGGAATGACTCCAATATCGGCGGTTCCAGCTTCCAGATCGCGGGCGCAGGCCGAAGGCAATGTGTAGGAGATGTCGAAGTCGCGGCTGGCATCGCCATGCTCAAAATCCCACATCAGCGGCGCCGTATTAAGAAAGGAAATCGCAGAAATGCGCAAACGCCTCATTTCTATTTGATTTTAACAAAACAGAGATTTCAACAGGAGGTTGTGATGGCCTGCCTTGACAAGGATTTTCCGAGCCCAGTACATTCCGCGAATCTTGGGTTGAAGCGATCGGAGGCTCCAGTGCCCCTCTCTGCTACCGCATCCCCTTCGCCAACCAGCGTTCTGGAGTGGCTGGCCCTCGCCCTGACTCCCGGGCTCGGCCCAACGCGCGGCCGCAAACTCGTGGAACATTTCGGCAGCCCCGCAGCAGTTTTTCGCGCGTCGCTAACGGAACTCGAAGGCACTGGGATTCAAGTGGCGTCTGCCCAATCGCTGGCGACGGGCAAGTCGGCAGAGTTGGCACGAGAGGAAATGGCCCGGGCGACGGAAGAGGGCGCCGGCGTGATTTCAATGGACGATCCGGGCTATCCGAAACGGCTCAAAGAGATTTACGACCCGCCACTCATCCTTTACGTTCGCGGAAGCGCAGAGGTTCTGGCGCAGCCTGGCATCGCCATGGTGGGAACGCGTCATCCGACTCCATATGGAACAGGGATGGCAGAACGGTTGGCGTGCGATCTGGCCGCGCAGGGACTGGTGATCATTAGCGGGATGGCGCGCGGGGTCGATACAGCCAGCCATCGCGGTGCGATCGCCGGCAGGGGAAAAACCATCGCAGTATTCGGCACCGGCGTGGACGTGATTTACCCGAAGGAAAACTCGCGCCTGGCAGAACAGATTCTTGCCTTGGGCGGGGCGATCATTTCGGAATTTCCTCTGGGCACGTTTGCGGCTCCGCAGAACTTCCCCATACGCAACCGGATTTTGAGCGGCATGTCGGTGGGAGTGCTGGTGGTTGAGGCCGCCGAATATTCCGGTACGCGCATCACGGCACGTTGCGCGCTCGAGCAGAATCGCGATGTTTTTGCCGTGCCAGGCAACGTTACGAACAAGAATTCCTGGGGGCCGAACACGCTCATCAAGCAGGGGGCGAAACTGGTAGCGACGTGGGAAGACGTGTGGGAAGATCTCCCGCCGGAAGTTAAACTTGCGCTGACCCCGCCGCCCTCGCCTGAATCCGCAGGGCACACAACATCATCTCTATTCCCGGACGAGGGGCTTCCTCCTCACGAAAAACGAATCCTGAGCCTGCTCAAGGCCGACGAAGCCACGCACATCGATGAACTGGTCGAGAAACTGGAGACGGAAATGTCTTCTTCGGAAATTTTCGCGGCATTGTTTGAGCTGGAGCTGAACGGTAAAGTGAGACAGATGCCGGGAAAGAATTTTGTGAAGAGCTTTTGAGCTGCGAGCTATGAGCTTCGAGCTTGACGGAGAAGCAGGGTGAAAGACTTCAAGGAACTTAAAGTCTGGCGCAAAGCTTATGACCTAACCCTGTCAATCTATGCCGTCACACGAGGATTTCCTAAGGAGGAACTCTGCGGACTGACCAGCCAGCTGAGACGCTCAGCGGCGTCGGTTGGAGCAAATATCGCCGAGGGGGCTGCGGCAGACGATCGGACAGAGAAATGTGCCGATTCCTGCACATCGCTTACGGGTCGGCGAGCGAACTTGAATATCACTTGTTACTCGCACATGATTTGCGCATATTGAAAGTCGATGAATTTAAGACGATGGCAGGGCAAGTGGACGAGATTCAAAGAATGCTGACGTCGCTAATCGACAGCATTCGTCCAGAGCTTGTTGCAACAAGAAAACCGATGGTTGACTCGTCTTCTGCCTCAAGGGCCCACTCGTAGCTCGTAGCTCGAACCTCACAGCTTTTTGCTCGTAACTTGTTGCTTTCTGCCAATTCGTGCTAGGGTCAAAACAAATTCAAGGGATTGAGGGAACATTGTCCAAAGGTTTAGTCATTGTCGAATCGCCGGCTAAGGCGAAGACCATCCAGAAATATCTGGGAAAGGGTTTTTCCGTCGAAGCCTCTCTCGGGCATGTGAAAGACCTGCCCAAGAGCGATCTCGGGGTCGACACCGACAACGATTTTGAAACGGAATACATCGTCATCCCCGGCAAAGAAAAGGTGCTGACCCGGCTGAAAAAACTGGCGGAGTCGGCGGAATCGATTTACCTGGCGCCGGACCCCGATCGCGAAGGCGAGGCCATTGCCTTCCATCTCGCGGGAGAACTCGACCACAATGGAGCCCGCGGGAAGAAGGCGAAAAAGAAGAAGAAGGAAGACGCCGAGGTGCCACCGCGTGTACAGCGGGTCACGTTCAACGAAATCACCAAGCGGGCAGTGCAGGCCGCCTTCGAGCATCCCCGCCAGATTGATCAGAATCTCGTTGACGCGCAGCAGGCGCGGCGCGTGCTGGACCGGTTAGTCGGCTACCAGGTTTCTCCGCTTCTTTGGGATAAGGTGCGCCGCGGTCTCTCCGCTGGCAGGGTGCAGACGGTCGCGCTGCGTTTAATCGTTGAACGCGAGCGCGAGATCAAGGCGTTCGAGAAAAAAGAATATTGGACGATCGATGCCCACCTGGCCGCGAACAAGCCCCCGGCCTTCGACGCCCGCTTTCTCGGCAGAGGTGAAGAAAAAGTTGAAATCAACAACGGCGAAGACGCGGAAAAGATCCGCACGGCGCTGGAAAAGGCCGAGTGGATCGTACGCTCGGTGGACAAGAAAGAACGCCGCCGCAACGCCGCACCGCCATTCACGACCAGTAAGCTGCAACAGGATTCCTCGCGCAAGCTGCGCTTCAGCGTGAAGCGCACGATGATGATCGCGCAACGACTGTATGAAGGCGTGGAATTAGGCGAAGAAGGGCTGGTCGGCCTGATCACTTATATGCGTACCGACTCGACACGCGTCGCGCCCGAGGCCATCCAGGAAGTGCGCGAGTACATCGGCAAGGAATACGGCGCGCCTTATCTGCCCGAATCGCCGAATGCGTACAAGGAAAAGAAAGAGGCGCAGGCGGCGCATGAGGCCATCCGCCCGACGTCGGCGATGCGCCATCCGGACCAGGTCAAGCAGTATTTGAAAGAGGATGAGTTCAAGGTCTACAAGTTGATCTGGCAGCGTTTTGTGGCTTCGCAGATCACTCCCGCCGTCTTCGATCAAACCACGGTTGACATCGACGCAAAGGCAGCACCAGAGACTTTTTGGTTCCGCGTGACAGGTTCGGTGCTCAAGTTTGATGGCTTCCTGAAAGTCTACGAAGAAGCGAAGGAAGGCAAGGACGAAGAGGACGAAGAACTCAAACACAAGCTGCCGGCGCTGGAACCCGGGCAGAAATTGGCGCTGCGCGAGTTGAAACCGGAGCAGCACTTCACCGAGCCGCCTCCCCGCTACAACGAGGCTTCGCTGGTGAAAGAACTGGAAGAACGCGGCATCGGCCGGCCTTCGACCTACGCCGCGATCCTCTCCACGATCCAGGAGCGGCAGTACGTACAAAAACTCGGCGGGAAGTTTGTTCCCACCGAGATTGGTCTGGTGGTCACCGATCTGCTGGTGGAAAACTTCCGCGACATTTTTGACGTCCAGTACACCGCTCGGCTGGAAGAGGAGCTCGACGAAATCGAAGAGGGGAAAGAGAAGTGGACCGACGCGCTCGCCGAGTTCTACAAGAAGTTCCAGAAAGATCTCAAGTATGCCGAAAAGCATATGGAGAACATCAAGCGGATGGAAAAGCCCACAGACGAAAAGTGCGAACGCTGTGGTGCGCCGCTCGTAATCAAATGGGGCAAGCACGGTTCTTTTTACGCCTGCAGCACCTACGATAAGGACGATCCGAACAGCTGCACATTCACCAAGGAAAATCCCATCAACCTGCCCGATCTGGATTCGGCCGACATGCAGGAGACGGGCGCGGCCGAAGAATATTGCGAAAACTGCGGGCGGGTGATGGTGCTCAAGCGCGGCCGCTTCGGCCAGTTCATGGCCTGCACGGGATATCCGGATTGCAAAACTACGCGGCGCCTGGATCAAGGCAAGAAAGTTCCCGACATTCCGCTGGATGAGCCCTGTCCGAAGTGCGGACGGAATCTGATGATTCGCCACGGGCGATTCGGGGAGTTTACGGCGTGCAGCGGATATCCGGATTGCAAGTATGTAAAACAGAATTTCATCGGCGTGAAATGCCCGGAGTGCAAAGACGGCGAACTGGTGGAGAAGCGGGCGCGCAAGGGCAACACTTTCTATGGGTGCAGCAATTATCCCAAGTGCAAGTTCACCTCGGCCAACAAGCCGATAGCAGAAAAATGCCCGAAATGCGGTAGTGAGTATCTGGTTGAAAAAAACTTGAAAGGAGGTCCGGTAATCGCGTGTCCGAATAAGGAATGCGATTACGAGCGGCCGGCCCCTCCACCAGAAGCAGCGGCGACCAGCGCCTAGACCATTGCGAAATTGGGACATTCGGCAATTGAGTAATTTTGGTTTCGCGATCGATCTTCGTGCGCGCCGCAAGCCAAAATTACACAATTACTCAGTTTCCCAATTTCAAGATTCCCTTGAGGTGATTCATGGCAAAGAAAGCTACTTTCACCGACGCACAGCTCATCATGCAGCTCTATGACCTGCGCCGCGAGGCGGAAATGCGCAAGGCCCGGCGCTGGTGGATGGCCGACTTCTGGCCGCAAAATGCCGAGGACTTTCTGAAGGTCGCCTGGGCCACGGGAACACAGGAAAACAACTGGCTGCGCCAGGTGACTGGATACTGGAGCATGGCCGCGTCGTTCGTCCTGCAGGGAACCCTGAACTCGGACATGTTTCTTCAGCCCGCGGTGAGCGGAGAGATGTTCGTGATTTTCGCGAAAGTGCAACCTTTTCTCAAGGATCTCCGCGAAAAACTTGGCGACCCGGAAACCTTCGCGAACATCGAGAAAGCCATCATGACCTCCAAGTACGGACGAGAGCGTCTGAAGTTCATGGTCAAACGTGTGGCCGCGTGGCGCGAGAAGATGGCTGCTACCGCCAAGGCTGCCGATTGAAGGGATTCTCCTTCGGTTCTTGGGCATCGCTGCGAGAAACCGCCGGCCGGAAGGCCTCAGTTCATCTGTTATGCTAGTCGGTTGTGCGGATGATCTGGTGGTTCCTGATTCTGGGTGTCAGCACGGTAGTTGTGGTGTGTGTGGCCATCGCCGTGTATATGCGCCTGCGCCGTCATCTACAAGGAACTCACAGCCCGCACGAGGGCAGCGAGAGCGAAACTGCCAGGCCTAAGCCGGGCAGTGGCAGAAGCTGACGTTCCGGAGGGTGCTCTATGACGAAACCGGTGAGTGCTGCTCTGAACACGCAACGGCGGGCGTTTGAGGTTGCGAGTCAGGGCGCGCTGATCGTTGGCGCCAGTTTTTTTGTAGCACTCTGCGCGCACATCACGATTCCTCTGCCCTTTACACCGGTTCCGCTGACAGTGCAAAACTTCGGCGTGTTGCTGGTCGGATTGTTGCTGGGCAGCCGGCGCGGCTTTGCCGCGCTCACCCTCTACCTGGCAGAAGGAGCAATGGGACTGCCCGTGTTTAGTCCTCTGGGCCCGGGCGGAATTGCTCAACTGCTGGGCCCTACCGGGGGCTACCTGGTTATGTATCCGCTGGTTGCGGGCTTGGCCGGCTTCATCTTCGAAACCGGGGCGAGGACGTTTGCTCGGGCCGCGATTGCCAGCCTTCTTGCCGAAATCCTTCTCTTCGCCGGCGGTGTCGGCTGGTTGTTCGTTCTTACACACTCGTTGGCAAGAGCCGCTTATCTGGGTCTGTACTGGTTCGTGGCGGCCGAGATCCTGAAGGTGATGTTCGCTGCGTTGATAGCGGTCCGTTGGCGGAAGGAGCGTTTGACGTGATGTCGCAGGTGTCGGAACCATTCGCTCAGGAACAAAATGCTGGCCACTCCGGCGTGCGCGAAATCACCATAGCCCACAGCCCCGACTCCGACGACGCGTTCATGTTCTACGGTTTGGCCACGAACAAGGTACGCGTGCCCGGGCTCCGCTTTACCCACACGCTCTGCGATATCGAAACCCTGAATCAAAAGGCCCGCGAGGGCGTGTATGACGTGACCGCGATTTCGTTCCACGCCTATCCTTACATCCAGGAAACCTATGCGCTCATGCCGTGCGGCGGAAGTGTGGGAGAGGGTTATGGGCCGATGGTCGTTTCCCCGCGGCCATTCACGCAAAGCGAGATCCGCGAAAAGCGCATAGCGGTTCCCGGCACCCTGACCACCGCCTATCTTGCGCTCCAGCTTTTCGCACCCGGCGTGGAAACAGAAGTTGTGCCCTTCGATCGGATCATTCCGCAAGTGCTGGAAGGCAAGTACGAGGCTGGACTCATCATCCACGAAGGCCAGCTGACCTATGACAAGTCCGGCCTGCACCGGATCATCGATCTCGGACGCTGGTGGCAGAAGGTGACGGGATTGCCTTTGCCGCTGGGCGGCAACGCGATCCGGCGGGCGCTGGGGCCCCGCCTTGTTTCCGCGGTTTGCGCTGCCTTGCGCGACAGCATTCAGTATGCGCTCGATCATCGCGAGGAAGCGCTTGCCTACGCGATGCAGTTTGCCCGCGAGCTCGACCCCTCGACCGCCGACCGCTTCGTGGGAATGTATGTGAACGAGCGCACGCTGGATTACGGTCCCGACGGGCGCGAAGCGGTACGCCGACTCCTCGATATGGGACACAAAGCCGGCATTGTGGGCCCGGAGGCGCGAGTGGATTGGGCAGCGTGATCAGCCGTCAAACCCTCCTCATCGACGCCGATGACACGCTCTGGGAAAACAACATTTATTTCGAGCGCGCCATCGAACGCTTCATCTCTTTTCTGAACCATCACGAATTCTCTCCTGAGCAGGTGCGCGAGGTGCTCAACGATGTCGAGCGCGAATGCGTGGTGACTCATGGTTATGGGCTGCACAGCTTCGGGCATTCGCTGGTCCGCACATTCGAACGCCTGAGTCCGGTTCCCGTTACCCCGGAGCTACGCGCTCAAGTGAGAAGTTTCACTGACAGCATCAACGGTCATGCCATCGAGTTCCTTCCGGAGGTTCCGGAGACGCTGCAATATCTCGCGCAACGTCACCGCCTGATTCTCGTAACCAAGGGAGCGCTGGAAGAGCAAAGCGGAAAAATCGAGCGCTCCGGCGTGAAAAGATATTTCACGGCCACCGAGATCGTTGCGGAAAAGAACGCCGACACCTATGCCTCGCTTGCCGCGAAATGCGAATTCGAGCACGCCTCGACATGGATGGTCGGCAACAGCCCCAAGTCCGATATCAATCCCTCGCTGGCGGCAGGCCTGCACGCCGTTTTTGTACCGCACGGAGATACGTGGATTCTGGAGCACGAAGAAGTGAATGAAGCAACGCCACCGCAGAAACTGCTGATCGTTGGGCGGTTCGCGGAACTGCGGGAGCATTTCTGACGGCGCAGCACCAAACTAACCAACAACCATCCTCGCTGGCGGCGTTTTCCGCATGTTACGCTCAACTTGCTCTGCGTTCTCGCTACCACTTCGTCCGTGGCAGTGCAGACCAACAATTTCCGGCGGCTGTTGCGCACGGTAGAAGCGCTCTCCGAACTCGGGCCTCAGCTGACGGCTGAGCATGAGTTCAGCGAGAGCGCGCGGCTGATGCTCTCCGCAGTAATGGAGGCAGCCGGCGCGCGCGAGGGTGCGCTGTTTCTCTTCAACGACCGCCCGGCCCTGCTGTCTTCGGTTGCTTCGGAGGGATTCGCCCTGCTTCCCGAGCCGGCATTCATTCCGCTTCTGCCCAAGCACATCCATGCGCTGACCGCGGCGCGCGGGCCGATTGTCCTGAATGCTTCCACCTATTTGGTCTTCCTCAGCTCGAACGGCAATGTTGCGCCGGAACTTTTCAAGTGCCTGGCCCCACTGAAGGCCGCGGGGAAGTTGGCCGGCGTTGTGGCGCTGGGACGGCGTCCCGGGGATGCCCTCTATGAAGACGACGAACTCGATGCCATGGATCTGCTCTGCAGCTACGTCGGCCTCGCCGTTCATAATCACTCTTTGACCCAGACTTTGGCCCAGCGCGTGACCGAGAATCTGCGCCTGATGGCCTCGCTGCACGGCTTTTATGACAACGCGCTCGAGGCCTTCGCCACCGCCATCGACGTAAAGCACGTCAACATTCATGGCCATTCGCTGCGCGTGGGCCGGTACGCTTCGGCCATTGGCGAGGCCATGGCCATGGAGCCCAATGAAGTCGCGGCGCTGCG
>DATKPV010000027.1:0-4923 GCA_035523915.1 Candidatus Aquilonibacter sp. | reverse complement strand
CGATTCTGCTTGAGTTTGTCGACGGGATGGAGCATCAGTCCGACTTTGCGCTTTGGCTTCAGGATCACAACCGCCGGAATGAGGTACCAGACATTCACCGGAATGACGTAGGCGGCGAACATATCAATTTCGTCGAGCGTGTAGTCATGTTGCTTGTAATAGTTCGGCTTGAATTGGCAGAAGTATCCGGTTCCGGTGCGGACGGTGGTGGATTTCACCTGTACGCGGAGAAAGTCCGCGCCGTGTTCGACTCCGACGTCATAGGCGGAGCATTCTCCCCAAGGCTTGGATACGCTGAATCCGTGCAGGGCAGCTTGCGCCATGAATTCGAGTTCGACCCATTCGCCGCGCTGCTTAAAGGTATTTAAATGCTGCCATTCTTTGTGTTCAATTTCGATTTCTTTGGTTTCTTTGATTTCGACTTCCGGCGCATTCCCAGACTCTTTCTTGGCCCAAAGGAAAGGCGCGACCCGAGGCCGCGCCTTTATTTCCTGAAATTTTGCTCTATATATTCAGAATAGCAAATTGGAGGGAGGCAACCGGACATTTTCCAGGAAATATATTCTGAACTTTTTCAGCAACTTAGCTCCAAACCGGCGGCTGGACCCCCTTGACAAGATTTTGGCCGAGTTGCGTATCTCGGGCTCCTGATGGCGGCGAAAACTCGCCGGCGCGAGGATTTCCGACCTCGGAGACACTCTGCGGCGTGCATTCAGCGTGACCCAGAGGGAGCAGGTCCCTCGACTCGGCAAGGAACGCCCCGCTCGGGATGACAGCAGAACGCAGTCAGTACTTGAAGCGGTAGCGGAACTCGACGTAGATCTGGCGCGGATCGTTCCAGTGGAATCCTCCAAAAGTCAGGCTGTTATCGAGCTGGACGCGGCGGTTGGCGACGTTCAGTGCATCGACGGAGACGGTGTATTTCTCGGCAAAAGTTTTGCCGAGCGCGAGATCGACAGTGGTGTGTGCAGGAAGATAATTTCCCGGATATTGCACGCCAGGCAGACCGTTGGTAAATCCCGATCCGTAATAAACGTTGGTGGAAGCGTAGGCGTGCCAGGGCAGGCTGCTGATGTAACCGACGTTGAGCGTGTTGCGCTGATCGTGATCGACGGGCGAGAGGCCGGGAGGAATATCGAGGGCGCAGGTCGTTGTGGTGGAGTTGGGCGGGCAGATCAGACCGCCGGTGATCGGCGAGGTGGCCTGGGCGATCTGATTGGCGTAGGCGAGGTGAAACTGGCCGCCGTGCGGCAAATTGGGCGAACGGAGGGTCGTCTCCCATCCCTGAATCAAGGCGTATGACCAAGTAATCGGCCAGAAGATGTTGGACTCGCCGATATTGTTGTGATCGAGCCAGTTGTGAGCGCGGGTTTCGTAGTTGTCGGCGCTGAGAATCCAGCCGTGGTAGGGGATGGTGATACCGTACTGCCACTCGATATCACGCTCGCCGTAAAGTGGGGCGAAGCCAAATCCCTGGCCGCCGGCCAAGGTTTGCAGCTGGTTGGTGGCTGTCGACAGCGGCGGAGCCTGATAGTAGTAGCCGTAGAAGCCGCGCAAGACCCAATTCAAATGCGGGATGGTGATGGCGCCGCCAAGACGCGGGTCCGTGGCGTGTTCGGAAACCGATGGGATCGTTGGTGGAGGGGAGGAGTTGAACTGCGTCTCGCGCAGCCCGGCGATCAGGGTAAGCCAGGGAGTGACTTTGAATTTGTCATTGATGAAGAAGGCAGCGACGCCTCCGTTGACGCCAATCGACGAAGGTGCGACGTTCGCGGTGAGGTCGGTGTATTCGTTGAAAAAGTAGTTGTACTGGTGCTGGAAGAATCCGTAGACGCCGGCCTGAAGGTTGTTCTTCCCGATGCTTTCATTGAACGTGGTCTGCATCCCGGCATAGTTGGCGTTCTGGGTAACGCTGGAGATGACCGGGAAATCGTTTGGTCCACCGTTATAGTCCGCGCCGTTGTAGTGGTAGAAGGGAGAAACGGTGAGGAGGCTGTCGGGACTGAAGGTGTGAACCCAGGAGAATGTGACGTAGCCGTCGGGTTCGGTTTCGGAGTCGTGCAGGCCGAAGCTGGGATAGTAGACGTTGGTGATGGAGTTGGGATCGGGATCGATGGGGATCTGGTAATAGTCGCGGCGAAGCGAGCCCACGATGCGGAATTGGTTCTTGGGATCGGGATTGAAGATTAAGGAAGTGAATCCGCCGAAGCCGTTGGCGGCGTCGTTGACCACTTGCGGGATTGGAGTCTGCAGGCCGTAGTTGCTGCGATCGCCGTTGGCGCTGACGTAGTAGGCGAAGCGCTCGGTGTGTCCGCCGCAACTGAGCTGGTCATTGGTCTGATAGAAGTTGCCGAAGCTGAGCAGGAGATCGCACTCCTTGTCGCGTTCGAAGCCGGTGCGGGGGGCGATGTTGAAGATGCCATAGGTGCGGTCGCCATAATCGGCGTCGTAGCTGCCGCGCTGGACCTCCAGATAATCGATGTCCTTGGGATCGATCTGCGGGCCGAGATTGGTGGCGATATTGGTGTTGGGGATGGGAACACCGTCGATGAGCCACTCGACCTGATGGCCGCCGCGCATGTGCAACATGTCATGGGTGACGTAAGCGGCGGGGACGTAGTCGGTAATCATCTCCATGCCGTTGGTGCGGTCGGCGCCGGGAGTTTCCTGAATCTGTTCGCGATCAATCAGCGTGGTTGGCGTCACGGTGTCGGTGGGCACGACGGCAGGAGCTCCGGAAACGGTGAGGTTGACCTTTTCGGATGCGACCGAGAGTTGATAATGCAGAACTGGCTGGGTGCCGGCCTCGACGACGACTTTTTGTGCGGTCTGTGCGAATCCCGGGCTGGCCACGCTGACCTTGTACTCACCGAGCGGGACAGCGATGAATTGAAATTCGCCGTTGGGGTTGGTGTTGACGGTCTGGCTCCAGTCGGAGGTAGCCGACTTCAACATGACCATGGCCCCCTGGATGGGGCGATGCTGGGGATCGTGCACGACGCCGCGAACACTGCCAAACACTGTCGCGTAGACAGGGATAGAAATGACAGCCGCGAATATGAGGAATATGAGTACGCGCAGACTGCGCATAAGAATTCTCCTTGCGTGCTGGCCAGAGAAAGGATCACTCGGGCCGCATCGTGAGCTCGGGCCACAAACATGCCGAATCCGACGCGGCTGTTTCAGCCACGCCGGTTCGATCGCAAGAATGCAGTTGGGCTAGAAGCTCAGGAGGGATGGCGGGGCGCGAGTGGACTGCCGGGTGAGAACCTCCGCGAAGAGCGCCGGAGACTGCCCGGGTGTTAGACGGGAATTGACCGCCGGCGCACCGACAGGAGCAGCTGGCGTTTGAGGATGCGCCCACTGTGCCGTGACCACAACGTGGCCACAGCCCTGCCGGCAACAGCATGTGCTGCGGAACTCGGGTTGCCGCGAGTCGGAAAGTGCAGAATTGTGGCAGTGATGGTTAGCGCGAATACAACAAGCGTGAGGCGGAACCGCAGTCGCGGCCAGCGCCAGCGGAATGAGGTTTCCGGCGACGGCAAACAGCAGCAGAAGCCTGGCGATCGTGCGCTGCATAGATTTCGGCGAAGCAGAACCCCAAGGTTGAATTCAGAATAGTACAGAAGCCGATGAGCCTACAAGCCGCTCGGATTCGCTGCGGCCGAAAATACCCGATTCTCCCAAGAACCGGGGGAGCCCCTCACCCCTGGTGGAAGCGGAAATCAGATCAGGCCGGCGCGCAGGCGGCGGAGAAAATCCTCACCTTCTTCCTGGGCTTGGGAGAGGAGTTTGGGTTGGCCGGGATATTCAATCGCAACTTCCTGCAGGATGAGTTCGACCGCATCCTTGGGCTTGAATCCCTTGGAAACCAGTTTTCGGATGCGGATCGTGAAACTTTCCCCTGCTGGCGAAGGCATGCGGATGGCGTGGTCGGCGCAGTTGTGCTTGCGGAACTTGCCTACGGCCAGGCGGTCGTAAGAGGTCTTGGCGTCAGGATCGTTGAGAAGGGTGGGAACGGGATCGTTCCATTCGCATTGCGAGCAGGTCCATCCGCGAAAATTGCGTTCGACCGTCCAGAGCAGTTCCCTGGCCGGATTTTCGCCCGGACTGCGTTTCGAACTTTGGTCGTCCATGAGCCGCGCGGCTCCTTCCCACGATTGGCGCGTGAGCAGCTCGGGGGGAACGATAGCTTTCGAAAACAGAGGATTGTAGCGTGTTTAGGGCCGGGCGGGGAGTGGCGTTTTTGCGACGTCAAACCCAGAAACTGACTGCCGCGGAGGAAACAAAAACGGGCCAGGTTAAGGTTTGCATAGAGGTGAGCATACTTTCCGGCTGTTAAACTAAGCCCTTGGCCCCACGAAAAAAAACTACGGAAGTTCAATCCCGGCCCGCCTCCAGCGACATTGCGGAGGGCAATCCCGCCAAGCCGGCCGCGAAGACACCATCTCCTTCGTCCGCGCCAGGCCGGGCTCCTTCGTCTTCGCCGGGTTATGCCGATCCCGGATCGCAACAGCGGATTTTCCTGATCGACGCCATGTCATTTATCTTCCGCGCCTATCATGCCATGGCACGGCAACGTCCGATGTCGACCAAAAAAGGCCTGCCCACGGCGGCCATTTATGTTTTCGTGAACATGCTGCGCAAGCTGCGTGACGATTTTTCGCCGCAATATCTGGCGGCGGTATTCGATCCTGCCGGGCGCACATTTCGCGACGACCAAGCCGAAGCCGTTACCAGCATTCGCAAGTTTGACATCAAAACGCAAACCTTCACCGAGGTCGAGTACAAGGGATATAAGGCGAATCGCGCGGCTATGCCGGAAGATCTGGCGCAGCAGGTTCCCTACATTCGGCGGGCGCTTGAGGCGTATCGAATTCCGATCCTGGAAGTTCCGCGCTTCGAGGCCGACGATGTGATCGG
>DATKPV010000026.1:0-6843 GCA_035523915.1 Candidatus Aquilonibacter sp. | reverse complement strand
CAATTCTAACGGGCCGGCATGATTCCGGCAACGCAGGACAGTTGCCAAAGCAAGCTTCCGGCAGCGACAATCTTGCCATGCCAAAAGATTCGCCGGAGGCAGTCGGGTTTGCCAAACGTGCTTCCAGCCTCAACCCATTCTCAACCGGTGCCATGGTTGTCGTCACCCTGTGCAATCCTCGCGAAAAATTTTGGGGCATGATCCTCGCGCTGGAGCCGGAAGGCTTGGGCATGAGCGGCATCGAACTCGCTTCTTTTGAAGATCTGGCAGTCATGGTGAAGGAAGGCGAGCCTTTCAGCCCGGCGGTGATTTTCTTCCCCATGCACCGGATCGAACGCATCGAGCTCGACCTGCCTGACGGCAACCTGCCGTCTCTCTCGCAGCGTTTCTCGGCGAAAACCGGACTTGAGCCTTCCGCGCTGCTGAAGTCTCCATCGGCGGATGAAATCAGAGAGAACGCGCAAGCCGCGGCGTCTGCCGACGAGGAACCCGCGTGAGAATCTCGCAGATCTTTACTGCTCCCAACCAGCTCACGCTGCTGCGCATGGTTTTTGTTCCCTTCATCGTGATCGAACTGGTGGATGGGCACTACTTTCACGCGCTATTGCTGTTTGTCATCGCCGGGATCAGCGACGGTCTGGACGGATTGCTGGCCCGCTCGCTGCACCAGCAGACTTTGCTGGGGCAGTATCTCGACCCGATCGCCGACAAGCTGCTGTTGAGCACGCTGTTTCTGGTGCTCTCGATCCTGCGCAAAATTCCCTGGAAATTCACCGTACTGGTATTCAGCCGCGATATCTCGATTCTGGCTGCCAGCGCCGTGCTGTTCGCCATCGCTGGACTGCGCAATTTTCGCCCGAGCATTTTCGGCAAGGCCAACACCTTTTCGCAGATTGCGGCGGTCTTTTTTGTAATGCTGTTGCAGGTACACCCGGGGCGTTGGATCTGGATCGCGCGCACGGTATTTCTGCGCGCCACTTTCGCCTTCACCATCATCTCGGCGTTGCACTATGTCTTTCTGGTGCAGCATCGCCTGCGAACGCCCGCCAACCTGCTGCCGCCGCCTTCCTCGCCTGCCGGCCACCAAATTTGACCGCTTTTCTCGCGTCCCCCTAAAATCAAAGGTTCGTGCCTGACTGCCGTTTCTCACTATGTCCCTGCATCTCTACAACACCATGTCGTCGCAGATTGAAGAGTTTCACCCGCTGCGGGATAACGAAGTCCGCATGTATGCCTGCGGGCCGACCGTCTATGACTATGGACACATCGGCAACTTCCGCACATTCATTGCGGTCGATATCCTGACCCGTTTTCTGCGGCAAAGCGGTTACACGGTTCACGACGTCATGAACATCACGGATGTCGACGACAAGATCATTCGCAACGCGGCTCGGGACAAGGTTGGCGTCCGGGAATACACCGCGAAATATGAGAAGGCATTTCTGGAAGATTCGGGGCTGATCGGAATTCAGCCGCCAAAGTTGGTACGCGCCACCGAACACATCCCTCAAATGGCGGAATATGTCGCCAAACTGGTGGCGAAGGGAATTGCCTACCGCACCGACGATGGTTCCTATTACTTTCGCATCGCGAAGTTTCCTGAGTATGGAAAGCTTTCCAAGAAGGACTTCAGCGGAATGCTCGATGGCGCTCGGGTTGACGTGGATGAGTACGAAAAAGATAGCGCCCGCGACTTCGCGCTATGGAAGGCGCCGAAACCGGGCGAAGCTTCCTGGGATACCGTCATCGGTCCGGGGCGGCCGGGCTGGCATCTGGAGTGCTCCGTCATGTCGATGGCGGAACTGGGCGAGAGTTTTGATTTGCATGCCGGCGGCGAGGACCTGATTTTCCCACATCATGAAAATGAAATCGCCCAGTCGGAATCCCTGACCGGCAAGCCCTTTGCCCGCTTCTGGTTTCATGCGCGCTTTCTGCTCGTCGAAGGCGAGAAGATGTCGAAGAGCCTGGGGAATTTTTTCACGCTGCGTGATCTGGTGCTCAAGGGGCACAAGCCATCGTCGATTCGTTATCTGCTCGCGTCGGTTCCTTATCGTAATCAGCTGAATTTCACGTTCGACGGACTAAGGCAGGCGGCGGTTTCGGTGGAACGTCTGCGCAACTTCCAGCTTCGCCTGAGCGAGGCGAAACTCCCCGCGGGCGGCAATCCGGAAATGCATTCGCTGGCGGAGGAAACGACTGCCAAAATGAAGGCCGCTTTGGATGACGACCTCAACACGGCGCAGGCGCAGGCTGCCATCTTTGAGATGGTCCGGCGCGCGAATGCCAGCCTCGACACGGGTGAAATCAGGAAAGACGACGTGGCCCCTTTAATGGCCGCGCTGGGCAAGTTCGACGAGATTTTTGCCGTGCTCAAAGATGACGATGGACCAAAGATGAAACAGGTTATGGATTGGGCGATGGCGGAGGGCCGGGAAAAAGAAATCAGCCAGGAATTGCGCGAAGCCGTGCAATCGAGCCAGCTGTCCGACGCGGAAATTGAAAAGAAGATTGGTGAAATGACTGCGGACCGCGCGGCCCGAAATTTTGCTCTCTCCGATTCCATCCGCGCGGAGCTGACTGCGGCGGGCATCATCATCGAGCAAACCAAAGAGGGTGTACGCTGGAGAAGGAAATAGGATTTTCTTTGAATTTGCAGATTTCTTCGGATTGCCTCAACCGTATTCACCACAACTGCTAAGCTGAAAGCTGACGGCTGACAGCCGGCAGCTCGTTTATGAAGTCCCTCGACGAATATCTGCACCAAGCCGAACAAGCCCACGGACATCTGTGCGCCGGGCAGGTGCTCGGCGTGCGTCTAGCCATGCTGGGCTTGCAGAAGCTCGGCATCGACGATCCCGGCGGCAAGGATCGCAAGCGGCTGGTGACGTTTGTCGAAATCGACCGGTGCGCTACCGATGCCGTCGCCGTGGTCACCGGATGCCGCCTCGGCAAACGAGCTTTGAAGTTTCGCGACTGGGGCAAGGTTGCAGCGACCTTCGTGGACGTGAGCATGGGTAAGGCCATTCGCGTCGCGGCCAAGGAATCCTCCAAGGCGCTGGCGCGCGAGATGCATCCCGAGATCGCCGACAAGAATCAGCAGCAGATGCTGGCCTATCGCGAGATCTCCGACGATGACCTGTTTACAACGCAATGGGTGAAAGTCGAGTTGCCGCCGGAAGAGTTTCCTGGATACAAAAGTGAGCGCGTGGTGTGCGACATTTGCGGAGAGGGCATTAACTTTCGTCGTGAGATTCATCGCGATGGAAAGGCGCTGTGCCGCTCCTGCGCCGGAGAGCGGTACTACGAGCCGCTGTGAGCGGCGTTCTCCTCATACGCATGCGCCACGCGCAGAATCGTACTCTCATCAAAGTGTTTTCCCAGAATTTGCAGCCCGATGGGCAATTTGTCCCTCGTCGCCCCGCACGGAATCGAGATTCCCGGGATTCCCGCCAAATCTGCCGTCACTGTATAAATATCCGCCAGGTACATAGCGAGTGGGTCGTTTGATTTCTCGCCGAGGCGAAAGGCTGCCGTGGGGCTGGTCGGCGTGACGATCGCATCCACCTTGCGGAAGGCTTCCTCGAAATCGCGCGTTAGCAGCGTGCGCACTTTCTGTGCCTTCAAATAGTAGGCATCGTAATAGCCGGCGCTGAGAGCGTAGGTGCCGAGCATGATGCGGCGTTTCACTTCCGCGCCGAATCCCTGGTCGCGGCTGCGACGGTACATCTCCGTTAGCGTCGTCACGCCGCGAGCGCGAGAGCTGTAGCGCACACCGTCATAGCGAGCAAGATTCGACGACGCTTCCGCGTTGGCAATCAAGTAATAGGTTGGAATCGCGTAGGGCGTGTGCGGCAGTGAAACCGGAACAATTTCGCAACCCAGGTTCTTCAACTTGTCAATCGCAGATTCCACCGCGTGCCGAACTTCATCATCGAGGCCTTCGCCGAAATACTCTTTGGCGACACCGAGCTTGATTCCGCGCACCGGTTTCTCGAGGTCAGCGACGTAATCCGGTACGGCCACATCCGCCGAAGTCGCGTCCATCGGATCGCGCCCCGCGATTACGCGCAAAACCATCGCCGCGTCCCTGACGGTCCTGGTTAGTGGGCCGATGTGGTCGAGCGACGAAGCAAACGCGATCAGACCATAACGCGAGACACGGCCGTAGGTCGGCATCAGTCCAACCACCCCGCAGAAAGATGCCGGCTGGCGAATCGATCCTCCAGTGTCCGACCCGAGCGCGGCTACCGCCATCTTCGCCGCCACAGCCGCTGCAGACCCACCAGAGGAACCGCCGGGCACGCGGTTCAAGTCGCACGGATTGCGCACCGGGTGAAATGCCGAGTTCTCGTTCGACGATCCCATGGCAAACTCGTCGCAATTGGTCTTGCCGAGAATCACCGCGCCCGCCGCTTCCAGGCGCGCAACCGCGGTGCAATCGTAAGGCGGAATATATTTGTCGAGGGATTTCGATCCCGCAGTGGTGCGCAGGCCACTCGTGGACATTACATCCTTGATCGCCACCGGCACGCCGCCCAACGCAGGTAAGGGTTTTCCTTCCGCAGCCTTGCGATCCATGCGATCGGCTTGCTCCAGGGCACGCTCTTTCGAAAGCGTAAGGAACGCGCCAATCTGGCCATCTTCCTTTTGGATGCGCTCGTAGTGCGCTTCCGCCAGCGCCATCGCGGTCGTCGCGCGCTGCTGCACTGCTGCGCGGGCGGAATCGATAGTGAGGGAAGTAAGGTCCATCCGGAACAGCCGAAACGCAAGAATCGCAGAAGTCAGAATGCAGAAGTCAGCCCAGGCCATTCTGGATTTTGAGTTCTGCGCTTCGCATTATCTTTCAATCACTTTGGGCACGCGGAAGAATGTGCCATCCGAATCCGGAGCATTCGCCAGCGCCACATCATGCGGCAGTGACTTGCGCAAGCCTTCGAGAACGTCATCGCGACTGGCGTAGGAGAAACGCTCGCTGCCCTGCTTTGATTCATCGACTCCATAGCGATCCGAGACCTGCGCCATGGGTGGCACCTTGGATGTGTCGAGTTCGTTCAGCCGTTCCACGTAATCGAGGATCGAATTCAGATCGCGCACCATTCGCGCGCGCTCCTCCGCGGTCAACTCGAGATTCGCAAGGCCGGCGACGCACGCAACATCTTTCTCGGTGACTTTCATAGTCCGGTCGATTTGTCTCCGTGGCTTCCGGCTGCGATCACAAAGTCGATCTGCTTCACCATCGGGCCGGTATAACGGGTCAATGCCGCGAGGTAGCGTGGGGCCAGCGCCTGCAGTTCGCGTTTCCAGCCCTGGTCCGTCACTTCGATACACAAGACCCCAGCAGCAAAACGGACCGCGCGTGTACGCTCCGCCACCGCCGATCCGCAGGCCAGCGGCCAGGCGAGCAAAGGCGCTTCTGCCTGCGGCGCGTGGCGCAGCGAACCAGCGACAAGTTTTTCGAGATGGCGACTGGCGCGTTCCATGAGCGGCAATAAGGTGCAGATCCCGATTTTATCATTTGCTCCCATGACTGACCCGTGCGGCTCACAGCGGAAACTGCTGCCGTACGAACTGCAACGCTTCTTCACGCGAAGGCAAGCGTCCTTCCAGTTGTCTGTCTTCGACAGCGTGCAGAATTTCTCGAAACCTCGGGCCGGGCACATACCCCGCCGCGATCAGATCATCGCCAGTCACCAGCGGCAAGGGCCGCATCTTCTCCACCGGAGTTTCCGCCAGCTTTTCTTTTATGAAATTGTATGTGGCGAGATTCCCGTGGCTGGCCAGGCTGTCGGCGCGATGCAGGGTAAGATGCTGATCGAACGCTGGCATACGCAGAAACCGTTTCAGCGTGGACTCTTTCATGCGGCCCACATGTCCAAAGCGCATGTGGTTGTCCACCAGGGCGAGCACCTGTTCGGTGTCATTCTTGGAGAAACGCAACCGGCGGCAAATGTCTTCGGCGATCCTCACTCCGACTTCTACATGATTGTCGAAGCGAATGCGATCAGTAGCCCGGTGAAACGTGGCCGGTTTGCCAACATCGTGCAACAGTGCTCCCCACGCCAGCGTCGGCGGACATGGCCGCGGCAGGTGGTCAAGCAGCATCAGCGTGTGCACGAATACGTCCCCCTCCGGATGAAACTCCGGTGGCTGTTCGACTCCCTTCATCGCGGAAATCTCGGGCAGAACTTCGCGCAGCAAGCCCATCTCATCGAGCAACAGAAAGGCGCGATGAGGGTGCGCCTCGGTCAGCATGCGGGTGAGTTCATCGCGCACGCGTTCGCGGGAGACGACGTGAATCTCCGGAGCCAGCTTCTCGATCGCGGTTAACGTCGCAGGCTCGATTGCGTATTCAAAGCGCGCAGCGAAGCGCACAGCGCGTAACATGCGCAGCTTATCTTCGCCAAAACGGCGTTCGGGATCGCCGATAGCTCGGATGATCCCGTCCGCCAGGTCTTTTCGCCCGCCAACAAAGTCGAGCACTTCGCCGCTGATCGGATCGAGCAGCATGCCGTTGATGGTGAAGTCGCGGCGAACTACATCCTCGCGCGGGTCCTGGCTGAAGCGGACTTCATCGGGATGGCGGCCATCGGAGTAGCTGATGTCGCTGCGGAAGGTTGCGACTTCAACCGTGGGCGAGTTGTCTGCAGTCTCTGGCTCGGGAGATGGCACCAACACCACGCCAAACTGCGCGCCGACGGCATAGGTCTCGGGAAAAATCTCCATCACCTGATTCGGCGTGGCATTGGTTGCGACGTCGTAATCCTTCGGTTCACGGCCGAGCAACAAATCGCGCACGCATCCGCCCACCAGATAGGCCTGAAAGCCACAGTGGCGCAGGGTTCG
>DATKPV010000025.1:0-13600 GCA_035523915.1 Candidatus Aquilonibacter sp. | reverse complement strand
GTCGCTGGCCGGATTGTCGGCGGTGATGTTCTTGGTGTGGGCGAGAACCTCAGCCACGTAATCGCTTTGTGTAGCGACAGCCGCCCCCGGCTGTCGGGTCGAGCGCAGCTCGACTGGGTTCTGTCCGGCTTCGCCGGACCGGACAGCCGAGGCGGCTGTCCCTACTTCGACCGGGACGATCCACAGATCATTGTTGGTCGAAGCCGCCGGATTCTTGTCGTGATTCGACGTGTAGCAGATTTCTTTTCCGTCGGGTGAGAAGGCGTAGTCGTCTTGCCCTCCGAGGGAAAAGACGGGGGCATCGTAGTCGCCGGGCGTGAGATCGCGGTAGGAGGGCTGCGCTTCCCGTGTAACGGCAAACTCGGGAGCCTCAGTTACGAAGATGTGTGTGCGCTTGCCTGCTTTGTAAGCGTTCCAGTGGCGATACAGCAAATGATCGAAGATCAGCGCCTTCACCCTCGACTGTTCATGCTCCTTCAGCTTCTTCGCGTTGCAATCGAGCTCCGCCTGGGGAGAACCATCGCATTCGGGATAAACGTCGGAGGTGAACAAGATGTTCTTTCCATCCGGCGACCAGAGCTCGCCGCTGGCTTCAGTCGCAATCGAAGTGAACTTGTGAACCGCGCTCACCGTTCCAGCCGCGCCATCGAAATCCGCGATCCAAATCTGCGAACCGCCCTCCTTCGTCGACAAAAATGCAAACCGCTTCCCATCCGGCGCCCAGCGCGGTCGGTCGGCGTCCTGATCCGAGATGAGTTCACGTTCCTGGCCTCCCACGTCTCGCAAATTCGGCGAGACGTGGGGCACCGCACTTTTTTCACTTCCTGCATCATTCTTACGATCAGTGGGGTGCCCCATGTCTCCCTGATTTTGGGAGACATGGGAATCGGCGCTCAGCGGCACGATCCACACATGCGGCGTTCTGGTATTCGCCGCAAGGTCAACATCCACCACGCTGAAGATCACCCACTTGCCGTCAGGCGAAACCTGCGGATCGCCGACGCGTTTAAGCTTCATCATGTCTTCAAACGTAAAAGGATGCTTGGCCTGAGCTACCACAGACAAAACCAAGGCAATAAATGCGAGAAAGACCAGGAAAAGACGGCGCATGAAGGGAACCTCCTCGGGCAAACGGATGAGTGTACCACCGCATCTGCAACTGGGAACGAGTGCGTCGATTCTTGGTCTTGTCCTAAAGCGCGTTAGGACAAGACCCGATTCTTCGCTTTGCAAGGGACGACGAGCGGGCGTGACAGAACAAGTGCGGCAACCCCTCGCCACGCCTCGCATCCAAACAAGTGGCAGAACTGCAGCGACCTCGCCTCGGTCTCGCTGAGCGGAGAGGGACTGGGGCGAGGGCCGCGGCGGTCTGCTTTTTCCTCTAGTCACCAAATGCTGGTGGTCATTCCGAGCGAACCGGGGAGTCCGGACATCGCCGGCAACGGTAATACGGATTTCTCATTTCGCTCGAAATGACGGGATTTCTGGCGATGTGCGGGCCTGTCAGTAGGGACAGGAAGATTTTAGGCCCGGGATCGAGACGATCCCTGTTATTCGATAGAATAAAACTATGAATTGGCCGCTCCGCAGTGGCGTACCGCTCGCCGCGTTATTCGTATGTTCCTGCCTGACTCTACCTGTGTTTGCGCAGGAAGGTCCGCTGCAAAACATCCAGCCCAAGGGCATCACGACGGACGAAATCATCCAGCGCTTTGCCGCCAAGGAAGAGCAGTTCAAGCAAGCTCGCGAGCAATACACTTACCGGGAAGACATTACGGTGAAGACCCTGGACGGCGAGACCGTGACCGGGGAGTATCGCGAGGTATTCGACACTCTGTTCGACGACCAGGGCCGCCGCATTGAAAATGTGGTTTATGCCCCCGAGTCGACTCTGGAACAGGGCGGGCTTTCGCTCGATGAAGGCGACGTTCAAGATTTTCGCCGCCGGCTGCCGTTCGTTCTTACCTCGGAAGAGATCCCGGAATACAACATTCTCTACGCGGGGCAGCAGCAGGAAGACGAACTGCACTGCTACGTATTCGACATCGCTCCCAAGCAGATCGTCGGCAAGAAGCGGTATTTTCAGGGCCGCATCTGGGTGGACGATCACGATTTCCAGATCGTAAAAACCTACGGGCAAGCCGTTCCGGAGATCCGCGACACCAAGAAAAAAGGCAAGACCGAACATCTCTATCCCAAGTTCACCACCTGGCGTCAACAGATCGACGGCCAATACTGGTTTCCCACCTATACCCGCGCTGACGACACGCTGCACTTTGAAACCGGCGACATTCACATCCGTGAAATCGTGAAGTATGAAGATTACAAGCGATTCGGATCGAGCGTGAAGATTCTGTACGAGGGAAAAGAAATTCCGAAGGGCGAACAAAAGCCGGGGCAGAACCCGCCGCCGGATCAACCGAAGCCGGAAACAACGCCAAATTCGCAGCCGCAGTAGTGCGTAATGAGCGGCAGTGCGGTTTGAGGTGATTCGGCACCACCTGCGGTTGCGCTCCACCAGTCGTTCTGTTTAAATACACACGCTCCCAACATCCCCCAGAATCGGATGGCTTCGTGCGCTGGTACTTCGGGTTCTTTTTTGTCTCCGGTTTTTGCAGCATTCTCTATGAACTGATCTGGCTCCGTCTGGCGATGGCGGAGTTCGCGGTAACCACAGCGCTGATTTCCATTGTTCTCTCGGCGTTCATGATCGGCCTGGGTTTTGGCTCCTGGGGCGCGGGAGTCTACGTACGGTCGCGACAGCCGTCTCGTGTTTTGCCGAGCCTGCGCCTTTACGCTCTTACCGAACTTCTGATCGGGGTTTCCGCCTTCGCGGTTTCCTGGGAACTGGCGCGCGGACGGGCGCTTCTAGAGTGGCTGAACATGGGCCGCGCGCTATCGCGCCCCGTGTACTACATCCTGGCAGGAACGTGGATCGGGTTGACGCTGGTTCCCTGGTGCGCCTGTATGGGCGCAACTTTTCCGTTCGCCATGGCGGCCATTCGCGAGAGATTTTCCGGGGAATCGTCGCGGTCGTTCAGCTATCTGTATCTGGCCAATGTTTTGGGCGCGATGACAGGCGCGGCCATCCCTTTGCTGCTAATTGAAGAATACGGATTCCGAACCACGCTACACGCGGGGGCGGGGCTGAATCTCCTCCTGGCGGCATCTGCGCTGGGGCTATCGCTTGGTCCCCAAGGCGGCCTTTTGCCCATGGCGAGCGAGCAGGTGCCTGTGCCTCCAGCGACGAGCCGATGGCCGTATTACGTGCTTTTCGGTACAGGGTTCACAAGCATGGCCGCCGAGGTAGTCTGGATCCGTCTGTTCACCCCTGGGCTGAGCACAGTGGTCTATGCGTTTGCCACAATTCTCGGCCTCTATCTGGGAGCCACCTATCTCGGCTCGGTGTTTTATCGCCGATCCGAAAAGCGCGCCGCTCCGGGTTCGGCGCTCTTCGCCTGGCTGGCCTTTTCCGTGGTACTTCCTCTGCTGCTCTGCGACCCGCGCCTGCCCATCATCAACAAATTACGCGTCATCGGCATTGTTCCCTTCTCGTTTCTTGTGGGATGGATTACGCCTCTGGTGTTGGACCGCGTCTCGCTGGGGGATCCGAATCGCGCTGGCCGAGGCTATGCCATCAATGTGGCAGGATGCGTCGTGGGGCCGCTCGTTTCCGGATTTGTTCTGTTGCCCTTCCTGGGCGAACGATACACTCTGCTGGCCTGCGCGCTGCCCTGGATCGTGATCAGTCTGCAGGAAAGATCTGCACCTCTTGCCTTCGCGGGCGGGGCGCGGACCCTCGCCTTGTGGAAGCCGGCACTTATTTCCGTCGTTGCTGTGGCGTTGGTCGGTACAACAGAGAACTTTGAAAGTATCTACAACCCCCAAAGAGTTCTTCACGACAGCACGGCCACTGTAACCGCAGCCGGCTCAAACATGGGCAAGAGGCTACTGGTGAATGGGATCGGCATGACCACCCTGACACCGATTACCAAAATGATCGCCCATCTGCCGCTGGCATTTCTTTCACGTCCTCCTCACGATGGACTGGTGATTTGCTTAGGCATGGGTACGACCTATCGTTCTATGTTGTCGTGGGGGATTTCCTCGACAGCAGTGGAGTTGGTGCCCAGCGTGGTTTCCGTTTTTCCTTTCTTTCACGCCGACGCTCCGAGACTGTTGCGCTCGCCCCTCTCGCACGTCGTGGTTGATGATGGCCGCTTCTTCCTGGAACGGTCTCCGCAACAACAGTTTGATGTCATCGTGCTGGACCCGCCGCCTCCGGTGGAAGCGGCAGCTTCCAGTTTGCTCTACTCCAAGGAGTTCTATGCAATTGTTCGGGAGCACCTGCGTCCGGGGGGAATCTTGCAACAGTGGCTGCCCGCCGGCGACGCAGCGACACTCGCTTCCGTGGCCAAAGCCATTCAGCAATCGTTCCCTTACATCCGGGTGTTCCGCTCCATCGAGGGGTGGGGCTATCACTTTCTCGCAAGCGATGAGCCGATCCCTCCCTATTCGCCCGCGACCCTGGCCAGTCATCTGCCGCCGAGAGCCACCGTCGACTTGCTTGAGTGGGGCCCGGCTTCGAACGCGGAAGACCAATTTGCCCGGGTATTAAATCAGGAGGTTTCGCTGAGTGAATTAATTCGCCAGGATCCCCGCGCGCCCGTCCTGCAGGACGACCGTCCAGTCAACGAATATTATCTTCTGCGCAGGCTGGAAAATCCGGAATACCGCAAGTATCTGTGGAATCGTATTCAGACGTTGGCGAAAAGATAGCGCAGCACGCGCTTTCCGTCACCTTCCGTCTCAGTAAAACAAATACTTCCTCCACTTGTCGTCCGAGCGGCCCATCAGGCGCATGATATGACGGCTGGTGTGGAGATTGAAGGCGCGGGGTTCGCGCATCAGTTTCATGCCGGCTTCCCCGGGAAATTGATTGCCCTTGCGCCGGTTGCAGGGATGGCAGCAAGCAACCAGATTTTCCCAGGTAGAGGAACCTCCGCGCGAGCGCGGCACCACGTGATCCAGCGTCAACTCGCTGGAAGGCAGAACCGTCGCGCAGTACTGGCAGGTGTTGCGGTCGCGCAGCAGAATATTCTTTCGCGAAAGCGCCCGGCTCTGATGAGGAATGCGCCGGTACTCGAGCAGGCGGATCACCGAGGGCACCCGCATGGCGAGGCGGGCGGCGTGCAGGAAATGTCCGTTTTCCTCTTCGGTCATGGCCACCCCTTTGAGCACAAGAACCAGAGCGCGGCGGGCGGCGCAAACGTTGATGGGCTCATAGGAAGCATTCAACACCAGGACAGGGGCGTGCAGAGCATTGCCGTTGCCGTCGCGGTGGATCGCCGCCGGTGCCAACAGGCCGGCGGCGTGCCTGCCTGTTGGTCCGGCTTCGTGTTCCATCCTGGATGACATGCGATTCTTCTCTATCTTGCAGGACTACCGCGCTTCTTACCCCTCCCCCACAGCCCTCGCCAGGGGAACTTCCTGCGATAGAAATCCTTCTTTCTTCTGATCCTCTGCAGCGGGCGCGATATCACCATGCCGCGCCGAGACCTTGAGCGTGCGCGCAACCGTCGCCACCCAAATCTTGGCCGCGCCGGCCCGCAGCAAGATTCGCGCACATTCGGAAACTGTGGCTCCTGTGGTGTATACGTCGTCAACCACCACGATTTCGCGGCCGCGAACCGCTTCCGGTTGAGCTACGACAAATGCTCCGCGCATGTTCTCGCGCCGCTGGTGGCTGGTGAGACCGGTCTGCGACTGCGTTTCGCGCCTGCGCCCAAGAACTTTCTCGTTTAGATGCAGCCGCTGGGTCGCGAGCAATTTCAGCGCCGCCCGCGCAATCACTTCCGCCTGATTGAAGCCGCGCTGCCGTTTTTTCGCCCGAAATAGCGGCACCGGAACCAGCAGGACCGGCTGTGGGCAAAAACCTGGTTGAAGCGAGCAAATCGCCTCGCTCAGCATGCGTCCTAGAACGTTGGCAGCCGGGCGGACGCCCTCATACTTCAGCAAATGGATCAGCTCGCGCAGGCCGCCTTCATAGCTGCCATAGGCCACGGCACGAGTAAAACTGGGCGTCGCGCGGCGGCACAATCCGCAACGGGGCTCACCTGCAGCGCTTGACACCGCGTAAGGAGAGAACAATCGCTCTCCGCAAATCGTGCACAGGCTGCCCGCAATGGGCTGCATGCCATGGAGGCACTCCCGGCAGACGGGAAGGCGGGAAATTCTGGTTAGCGGCGCCCCGCAGATGCGGCAGTCGCCCGGAAATAAAACTGTGAATAAACTTTCTGCCAGCGTGCTGGCTTGAAAGGCAACAGAGGCCCCTGCCACTTCGGAATTGGCTTGGGTAGCCCGAATTCGGTCTCCACTACTGCTGAAGACGGCCTCCTCACACCCGCAGGCCGTCCAATCGGCATCCGGGGTGCCTCTTTCATCGAGTAAGAGCAGTATAGCGAGGTTGCGGTCGGCTAAGCAACGTTACGGCGGGTTGGAGGAACAACGTTGGAGGGTGGCGCCGCTCCACCACTCTCCGAAGGCCGTTCGCGCACGCGGGTAAAAATCAAGCGGTAGTCGCGACGGAAGCACTCTCCGCATCGCACCGGCTGCAAGAGAAAAACGGGCAACAAATAACGCTCCGAGAGCGTGCGCCGACGGGACCGGAAGCCGGCATTGCTACCGCAATCCTGACAACGGAAGTCGGTCAGTTGCAACCAGGAAGGAACGAGGGAGCCTTTCGCCATTGCGTACACCTCGCGTCGCGAAACTACATGAGGCGGGCAGACCGGATAGAACTATCTTACCGCGGCCCGAGCAAACAAGCTACGGAGTATGCGTCGCGACGGGAGAAGCGTACTTCGTAATGCGCTTGTAATGCGGGCGCGCACCGTGCTAACTTGCGCCGTCCAGTGTTTTGAAGGAGTTAGAGAAAAACAAGCTGGTTTTCCACTCACGCCTTTGCGAGGATTTTGCCCATGAGCGCTGTTGCCCCGCCCCCCACCGTCAAGAAACACGTCCCCTACGTTCCAGAAACCATGGAGATGAAGGAGTTCACTTTCCGTGCCTTGCTCATCGGACTGGTGATGACAGCGATCCTGGGGTCGGCCAACGCCTATCTCGGGTTGAAGGCCGGAATGACGATCGCCGCTACTTATCCTGCGGCGGTAATCGGCATGGCGCTATTGCGCCTAATGAAAGGTTCTCTGCTGGAAGAAAACATCGCGCGAACTGTGGGTTCGATTGGCGAGTCAGTGGCGGCTGGGGCGGTGTTCACCATTCCGGCGTTCGTGATGGCGGGCTTGTGGCCCGGGTTGACGCGCGAAAAATATTGGAATTGCGTGGCGCTCATGGTGATCGGCGGAACGTTGGGTATTTTGTTTGTTACTTTGCTGCGCCGCGTGATGGTTGAGGATCCGGAGCTTCCCTATCCGGAGTCGGTGGCAGCATCAGAAATTCACAAGGCGGGTCAACAGGGAGCCAAGGCGGCAAAGATTCTTTTCGCCAACATGGGCTTCGGCGGACTCATGTATTTGCTGGGCGCGGTGAATGTTTTCAGCCCCAGCAATACGTTGCACGTCAGAATCAGTGAGATGGGCAAGAAACTCCTGCTGCGCACTGGCACCAACCCCAGCGTTACCACGACAATCACCGGCGGGGCGACGTTGTTCAACGCGCCGGATATAAGCCCAGCGTATCTGGGCGTGGGCTACATTATCGGTCCCCGCCTCGCCTCTTTGAATTTTGCCGGAGGCATTCTGGCCTGGGGGCTGCTGGTTCCGCTCCTCACGTTTACGGTAGGGCCCTACATTCAGAAAGCGCAGCCCGCGGGACAGACGATTTCGTGGACTCTGCTGGCGGGGGCAATTTATTACTCGGTCGTGCGTCCCATTGCCGTGGGCGGAATGCTGGTGGGCGCAAGCTATACCCTGTTCAAGATGCGCAAGCAACTGGCCTTGGGCATGGGCAGGGCCATTTCCGATCTGAAGAAATCCGCCGCCGCGCACGCCGCCACAAACCGCACGGATCGCGACCTGCCAGCGAAAGCGATTTTTGCGGGAGTAGCCGTCGTATTCGTGGCCATGATTTTCCTTTACTACTATTTCATTAGCGGTGCGGGGAATCTCTCCGGTTCAAAGATTCTTTCCGGATCGCTGGTGGCTGCAGGCGTCATGGTCATCATCGGATTTTTCTTCGCGGCCGTCTCGGGCAACCTGGTTGGACTGATCGGCTCCTCCAACAATCCAGTTTCCGGCCTCACGTTGTGCACCCTGCTGATTGCCGCCCTGCTTATGGTTGCGCTGGGCGTTTCCGGCAGCGGCGGAGTGGCGGCTGTGCTCGGGGTAGCGGCGGTGGTTTGTGTCTCTTCGGCAGTCGCCGGCGAGATGCTTCAGGATCTCAAGGTCGGATACATTCTCGGCGGCACACCCTCCAAGATGGAAATAGGCGACCTGTTCGGCATCCTGGTGGCTTCGCTGGTTCTTTTCGTCCCGCTGGCGGTGCTGGATAAGGCTTATCACTTCGGAAGCAATGCGCTCCCGGCACCGCAGGCCGGATTGATGGCTATGCTTTCGAAGGGCATTGTGGGGGGAGAGATGGCCTGGCCGCTGGTGGTGGTTGGAATCCTGCTCGGCCTTTCGATGATTATGATTGAAGTGAAAAGCGTGATGCTCTTCTCGGTCGGAATGTACCTGCCGCTGGGCACGACATTCGCAATATTCGTGGGTGGGATCATCCGATGGGTCACCGACCGGCTGCGCGACCGGCGGGGCTACAACGACGCGCAGAAAGCACGCGTGGACAACGCCGGAGTGCTGACTGCATCGGGCCTCATCGCCGGCGAAGCCCTTTGCGGATTGGTAATCGCAGGGCTGGTGGGATCCGGCAAAGATGTGACGTTGGTTCACTGGACTCCGCCGGTGTGGGCCGCCATGGCTGCTTTGGCGATTCTCATTGCTGTCATGATCCGCGTGCCTCTGGCAAACGCCGGCAGTCCGGACGAGCCCGCACCGCCGACGGCGATCATGTGACGGGGCTCGCGGCGTGAGCAAAGCGGGCACCGCAGGCACTCATCCTGAACGACGCGAAAGGTCTCGATGCGTGAGCACAGCCAAGGATCGCGCACTCACAGCAACCACGAGGTCCACAACCACACGCGAAGGAACAGCAACCGACTTTCCTCCTGATACTTTGTGTCATTTGTAGTTTCTATGTCGATCGCTGACAATCTTGCCGCTGTGCGCGAGCGTATCGGATCAGCCGCAAAGCGAGCAGGGCGATCTGCCAGCGAGATCGTGCTGATGGCGGTGAGCAAGACGCAGTCGCCGGAACGGATTCGCGAAGCGTACACCGCAGGACAGCGGCTTTTCGGAGAGAATCGGGTGCAGGAGTTCGCCGGCAAAGCCGCAGCTCTAGCCGACCTGCTCGAGGCAGAGTGGCACATGATCGGCCATTTGCAAACCAATAAGGCAGGCAAGGCTGCGGAACTTTTTGGAGCCGTCGATTCCGTCGATTCGCCGAAGCTCGCGGAGAAACTCGACGCCGCGGCGCGCGGGTTCGGTAAGAAGCTGGCTGTGCTGCTCGAGGTTAATGTCGGCGGGGAGGCCGCTAAGAGCGGGCTGGCGCCGCAGTCCCGCGAACTGGAAGAACTTCTCGTGAATGCTCCTCGATACGAGGCTTTGCAGTTCCGCGGCCTGATGACCGTGCCTCCATTCACGGAAAACCCCGAAGGAGCGCGGCTTTATTTTCGCGAGCTGCGCGAACTACGCGATAAGATAGCGACGCGAAGGCTGCCGGCGGTTCGCATGGACGAACTCTCCATGGGCATGTCGCACGATTTCGAAGTCGCGATTGAAGAGGGATCGACGTGCGTACGGGTGGGAACGGCGATTTTCGGACAGCGCCAAAAAGCCTAAACACAGAGGTCAGAGAGGAACACAGAGGAGCCATGAAAATCTTTGACCGGCTCTGCGCGGGAGCGCTCTTCGTTCTGGCGATTGTGGAGTGCCTGCTGGTGCCCAGGAGTTACACGGGCCGCATCTGGATTTTCGGAACGGATCTTGCTTTGCTTTTCACTGCGATGCTGAACGTGTTGCGTATTCGCAACGGGTACATCATGCAGGGTCTGAAGATGTTTTGTATCGGAGCGAACGTAATGATGTTGGCTTTGGCGATGGCTCTGGTCTTGAGCATTGGGCAGCCGCGCACACTGGCCAATCCGCAGATTCTGCTCGTTGCCGGACTACTCGTGGTCGAGACCGCACTTTCTTTTGGAAAGAACCGGTGATTCCGGTCCGGCAGACGCGGGATGGAGTCACCTTTGCCGTCAAGATTCATCCTCGCGCCAACAGGAACGGGATTACCGGCGAAGTCGGCAAAATCCTTAAACTATCCCTGACCGCTCCGCCGGTCGATGGCAAGGCCAACCAGGCGTGCATCGAATTCTTTGCCAATCTTTTGAAGGTGCCGCGATCTTCCGTTACCATTGCCTCCGGCCATGCGAGCCGAAATAAGGTAATTCGTATATCGGGATTGCCGGCAGAGGAAATCAGACGACGACTCGGAAGCTAATCGTGCCTTCACCAAAACGATTCGTGTTTCCTCACGCTCAAAATCCCAGGGTGATAACAGCGATCAAGCTGAGACGGATCAAGCTGCTGCACACGGCAATTTGGGCAATGATGGCGAGTGCGATCGTAGTTTTACCAGTTGCCGGCTGGTTCAGATATTTCCGCACGGCTGCGGCGCTTTCGGTCTTGATTCTCGGCGAGTGTCTGGTGCTGGCGATCAATCGTGGCCGCTGCCCTTTAACCGATGTCGCGGCGCTTTACACAACCGATCGCTCCGCCAATTTTGATATTTACTTGCCGGCGTGGCTGGCGCGGCATAACAAGCGCATTTTCGGCGCACTGTTTATTGCCGGCGAACTCATTTTCCTATGGCGGTGGATCAGGAGAGCGGTATTTTGACCTTTTCCGAACGGCTGCAAAAGATATTCTCACAACTGCGCGACGTCCTCACGGGCTTCGAACGTCCTTTCTGGGTTGCCAACGTCAGTGAGCTTTTTGAGCGGCTCTCGTATTACGCGGTTTTTGCCGTTCTGGCGCGGTACTTGCACGAGGGCTTGCACTTTGATGTGCAGCAGGCCAGCAGCCTTACGGGGATGTTTGGCGGCTGGGTGTGGTTTCTGGCGGTAGTCGGCGGGGCAGTGGCCGACAAGCTCGGGTTTCGCCGGGCGCTCTCCGTGGCCTATCTGATCCTGAGCTTTGCGTATTTCATGCTGGGATCGATTGGCGCGCCGTGGTTTGCGCCTGTTCGCAATTCGTTCTCGCTGGTCACGCTGGTAGCGATTCTGCTGGTGCTCCCCGCTCTCGGTGTGGCCCTGGTCAAGCCCAGCGTGGTAGGGACAACGGCCGGGGCGTCGAAAGAAAACGTGCGCTCGATCGGATATTCCATCTACTACACGCTGGTGAACGTAGGCAGTACCTGCGGCCCGTTTGTCGCGGGCTGGGTTCGTCCCGAGATTCTGTTCCGCATTGCGGCGTTGAGCGTGTTTCTTATGCTGTTTCTCGTGCTGCTCCTTTTCAAGGAACCGCGGCGCACAAGCGACGCTCCCGTGCCGAGCCTTGGCGAGGTTGGAAAAAATTTTCTGACCGTGCTCTCGAATCCCCGCTTCATGCTGTTTCTGCTCTTGTTTACGGGATACTGGATTGTGTTTTGGCAAGAATTCATCGCGCTGCCGCTGTATATATCGACCTATATCAACCCCAACGCGAATACCGCGTGGATTCTGATGACCGATCCGCTTGTGGTTATCTGTTTCACTGTGCTGATCGGAGTTCTGACCAAGCGCATGCACACCTTTCACGCCATTGTGCTGGGAACGCTTATCACCAGCGTAGCTTGGCTCCTGCTGGTCATACATCCGTCAGTTCCGATGGCGGTGGCAACCCTGGTGGTGGTCGCGCTTGGCGAGATCACGCAACAACCGCGCTATTACGACTATATTTCGCGCCTCGCGCCGCCGGAGCAGCAGGGAACCTATATGGGGTTCGCCTTTTTGCCGCTTGGAGTTGGTTCGTTTATTGCCGGGCCGTTCAGTGGATGGCTGATGCATCACTTTGGCGAAGAACTGCACAAGCCGAAGATGGTTTGGTGGGCGGTGGTTGCGGTAGGAGTAGTTACGACTTTGCTGCTGTGGGTTTACGACCGCTTCGTGCGTCAGGAGCCGGCCGCAACGGCCGCTTGACTTCGATCTCTCCCTCTGGAATGATTCGCCTCCAGCAAGCGAATCACAAAGGAGGTTCTATGCCACATTTCCTTCAGCAGGTCGCCTATTCGAAGGAAGGATGGGAAGCGTTGCTCGCCAATCCTACAAATCGCATCGAAGCCGTGCGGCCGGCGATCGAGAAGCTTGGCGGCAAGGTTGAATCTGCCTGGTTCTCTTTCGGAGACTATGACATCGTCGTGATCACAAATTTTCCCGACAACGTGAGCGCGGCGGCAATCGCGATGGCGTTCGCTGCCGGTGGCGCATGCAAGTCGGTGCAAACCACGCCCTTGATCTCCTCGGAAGAAGCTGTGCAAGCATTGAAGAAAGCGGCCGAGTGCGGCTATTGTCCGGCGACGGTCACGGCCCGCGCCGCGTAGAGTCACACAAGAACACAACTAAGGGCGGCTGGAAAGAGGCCGCCCTTTTGATTGCCTCGTCCTGGATTTGAAATCCCATGATTACGCTCCGATTCGCCCAAATCCCTCCAGTTGTTTAGAATAGGGGTTTGCCCATGGACCTGTCTGCCATTCAAGCCGCGCTGCGCGAACGCAATATCGACGCCTGGCTGTTCTACGATCACCATCACCGCGACCCCATCGCTTATCGGACTCTGGGCCTGCCGGAGGGATTAATGGTCACTCGGCGATGGTTCTATCTTGTGCCTGCCGAGGGTGAACCGGTAAAACTGGTGCACAAGATCGAGGCAGGACATCTCGATTCTCTGCCCGGAAAAAAGCTTGAATATTCGGGCTGGCAGGAGTTGTTCGACAAGCTGAAGGGCATGCTCTCTTCCTCGCGCGACCTCGCCATGCAATACTCGCCCAACAACATTGTCTTTTATGTTTCGCTGGTGGACGGGGGAACGATCGACCTGGTCCGGGGACTGGGCAAGAACATTGTCAGTTCCGCCGACCTGGTGGCGCAATTTGAAGCGACCTGGAGCGAGGAGCAGATCAAAACTCATTTCGCGGCGCGCGATGCGATCGATGCGATTATGGCATCTGCCTTCCAGGAAATTGGAAGGAGTGCGCGCAACGGTGGCACAACGGAGTTTGCCATCCAGCAGTGGTTCATGGAGGCGTTTCGCCGCTCGGACATTGTGACCGATGATCCGCCCATTGTGGCTGCGAATTCGAATGCGGGCAACCCGCACTATGAGCCCCGCGCGGACCGCTCTGCTACGATTCGCCAAGGAGACCTGGTCCTGCTGGATGTGTGGGGGAAAAAGAATACGCCGGGCGCAGTGTACTACGACATTACCTGGATAGGGTTCGTCGGGGCCGCGCCGTCGGGCCGCATGCACGAAGTTTTCAAAATTGTTCGCGA
>DATKPV010000024.1:0-4381 GCA_035523915.1 Candidatus Aquilonibacter sp. | reverse complement strand
ACGGGCTCTGCGAATGTTGCAAGTGGTGCGACAATTCGAACGGTGACAGATAGATGGTGATGAAACGAACGTCCCATGCGAAGTCCGTGCAGAGCGCGGCGATGCCGGCCGCGATCGGCGATTACGCGCTCATCGGCGATTGCGAAACGGCCGCACTGGTATCCCGAGAAGGCTCCATTGATTGGCTCTGCCTGCCGCGGTTCGATTCACCGGCGTGTTTTGCGGCGCTCATAGGAACTCCGGAGAATGGCCGCTGGCAACTGAAGCCGAAGGCCAAGGCTCGCGCCATCCGGCGCTATCGGCCGCATACGCTGGTGCTCGACACCGAGTTTCAGACATCCGAAGGGAAGGTGACGCTGACCGATTTCATGCCGCTCGGTGGAGCGCATCGCCGGCTCATCCGAATCATCCACGGCCGCAGCGGGAAAGTTCGCATGACAATGGACCTGGCGATTCGCTTCGATTACGGGCTGACCATTCCCTGGGTGACGCGGAACGGCGCCGATCTCTCGGCCATCGCCGGACCGCATCGCCTGATTCTCCGGACGCCCGTTGCCGTGCGTGGCAAGGATTTTCATACGATCAGCGAATTCACGGTCAAGGCCGGCGAAACGATCCACTTCGAATTGCTATACGCGGATTCGTTTCGGGCGGCGCGTCCTCGTTCCGGGCGTATCGAGGCGTCGCTCAAGAAAACGGAAAAATTCTGGAGCAGGTGGGCGGCGCGGTGCAAATACAAGGGGCGATGGTCCGATGCCGTCGAACGATCCCTTATTACGCTAAAGGCTTTGACGTATGCGCCGACCGGCGGCATCGTCGCCGCCCCAACGACTTCACTGCCTGAAAAACCCGGCGGCGCGCTCAATTGGGACTATCGCTTCTGCTGGCTGCGAGATGCGACCTTTACTCTGCTGGCGCTTATCCACGCCGGCTACCACGAGGAAGCGCGCCGGTGGCAGGCCTGGCTGGTTCGCGCAGCAGCGGGCAGCGCCGATCAGCTGCAGATCATGTACGGAGTCGCGGGCGAACGCCTTCTGCGGGAATGGGAAGTGCCGTGGCTACCGGGTTACCGCAATTCGTCGCCGGTGCGAGTGGGCAACGAGGCCAGCGAGCAATTGCAACTGGATGTTTACGGCGAGCTCGCCGACGTTTTGCACCAGGCTCGGACTTCCGCGAAAATAGGCGTGGGCGATTTCGATCTTCAGTTTGCTCTTTTGGAGCATTTGCAGAAGATTTGGCGGCTGCCGGACCATGGAATCTGGGAAGTGCGCGGTAAGAAGCGGCATTTCACGCATTCGAAGGTGATGGCGTGGGTTGCTTTCGACCGGACGATTCGCGGCGCCGAACGTTTTGGCATAAAGGCGCCCCTCGATCAGTGGCGCTCCGTTCGACAGGAGATTCACGATCAGATTTGCCGACTGGGATTCGATTCAGGAATTGGAAGTTTCGTTCAGTCGTACGGTTCAAAGAAACTCGACGCGAGCCTGCTGTTGCTTCCCCTTGTCGGCTTTTTGCCTCCCACAGATGAGCGAATCCTCGGCACCGTGCGTGCGATCGAAAAAGAGCTGATTCACGGAGGCTTCGTGATGCGCTATAGGCGCACGGGGAAGAGCAGGCGTCCGATCGAAGGCGCATTTCTGCCATGCGGCTTCTGGCTGGCCGATTACTACGAACTCGCGGGACGTCACCGTGACGCCGAAAGACTGGTGAGCCGTCTGCTGAAGGTGCGCAACGACGTGGGGCTAATATCCGAGGAGTATCAAGTGGAAGGGAAACAGCTGGTGGGCAATTTTCCGCAAGCCCTTTCCCACGTCGCGCTCGTCAACGCCATCATCAACCTGCATACGAAGCATGGGCCGGCTCGCCAGCGATCGAATTCCCGGGCGCATTACAGAGTGTTTCCGTAGCCCGTGGAGGATGGTTGAGGCGCGTCATGGGTTTTTCTTAGCGCTGACAATACTTTTGCTGATTTTTGGTGGCCACTCTTGAGAAGAAGAAGTTTTCGTCGATGCAACTGATTGACGATTATGAGGATAAGAAGGCTGTCGATCGAGGGTTCTCGCATGCATGCAGAAAATGCGTGCGGGATTGTTCAATGTAAGTCCAGAGTGTGCTGACGCTTGATTCGCATGACGCCGTTGCGACGCGGCCATCGGCCCGGATGAGATATAGCCGTTCCCCCTTTGATTTCCAGTTGGTCGAATCGGAGAAATACAGCGACAGCCCTATTACAGGTGTTCCAGCGTGTGTGTATTAATCAGTGCGAAAACAATGTTCCGCGGGCAATAGCCTGCGTGAGGAACAAAGGAGTTGAGACGATGATCGGAAAAATCAAGACACTTCGCGAATTGTTTGAGGTGGAGCTGGGCTACGCCTACGATTGCGAGCAAAAGCTCGTCAAGAAAGGTCTGCCGTCCATGATTGAATCCGCCAGCTCGGCGGAATTGCGCAGCGGTCTCCAGCAGCATTTAGAGGAGACCCGCGGACAAGTGATGCGCCTTGAGCGCATCTTCACAACCATCGGCGCGGACGTGAAAGCACAAGACAACGATGTGCTCGACGAACTCATGAAAGCTGCGAAAGACTCGACGGCACACATCGAAGGCACGCCACTGCGCGATGCTGCCTTGATCGCCAATGGAAACGAGGTAGAGCACTACGAGATGGCGCTTTACGGAACGCTAATTTCCTACGCTCGCCAGCTCGGCCTTCGTGATGCGATCAGTCTATTGGAGCAGACACTCAACGAAGAAAAGGCCGCCGATGCAAAGTTGACCAGGTTGGCCGAATCCGTGATGAACGCCAAGGCGGCGCAACAGCACGCCTGACCTCGAAGTTCGCACGAGGACGGCCCGGGAATCCCGGCTATTGATGGCGTGGCGAGATGGCGGAGTCCTGTCATCTCGCCACCCAGGCCAGCGGGGGCTTCCAAAAGGGGCTGTCCCACCTGATATTTCCTGAGTAGCAGGGTCTTGCCCTAAAGCATTTCCCCGACTTCCATACAGAAAATCCTGTAGAGCGATTGAGTGCAATTGTGTGTTAAGCACAGTCAGTCATTATGGCGTCCCCTTCATCGGCCTTGTTTTTACTATCGAAGAGACGGCATATGCTCCGCAGCCATCGAGGCAGAGGGCCAGAGCGGCCTTTTGCCCTTATCTGACTCATCTGGAGAAGTTATGAGTGGTTCTGACGCGAAAAGCGAGACAAGTGTCACCGAGGTCGCGCCGGCGTCTTCGAAACGGAACGGGCACGGCAAAGGGCGTGGATCCGATTCGAGGGAGCTCAGTGTGATTCTCGCGAGCCTGCAGACGGTTCGCGATGGAGACTTCTCCGCGCGCCTGCCGGGAACCTGGACCGGCATCCCGGGAAAGATCGCAGATACGTTTAACGAGATTGTGGCTGCCAACCAGCACATGGCGGGCGAGCTGAAGCGCGTGGGCCATGTGGTGGGCAAAGAAGGCAAGACTCGCGAGCGCACACGATTTCACGAGTCGCGCGGCGCCTGGGGCGAGATGGAGATTTCGGTCAACACGCTGGTTGAGGATCTCTTGCGCCCGACTGCCGAAGTGACGCGGGCGATTGCCGCGGTGGCGCAAGGCAATCTTACGCAAACGGTTCAAATGGAAGTAGATGGCCGCCCGCTGGAAGGCGAATTTCTCCGCTCGGCCAATATCGTCAACACCATGATTCAGCAACTGGGCGTGTTCACGGCGGAAGTGACGCGAGTTGCCAGAGAGGTGGGCACCGAGGGAAAGCTGGGAGGCCAGGCGCAAGTGCCGGGCGTCGCGGGAACGTGGAAGGACCTCACCGACTCGGTGAACTCCATGGCCAGCAACCTCACCGGGCAGGTGCGCAATATCGCGGAGGTGGCCACCGCGGTGGCGAGCGGCGACCTTTCGCGCAAGATCACGGTCGACGTGCGTGGCGAGATTCTGCAACTCAAGGAAGCCATCAACACGATGGTGGATCAGTTGCGATCGTTTGCTTCGGAAGTGACGCGCGTGGCGCGCGAAGTGGGCACCGAAGGCCGCCTCGGCGGTCAGGCGAACGTGCCCGGCGTCGCCGGCACCTGGAAGGACCTGACCGACAGCGTGAACTCGATGGCCGGCAACCTGACGGCCCAGGTCCGCAACATCGCCGAGGTGACCACCGCCGTGGCGCGCGGCGACCTTTCTCGTAAGATCACGGTGGACGTGAAGGGCGAGATCCTGCAGCTCAAGGAGACCATCAACACGATGGTCGACCAGCTCAACGCCTTTGCCGGCGAAGTCACGCGTGTCGCAAGAGAGGTCGGCACCGAGGGCAAACTGGGCGGCCAGGCCGAGGTCAAAGGTGTCGCCGGCACGTGGAAAGACTTGACCGACAGCGTCAATTACATGGC
>DATKPV010000023.1:0-18907 GCA_035523915.1 Candidatus Aquilonibacter sp. | reverse complement strand
CGTAAAAGCGGTGCAGGCCTTCGGTCATCACTGAAGGCTAAGAAGGAGCCTAAGATATGTCAGTGATGGGTGAACATTGAGGGTCGGGATGGTCCTCCCCTCCCATGTCTCGCAAAAGAAGCGAGACATGGGGCACCCGGCGCTCCGCACGACTATGAAATCATACTCAGCGGTGTGCGGTTTAGAGGGGAAAGGTCAGTGCCTCCCGAAGAGATCGTGTTGCCGTTGTTATCGTACGTGTCGCTTGTCAGACGATCGTTGTTATCGTAGGTGTAGGAATTGCCGCCCGGAAGCGACGGGATGTTTGAACTGAGTGTCAGACGGTTGCTGACTGCATCGTAGATGTAGCTCTCCGTGCCGTTGTTCCCGGCTGGATCACCGGCGATCGTCTCCGCCAGCAGGCGATAATCGTTGTCATAACCGTAGCTGACGCTACGACCGCTCAACTCGGCCACAACCGTGCGGTTCCCGGCAGCGCCCAAGGTGTAACCAAAACTGCCCAGCTTTTGGCTGGCGGAGCAGGCGGGAGAGCTCTTTGCCTGGCAGGTCTGGGTCAAGCGGTTAAGGGTATCGAACACATTGCTCGTCTGTACGGTATTCGGGTAGAGGTATCCTGCGCGGGCTGGCCCGCCCTTTCACGGCTAACACTACCACAACGGAGGCTGCCCCAGTCTGCGCGGTTTTCGCAGGCCGGAGATTCCATCCGCCTCCGCATCCCAGCCTTCGCCAAGAGCGGGTGAAAGGGTGGGGCGGCGGGGCAACCTCGTGAGAACGCCTGATGAGAAAGAGTGGGCCAGCCCCCACGCTTTTGGCTTGAGCGGGGATATTCATAGCCGCAGACGTGGCCCGATTTGACCCCTACGCTTCTTTCAGCAAGAATCAGCAATCCCGTTGCGTCCTGAAAAAAGCCGATTGAAGAATCCCGACAACCGAGCCGCCTCGAACGCTTCCGCGCTCCGCAAGGCTGGGCTGTTCTATCTGGTCTTCGTGATGTTCTCCTACACCACGGGCGGGCCTTTCGGGCTGGAAGACATGGTCACCACGTCCGGGCCAGGGATGACCCTGATTTATCTGCTGGTGCTGCCGTTTTTCTGGTGCATCCCGGTGTCGCTGGTGTCGGCGGAACTCACGACCGCCATGCCAGTCGAGGGCGGGTTCTATCGCTGGACGCGAGCCGCGTTTGGCAATCTGTGGGGATTTCTGGCGGGATGGTGGAACTGGTCGGCATCGTTTCTGCTGGGCGGGGCTTATGCGGTTTTGTTCACTGACTATCTCGTCTATTACTTTCCGCAGCTGACCGGATGGAAACACTATCTGGTGTCGGTCGCCTTGATCGCTGTGATTACGTGGATCAACGTGCGCGGCATCAAGATGGTCGGGCTGGTGGCGACGGCGCTGGAAATCTTCATTTTCATTCCGGTGGCGACGATGATTGTGATGGGGCTGGCGAGGTGGCATCAGAACCCATTCGTTCCGCTGGTTCCGCCGCACCAGCCCACATTCAAGATTTTCGGCGTTGGACTGGCGCTGGGCTTGTGGCTGTATTCGGGCTACGAGCAACTTTCCACGGTGGCGGAAGAGGTGGAAAATCCGCAGCGGGCCTATCCTTTGGCGTTGGCGATGGTGGTGCCGCTTTCGATGGCGGCGTATTTTCTGCCGGCATTCGCCGGACTGGCATCGGCGGGCCACTGGCAGATGTGGCACACCGGCTTCTTTTCCGACGCGGCGGAGTTGATCGGAGGGCGCTGGCTGGGCACGTGGATGACATTGGCTGCCATGGTAGGCAACGTGGCGCTGCTGAACAGCACGGTGCTGACCACCACGCGCATGCCGTTTGCCATGGCGGAAGACGGATATCTGCCTGAGATTTTCACGCGCCAGCATCCGCGCTATGGGACACCCTGGCTGGCGATTGTGGTTTCCGCGGTCATCTACGCGCTGCTGGCGCAGCGAAGCCTGACAGAGATTATTTCGATTTACATCTGGCTGCGCTCCGCGACGACGGCGCTGACGGTGCTTTCGGCTTGGAAACTGCGCCGAACGCGGCCGGAAATGCCGCGGTCATTTGTGATTCCGGGCGGGCACGCGGGTTTGCTCTATGTGGTGGGCGCGCCGGTGGTGATGGCGATTGTGGCGCTGCTGGGCAGCGACCGCTTCAGCACGATCGGCGGCGGGATTGCGATGGCGCTGGGGCCGGTGGTGTATTGGATGGTTGCGTCACGCCCTCGCTAGATATACAATTACAGATGTATATCCTTGAAGAGAACGATATGAAAGTCGCGAAGTGGGGAAACAGCCTGGCGATTCGCTTGCCCGCCGCGGTGGTCGAGGCCCTTAAACTGAAAGAAGGCGACGATATCGAGATTCGGATCGCCGGCGAACGCGCGTTCGAAGTGAGCCGCGATCAAAGTCGCCAGCGCGCTCTGGAGAACCTGCGCAAGCTCCGGCGTCCTTTCCCCGCGGGCTTCGTTTTCGACCGCGAGGAAGCGCATGAGCGATAAGGCGTTTCTCGACACCAACGTCTTCGTGTACGCCATAGTTCAAGATGATCCGCGCTCCCACGAGGCGGAGGAGTTGATGGCGGAAGGCGGAACCATTAGCGTTCAGGTCTTAAACGAATTCGTGGCAGTGGCGCGGAGGAAGACCAAAATGCCTTGGGACGAAGTGCGGTTCGCGATAGAGAACATCGAGAGCCTCTGTCCCAACACCCTCCCGATCACGATTGATACTCACAAAGAAGCGATCGGAATCGCAGAAAAATATGGCTATAAAATCTATGATGCCCTGATCATCGCCTCTGCCCTGGAAGCGAGATGCACGACTTTGTACTCGGAGGATATGCAGGACGGGCAAGTGATCGACACGACGCTGACCATTCGAAACCCGTTCCTGTGACTTGCTTCAGGAAATGAGTCGTTCTGTGTTGTCAAAGATGTCCTGAAGGTGTGCCTCGCTCCGCTTGCCGTTCAGAGCCTGACGCAGGAACGTTTTGACGTCGAATTCACGTAACACCAGTACCAGTCCCTTCGTACGCCCAACGACGTGATACCTCTCTGTTGGAGCTGCAGACCGTCAACGTAAGATGGATGGACAACCGTCGTGGAATCTGCAGCGATGAACAGGCTCCCGGGGTTCTCTGCCTCCGAGGGCTTGAATCGCGGGCGCCCCTTGGGGTTTCTAAGCCCCCGATGTTATACAGGAGTTGGATGAATGCGTCCGGCGCCGTGAAACCGTAGAGCCATGTCTTGCATGCGTCCTGTACTTCGTGATCAAGAAGGCGCTTTTGACGAAGTCCTCGACGCTTCCGATCGTGTATTCCGTCCCCAGTCCTTCCAATAGTGACTCGCCCTGCTGCGGAAGAAAGAGCATCCGCCCGAGACATGAGGGGAGCTAACACGTCGGGTGCACTAACTCACCCAGTCCAGGAACTTGTACCACGCTCCCGCGAATGGCAAGAACCACGGCCTGCCGTTGTATAAACCGAGCGGCGCACCGGGAAATGGGATGCCGACGAATGGGTTTTCTGGCTTATCGCCGGCGATCATTTCCGCCATCTTCTGGCCCTGATATGTTGCCATGGCGACGCCGTGTCCGGCGTAGCCGAGTGCGTAATAGATGCCGTCGATCTGCCCGGCGTGGGGCATGATGTCAAAAGCGAAGTCGAGCGTGCCGCCCCAGACGTAGTCGATTTTCGCGTCGCGCAACTGGGGATAGACATCGATCATGCCGCGGCGGAGAATCTCCGCGCTGCGGCGGATGGTCTGGTCGTTTTCCGGGAAAAACGCGGCGCGGCCGCCGAATAACATGCGACGATCGGGCGTGAGCCGGTAATAGTAAAGATAGTTCTTGGAATCGTAGATCATGCGGTTGCGCGGGCTGAGTTCCCGAGCGAGTTTTTCTGGCAGAACTTCGGTGGTGATGATGAACGATCCGATGGGAATGATCTTTTTCTGCAAAGCCGGAGTTGCCGAACTCGTATAACCGCTGGTGCCGACGAAGATTTCGCGCGCCCGGAAAGTTCCGCGCGACGTGAGAACTTTCCAGCCCGCTTCGCCGTGATTCGATTCTCGCTGAATACTTTCGACGCGTGTACGCTCAAAGATTTCGGCTCCGGCTCTCATGGCGGCGTGTCCCAGGCCGGCAATATAACGAGCCGGATTCACCCCGGCGCTGATTTCATCGACCATACCGCCGTAATAGATGGACGAGCCGATTTCCGCTCCGAGCTCATTTCGCTGCACAACCTGCAACGTGTGATTGAATTCCCGGGCGATGACCTCCGCCTGACGCGCGTAATCGTCGAAGTGTTTCTGTTTGCAGGCGACTTCCAGATGGCCGCAGCGTGAAAAATCGCAGACGATTTCCTCTTCGCGCACAATCTGTTCCACGCAATCGATCGAGGCCAGCGATGCGGCATACATGCGACGGGTGCGCTCGCGGCCGTACATGGAAATCAGTTTGTTCACCCCCAGCTTCATCCCGGTAAGCACCATGCCGCCGTTGCGCGAACTGGCGCCCCAGCCGATAGTTTCGCTTTCCAGCACGGCAACTTTAGCGCCGCGCAGGGCCAGAGTGCGCGCGGCGGAAAGCCCGGTGAAGCCCGCACCTATGACCGCGACATCCACACGATCGGGCAGCGGACGATCTTCGGTCCTGGGAAATTCTGTGGTAGTGAGCCAGTAGTTGTGTTCCTGCATTTGACAGTTCCGACGTCTGGGTTCTGAGTTCGGAATCTTCACAGCACAGCGGTTTCGTGAATCAGCCGGCCCTCGGCGAAGCGCTGCAAGTTCAACAGTGAAACATCGATCAAGTCCGTCTTGCCGGTCAAAATCAAATCGCTCAGAATCTTCCCCGTGGCCGGCGCGTGCATCACGCCGTGCCCGCTGAATCCGTTGGCCAGAAAAAATCCGGGCAGACCGGGAGCTTCGCCGAGAACGGGATGATGATCGGGTGTCATTTCATAGAGACCGGCCCATGCCCTCTTGGGATTCACCGGAAGGCTGGCGAAGCAAGGAACACGATCGGCCGCGCGGGTAAGAATTTTTTCGACGAACGCAGCATCGAAGTCGGTCTTAAATCCGGGTGTTTCCTCGGGGTCGTTCCAGGCCAGCAGAAAACCGCGTCCTTCCGGGCGAAAGTGAAATCCGTTGGACATGTCGACAATCATGGGAGCGGAGTGGGGAAACTCGTCGAAGGGTTCGCTGGGGACCAACATGCGGCGCAGTGGTTGGACGGGCAGGGCGATACCGGCTAACTTCGCCACGTCCGCGGCCCAGGCGCCAGCGCAATTGACTACTTTGCGGGTCGCCACAGAACCCCGGGTTGTCTCCACAGAGGCAATCCCGGCACGATCCCGGGAGAAACCGGTGACAGTCGTGCTCTTCCACAGCACGGCTCCGTGATCGCCTGCCCGGGTCATGAATCCGGTCATGGCGCTGTTGGGATCGACGAAGCCATCGGTGGAGCAGAAGCTTCCGCCGAGAATGTCGTCTCCGCGCAACTGCGGAAACATGTGGCGGATCTCCTCACCCTCGACCAGCCTGACGTTTTGCAGGCCCATCTTCACCTGCAGCGCGTAGTTGGTTCGAAGATAGGCCAGATGATTTTCTCCAGTGGCACAAAAAAGATATCCCTGCGGCCGATAATCGCAGGGGAAACCCAGGCGCTCTTCGAAGCTGGCGTAGAAAGGAATCGAATAGAGCGACATCAGGATGTTGACCGGGGTGGAAAACTGCGCCCGCAATCCGCCCATGCTCTTCCCGGTCGATCCTTTGCCCTGGGCCGATTCGCGCTCGATCACCAAAAGATCGCGGCATCCGCCCGCCGTGAGGTAGTAGGCAATGCTGGAGCCGACAATGCCTCCACCGACGATGATGACATCCGCGGTTTGCATGCTGGTCGGGAACGACCCAGCATTCTAGCGCAGGCAGCGGACGCGCCGGTGCTGAGGCGGCAAAGAGGGTGATGATGCGCCCAGGCGGACATGTACCGAGGGGAGAATCACCTGTTCTCGTAGTGGAATTGCCTCCCACCTCGGTAACTTGCCCCGGTTACTGCGACTTTTTAGGCTGGAAGTATGCCCTTGCGGTGCCTGCTGTTCTCTTCCGATCAGAGCCTTGCTGCGCCCATCTGGCAGGCACTGGCCGATCTTGGCATTGAGGGAGAATACTGCGGCAACGCGGTGGAGGCGGTCGAGCGAGTCACGACCCAGCTTTTTCAGATCGTAATCACCGACTGGGATGACCAGCCCGAGGCGGAATTTCTGCTCAAGACAGCGCGTGAGTTGAAGGCAGCGCATCGGCCGCTCACGCTGGCGATGGTCCAGGAAGATTCGCACTTGCCTTTGGCGCTGCGGGCAGGCGCCAATTCGATTTTGCGAAAACCCCTTTCGCCCGACCAGGTACGCGACACGCTGAGCACCGCGCGCGACCTGCTTCGGTCCAAGATGGAGCCTTCAAACGCCGGCAGGCCGCCGGCCAGTGCCACACCGCTTGCCAGCGTTTCGGGACCAGCGGCAGCGCCGGCCCTCGCGCCTATCACGGCGGCGAATCCGGCTCGCAACCAGGGGCCGGCAGCGGTTACAACCGGGCCAGAAAGCGCCTTTCGCGCCGGAGAATTTCTGCAGCCGGCGAGTTCCGACCCGGGCCAGCAGTTCGATACCGGGACCGAGTCCGAGGCGGCGAAAGCAGCCGTGCAGGCGGCAGCCGCCGAAGTAGATCCGCTGAACGAACTCGAACCTATGGCGGCCGCTGTCGAAGCTAACCGTGAGAAGGCGGAAACCGCCGAAGCACAGGCCGACGATCCAGAACAAATGACGGGATGGTCAGCGGTGAAGGCGCGGCTGGCGAAGCTGGGCCCCCCGGCGGCAACTGCGCCCTCGGGAAAACCGGAATTGCTGTCCTATGCAGACTCCGCCTCGCAGAGCACGCCTGCCGCTTCGACTCCGGAGCCAGCCCCGCAGAAAGTCGAGGTTGAGAAGCTCCCCGCCGAAAGCAAAGCAGAGGCACAGCTTTTTGCTTATATCGCAGGAGAGTCACCGGAGGAGCCCGAGCCCAAGGTTGCGAATGCGCCGAACCACCTGCTCCGCTGGGTCATTGCCGGGAGCCTGGCTGCGGGTGCTGTGGCGGTGGTAAAGATTCCGGCGGCGCACCAGGGCGCTGTCAAGCTTTACGCGGCAGCGGTTCATGCGGGGAACAAGTGGCTGAATCCCCCCGTGGCTGCACCTCCGCAAGCGCCGGCCCAACACGAAACCTTCGGCCAAGCCGACGACGAATACAAGCTTCCGGCGGTGCCCAGTATCCCGGACGCAACCACGGATCCCTCCCAGATTCGTGTTCTGCCAGTGGTCGACCCGACCGCCAAGCCCAAGAAGGACGCAGCCGACAACAGCGGGCAAGATCAGACACCGTCAACGTCTGCTGATAGCGTCTCTGGCGCCAGTTCGTCAAGTGCGCCGCAGGTAATTGAACCGGCCGGACCGACCGCCGCCACAACTTCGCAAGCGGGAAGTTCGACGGTGGGGGGTTCTTCGGGGAACTCAAGCGGACCGATATCCGGGACACCCGGTTCGGCGATACCATCGCAGCCGACCCTGCAAACCACTCCGCCAGCACCGGTCGCTAATCCAGCTCCAATCTCGGCGCCATCGCCCGTCCAGAACACGCCCGCGAGACAGCCCGTCTCCGGAGCAAGCAACGCGATTCCTCCGAGTTTGAGGTCGCAAATGGCTTCGACGGTCCCCCAGGCAAGCGGGATCAAGCCCGCCGAGACGGCTTTGCCCTCGCTCGAGCCGGTAAGTCTTCCGGAATCGGTAGCCCGCAGCCTGCTTGTGCAGCAGGTCTCACCGGTCTATCCCGAGACCGCGAAGAATCTCCAGGGCAGCGTCTCCTTGCAGGTATTGATCGCTCCCGATGGAAGCGTCCAGGATGCAAAGTTCCTGCAGGGCTCTCTGGCATTTGCTCAGTCGGCGATCGACGCAGTGCGGAAGTGGCATTTTAAGCCGTATGTCCTTAACGGACGGCCGACTTCCGCCCAGACCGTGATCACGCTCCACTTCACGCCGTCCGGGTCGTAGGCTGGGTGAGGAACCTCCGCCCTTGCGAGGACACCACGGGAAGAATTCAAACTGGGCACCACCACCACTACCGAAAACGCGCATCTAAAGGAGATATGGAGATATAATGTCAGCAGTCCGTCGGGAAGTAAGTCCCTTCCTTAGAAAACTGAAAAGAATTCGATGTCGATGAAAACCAAAGCAGCTGTCCTCGTTTCGTCTTTTGCGGTGCTGTTATTTGTCGTGGTCGGTTCGCTGGGAGGCGTTCACGCTTCCTCGAACGACGGCTCTTACCGCCAATTGCAGGTTTACAGTGAAGTGCTGTCGCGCATACGCACCGAGTACGTGGAAGATCCCAACATTCCCAAGGTCACCGATGGGGCGTTGCATGGGTTGCTGGAGTCGCTTGACCCCAACTCAGCCTATCTGACGCCCGAGGCCTATAAGGCATACAAGGCACACGGGGTCGAGGCCAGAGGCGAAATCGGAGCGACGATTTCCAAGCGTTACGGGTACGCCGATGTGGTTTCTGTATTGCCGGGGTCGCCAGCCGAAAAGGCGGGCATTGAGTCCACCGACATTTTTGAATCGATTTCCGGCGAAAGTACCCGTGACATGTCTTTGCCCGAGATTCGCAACGCGCTTTCAGGATCTCCGGGTTCGACAGTGACTGTGGAAGTCGTGCGGGCGCGCCGGGCCGAACCGGAAAAGGTTGTGATCACGCGCGACACGGTCAGAATTCCGGCGGCCACCGACAAGATGCTGGAAGACGACATCGGTTATATCCAACCGGAGACGCTCGATAAGGGAAAAGCCGATGAAATTGCGGCCCGCATCAAGTCGCTGGAAAAATCCGGCGCGAAAAAGCTGGTGCTCGACTTGCGCAACGTTTCCGAGGGCGATGAGAGTGAGGGCGTGGCCACGGCCAATCTTTTCCTGAATCACGGCACGATTACCTATGTTCAGGGGCAGAAATTCCCGCGTGAGGCCTTCAACGCCGATGCGTCCAAGTGCATCACCTCGCTTCCAGTTGCGGTGCTGGTGAACCGGGGCACAGCGGGCGCTGCCGAGATCGTGGCCGCCGCCATTCTGGAGAATGCCCGCGGCGACGTGGTGGGAGACAAAACCTTCGGCGACGGCTCCGTGCAGAAAACGATTGACCTACCCGATGGCGGCGCGTTGATTCTATCGGTCGCCAAGTATTATTCGCCAAGCGGCAAGGCGATCCAGGATGTTGCCGTAACGCCCAACGTGATGGTGGCGGATGAAGACGACAACATTGTTCCTGATGATGATGACAGCACGCAGCCGGCGCAGGAACAGGAAGTCAAACCCAAAAGCACCCCGGACGACCAGCTCAACAAGGCGGTGGAAGTGCTGAAGAGCCGGGCCAGCTAGAGACCCGGCGCGACTGCTTCGTACCTTACCGGGCGAACCTATCTACGCTCCCAGGCAGCGGGAATGACGCCTGCTATTCTGAGTCTGGCCTTCCAATGAAGTCCATCTATGAAGATCTTCCGCCGGTAGAGATTGCCGGGCGGAAACTTGTGGGCCGGGTCGTATTTGGTCTGCTGGTGCTGGTTTCGGCGCTGGTGGGAGCGACTGCCGGGTTGCTGCTGGTCTATACCACTGATCTTCCCCAGGTGGAAGCACTGGAAGCCTACCGTCCCAGTTCAATCACCGAGCTGTACGACGATCACGATCGCGTGATCGGATCGTTCGCCTTGCAGCGGCGAGTGGTTGCGACCTACGACGATTTTCCGCCCGTGCTGCGCCAGGCTTTGGTTTCGATCGAAGACAAAGACTTCTACCGCCATTCGGGCATCAACTTCTGGCGGATTGTGGGAGCGGCGTACAAAGACATCGAATCGGGCGGAAAGGTTCAGGGTGCCTCGACGCTCACCATGCAGCTGGCGCGCAATCTTTTTCTTTCTCCTGACCGCTCTTTTCATCGCAAGGTGCAGGAGGCGCTGCTGGCGATACAGATCGAGCGCCACTTCACCAAGCCGCAGATTTTCACGCTTTACGCCAATCAGATTTTTCTTGGACACGGCGTCTACGGCTTCGAGGCGGCGTCGGAGTTCTACTTCAGCAAGCCGGCAAAACAGCTGACTCTGGACGAAGCGGCGCTGCTGGCAGGCCTTCCCAAGGGGCCGGGGCTTTATTCGCCGATCAACCATCCGGAGCGCGCCTTGAAGCGCCGGAATCTGGTGATCGATGCCATGCTGGAAGATGGAAAGATCACCGCGGCCCAGGCAGACGCGGCGCGCTCGGCGCCGATCGTGCTGCATCTGCAGCACGACGTGAATTCGCTGGCTCCGTATTTTGTGGAGGAAATCCGGCGCTATCTGGAGAACAAATACGGCGCCGACCAGGTTCATGAAGGCGGATTGAAGGTTTATACGACGCTCGACATGGATTTGCAGAAGGCTGCGGATCAGGCTGTGCTCGATGGCCTGGCGGCATACGAGCGGCGTCACGGCTGGAGAGGCAAGCTGGAAAACATATTGGCCGAAGGCGCCACTCTGGGCAAGTATGAACATCCCGATTGGGAAGATGATCCGGAAGTAAACGGCTACATCCACGCGCTGGTGACTTCGGTTGGAGCGGGCATCGCGACCCTCAAGTTGGGATCCTTCACGGCAGCGCTGGGACAGACTGATGTCGCCTGGACGCAGCGGAAGATCCCGGAACTGCTGAAGACGGGCGATATCTGCTACGTGAAAATTCTTTCGCTGGGTGCAAATGGAGCAGCCCATGTGAGCCTGGAGCAGGATTCCGGTGTGCAGGGAGCGCTTGTGGCTGTCGATAACGCTACGGGAGGGATCAAAGCTTTGGTCGGCGGGCGCGACTTCAATGAGTCGAAATTCGATCGCGCCACGCAGGCTCTGCGCCAGGTGGGGTCGTCATTCAAGCCCTACGTGTACACTGCGGTCATCGACCAGGGCGCCAGCCCGGACGACACCATACTGGACGAGCCGGTGACTTTCGAAACCCCGGCCGGGCCTTATTCGCCACACGATTACGACGAAAAATATGAAGGCATCATCACGCTGCGAAGGGCTCTGGCGCAGTCGAGAAACATTCCTGCGCTCAAGCTGGCCAGTAAGATCGGGATTAACACGGTAATCGATTATGCCCAGCGTTTCGGCATCACCTCGAAACTGCCGCCTTATCTCCCGATAGCGCTGGGAGCGGCAGAGATCACTCCGCTGGAGCAGACTTCCGCCTACAGCGTTTTTCCGGACGATGGGGTTCGGGCTACGCCGCGCTACATCAGCAAGGTTACCGACTACGAAGGACGGGTGCTGGAGGACGACTATCCCGAAGTCAAAGATGTGATCAGCGCGCGCACAGCGCGAATCATGACGGAGATGCTGCACGAGGTGGTGCTGCACGGCACCGGCATTGCCGCTTCAAAAATGCCTTATCCGCTGGCGGGTAAAACCGGCACCACCAACGATTTCACCGATGCCTGGTTTGTGGGCTTCTCTCCAACCTTGACCTGCGGCGTTTGGGTCGGCTATGACGAGAAAATATCTCTGGGGGCGCGGGAAACCGGAGCCCGCGCCGCGTTGCCCATCTGGATGAATTTCATGAACGCTGCCCTGGCGGGAAAAGACCCGGGGCAGTTCGCGCCGCCGCCAAACATGCCAGCCGCCGTGGCCCAGAAACTGGATACGCCCGACAACGCCCCGGCGACCGAAGAATCCCACTAGCAGTGTCTTCCAGTGAATTGGCCTTGCGGCGCGGCTGGAAGCCGCGCCTTTCAAAGCGAGAGGGAATTCACTCCACCGAAAAAGCCAGGAGTACATTCCCGGCCATGGCATTGTCGTAGCCACTGTTGACGTAGACCATGCCGCCAACTACGGTTGGGCCGGCGCCGTTCAGCGACCCGCCATGGGCGTGGATGCCGTTGGTGGTGTGGAAGTCCTGAGCCGTATCGAAATCCCACAGCACGGCGCCGTTTTTCGTGTCATAAGCTCGCAAATGACCGTCGAGCGATCCCGCGAAAAGGATGCCGGGAATCAGCGTAGGCGGCGCCATCTGCGCCGGACTGCAGCCATCCTTGGCGGCACAGGAAGGCTTCGGCGGGGGGACATACCAGATTTGCTTTCCGGTCCGAAGGTCGAGCGCGAACAACCCGCCCCCTTTCAGCAACGGCTTGTCAAAATCGAAATCCGAGAGCGGAAAATAGGCGTGGCGATTGTCGGCTGCGCCGCCCCATTCGACGCCGCCCAGCGGCCCACCGCGTCCGATGCGGGTTTGCCACAACAGTTCCCCATCCCGGTCGGGATCAAGCGCATACACGATGCCGGATTTTTGCGCCAACAGCAGGACATCGTTCCGGTCGGCCGTCGACCTTAGCATGGGCGCGGCGCCGAAGTCGTAATCGTCGCCTTTCTGCGCAGGGCAGTTGTCCTTCTCCGGGGCTACGCAGCCACTGTTCCACACATCCCGAGGCGTGAATTGCCGGGACCAGAGCTTCTTGCCGTTCTTTATGTCGAAAGCGATCACGGCGTCAGACATATCGCTCGCGGGACGGGAATAATTGTTCCCCGTCGCGACATAGATCGCGTGACGTTTCAAGTCGACGGTCGGAGCGGACCACACCGCAGCACCGGAGGGCCCGTAGTATTGCACTCCCTGCGGACTCTTGCGCGTTGGCTTGGCGGGATCCGCGACTGTGTAGGCTTTCCAGATTTGCTTTCCTGTGGCCGTGTCCAGGGCGACCACGCTGCCCCGAAACGTGCAGCAGGGATAGGCGGCATCGGCCGAGGCTCCTTCCTCTCCCGAGGAAATGGGGACGTACAGGCGGTTGCCGACCAGTAGCGGCGATCCCGTGATTCGTGCGGCAGGATGGGCCTCCGGGTGAGTCTTCCACACGACCGAGCCGTCGGCGGTCTTCACCGCATAGACCAAGCCATTGGTGTCACCGAAAAAGGCAGTGTCCCCATGATCGCCGATTGAAATTGCGGTTTTCACTGTGGCCGAGGCCTTGAACATCCACCACAAGCAGCCAGTCGCGGCGTCAAGGGCATACACGGTGCCGTCTTCGCTGCCGACGTACAATCTTCCGGCGTATGAGGTAGGTTGCCCGTAGGTTGCCGATGCACCGGGAAATCCGAATGCCCATTTCAACTTCAAGGTCTTGACGTTGTCGCGGTTCAGCCCCGCGGCGAGAGCGGGCTGAAAGCGGGTGTTGCGCAAATCTGCGCTCCATCCGGTCCACACGGGCGGATGGGCCGGCGGATCGAGGTCGCGCGCGCAATAGCCGGTGATGACCTCTGCCGTAGCCGGGGCGGGAGCGGCGAGGTAGTTGGCAATCGCCTCTTTTTTCGCCCGGGAAAGAAGTTTTCCTTCCCACTTCATGCGCCCGGACTCAAGGGCCGCGAGGATTGCGGCCTTGCTCATTTCATGGAGTTCGGCTGGCTCCGGGGCGCGCATGTCGTTATCGCGCTGGTGGCAGCTGGCGCATTTCTGGGTGAACAGCGCCGCGCCGTCTAGCGGAGGGGCGGGCTTTCGCGAGCAACCTGTCAGCATTGCAACTACTGCCAAACCAGGCAGAAGAACACGCGGTGAGAAGCCGCGGGGAATTCGAACGAGGGAACGCATTGCCACCGCACTTGCCTTAAATCTCTGACGCATACTTAGACGCAACTTCGTCCTTTCCAGGGAGAGGCCAAACCGTGTTACTTAGATGTCAAATGGGGTTGAAGAGCACGTATTCCGGCGAGCACAGAAGAGTAAAGATTCGTCAAGCTTCGTTGGTCAGGCCGACTGTCTACCCTCGGGCGCGTTCGGGCTCAACACACAGTTAATTGTATTTGATCCTGTCAAAAACGTCTTCTGTGGCGGCTTTGGAAGGATTCCCCACCGGCTGAGGCGAAGGTCGTTTTGGGATAACGACGCTATAATCAAACCATCTTCCGATGAGGACTTTCTTTCGCTATGCGCTGATGGGGCTGGTGCTGGTGTTGGTGGCCTTGGCTTCGGCGGTTACCACCATGCGCTTCGCCATCCATGGGCAGGAAGTGCAGGTGCCAACGCTCATCGGCTTTTCTCCCAGTGAAGCTGAACGCAAGGTGACAGCGCTCGGGCTGCAGTTCGACGTCGAGCGACAATACTACAGCCCGCAGATTGCGGAAGGACGAGTTATGTCGCAGCTGCCGGTGCCCGGGACCAAAGTGCGGCGGGGCTGGCTTGTGCGGGTAGCCGAAAGCCTGGGACCGCAGCGAGTTTCCATTCCCGACGTCGACAAGGAAAGCGAGCGGGCGGCGGAGTTGAACATACGGCGTCGCGGCCTCGACATTGCCTCGATCGCGCAAATGCAACTGGGAGGAACGCCCGGCGATCAGGTGCTGGCACAGAGTCCGCCGGCGAACGCCAGCCAGGTGTCGGCGCCGAAGATCAGCCTGCTGGTAAGCGAGGATGCCGCCCCACAGGCTTATGTAATGCCGAGTTTTGTGAACCAGCCGCTCGGCACCGTGAGCCGCACCTTGCAGGATGGCGGATTCAAGCTGGGCACGGTTACGGTCGCGCCGCCGCCGAGCCCTGCGGCAGCCGCTCCTCCTGAAAGCAGCCCACCAGCCCCGCTACAAGTTTCTCCGGCGAGTATCGTCGTCTCGCAATCCCCGCCTATGGGACAGAAAGTCTTCGCGGGAGCAGTGGTAAATCTGGAAGTGCGGTAGAAAGCGGGCGGCCGAAGAAAAATTCTAGTGCGATCACACTTTCTCTAGAATCGCGGCAAAGAATCCGTCGCAGGGATGAATTCCCGGGAGGGTTCGGAGGTAAGGACCGCGAATCAACGAGCCTGGATCGTTCCATATGAGTTCCTCCTCGACTCTGAGTCCGTCAAGCAGAGCGCGACAGTCGAGCAAACGAAAGGTGCTTTCGGAGGAGAGAGCCCGCTCTGCGACATCTTCGTTCTCCTCCTTTTCCAGCGAACAGGTCGAGTAGATCAGGCGCCCGCCGGGGGCGACCGGTGCCATCGCAGAGCGCAGAATCGCAAGTTGACGTTCCTGCAGGTCGATCAAATCCTCGGGCTTGAGGCGCCACTTGATCTCGGGATGACGCGCCAGCGTGCCAGTGCCGGAGCAAGGCACATCGGTGAGGACGCGATCGAAGCTGCCGTCGAATGGCAGATCGCGGGCATCGGCGGTCAGGACAAAAATACTTGGTTGCGAAGCGTTGGCTCCAGCCGCGCGCAGGAGTTTTCGTAACAACCGGGCGCGATGGGGATGAAGTTCGACCGCGGTAATGCTGGCATTGGGAGAGCGATCCGCCATCGCTAAAGTTTTGCCACCGGGAGCGGCGCAACAATCGAGAACTCGCGTTCCGCCAGAGGCAAGCGCGGCGACCAGTTGAGAAGCTTCATCCTGGATGACGCACAGGCCGGCGCGAAAGGCGCGAGTCTTTGTGACGTCGCCGCGCTCAACCTCCCTGGCAGAGACGAGCAGCCGACCCGGCTTCAACTCGATTCCTTCCGACTTCAGTTCTTTTTCGGCATCGGGATGGCGAAGCCGAATCGCAGTGGTTGGAATTCGTTGGTCGTAACCGCAAATGCCGCGGGCCGTCACGGTCCCATACTCGCGTGCCCAGCGCTCGACTAACCACTGCGGATGGGCGAACGCGTGGGCGATGTTCTCGACCGACGCGTCCGTCTCTTCAGGTAGATCTTTTTCAGGAAACGCGGTCTTTGCCAATTTCCGCAGCACCGCGTTGACAAAACGGGCGGCAGAACGCTTGCGCGCACGCTTCACAAGCTCAACGCTTTCGTAAATGGCGGCACGGGCAGGAACGCGCGTCAGCCAGTTGAGCTGATAAAGCCCGAGACGGAGAGCAATCGCAACCTCAAGGTCAAGCTCCGCGAGGGGCTGCGACGAGGCCGCAGCGACCTGCGAATCCAGCAGCGATCGCCAGCGAAGAACTCCAAGAACAAGCTCTGTTGCCAGAGCATGGTCGGCGGGCGAGAGCTGCTCGTAGGTTGCGGAGTGAAGAAGCTCCGAGGCATAGGAGGACTCGAGCTCGACGCGCAGCAGAATGTCGAAGGCCGCAGCACGCGCGGGAGCGACACCAGGTTGCCGATTTCGGGTTTGCGCCTTCAAGGCGTCAGTATGAAGGAAAAGTGCCGAGACAAAAAGCCGCCGCCGTGCCGGGTCTACACACCGAGCGTCTCGCCCGGCTTCGGGCGGTAGCCACGAACAAAATCCGCAGCGGCGGCACGCTTCTTGCCTTCGACTTGAACTTCGAGCAATTCAAGCGCAGTACCGTGGCCGCAGCCGACAAAGAGACGATCCTGATCGGTATGCAACTCCGCCAGAGGCAATTTTTGGCCGGAAATCTGCGCGTTCCAGATCTGCAGAGCTTTGCCGCGGAATTTTGTATGCGCGCCGGGCCAGGGCTGAAAGCCACGCAGACGATTGAGAACTCCATTGGCCGGGCGGGAAAAATCGACTATGCCGTCTTCTTTCTTGAGAATGGGCGCGAGCGTGGCCTGCGTATGATCCTGCGGCTGCGGACGAATCGTGCCGGCCCGGCAACCGCGCAGAGTTTCTACCATGAGGTCGGCGCCGAGAGCGGCAAGTTTCGGAGAAAGCGTCTCGGAAGTGTCGGTGGGAGCGATCGGCATCTGACGCTGCAGTAGGATGTCACCGGTATCGAGGCCGGCGTCGAGCCGCATGGTGGTCACGCCGGTGGCGGTTTCGCCGTTCGCGATCGCCCACTGGATCGGCGCCGCGCCGCGATACTTCGGCAACAGCGAGGCGTGAAGGTTGATATTGCCGAGCGGAGGAAGATCGAGCATCCACGGTGGAATGAGGCGGCCATAACCCACGACGATAATCGCATCCGGTTTCAGCGCCAGAAGCTGGGCGTGGAAGTCTTCGTTGTTTTTGATTTTGTCAGGCTGGATCACCGGCAAAGACAATTCCATCGCGCATTGCTTGACCAGCGAGGGAGCCAGAGCAAGGCCCCGCCCTTTGGGACGATCGGGCTGGGTCACGACCAGGCGCACGCTGAATCCCGTATGCACCAGCGCTTCGAGGGTCGGGACGGCGAATTGTGGGGTGCCGCAGAAGACCAAGATCATTGAGCAATTGGGAAATTGAGTAATTGCGAAATCTGACGGCACGACTTTCAATTACTCCATTACCAAATTACGCAATTGCACAATCCTCTACCATTCTCCCGCTTTCATCAGCTTGCGAATCTTGCGCTTCATCAAGTCGCGCTTCAATGCACTGATGTGGCTGATGTAAAGCTTGCCGTTGAGATGATCGGTTTCGTGCTGAAAAGCGCGCGCCAGCAGTTCATCTCCGGTTTTTTCGAAAGATTTCCCGGTCAGATCCTGAGCGCGGATGGTCACGATTTTAGGGCGGGTTACATTCTCGCGAAACTCGGGAATGCTGAGACAGCCCTCGCTTTGTGCATGCCGGCCTTCCGTGTGAATGATCTCGGGATTAATCAAAACCAGTTTGGCCTGAGGATCTTCTTTGAAAGTTACGTCGACCACGGCGATACGCCGCGAGATGCCGATCTGCGGAGCAGCCAGGCCGACACCGTGGGCGGCGTACATCGACTCGAACATGTCGTCGATCAGCTTTTTCAGTTCGTCGTCGAAAACCGTCACCTTTTCGGCGGGTTTTTCGAGGACGGGATCGCCATACTTTACGATGGGAAAAATCATCAGAAATTCTTCAGTTGCTGGCAGTAGCCCTGAAAATTACGCAACGCTTCGCCCATAGAGTCACCGCCAAATTTCTCCAAAGCGCAGCGAGCCAGAGTAAGAGCGACCATAGCTTCGGCGGCGACTCCGCCGGCAGGGACCACACAGACGTCGGATCGTTCGTAGGCGGCTTTCACCGGCTCGCGCGTGGAAAAGCTCACCGATTGCAGCGGACGACGCAGGGTGGAAATCGGCTTCAGATAGCCGCGTACGCGGATTTCCTCTCCGTTGGAAACGCCGCCCTCGATGCCCCCGGCGTTGTTGTGGGCGCGCATAAAGCCGGAGAATCCTGCCTGCTTGCGGTAGCCGATCTCATCGTGCACGGCAGACCCTGGAGAATAGGCTCCAGCGATGCCAGAACCGATCTCGACAGCTTTTACCGCCTGCAGCGACATAACGGCGGCGGCGAGCAGAGCATCCAGGCGTTCGTCCCATTGCGCGTAGGTGCCAAGACCGGGCGGAACGTTGTGCGCAACCACCTCGAAAACTCCGCCGAGCGAATCCCCGGTCTTTAGAACCTTGTCGACTTCTTCCTTCATGCGCTGTTCAATTTCAGCATCGGCACAGTTGAGCAGAACTTCCTCGCGCAGAAAAAGAGCAGCGATCTGCTCCCAGGGGACCTCGCGTTCGAGGAGCGCGCTGCCGACCGCAACTACGTGGCTGAGAACCTCGATTCCAAGTTCGCGCAGGAACAGCTTGGCCAGGGCTCCGACCGCAACCCGGGCCGCTGATTCGCGGGCGGAGGCGCGTTCCAACACGTAGCGCGCTTCGGGAAAATTGTATTTGAGCGCCCCGGCCAGATCGGCATGGCCGGGACGCGGAGAGGCGACGGCTTTGTGCAAGGCTGGATCACCTTCGGCAACCGGAAGAGATTCCTGCCAGTTTTTCCAATCCTTGTTTTCGAGCAGGAGAGAAATTGGCGAGCCGATGGTCGCGCCCTGGCGAACGCCGGAGAGAATATGCGCCGAGTCGCGCTCAATTTTCATGCGTCCGCCGCGGCCGTATCCCTGTTGGCGACGCCAAAGCTCACGATCGATGAACGCCTGATCGACTTTCAGTCCCGCGGGCAGACCCGAAAGAAAGGCAACCAGAGCTTCGCCGTGCGATTCGCCGGCTGTGAAGAAGCG
>DATKPV010000022.1:0-34995 GCA_035523915.1 Candidatus Aquilonibacter sp. | reverse complement strand
GTGACGAAATCAGGGGGGAATCAGTTTCATGGTAGCGGGTTTGAGTTCGCGCGGAACACCGCGTTCGATGCCACGCAATACTTTTCTGATTCCGTTCCTGTTTTCCGCCAGCACCAGTTCGGGGGCACCTTCGGTGGACCGGTCAGGAAGGATAAAACCTTCTTTTTTCTCGACTACCAAGGCACACGCCAGACCCAGGCTTCTCCGGTGAATACGACAGTGCCCTCGGCGGCAAATTTTACCGGCGACCTCTCCGATTCCGCGGACTCGTTCACCGGCTCCGTGGGTGGACCCAACTTCGCAAGCATTCTGAATCAAAGAATGGGCCTGTCACCGGGTACGATCTCTGATGGGGAGCCGTATTATTTCGCCGGGTGCGCGAATCAGAGCCAGTGTGTGTTTCCCGGTGCCATCATTCCCAAGGCAGCTTGGTCGCCTGTGGCAGTGAACATGCTGAACCTCGGCCTCATTCCGCAGCCAAACGCTACGAATCCTGCCTTCAATTTCGCGTCCTCTAAATACGCCCAGAAATTGCGTGATGACAAAGGCGGTGTGCGAATCGATCAAAATACGCGCTTTGGAACGCTGTTCGCTTATTACTTCGCCGACGATTACTTGTTGAATTCCCCGTACCCCAATGGCGGAGCCACCGTTCCGGCCGCCGGCTTTGCTTACAGCGCAGCAACTGCCGGACGGGCGCAACTGGTGAACCTCGGCGACACCAAGAACTTTGGTTCTTACGCGGTGAATGAACTCCGCCTCAGTTATGTGCGAAACACCATCGCCCTCACGGATCCCACCGGCGGAGTAGGTTCAACTTACGGTCTGGCCGCACTGGGCTTCACGGTGCCGGCAGGCACCGGCTTGAACTTCAACGGCGGCATAGCGCCGATCGCTCCCGCTTTGGATGGTGTGCCTTACATGACATTCAATCACTACGCCATAGGGGTGCCCCAGGTAAGCACGCGGCAATTCAACAACTCGTTTCAGGTACTGGACAATTTCACCAAAATCGTGGGCACGCACAGCGTCCAGTTCGGCGGCCAGCTCCACTATGACCAGATCAACGAAAGAAACTTTGCCGCAGAGAACGGGCAGTACTCGTTCACTGGTGGCGAGACTGGAATCGACTTTGCCGACTTTCTCATTGGAGCGCCAGACAGCTTGACCCAGGCCAGCCCGCAAATCCTGGATTCCCGCAGCAAATACTATGGGTTGTACGCGCAGGATAGCTGGCGAGCGACCAGCGACCTGGTCTTGAACTACGGTTTGCGCTGGGAAGCCAGCATGCCCTGGTACGATACCCAGAACAAGATCGAGACCATCATCCCCGGCGAGCAGTCGGTGGTGTTTCCGGGCGCGCCCAAGGGATGGGTGGTTCCTGGCGATCCTGGCGTGCCACGCACCCTTGGACCAACCCAGTGGCACAACTTTTCACCCCGGCTCGGTTTGGCTTACTCTCCAAGCGTTTCCGATGGCCTCTTGGGCAAGCTGTTTGGTGGGCCGGGAAAAACCAGCATTCGCGTCGGGGCTGGTTTGTATTACACGTCGGTGGAAGATCTTTCGCAATTCCTCGAAGTGGGTGACCCGCCATACGGGCTCTATTACGGAAGTTCGAATCCTCCGCTCCTGGAAGCACCGTTCGAGGTGCGTTCCATCGGTGGGGCCATACAGAGGTTCCCGTTCACATTTCCATCAACCAACGTTTCCGCAAAGAATCCAGACACATCCTTCGATTGGGCGAGCGTCGAACCGATCTCGTATGGATGGTTCTTCAATCACGACAACAAGCTACCCTATTCCGAACATTATGAATTTTCGCTCCAGCGCCAGGTCGGAGCGAACACTGTCGTCACTGCGAGCTACGTGGGAAACCAGGGGCATCGCTTGGTCACGGGGATCGAGGGAAATCCTGCCAATCCGGCGCTCTGTTTGTACTTGAGCAATCCCGCCAATCTCGCGCCGGCAACTACGGCCCCGCCGTGCGGTCAATTCGGCGAGACGCCGCCGGCTGGCACCGAATGGGTTACGCTTCCGGGGCCTTCGCCGTTCTCCGGACAAACCTTCCTCAGCACTCGCCCTCTCGGGCCCCTTTTTGACACCAACCCATCCGAATCTACGGTGGCAAACTCGCGGTACAACTCGCTGCAGGTCAGCGTAAGCCACAACACCGGATCGCTGAGCTTTCTCGCTGGCTACACCTACAGCAAGTGTCTGGACAACGCCTCGGGCTTGCAGGACTCCACGTATCCGTTCGATCCGCGGCTGAGCATTGGTCTTTGCAATTTCGACGTGACGCAGAACTTCGTACTCAGCTACAACTGGCTTTTGCCGTTCGACAGACTCGCCAGATCCGGTTGGAGGAAATGGGTAATTGGGGGCTGGAGCCTCAGCGGCATCACCACTTTTGCTACCGGTCTTCCCATCACCTTGAGCGAGAATGACGATAATTCTTTGATCGGCGCCAACGCTGCTCCCGTCGATGTGCCAAACTTCTCCGGTGGATCAGTACTAGCCGATACCAATCCCCGCCATGGAAATCAGTATTTCAACAGCGCCCTCTTCACCCTCGAGAACCCCGGGCAGTTCGGAACTTCTCGCCGGCGTTTCTTTCATGGCCCAGGCCTCAACAACTTCGACATGGCTCTGCTGAAGACCACAAAAGTCACGGAATCCAAGGAACTTCAGTTGCGGTTTGAGGCGTTTAACGCGTTCAACCATGCCCAGTTCAACAATCCGGACGGCCTGGTCAACGATGGTTATCCCGACGCGGGGGGCACCTTCGGATTGGTAAGCTCGGCAAGACCTGCGCGCATCCTGCAACTAGGATTGAAGTTCCTCTTCTGATGACTTGCAGGATGGCCAACCCTGACCGGTTACAGCGTGGCTACGGCATGCGGTCATCGTGCGTACGTGCGTCTCTGTTCTGTTCTGTGCTGATCGTTGCCGCCGGGCTTCCTGCGCGTGGGTTTCAGTCGCGTCAAGTCCCAACCGCTGAGCCGGAGAGACCTGGGGCATCACAACTCTTCGCCTCAACTTGCGCCAGTTGCCACGGACTCGATGGAAGAGGCAGTGAACGAGCCCCGGACATTGCAGACACCCGAAGAGTGCAACGGCTCAGCGACACGGAGATCGCTGGCATTGTGCGCGAGGGCATTCCGGGAACTGGCATGCCCGCATTCCATGCGCTCGGTGATCTCCAGGTTCGCGAAATCGTCGCCTACCTGCGCACTCTTCAGGGACAGACCAGGCAACTCAAACTGCCCGGTGATCCCAGTCGCGGAAGAAGGGTCTTTTTTGGCAAGGCGGGATGTTCAAGCTGTCACATGGTTACCGGCGAGGGAGGTTTCCTGGCTTCGGATTTATCGGGCTACGGGAGCACGCACTCGATAGCGGAGACTCGGGCTGCAATTGTTCGTCCGAGCGGTGGCCGGCAGACCCGGAGGGCAACAGCGATCACATCCAGCGGCGAGAAATTGGTTGGAAGGGTTCGTAATGAGGATAATTTCTCGGTGCAATTGCAGACTTCGGACGGTGTCTTTCACTTTCTGCGCAAGTCCGATCTCCAGAGCCTGGAATACAACGCCGAGCCAATCATGCCCGCGGATTATGGCTCAACGCTGAGTGCGAATGAGTTGAATGACCTCATCAGTTTCTTGATGCACTCCGCAAATCGCGGCGAGGCGGGCATTGCCAGGCAGAGTTCAGAGGAAGAACAATAAGCCATGCCGAACGCAGAGAGTCGTCTGAGGAATCCATGGGAAGGACCCTATAGTGAGATTTCGAACTAAGGCTGTCTTTGGCTGCGGCGTCGCAACGGTGCTGGTTGTGGTGCTACATGTTGGTGGTCTCCTCGCCGCCGCAGGTGCCATGCGGGAATTCAGCCTGCAGGCCAATTCGCCGCAATTCTGGAATCTCATCGATCGCAATGCCAAGCTCACCGTCGTGGCTACCGGCTTTGGCTTTACCGAGGGCCCTGTATGGGACGAGGCCGGATTCCTCTACGTGAGCGATGAAACCATCAACAAGATTTACCGGCTGCATCTCGACGGCACGAAAGAGGAAGTCATTGCGCTCGGCGACCCGGACGGCAACACGTTCGACCGCAAGCATCGGCTGATCGACTGCGCCAGCGTGTTGCGGGCAATCATCGAGGTAACTCCTGACGGGAAATACAAGATACTGGCCGACCATTACAACGGCAGCCGATTCAACAGTCCAAACGATGTAGTTGCCGGGCCGGACGGAGCGTTGTATTTTACCGACCCAACGCTTGATCTGGTGGCCGGCGAGAAACAGGAAATCCCGTTTCAGGGCGTTTACCGCCTCGATGCCAAAGGTGAGATCCGGTTGCTCACAAAGGATCTGACCCAGCCGAACGGCCTGGCCTTTTCGCCTGACGGCAAGCACTTTTACGTCGACGACAGCGAGCAGAGAAACATCCGCGTGTACGATGTAGCGCGAGATGGAAGCCTCAAAAGCGGCCGCATCTTCGGCACGGAACCCGGAGGCAAGGGCGAGGGCGTACCTGACGGGATGAAAGTCGACAAGAAAGGTAACATCTTTGTCACCGGTCCCAAGGGCATTTGGGTATGGGACGCCAAAGGCAACCATCTCGGCACCATCGAAATGCCCGAGCAGCCGGCGAATCTGAATTGGGGCGATAAGGACTATCGCACACTTTACATCACGGCTACCACCTCGGTTTACCGCCTGGAGATGAAGACGCGGGGCTTCGTGCCATATCTATCGCAAAAATAGGCAAGTCTTGCGCGTTCATCGGATACGACTCACTGGTTTACACCGCTGGCGAGATAGCCGCCATCCACGGCGAGCAGAGTGCCAGTGACAAAACTGGCGGCGTCAGACGCAAGAAAGACTGCCGCGCCGATCAGTTCTTCAAGTTCGCCGAAGCGCTTCATGGGAGTGCGGATCAACACCTCCTCTCCTCGTGGTGTACCGACCAGCAACTTCTCCGACAGCGGCGTGCGGAAATAACCCGGCGCGATCGCGTTGACGCAGACCCCGTGCCGGGCCCATTCGATCGCCAGAGATTTCGTCAAAGATGCCACGCCCGCCTTGCTGGCACAGTAAGCAGCCACTTCATAGAGGGCGAGGAACGAGCCCATGGAAGCGATGTTGATAATCCGGCCATAGCCTCGCTCGATCATATGGCGGCCGAAAATCTGGCACGCGCGCAGGGTGCCGGTCAGGTTCGTGTTTATGAGACGGTCCCAGTCGGCCTGAGGAAAATCCAGGGTGGGAGCGCGCTGGTTAAGGCCAGCAACGTTGACCAGGATGTCGACTTTGCCGAACGCCTGCACAGATGCCTGCAGCACTTTTGCTAAAGATTCCCGATCTGTCACGTCGCAGCAAGCACGCAGTGTGCGGCGGCCCAGAGATTCGATTTCTGCAGCAACTGCATTCACCAGGTCTGCGCGCCGCGCCGTGGGAACCACGTCAGCTCCAGCTTCTGCGAGTCCGCGGGCGAGCGTTCGGCCGATGCCCGAACTTCCGCCTATCACCACGGCGGCTTTGCCATCGAGCTCCAGCTTCTTATATCCCATAGGTTTCGCAAAACGATTTGCAGCTTCTCCGAGTTACCAGTTGAACATGGTTCCATCCAGTTTCCGGTTCACCGGCAGATAGGCCCGCTGGTAGGGGAATTTTTCGGCCAGCGCTTCGTTGAAATCGACCCCCAACCCCTCACCATCGCCGGGATATAAAGACCCATCCTTGAAATAGTAAGAATGCGGAAACACTTCATCGGTCTCGGGAGTGTGTCGCATGTACTCCTGGATTCCAAAATTGTTCACGGAGATATCGAAGTGCAGTGCAGCCGCCATGGTGACCGGAGAAAGATCGGTCGCGCCATGGCAGCCTGTCCGGACGTGATAAATCTCAGCCAGGGCCGCAAGCTTCTTCAAAGGAGTGATTCCTCCGGCGTGAATCACGGTCATTCGAATGTAGTCGATTAATTGCTCGGTAATTAGAAGGTGAGCATCCCAAACCGAATTGAAGACTTCTCCTACGGCGAGTGGAGTCGTTGTTTGCTGGCGAATGATGCGAAACCCCTCCTGCAATTCTGCCGCGACAGGATCTTCCAGCCAGAACAGGTGATAGGGCTCGAGGCTTTTTCCCAGCCGGGCAGCCTCAATTGGAGTCAACCGATGATGTACATCGTGCAGCAGGTGAATGTCCTCTCCGTGGCTCGCGCGCAGCGCCTCGAACAACTTGGGGACATGCAGAAGATATTTCTCGCTTGACCACACATTCTCTGGCGGAAGCCCGGGCTCGGCGGGCTCATAGAACAGCTTGCCCTTGCCCACGCCGTAGGTTGAGGGCAAACCGGGTACGCCAGTTTGAGCCCGAACTGCCAGATAACCCAGCTCTCGGTACTTGGTCACTTCGTCCGATGTTTCTTCGATGTCGCGCCCGTTGGCGTGACCATAGACCAATACCCCAGTCCGGCTCTTACCTCCAAGCAGGTTGTAGACCGGAGTGCAAAGAGCTTTGCCCTTGATGTCCCACAGGGCCATATCGACGGCGCCGATCGCGGTCATGGTCACCGGTCCTCGCCGCCAGTAGGCGCCGCGGTAAAGGTACTGCCACAAATCCTCGGTTTGAAACGGATCGCGCCCGATAAGGCAGGGCACGACATGGTCGGTCAAGTAGGAAGCAACCGCCAATTCGCGCCCGTTGAGCGTCGCATCTCCAACGCCGGATATTCCCTCGTCGGTGCGAATCTTCAAGGTGACAAAATTCCGTCCCGGAGAGCAAACGAACACCTTGGCATCGGCGATCTTCACGTCAGTGTCCTCAGAGCATCTAGTGTACCCAAACGCGTCAGACTCTCCGCACCAGCCCTTGATCGGTCACTTTGGTGTTCCGGACAAGCAGCAAGACCAGAATCATGCCAACGAACGGCACCAGCCCCGCCGCGATGACAATCGGGTCAAAGGAATGTGTGCCCGCGTTTCGCCTCGCGTCGGTAAAGTATCCGATAAGCTTGAAGGCAAGGATTGTTCCAATGCCCGCGCCGGTACCGCTCAGACCGCTGACGGAGGCAACGGATCGACTGTTATAAAGGTCTGAGGGCAGCACGTTGGCCATGGTAGTAAAGCCCCCATAGGTGAAGGTGGCGATGGCAAACAGAAGAGCAATCAAGTAAAGATTGGTGGTGAAGACGGTGGGGATCAGCATGGTCATCCCAATGCCTCCGAAAACCACCAGGGCTTTTCGCGCCGCACCCAGCGGCAATCCCCGCTTGATCAAGTAGCCAGACATGCCTCCGCCGAAGAAGCAGCCCAGATCTGCCGCGATGAACGGGATCCAAACGGCAATCAGTCCGTTCTTGAGCGCAATGCCCTTGCCAACCAGGTAAATCGGAAACCATTCGGCGATGAAGAAATACACCGGGTCGGTGAAGGTCTTCGCAATCACAACACCCCAGGTCTGGGGAAACTTCAAAAGGTCCCACAGCCGGAGCCCAGCCTTCGCTTCCTGTGGAGCATTGGATTCGCGCTTGTCTTCCGCAATGATCGCCAGCTCTGCCGCGCCAACGCGGGGATGCTCCTCGGGAGGGTAGTACAGCCATCGCCACACGATCAGCCACAGGAAGCCTAGAACGCCGGGGATCATAAAGGCCGGCCGCCATCCCCAGCGAAAATAAATCCACAGAACAATGAACGGAGCGACGGCTCCCCCGATGGATGAGCCACTGTCAAACAGGGCGGTGGCGAGTGCACGCTCGCGCTTGGGAAACCACTCCGAGACGGCCTTGGCCGCGGCCGGCCAGTTGGCAGATTCCCCCGCGCCCAACAAAAATCGAAACGTGGCGAAGCTATAAAGGCCGTGGGCGAGCGACGTCAACATCGAAACCAGTGAATAGTAGACGACTGTGAGCGTGAGACCGCGGCGCGTGCCGATTCGGTCCATGAGCCGTCCAAACAGCGTTTGTCCGATGGAGTAAGCGACGCGAAAGGCGATCGCGATATTCGCGTAGTCGGAGTTGGTCCAGCGGTATTGGATTTTGAGGTAGGGAGCAAGAAGCGAAAGCGTCTGCCGGTCGATATAGTTTATGACGGTGGACGCGAACAGAAGTCCGCCAATCCACCAGCGCAACGAAGCGATCGGCCTTCTGGTGGTTACCATGCCTGAAGGTACACACGCGGTCCTTTAAGAACCAACCGCAACCTGTGATTCGTCTTGCAGCGCTTTCTGTAGAGCCGGGCCCAGCAGCGAAGCCGAGTTTTTGTCGAGATAGATGGTAGCGTTGGAATGCTTGCGGAGGATTGACGCCGGCGCCATCGGGCTAATGGGGCCCTCAAAGCAAGCCTTCACCGCCTGAGCCTTACGCGTGTCCGGCACCACTGCCAATATCTCCCTGGCCTTGAGAATCTGACGCGGCGACATGGAGATCGCCTGCTTGGGAACCTGGGAGATGTCGGAGAACCATGCTTCGCCCACCTGCTGCCGGCGGCAGGCCTCGTCGAGATTCACGATGATATATGGTTCTTCGGTTTCAAGATCGGCGGGCGGATCGTTGAACGCGATGTGTCCATTCTCGCCGATGCCCAAAAACGCGATGTCGACCGGTTTAGATGCCAGGGCTTTGCCGACGCGCTGAACGACCTCCGATGGATCTGCGGCGTCCCCATCGAGCAAATGGTATTTGACTATTCCGGTTTTCTGCACAAGTTGCTCGAGCAGCATCTTGCGGAAACTTCCCGGATGGGTAATCGGCAAACCGATATATTCATCCAGATGAAATGCTTCCACCTGCGCCCAGTCGATTCCCGGCGCTTTCGTCAGAAAATCAAGGAATTCCAGCTGCGAGGCTGCGGTCGCCCCGATGATCCGTGCCGAGCCACGTGCGGCGATCGCTCTGCGAATCGCCGATGCAGCCTGTTCTGCCGCTGCGCTTCCGAGCGTGATCCGATTTTCGAATCGTTTGAGGAACATGGAATGATCCAGTTGCGACGAGCAGTGTAGATACGGGAGCGAAAATTATACAAAAGAGTAAGGCCTCCGCAGCAGAGCTCGACAGCCGGTTTTCATTGGGTAAAAACGGCCAGCGAAGGCAATCTTTCACCGCACTAGACTTTCTTGCTCGTGTTCGCGACGAGCGGCAGTTCAAGGCCGAGATAGTGGCGGGCATTTTCGAAACAAATGTTGCGAACCATACCTCCCAGCCACGCCTCGTCGTTGGGAAGTTCGCCGTTCTCCATCTCGCGTCCCAGAAAATTGCACAGAATCCTGCGGAAATATTCGTGCCGCGGAAAAGACATGAACGATCGTGAATCCGTTACCATGCCGACGAAGCGGGAGAGCAACCCAGTGTGCGAGAGAGCGTTGATTTGCCACTCAATGCCTTCCTTCTGATCCAGAAACCACCATGCGCTGCCGAACTGAAGTTTTCCCGGGACTGATTCATCCTGAAAACTTCCAAGCGCTGTCGCGATGGCATAATTCTCGGCGGGGTTGAGGTTGTAAACGATCGTCTTCGGAAGCGCAGACCCCCGTTCGAGGTAATCGAGGTAGGCGCAAAGCGCTTTGGCCTGCATCCAGTCTCCCGTGCAGTCGAATCCTGCATCAGGCCCTGCCTCCCGCACCCTGCGAGTGTTCACCGCGCGCAGTGCGCCCAAATGCAGTTGTTTTGTCCAGCCTTTTTCTGCGTCTAATTTGCCGAAGAACAACATTAAATACGAAGCAAACTGCTCATGTTCCGGGCCCGTGGCGGCCTTGCCGCTCCGAACCTTCTGAAAAATCGCGGCGGCACGGCGGTCGCTGCAAGGATGGGCGGGGCAATATTCCAAGCCGTGATCGGAAAGGCGCGCTCCGGCAGCATGGAAAAAATCGTGGCGTTGCTTCAGAGCGTCAAGAAAACCATACACGGATGAGATTTCGATGCCACTGGATTCTTCCAGACGGCCGACCCATGTATTGAACACGGCCGGATCGTTCACCAGCAGAGCCCTATCGGGACGAAAAGTTGGATACACGCGAAATCCTGCTTGCGAAGCTGCCAGCCTCTTATGGTGCCGCAGGTCATCGCAAGGGTCGTCCGTGGTAAACAAGGCCCGAACGTTGAACTTCCTGAGAATGCCCTGCGCTGTGAGATCACCACCGCTTAGCAAGGCGTTCGCGCGATCCCAAATAGAAAGCGCACTGCGTTCCGCCAGCAGTTCGTCGATTCCGAAATACCGCCTCAACTCCAGATGGCACCAATGGAAGAGCGGGTTACGAACCGTGAAAGGAACAGTGCGGGCCCAGGCGCCAAATTTTTCCTCGGCTGTTGCGTCTCCGGTACAAAAACGCTCGGAAACGCCGTTGGCGCGCATCGCCCTCCATTTGTAGTGATCACCCTCCAGCCAGATTTCAAATAGATTGTGGAAGCGCCGGTCGGCGGCAATATCAGCCGGATTGAGATGAGTGTGATAATCAAGGATGGGCTCGGCGGCGGCGTAATCGTGATACAGCCGGCGGGCCGCCTCAGAATGCAACAGGAAGTCTTCATGAATGAAGTTCAGAACAGCCTCCGCCGACGTGATCCGCCGCAGCAGTTGCCAGAGAAGCGCAGATTATATCCATAGCGTGGGTTTCATTGCGTGAAAGCCGAAATCATTGAAGCTGGCACGAACTCTGCCACTTGATGTATGACACTTATCGGGATTTTGCCCCAATTCACGAGGTCTGCACAATGCCGGATAAACTGCCGTTCTTCTTCGCACGGGTTCTCTGCTGGTCACACACAATAGCTCTTCTTCTTACTTTCGTCTTGGTTTGTCTGTCGCACGCTCGTACACAAACGGTTCTTGTCGATGCTACTCCGGGCCGCGTCGTGAACACATTCAGCCCGCCCTATGCGCTGGGATCGACCGTGGACCGCGTCCCCAGCAACGCCACCGACATGTTCTTCCGATCCGACCAGGTAGGACAGATTCTCGAGGCCGGCTGGGGAGTCATCAGCTATCGCCAGAATACCGACCTGTTTGTGCAGGCCTGGCATTGGAATCCCAAAGGAACCTGGAGCGATGCCGCCGGAAAGGGCTATTTCACCGGCGACGCCACTCCCACGAAGGAAATGATCCGTCACTCCTATGGCTATTCGCTTCCCCACCGCGGCTTCACCCGGAACAACGGAACCGAGTTTGACGGCTATTCGCGCCTCGATGATGGAGATCTCCAGTCTTACTGGAAGAGTAATCCCTACCTCACAAAAGATTTCACGGGAGAAGACGATTCGCTCCATCCGCAGTGGGTGGTAATCGCTCTCGACAAAAAAGAAAGCATCAATGCCATTCGCATCGCGTGGGCGGAGCCGTACGCCCGAACCTACGAAGTGCAGTATTGGCTCGGCGAGGGTGACGCCATGGATGACCAAGACAAAGGAGTCTGGAAGACCTTTCCCTCAGGAAGCGTTACCGAGGGAAAAGGCGGGACCGCACTGCTGCCGCTCGATTCGGCTCCAGTGACCACGAAATACGTGCGCGTGTGGATGACCCGTTCTTCCAATACCTGTGATACCCATGGTTCCGGGGATCGCAGGAACTGCGTGGGCTACGCCATCCGCGAGCTTTTTCTCGGAACCATCAACCAGAACAACGAATTCCACGATCTGCTTCATCATTCGCCCGATCAAAAGCAGACGCTGACTCTGTGCTCCTCTGTCGATCCCTGGCATGAGTCCCAGGATCTTTATGTGGCGCCAGACCGCATGGAATCGGGAGATCAACCGGGATTTGACTTGTTCTTCACCAGCGGCATCACCCGCGGCCTGCCCGCCATCGTTCCCGTGGCCATGCTGTACAGCACACCCGAAGATGCTGCGGCCCAGATGACGTATATCAAGAAGCGCGGCTATCCGGTCTCGTACATCGAGATGGGGGAAGAACCCGACGGCCAGTACATGCTGCCCGAGGACTACGGCGCTCTTTACCTGCAATTCGCCACAGCCTTGCACGGAGTCGATGCGGATTTCAAGCTGGGCGGACCAGTCTTTGAAGGAGTCACCGAGGACATCAAAGTCTGGCCCGACGCGCAAGGGCGGACTTCCTGGCTCGGCCGCTTTCTTGATTATCTGAAAGCTCATGGACGTCTTCACGATCTCGCCTTCATGTCGTTTGAGCATTATCCCTACGACGGATGCGATACGCCCTGGAAAGATCTTTATCAGGAACCGGAGTTGATCACTCATATCATGAAGGTATGGCGTGACGACGGCTTGCCTGCCGGGATTCCACTGCTCGATACCGAAACCAACGATCACGGAGGGGAGGCCGCGGTCGACATCTTTGGCGCTCTGTGGCTGGCAGATTCCTTCGGCGGATTTCTCACCGCTGGCGGCCAATCCACCCACTACTATCACGACTTGCCCTATTCGCCGCCGCATCCTGCCTGCCCCAATAGTTGGGGAACCTACCACATGTTCATGGTGGATGATCACTACCAGATCAGGCAGAAGACCTCGCAATTCTTCGCCGCGCAGCTTATTACTCAGGAGTGGGCCGAAGCAAAAGATGCCGAGCACAAACTCTATGTTGCGTCCAGCGACATCAAAGACACAGGCGGACATGTTCTGGTCACGGCCTACCCTTTGCAACGCCCGGATGGTCAATGGTCGCTGATGCTGATTAACAAAGATCACGACCATCCGCACCAGGTGAAGATCGTATTTCATGATGCGGAAAACAACCATGACACATTTCTCCAAGGGCCGGTCACGATGATGACGTTTGGAAAGGCCCAATATGTGTGGCATCCCGCCAGGAAAAAGGGTTATGCCGATCCTGATGATCCACCTGTAGTCTCACAAATCTCGGGTGGAGAAAATGCTCAATACACGTTGCCCGCGGCTTCCCTGACGGTACTTCGTGGAAGACTATCGGCGCGTGGAAAGTGACTACGCTCGGGATGATAAAGCAGTCTCTACTTGACAACCCTCCGGATTTGCAGGAGAATATTCAATGGCGAATAAAAAGCGAAAGTCATGCCGTCTGCCGATCTTCTGCGCTCGCAAATCGAAGCTCGAATTCCTGCCGCTTTCGCCGTGTACCGGCGGCCCGAGCGAAAAACCATTCCCACAGGAATTACTCAGATAGATGATCTGAACGGCGGGGTTCCGGTGGGAGCGCTGACAGAGATTTGCGGCAGCGACCTGGTCTCGTCGGGCAGGACTTCCGTGCTGATTTCCTTGTTATCGAAGGCCTCGCAAACCCACTTCTGTGCCCTCGTAGATGCCAGCGACACGTTTGATCCGGCTTCGGCACACAAGACCGGGACGAACTTGTCGCGTTTGCTTTGGGTGCGGTGCGGAAAGAACCAATCCAAATTCACGCCTCTCGAACAGGCATTCAAAGTAACCGACATACTTCTTCAAAGCGGCGGTTTCGGCCTGATCGTTGTGGATATAGGCTGCATCGCGGAACGCCTTGTACGGAGGGTTCCCCTGAGTTCCTGGTTCCGCTTCAGCCGCGTGGTTGAGAGACACTCCACCGCACTGGTTCTTATCGAGCAGCAGCCTCATGCCACAAGCTGCGCCGGGCTGGTGTTGCGGATGACTATGGTTTCCGCAATTTTTTCCGGGCGCGTCATTACGCAATTCAATCTTAGATCGGAGATCTTGCGAGGCAGAGAGAAGAAGCCGAGTCAATCTGTCAGCCAGGATTTTTCGTTAAAAACCCAGTGGGCCTAGCGTTATGTTTGCCTGCCTATTTGTCCCCGATTTTCCTGTACAAGCGGCTTGCCGAATGGAGCCGAAAGATACGCGGGAAATTTTCAAAAAATCTCCCATCGCCATTCTTGACGGCCCGACTCCACCCAGAGTGGTGGCCATGAATCAGGCGGCCCGGTCTGCGGGTATCCAAATTGGCATGACCAAGTTGCAGGTAGAGACCTGTGGCGGAATATCCCTGCGAAAACGATCCCTGGCTAACGAAGAGTCTGCGCGGGCCGCTTTGTTGGATTGCGGCAGGGCCTTTTCGCCTTGCGTGGAATCAACGTGTCCGGGCACGGTGATTCTTGATCTTGCGGGAACAGAAAAGCTGTTTGGTTCCCATGAAAGTACAGGACACAAAATCGCGGATCATGGAGCTCAGGTAGGCCTTGAACTCAATGTGGGGGTTGCCGCCAATCCCGATAGTGCAATGTTCGCCGCACGAGGCTATTCCGGAATCACGGTCATTCCCGAAGGCAGAGAAGCAAAATACCTGGCGCCTCTGGAGGTGAGCGTACTTCCCGCTGCTCCAGAAGTGCTGGACATTTTAGACGTCTGGGGAATCCGCACGCTGCAATCGTTGGCAGGATTACCGCCCATCGCACTGACCGAGCGACTGGGCCAGGAGGGTTTACAACTTCAAAGATTGGCCTGCGGAAAAACATGCAGAACTCTGGTTCCGGCCGAGTCGAACGAAGATTTGACCGAGGCTTATGAGTTTGAAGACCCCGTGGAAACTCTGGAATCCCTCGCGTTCATTCTGGATCGCCTGATTCAACAACTCTGTGTTCGTTTGTCATCGCGATCGCTGGCTACAAATCAGTTGGAAGTGATGCTGGAATTGGAAGCGAAGCAGCGGCAGACTGGACAAGATAGAGAACAGTACGAGCGTGTCTGGAAATTGCCGCTTCCCGTTCAGGATGGGCGAGTACTTTTCCGGTTGGCGTATCTTGACCTGGGAAAAAGCTCCTTCTCCGCGCCCATTCACAAGATCACGGTTCGAGTTGTGCCGGTGAGACCTCGAAGTGTCCAGCAGAGTCTTTTCGTTCCCGTATCTCCGGAAACTGAGCAACTCGAAATTACTCTGGCCCGGATTCGCGGTGTTGTAGGCATCTCGGACCAAAGCGGCATTGCATGTGCCGGTTCTCCCACGATCCTTGATTCCCATAAACCGGACAGTTTTTCTGTGGAGCCTTTTTCCGGTGGACCGGCGAGCGGGGCTTTTCCGGCAGGCTCTGAGTCTGTTTTGGTTTTGCGGATTTTTCGTCCTGCATTGGAAACCTCGGTTGATATGGCGGCGAATAAACCACATTGCCTTTCGATCAGAAAGAGGCAGTTTCGCGTGCTTGCGGCTTCCGGCCCGTGGTGCAACTCCGGCTTCTGGTGGAATAACTCGGCCTGGTCACGAGATGAGTGGGATATTGCGGTAAAGACCTGGGAAGGAATTGGCTATTACCGAATCTATCTGGACAAGATCCGTAAGCAATGGTTTGTGGAAGGCATCTTTGACTAGCGCCTTTTTGCAATGCAATACGTTGAACTCCACGCTCGATCTGCATTCACGTTTCTGGAAGGTGCGTCTCTTCCGGAACGGCTGGCGTGTGTCGGCGCTGAATACCAGATGCCCGCAATGGCGCTTTTGGATAGAAACGGCGTATATGGCGCTCCGCGATTTCATCTCGCGGCCAAGCGGTACGGAATCAAGGCACATATCGGAGCGGAAGTCAGCCTTTGTGAAGGAGGAAATTGTCCAATCCTGGTCCAATCCCGCGCGGGATACCAAAATCTCTGCCGTCTGCTGACCACGGCGAAACTCCGGTCGAACAAGGAAGCGATTGCGACCGTCACTCTGAAAGAATTAAAAGCCCATACCAACGGCCTGATTTGTCTTACTGGTGATGAAAACGGCCCATTGATGCATGCTCTGCAAGAAGGAGGTGTGGTCGCCGGGCGCCAATTGCTGCAACGGCTGATTTGCAGTTTTGGCAAAGATAACCTCTACGTCGAATTGCAGAGGCATTGCAACCGTGCTCAGGAGTGCCGGAATCAGGCAGCGATTGCTCTGGCGCGCGAACTGCGATTGCCCTTGCTGGCCACGAATGGGGTTACCTACGCCACTCCCCGGGAGCGCGAGATAGCAGACGTTTTCACTTGTATACGAACGAAGCGCCGGCTGGATACGGCGGGCCGTCTGCTCTCGCAAAACTCACAGCGATATATCCGGGACGCCAGGAAGATGGCCCATATCTTTGCGGACCTGCCCGAGGCCATTGCCAATACAACGGAACTCTCTTCGCGCCTGGATTTTTCTTTGGAAAAGCTGGGTTACGAATTTCCGCGCTATCCCGTTCCCGCCGGCGACACCATGAATTCATTTTTGCAAAAGCGGACATGGGAAGGAGCGCGGAACCGTTACCGGCCAATTACCGAGCGCGTCCGTCAGCAGTTGCAGCACGAACTTACCTTGATCGAAAGGCTGGATCTGGCGGGATATTTCCTGATCGTCTGGGATATTGTGCGCTTCTGCCGTCAGGCTGGGGTTCTTGTGCAGGGACGCGGCTCCGCCGCGAACAGTGCGGTTTGTTATTCGCTGGGAATTACGGCGGTGGACCCGGTCGCGATGGAATTGCTTTTCGAGCGATTCTTGTCAGAAGAACGCGGCGAATGGCCTGATATCGATCTGGACCTGCCCAGCGGGGATCAACGCGAACAGGTGATTCAATACGTCTATGAACGCTATGGTAAGCGCGGGGCGGCCATGACCGCCAATGTTTGCACTTATCGCGGACGTTCTGCGGCCAGGGAGATGGGCAAGGCGCTGGGCTTCGATGAAGACACGTTATCCCGGCTGTCAAATATTGTGGGGGCATGGGAGTGGAGAGATCCCGCTGACACGTTGGAGAAGCAATCCAAAAAAGCCGGACTGGATGTGCAACATCCGCAGATTGCCCTGTATCTCGATCTGTGCCAGCGAGTGCAAGACTTGCCACGCCATCTGAGCCAGCATTCCGGCGGCATGGTCATTTGCCAGGGGCAATTGGATTCCGTTGTGCCTCTTGAGCCTGCCACCATGCCGGGAAGAGTCGTGGTGCAGTGGGACAAGGAAGACTGCGCCGCGCTGGGCCTCATCAAAGTGGATTTGCTGGGTTTGGGCATGATAGCCGTGCTTAAAGATTCAATCGAGTTGATCCGGAAGCACTACGGGGAAGAAGTCGATCTGGCCCATCTGCCGCAAGACGCGCCGGATGTTTACCGGGTGATTCAGAAAGCGGATACGGTCGGCATGTTTCAGATCGAGAGCCGGGCGCAGATGGCCTCGCTTCCGCGCAATCATCCGCAGCGCTTTTACGATCTGGTGACGCAAGTTGCCTTGATCCGTCCCGGCCCTATCACCGGGAAAATGACCAATCCCTATTTGCGCCGGCGGCAGGGCAAGGAAGCGGTCAGTTATCCGCACTCTTCTTTGATCCCGGTTTTAAAAAGAACTCTGGGAGTGCCGCTCTTCCAGGAGCAATTGTTGAGGATGGCGATGGTATGCGCGAATTTCAGCGGCGGGGAGGCGGAAGAATTACGGCGGGCTCTGGGCGCCAAACGATCGCGTGAGCGCATGAAAGAGATTGAAACCAAGTTACGCGCGGGAATGACGCAAAACGGATTTCCGCGGCAGACGCAAGATGAAATTGTCCAGTTCATCGCTTCCTTCGCGCTTTATGGTTTTCCGGAGTCCCATGCGGCCAGCTTTGCTTTGATCGCATATGCCAGCGCATTTTTGAAAGTGCGGTATCTGGCGGCATTCACTGCCGCTTTGCTGAATAACTATCCGATGGGTTTTTATCATCCTGCAACCCTGGTGAAAGACGCGCAGCGGCACGGCCTGAGAGTGAAGCCCGTCGATGTGACATGCTCCGGATGGGATTGCAGCCTTGAGCATGACGGCTTGCTTTCGCTCAGGCTCGGGTTTCGCTATGTAAAAAGTTTGAGGAAGGCCACCGCCGATGCTCTCATGAGCGAACGGGAAAAACGTCCGTTTGATTCGATCGCTGATCTCGGCCTGCGCGTTCCCCAACTGTCAAAAGCTGAATTCCGCATGCTGGGGCAAATCGGCGCTCTGAACAACATTGAACGAAAGAACGGAATTCATCGCCGCGACGCTCTCTGGCAATCGCAAAAGGCAGCTCAACCGGTAGGCCCGTTGCTTGCCGGCATTTCCGAGTGGGATACATCTTCACCCCTGCGCCGCATGACAACGACAGAGCGTCTGATGGCCGACTATAGTGGCACCGGTCTGAGTATCGACAGGCATCCCCTGTTCTATCGGCGCGAAGATCTACGCCGCACCGGAGCGAAGACCGCCAGGGAGCTGTCACAAATGCGGGACGGCGAGTATGTGCGAATTGCAGGATGCGTGATTACCCGGCAAAGACCGGGGACGGCAAAGGGCTTCATCTTTCTCAGCCTGGAAGATGAAACCGGAATCGCCAACGCCATCATCACGCCGGATTTCTATGCGGAGAATACGGTGGCCGTCGTGCATGAACGCTTCGTATTTATTGAGGGGATTCTGCAGAACAAAGACAACGTGATTCACATTCGAGCGACAAAAATCATGCCGCTTGCGGCGCTCGACATACCCACACATTCTCGAAACTTTCACTGAATGATCCCTTGAGGGGCTATCGGAACCGTGCCCGATGTTCCTCCAGGATGCAACGGTCCATCACAACGAAAATGCCCGCCTGGCGCGCCTTCTCGGCCGCCTTTTCGTGAACGATTTCCTCCTGCATCCAGATAGCAGGTATCTTGAGGGCGATAGCCTGGTCCACTACCTCTTCTACGAATTCCGGTCGCCGGAAAATGTCTACGATGTCAACTTTGACAGGGATGTCCGGCAAGGCCGGGTATGCCTTTTCGCCGAGGCAGAATTCGATGTGAGGGTTCACGGGAATAATGCGATATCCCTGGCTCTGCAGGTAGGCGGCGACACCGTGACTGGGCCGCAGAGGATTGTCCGACAGACCAACGACCGCAATGGTTTTGGCCCTTTTCAGCAATTCCGTAATTACATCTGGCTGAGTTGCAGTTGGCATGGACTTTTCCCGCGGATGAACTATTTCTTGTTTGCCGCTTCCAGCTTCTGCTTGAACATCTTCAAAGCAAGCTTGCGAACCGTTTCCGAAATCTCCTTGTTGGAGGAAAGATTTTTCAGGTCCTGAACCAGAAGATTCTTCATCAGCCCCAACGAGATATCGAGCGGCGTACGAGGATTGGCCACCAGATTTCGCACCACGATGTAGTTCTTCATGAAACGGCGCTTCAGGGGAATGGTGCGCAACACTGCTTCCAGCACGTTTTTCTGGCTGGCAAATTTCTCCACCTCTCCATCGGACAGCTTGGGCGCATCGAGCACCGCCAGCGACACGACTTTCGTTCCGTCGCGGATGAGAATCGACCGTTCTTCCTTGTTGCCCTTGAGCGCCAGTTGAATGCGGCCCTTCACGTCGAGCCGATTGATTTTCTGCAGCGTGTTCTCGCGGTCGGGTCCACCGTGTGTCCGTGCTTTGGCGACATGTGCAATGGTTTTCGGTTGTGGTTGTGGCTTAGCAACAGCGGCCGTTCCCGCGGATTGGCCGGCGGCGGACGATCCCGATTCCGCCGACTCGGTTTCGGCAACGGCCGATACAGGAAAATAATCAGGCCCCAAAAGGTCAACCACGCCCATCGCCTGAAATGGCTTATCAGGTTCGGCAGCGATTTCAGCCGCATGTTCCGCCAGGTAGGCCGAAACCTCTTCATCGGCAACATCTCCCGGCTCATCGCTCTGAGCTGAAACCGCAACAAGCACCGGATCGCTGATTTCCTCAGGAGCGTCGGACTCTGTTGCCAGGTCTACCGCTGCGACCGGCTGATGTGCGGCTTCAGATGTCCCCGGTGAGGTCGCAGCCAATTGGGAAGAAGCCGGACTCGTCAACTTCGTCACTTCGTTCAGCTCGTTTGCCTTCAGATAAGGATTGGCCTTAAGTGAATCCAGAATCCCCGCCGAAGCACGCACTCTGGGGCTCTGCAACATCGCTTCGACGGCCTCACGGGAAGCGGAAATCGCAAACTTGGCCAGCTCGCCCTCGGATACCGAGGGGTTCTCCACCAATGCCGGCAGCAGCTTGGGGCGAAGATTGTCCGGCGAAATGAAATAATCGAGTACCTCTCGAGGCGTGTTCGGATCCGAAGCCGCGGCCAGCGAAGCTTTCTCGTCCCAACCGGCGAGGGTCATGCGCGCGAGATCGCCAAACACCTTGTTGTGGCGGGCGAGGTAGACCATGATCTCGATGTTCTCGGCGGCTGAAACCGCCAGGGCGCCGCGCGCGGCAAACTGCATCATGTTCGATGGCAGCTTCGAAGCGCGAATTTGATCAATCATGCGCGGCATACGATCACACGATGCCATTTCTCGGAAAGCCCGAGTTTCCGCCCTTGGTCAGCGCTTCCAGTTCCTCGACAGCGAGTTTCACCTCACGCACCAGCCGGTTGGGCTTGCCTCGCAGAAATTCCTCCAACAAAGCCCGATAGTACCAAAGAGTTCCCTCGCGTCCGCCGTTGAATCGTGACCAGATGGATTCCCCGAACTGGCGGTAGTCCGCGAGGATGGAACGTACGTTGTTCAGCTTGTCGGCAGCCGAAACCAGACGCGTATCAGCGTCCGCTCCGCGCAGATGCTCGATGTAATCTTCTTTGCGCTGCCTCCATGGCGGCTTCGGGGAGGCATCGGAATCCGTGCAGCCATCGACAATCTTTGCCACGCGCTTGCCGAATTTGCGGCGGACTTCCTTCGACACGGGCGAACCGCCACAGTCCTCCACCACATCATGCAGAAGGGCAGCAATGGCCACGTCCTCATCACCGCCAAACTCAAGAGCGAGAGAGGCCACGCCCATCAGGTGCGCGATGTAGGGAACGGTCGTAGTTTTGCGCGCCTGCCCGGCATGTTTCTCCGCAGCGAACAGAAAGGCGCGCCGGAAGCGCGGACCCAGCTTTACAACCTTGCCTTTTGCCGGCTGGCCGCCCACTACGGCTTCTCCTTGTTGTTGCCATCACGCCGCGCCAGCAGATAGGCGCGAATGAACCGCTGCAGATCTCCATCGAGCACCCGATCCACATCGCCGACCTCTACTTTGGTGCGATGGTCCTTGATCAGGCGGTAGGGCTGCAGCACGTAGGAACGAATCTGGGACCCGAAATCGATGTCGAGCTTGGCGTCTTCTACTTTCTTCGTGGCTTCGCGCTTTTTCTCCATCTCAAATTCGTAAAGCTTGGAGCGCAGCATGCTCATGGCTCGATCGCGGTTCTTGTGCTGCGAGCGCTCGTTCTGGCAACTCGCCACAATGCCGGTGGGAAGATGCGTAATGCGCACCGCGGAATCGGTGGTGTTCACATGCTGGCCGCCTTTTCCGCTCGAACGGTAGGTATCGACGCGCAAATCTTCTGGTTTGATCACCACCTCGATGCTGTCATCGATTTCCGGTGAAACGAAGACGCTGGCGAATGAAGTATGCCGTCGCTTGGCCTGGTCGAAAGGAGAAATGCGCACCAAACGGTGTACCCCGATCTCGCTGGTCAGGAGCCCGTAGGCATAGTCTCCGTTCACCGCGAAGGTCGCGGATTTCAGCCCAGCCTCTTCGCCCGGCTGATAGTCGTAGAGCACCGTTTCGAAACCCTGGCGTTCCGCCCAACGCAGATACATGCGCAAGAGCATGTCGGCCCAATCCTGCGATTCAGTGCCCCCGGCTCCAGGGTGGATGGTCACGATCGCGTTGCGGGCATCGTTTTCTCCGGAGAGCAGAGTTTCGGTTTCCAGCTTGTCGATCAGATCGCGCAGCGAGTCGATCTCGCGCCGCAACTCGGCATCGACGGTTTCGCCCTCGCGTGCGAGTTCGAAGTAAGCTGCAATGTCGTCAGAGCGTCGGCCGAGATCGGCGTCGGTGGCCAGAACATGTTCGAGGCGCTTCTTTTCGCGCATCACCCGCTGGGAGTTTTGTGGGTTCGCCCACAAATTGGGGTCCGAGGCCTGTCTTTCGATTTCGGCTAATTGCGGACGGACCTTGTCCGCGTCAAAGATACTCCCGGAGATCGTGAACTTTCTTGTTCAGCGCGGTGTATTCCTGATCAAGTTCTTGAATCATGTTCTTCTGTCTTTTTGCGGAATCGGAAACGCGTCAGCAGGGCTCCCACAGAAATTATCGCACACAGCCACGAAAACCAATCGCCGTGGCGTGTGTAGAAGGTAGTTACGGAAGTGAGCGCGTAGGGCGCGACCAATCCGCCCCGTTGTTTACGGCGAAGCCGTGCCACGACGCGTCCGTAAGGGTCGATGGAAGCGGTCACGCCGGTGTCAGTTGCACTCAGCAGCCAACGATCGTTTTCTATCGCCCGCATACGCGTCTGATTCAAGTGTTGCGCATAGGCGCCGCTGTCTCCATACCAGGCATCATTCGAAATGTTCACCAGCACCTGCGCGCCCCGATCAGCGAAGATCCTGACTTCGCCTGGAAAAACTGATTCATAGCAGATAAAGACTCCCAGTTTGGTGCCTCCAGCGTCGAGCGGAGCACGCGAGGCACCATGCTGAAACTCTCCCACTTCTTTCACCAGCCCTCCGGCAAATGCAAAAATCTTCGGAAAAGGCAGATATTCTCCGAAGGGAACCAGATGCACTTTGTCGTAGCGCCCGGTCCACTCGCCGTCTGGACTGACCAGTGCAGCCGAGTTGAAGACCTGCGAACCTCGCCCGGCGCCTTGCGCTGCCGGCAGCACGCCAATCGAGCCGGTAACCACCCAAAGATGCGCGGAGCGAGCCATCGCGCTGATGGCGTTACGAAATAACGGATCGTTGGTATAGAAGGGCGCCGGCGATTCGGGCCACACAATCAAATCGATTTTGGGAGTCCTTGCGCTGGCAGCAGAATTCTGGGCGACTGCCTTCTCACTCATCTCGGTGAACTCACGCAGCGTGTTCTCGAAGAATTCCCGCGTCCAATTGGCGTCGACGGGAAGATTCTGTTGCAACAGCAAGGCAGCGTGGTCCGTCTGCAATTCCGGGAGGGTTATCAGGCTGCCCGCCTGCAACACAGCCGCTGCCGCCAGAGAAGCCACCAGCAGCGGCCTGCGTTTCTTGCGAGGCACAAGAAATGCCGCTGCCAGCGCCACATTCACCAGCATGATCTCGAACGAGATGCCATAGACCCCGGCCCACGCGGCGATGCGGCACAAGGAAAGATTGTCTACCTGCGCTGTGCCCAGAAGGTTCCATGGGAACCCGGTTACCCCGGTCCGCCCCAATTCTATGGCGACCCAAAGAAACGGAGCGGCTACGAGGGCACGGCGATGGTCTCGTCCAGGGCCGGCCAGCAGACCCACCAACAAGCCGAACAGACCGTGGTAGAGCGCGAGATAGAGACAAAAGAGAAAAAGAGCAAGGCCGGCCGCGGCGGGGCCCAGGCCGCCGTAGTTTCTCATGGTGTCGTAAATCCAATAGCATGTCCCCGCATACCAGAGAATTCCGCAGGCATAGCTGAGAAGAAACGCCTGCCCCGGCGTCGCGGCCTGCAGCCGGGCGGTGCCATTAACCTGGAGTTCGCCTGCCGGCCGTGCTCGTAGAAGGCCCACAATCAACGGAGCAAATGCAATCCATGACAGAACATAGAGATTGGGGAGAGGGAAGATCAGCACCTGCAGCAGAGCCGAGAGAATCACCAGCAACCAGGCGCTGAAATGAATTTGCCGCACGGGGAAGGATAACAAAATCGCTGGCCGTTCAAGCCGCCAGAACAGCCGGAAGCAGTCCCAGTATTGTTATTCCTCGCGATGCGAGGACTCTGCTCTCTCGGCCCGGGCAATTTCGCTGCGCACGAACTCGACAATTTCGGGTGTGACATAGCGTGGGGGAATAATCTCGAAAACGGGGCGTCCCGTCACTGGTTTCAATGAAACTTTCCTCCACTCCGGCTCTCTGCCTGCACCTGCGTGCAGAATCACGGCATCGGCGCGGTCAAGAAATTCCCGCGCAGAATTCTTGAAATCCTCAGTCGCTGGGTCGAGCACTGACAAGTAAAGATTCGGTTGCAGAAATTTCATCACGCTATTCGACTCCACAATTACATTCCGTAAGTCCCTGATAAGCTCCCGCAACGCCGGCATCGCTTCGGCGAGTCGGCCATGCTCGGTCCGTACCCACAATGCATGCGCTGCCCCCGCCTGCAAAAACCGGGACGTGTCCGACTCTCCTGATCGCTCGTGTTCTTCGGAGATTGCCCAGCTATGATCGACGGTGGCACAGGCGCACGGCGCGCCATTGGCAGAACAGATTCCATGTCCGTACTGCGTGATCTTCACCGCTGTCCAGCAGTAGCCGGCTAATGCTTCGATGAGCCCGGCCACCACGCTGGTTTTTCCCACGCTGCGCGAATGCCCTCCGACGACAACAATTGCCATAAATTCGACCGACGCATTCCGGCGGCAAGCCTTCTTGCCACCCCAGGCTGGCCTGCATCGGCCAATTCCTCAGGTGGTTTCTTTCTTCGACAATCTTGCGAGTTCTGCCAGTTGCTTCAAATATTTTCCGATTGGCCGAGCAGGCGTTCCCCAGAACACCACCCCTTTGCCACGTAAAATTTTGTTGGAAGGAACTCCGCCCTGCGCGCCGACGATCACCGCCGCTTCCAGACGCACATGGTCGCCTATGCCCACCTGGCCGCCGAGCACCACGTCGTCTTCGATTACCACACTGCCGGAGATTCCCGTCTGCGCTGCGATCACCACATTCTCACCGAGACGGCAGTTGTGTCCCACGTGCACCAGGTTATCCAGTTTTGTCCCACGCCCGATGCGAGTTTCGTCCAGCGCGCCGCGATCGATGGTCGTGTTGGCGCCAATCTCTACATCGTCTTCTATTACCAGACGGCCTACCTGCGGAAATTTTTCGTAACGGCCGCTCTTCACGTCGCGCACGTATCCAAATCCGTCGCTTCCGAGCACTGCACCGGCATGGACCACTACGCGGTCGCCCACGGTCGTCCCCGGATAAATCGTCACATTGGGATAGATTACGCACTCGCGCCCAATACTTACCCCCGTTCCAATCACCGCCCCAGCGCCGATCTGCGATTTGTCGCCGATCCTCACATCCTCCCGCAGGACCGCGTGTTCCTCAATCACGACGCCCGCGGCTAGGCTCACAGAGGGGTGGATCGTCGCCGTTGGATGCGCGAACCCGGAAACGTCTGTTTTCTTTTCCCGAATGCGACTACCCAGCAAGAATCCTGCGGCGCGCGCAAAGGCCAGCTTGGGGTGGTCGCTGATCAGCAGCGGCTTGGTCGAAGAACCCTCGGCGAATGTTCCCGCGATGACGGCCCCGGCGGGCGACTCCAGAGCAGCCGCGAGATGTTTTTCATCTTCCACGAAGACGAGGTCGGTTGCTTCTGCGGCTGCGATACTCGCGACTCCGGTCAAAACAACAGCGCCATCTCCGTGCAGACGGGCTCCAACCGCCACAGCAATCTCTCGCAGTGAGCGCCTCATAGCATTCCTTGTATAGCAGCAAAGCAGATGCGAGGGAAGTGCGGCGCCAAGCCGTTACACAGGAAAAGCACGCATTGATTTGACTCAGGATTAGGCGGTCGACTTACAGGGTCCGCTGCCCTGACACATAGTGAACGTCCGCGAGGGCTGTGTCGTGCTATCCGAGTCGTCGCAGCCTCCGCTTCCGTTCAGCGTCCACGTTCCAGTGATAACCGTCCCGTTCTCGGTCCCAGCGAGAGTGAGAGTGTTTCCCGTTCCCGACTGCACGCTGAAGGAAAAGGGGCCCGTGACCACGCCAGTTGAATTCGACACACTTAGCGATCCTCCCGCTGTACTCCCCGCGCCGAAACAAGGCCCAACCGTAATAAATTGAATGCCGGTCACGTCCAGGCTGGAATCGCCATTTACGGAAAATGTCGTGACAAAATTCAGTGTGGAGGCCTCGCCGCTTCCACCCACCAGCACGGCTTGCCAGGTGCCGCTTGCCGCCGTGGGTGCTGTGTTGGTTGGGGTGCTGCTGCCGCACCCCAAAACGGCCAATTCGAGCGCAAGGAGCACAACGACCGCAAGTTGCTTCATGTTTATCCCGGGAACTGGTTTGGAGACGCGACCGTTCGGAAAGATGCGGACCATCGACGAATGGATGTAAGCCCCTGGCCGCGCAGTTCCATTTCCATATTATGCCATTCCGGGCGGGATCATTCTTCGTAACTTGGTCGTGGCCGTGGGGAAACAAGCGATGACTCCACGGCTACCGGAGTTTTCTTGTCCGGGAGTTCGGCTGCGATGCCCGAAGTAACCGGAGATTGTCGTTTCTGCCGGGTATCCATAGCCTACAATCCCTGCATGGAGAAAAAGATCTTCTGGATGATCTTTATTGTCCTCGGACTGGTGGCAGACGTCATCCTTCCCTTTTGGTGGGCCTTCGTCGCAACCATCCCCATCATCTTTGTTGCCTGGTGGGTCGCCTATCGCAGTGAGTGGTTCTAGATGATGTCGGAGGCGGAGGTCAGTCCTTACTTAATGAAGTACCCCGAAACTCTCCAGCTTCCGTCTTTGTCGAGCTGAGGAGTGATCGTCTCCACCGCCGACTGTTTGTGCTCGAAGCTGGTATCGTAGCGGATCACGACATATTCGCCGCCGGGTGCTCCTGGCAGCGTCTTGGTGTAGGCCGCGCTCTCCAACTTGCGCGACCATATCTTGCCCAGCGGGTCACGGCTCGCATCGAGCATTTGCTGCCACTGCTCCCGAGTCACGTGCGCTTTGAATAGCGGGGACGCCTGATCCCAGCTCTCGCCATACCGGCCGGAGTCGACTAGCGCCAGCCAGGACTTGGCCGATTCTCGCGCGAGATCTTCTGGCTCTTGCGCGAGAGAAACACCGATGCAAAGCCAGAGCACGATCAAGCACGCGACTGGCACCACCCTGCCATTCCCTCGCATGATTTTTTCCCTCCCACTTCCAAGGGATGGATCACTCGATAGAGGGTACACTTACCCGGTACTCTCACGCTCCCCGTTTCGTCTTTAGTTCCGCCAGTAATTGCTCGATCCGGTCTTCTTTTTCCAACGCAGCCAGGCGGTCATCCATGTTGTCGCCGGCGATTTCCGCTTTGGCCTCGCTCACCGCTTGCGAATGAGCCACTTTGCGTTTAAGGCGGTCAAATGCTGCTTCTTTAGATCCGTTGCCCATTGCCATACGAGCGTCGCTGGCTTTGACCACGGCGCGTGCACGGCGATGCTGCGCGATCAGCAGATCGGCTTTGGCTTGCGCTTCCGTCAACTTCTGTTCCAGCTGACGCAGGGCCGTTTTCAGACTCTCGACCTGAGCCTTCTGGTCGGCGACTTGCTGCGCGAAATTTTCGCTTAGCTCGCGATAGCTTTCCACGCGCTGTAGCGACGCCCGCGCCAGGTCGTCTTCTTTCTTGTCGACGGCGAGTTCGGCCTTGCGCATCCATTCGGCAACCTTATCCACATTTTCCTTCTGCTTCTTTTCCAGCAGGTGCTGATCGGCGATGGCAATGGCAACCTGCGTCTTCACCTGCAGCAGTTGATTCTGCATGTCGAGAATGACCTGCTTGATCATTTTCTCCGGGTCCTCCGCTTTGTCGATCAAGTCGTTGAGGTTTGCCCGAACCAGTGTCGAAACCCGCTCCAGTAATGCCATGATGGACTCCTTTCTTGGCCCGTAGCCTGCTCTCCTAGCTCTTGGCTACCAGTTGTTTGGTTTTCTCTTCGTGCATGCGGTGAATTTCCGCGCACTCCGGGCACTCGATTTCCTTGTGCCGCAAGCTGCTGCCGATCGCCACTCCGATCGCCACCCCAGCCGCCAGCCAGATTGCGACGTGCCCGGCCGCCACCCCAAGGACGGCTCCCAAAGCTGCCCCCAGAGCGATGCCTAACCCCATTCCTTTCGATTTGCCAGTCATACGCTTGTTTCCCCTGCCTCTGCCTCACCATTGCCGGGGGCAGACGAACCGTCCGACCCCGGAGAGCTTACTTACCATCCGCCGGTGGCTTCGCCGACTTGTCGCCGATTTGCCGAACCTTGCCGAGCAACTCGGACAGCGGCATGCCAGAGAGCGTTTCGAACAGAGCCGGCACCTGCGCTGCCATCTTGGTGATGTCGCCGGTGACTTTATTCATCCCCGACGCGTCGCCGTTTCCCGTGGATACGATAGTGATCTTGTCCACATTGGAAAGAGGAGCGGCCAGTGCCTTGACCACCTCGGGCATGCTGGCGAACAGCTTGTCGATCACCGCCGCCTGGTTGTATTCCTGATAAGCCTCGGCCTTCACGTTCATGGCTTTGGCTTCCGCCTCGCCCTTCTTGAAGATGATCTCCGCTTCGGCTTCCCCCTGCTGCCGGATGGAAGAAGCATGTCCCTCGGCTTCGGCCATCAGGCGTTGCTTTTCCGCTTCGGCCAGCGTTTCGATCCGCTGACGCTCGATTTCCGCCTGCTTCAGCACGGTCGCAATCAGTTCCTTTTCACGGCGGTTGATCTCCGCTTCCTGTACCTTTACCTGCTGTTCTTTTTCCACCTGTTGGACTTTCACCTGTTCCGCGATCACCTGCTGCTGCATGATGTTGGTCTGGATGTCATACGCCTTGTCGGCCTGTGCCTGCTGGCGCTTGGTGACTTCCTGGAATTGGGCCTTCTTGACTTCCAGATCGCGCTGCGCCTCCGCCTGCTTGGCCAGCGACAACGTCTCGGCGAGCACGCGCTCCTGATCGGCCTGGGCCTTCGCCGTGGCTGCGTCGCGCTGGGCGAGGGCGCGCTTGATCGCCGTATCACGGTCGGCTTCTGCTGTGGCCACATCGGCATCGCGCTTGATGCGCGCCACATCCGGCTTACCCATGTTGGTGATGTACTCGTTCTTATCGCGAACTTCCTTGATGGTGAACGAAATCACCTCGAGCCCCATCTTGTTCATATCTTCCGCGCAAGTGGAGCGCATGCGGTCGGAGACCATCTCCGGCTGTTTGACAATTTCTTCCACCGTTAGTTGGCCGATGATGCCACGGAGGTGGCCCTCCATCACCAGGCGAATCAAGCCCTCGCGCTCCTGATCGGATTTGGTGAGGAACTGCTCCGAGGCCGTCAGAATCGATTCCACATCCGATTTCACCTTGATCTGCGCGACCGCCTCAACTGTGACGGCCACTCCTTGCTTGGTGTAAAGATCCTGTTGCGGCGCCACGTCGAATGACATCAACTCCAGCGAAAGGTCACGGCAAATCTGGACCATGGGAAGCACCACCGTGCCGTGCCCTTTCACCACTCGCGTGCCTCCCAGGCCATACACGATGAGTGCCTGGTGCGGGCCAGCTTTGCGATACAGCCTGGCCATGCCGCTCATCAGAAAGAGCACGGCCATAATGGCGAGCCCAATCAGTATCCAAACCTCAATTGCCAATCCCATCCACATAAAGCCTCCTCCCCAAGCTTCTCCATTACGTCTGCTGATACCGCTTGATTACGTTTAAGTCATGCACAATCCGCTGAGGATCGTTGTGACCCAGAAAAACCTCTCCGTCATACATCTGAACCCGCACTCCAGTCTTGCCCCAGACATAAGCTTTGTGGTTGCCAACTCCGCGAATTCCAAAGCCGCGCACAGGATTCCACTTTTGAATCTCGTAGTTTTTGATCTGCAGCAGGGGAATCGATTTAAGCCGGAAGCCCAACGTGCGGATTTCCACTCCATGCCGGCTGAAGTAATAGTGAAAGCCGTCCCACGCCATGGCCAACGCCGTCAGCATCACAAATCCCACGACGCAGAGGGTCATGCGCGCCAGTGAATTTGGCACGGCCAGCGCAACCGCCACCAGGACAATCACAGGCGCCAGAAAAACCAGACTCCACGCCTTGCCCGCGTGAACTTCCTCCGCCACCAATTCACTCTGCGACAGAGCGTTCCCGCGTTTTTCCCAAAGCGCCAGGGCCACGATCGCCACCACTCCGAAGCCGGTTATGATCGGCAACTGCACGATCGCCACTGGCGTTCCATAGAGCGTGTAATTCAGTGTGGAATTGAGCCCGTAAGCAACGCTCCAAATTTCCAGGTGTAGGAAAGCCAGTAGTGCCCAGGAAAGCTTCGCCAGCGGATATTTCCTCTCGACCGCATAAAGGACAACCGTAAAAATCGCGGCCAGGGAGAACAGAAAGCCCACGGTGTAGTAAAGCGAAGCTTCGCGCGTCAACCATCCGTTGGCACGCCCGGCGGCGTCAAAGTGCCCGGCCACGCGAGCCGGAAGCCGGTCCCAGATCTGCCAATAACGGAACCCGATCGCAGCCGGCGCAAGCCATAGCAGCGCTGTCAGGGCCTTGTACCAGGCGCGGTTCATAGCTTGTGTTCCTCTTCGCTAGCAGGTTTCGTGGCATCAGGCTCCGTTTCCTCGCCCGACATCTCGCTCCAAAGCCGCACGTAGGCAATGCCTTTTTCGTAGCGCGTTACCATGACTTCGGTTCCCCGCGCGATACTTGCGCCATCCTCGCTGCGCGCGCCGCATACGCGCCGGGTGCCCATCTGCGTATAAACTATTTCGCCGGTTCCGCCGGCGCGGATGGAACTCGATATCTTCCCCAGAACGCCCACCATCTCGTAGTCGGCCGGGTCCATATTTTCGTCATCCGACATCAGCACCTTGCTGAGGAAGAAGAAAATAATTCCTCCGGCCACAAGGCCGCTCACCACGGACGCCAGCAGGGCGAAACCCACCCACAGCCCCGAGTAGCGCGTCAGAAGGAATCCCGTGCCTCCAAACCACGCAAGAAACGCGGTCAAAGTGACAAAGTTGAAGGGCGAAACTCCGCTGCCCCGTGCGCCCTGGACGCCACCCGTCTTCGGACCACCAGCCCCGTGCATGGTAGCCGCGGACGCGTGTCCGCCGGCAACCGGCCCGGATGGAAGATGCATCCCTGTGTGCGCATGGAAATGTGGCAGATGCAAGTGGCCGGTGCGGCGGCCTCCGAACACCCATGAGAAAAAGCTGAAGCCGAATCCCACCGCGAAACAGATCAGATAGAAATCCGCCCAGGTGACGGAATACGCAACGAAAGATGTCATGGCGAACGTCATCGTACCTGCCTCCCATCTGTTGCCGCCGGCCGGCGCTTATCGCTGATCGTCATGAGTTCGGGCCGCAAGGCCTCCAACAGGCGATCGGCCAGGCCGGGCGTGTCGAGAATGGCGCCCAAAAGCAACAAGCAGCGGCGAGTGTCTTTTTCTCTCGCACACTTGATCAGAACCTCGCTGACCTCGGGATCGTTGGCGAAGCGCTCCGAACCCTGCAGCAACCACACGTCAAGCTGGCCCTCGGTCGTGCGCAGGTCTGAGGTCAGCTCGGCGTGATACCCCTCAGGGTCATCCACGAGAAATCCCGGGTGCACCTTGAAAAACCTGGCCAGCAGCGCCCGGGACGACTGCGTCATGTGCGGCCGCGATCCGTTCTCAATCTGCGAGAGGTAGGACTGGCTGATGGTTTTTGCCTTGTTTGCCTTGCCGGGGCGTGCACCGCGCTCCATTTCTTCCCGGATCGCATTCACGACCTCGAGTTGAGTCATCGGCCGGCCCAGGCCGCGCAGCGAACCTTCCACCTCGCGCAGATAGCGGATTTTTTCGCCGGCAGTCATATATTTCAAATCGAAATAACAATATTGCAATTTGTAATGCTTGTCAAGGAATGAATGCCGCGTGTTTTCAGCAACTTGCATTTGACGCTAAAGTCCGGCTTCGATCCGAGATCTGGGATCGAGATAATCCCTTAAAGCGTCGCCGATGAAATTGAAGCTCAGCACGGCCAGCATCACGGCCAGCGCCGGAAAGATCACCAGGTGAGGCGCGTCGAAAAGATGCGCGCGCCCGTCGTTCAGCATGGTTCCCCAACTCGCCGTCGGGGGCGGCACGCCGAGACCCAGAAAACTCATGGTCGCTTCGGCCAGAATGGCTCCCGCCATGCCGATGGCTGCCTGCACGATCACGGGCTGAATAATATTCGGCACAATGTGGCGCACGATGATCCGCAGATCGCTCGCGCCCAGCGCTCGCGCCGCTTCTACGAATTCGCGTTCGCGTGCCGCCAGCACCTGTCCGCGCACCAGGCGCGCGTAGCCCACCCATCCGCCGAGCGAGAGCGCGAGCACGAGATTGAAGATGCCGGGCCCACGGAAGGCAACGAAGGCGATAGCCAGAAGAATTCCAGGAAATGAAAGAAACGCATTCATCAGAATGACGTTGACGAGGCGGTCGATGCCCCCGCCGTAGTAGCCGGCCACGGAACCGATGATGAGGCCGAGAGCCAGCGAAGCCAGCACCACACAACTGCCCACCAGCATGGAAATCCGTGCGCCATAGATGATGCGCGAAAGAATGTCGCGGCCGAGCTCGTCAGTGCCGAACCAATGAGCTCGCGACGGCGGATCAAGGCGCACGGGCAAATTGATTGCGAAGGGATTCTGCGGTGCAATCCAGGGCGAGAAGACGGCGAAGATCACAAAAACGCTCACCAGCACCACGCCGATCGTCGCCAAGGGATTGTGGCGAGCGGCTCGAGCGAGAGGGAGCGCAGCGCTGGACATGAATCGAACAGGAAGCTAACCACCAATCTTAGCCGCGCATGAGGGGAATGGCAAAGAACGTTCCATGCGGCCGGCTTCCGAATCTGGGCAGGCGGGTAACAATCGTGAAAGCCCGCCCTTGAGCTTGCAGTTCGGTTGTGTTTTCATAAGAGAAAGCCGGAGGGCGTGCCCGCTCCGCGTGCCCGCCCTAACCTCCACCCTTAGCCTACTTTCCTAAGGAGGAAAATCATGAGCAAAGTCTCGTACATTCCCAAGGACTACAACTCGGTTACCCCATACCTGATTGTCAAAGGCGCTGCGCAGGCCATTGAGTACTACAAGAAGGTGTTCGGCGCCACCGAAGTGGTGCGGATGGCCGGCCCCGACGGCAAAGTGGGGCACGCCGAGATCAAGATCGGCAACTCGCATATCATGCTGGCCGACGAAAACCCCAGCATGGGCCAGGGACACACCAGCGCGGCCACCATCGGTGCCAGCCCGGTGAGTCTGTACGTCTACATCCCCGACGTCGATCGCGTCGTGCAGCGGGCGGTCAGCGAAGGCGCCAAGCTTCTGAAGCCGGTGGAAGACCAGTTTTATGGAGACCGCAACGGCTTCATTCAGGATCCGTTCGGACATCTCTGGGGCATTGCCACTCACGTGGAAGATGTGTCGCCGCAGGAAATGAAAGAACGGATGAAGAAAGCAGTGCAGGCGGCGTAGTTTTGACAGGCATCAGGCGGGGCCAAGGCCCCGCCTTTGCTTCATGGAGCGGCCAAACCCTTCGCCTCGACCAGCCTTGGCTTCCGCGGCTCAGACTTCGCGCGGCGCCAGGCTCTGCATGTCAATTCCGCAAGTCACTGCCTGATCCTCGGGTTCGCCACCGAGTACAGCACATCCGTCAGAAAATTCACGGCCACGTACGTCAGCCCGATCGCCAGTATGCAGCCCTGCACCACAAAGTAATCGCGATTGGAAATGGCGTCGATCGTAAGCCGGCCGATGCCCGGCCAGGAAAAGATTTTTTCCGTGACGATAGCGCCCGCCAACAACGCGCCAAACTGAAGACCCAACACGGTCAGGATCGGGATCATAGCGTTTCGAAGCGCGTGACGGTAGACCACAGTATGCTCCGGCAATCCCTTGGCGCGGGCTGTGCGGATGTAGTCCTGGCTGAGTTCCTCCAGCATCGAGGTGCGCACCATACGGGTGAGAATGGCCGCGAGTGCGCTGCCCATGGTGATGGCTGGCAGAACGAGATGCGCCAGCGAGCCGGAGCCCGAGACTGGCAGCCATCCCAGCTTGATGGCGAATATGAGAATGAGAATTGGACCGAGCGCAAAGTTAGGAAACGACAAGCCGAAGAGGCTGACTACGGAAAGCGCGCGGTCATCCCAGCGATCTCGCCGCCGGGCCGAGCGCACGCCCGCGGGAATGGAAAGAATGATAGCAATGAACAGCGAGGCCAGCGTCAATTGCAGGGTGTAGGGATAACGCTGCATGAGCAGATGGGTCACCGACTGGTTGTAGCGGAAAGAAAGGCCGAGATCGCCATGCAACACGCCCTTCCAATAGCGGATGTATTGTTCGCTGAGCGGGGCGTCGAGACCGTAGGCGTGGCGCGTCGTGGCAATGTCGGCGGGCGGTGCGCCTTCCCCGAGCATCTGCGCGATGGGGTCTCCGGGAACCAGGTGAATGAGCAGAAATACCAGAGAAACGACCAGCCAAATGACCGGAAGCGTGTAGAGAACGCGTTGGAAGATAAGTTTCAGTTGGCGATACCCGGTTGCTAGTCTCCACTTTGCCGCGCCGCTTCGGTCCTTTCTTCCGTGCCCGGCATCTTCTCGATCTTCACTTTCGCGATCCGGTGGCCCTCCATCTCTTCGACTTTATAGCGATGGCCGTCGTACTCGAAGGATTCGTTGAGCTGAGGAATCTTCTGCAGCCGCGCCAGCATGAACCCGGCGAGAGTCTCGAAACCGGCGTCGCGCGGCAGCGTGATGCCATACTCGGTTTCCAGGTCCCGGATGTTGACGGAGCCCTCCAGCACCATAACCGATTCATCCTCCAGCGCCGGCTCATTCGGCGAAACATCGAACTCGTCCTCAATATTGCCGACCAACTGCTCGAGTATATCTTCCACCGTGATTACGCCGGCGGTCGAGCCGAATTCATCGACCACCACAGCCATATGGCGGCGGCGCTGTTTGAATTCGGATAACAGTTCGGCCAGCACCTTGGTCTCGGGAACCACCAGCACGTCATGCATGATTTGGCCGATCTGCATACGCGAGATGCGAATCGCGCTGCTTTGCCCCAGATTGCTCAGGCGCAGGCGCATCCAGCGCATCAAGTCCTTGTAATAGAGAACGCCGACGATATGTTCCGCTCCCCGGTGCGGGTCGTAGACAGGAATTCGAGAGTGCTGGCCTTCCACCACCCGAATCAGGGCGTCGTCCAGCGCGAGATCGGAGGGCAAAGAGAAGATATCCGGCCGGGCGACCATGACCTCCCGCACGGTGATGCTGTCGAGCTCGATGGCGTTGTGGATCATCTCCTCTTGAAATTCCGGAATCTGCCCGAACTGCCGGCTGGCGGTCACGATGAGCTTGAGTTCATCCGGAGAGTGGACGGCGCCGCTGCGCCGGGC
>DATKPV010000021.1:0-89795 GCA_035523915.1 Candidatus Aquilonibacter sp. | reverse complement strand
TGGTGTACGATCTATTCGCGTTCTCTCCTAACCCGTCATGAAGCTCTCGCAAATCGCCTCTGCGTTGAACCTTCGCCTGGAAAATGGCTCGCCCGATACGGAAATCACTGGACTCAACGGCGTCGAACAAGCCGGCCCGGGAGAGCTCACGTTCGTCTCCAATCCCAAGTACGCCGCCGCGGCGCGCTCTACCGGAGCTTCGGCCGTGATCATCGCCGAAGATTTCCCTGCCATTCCAGCGGCCATGCTGCGCGCGAAAGACCCCTATCTCAGCTTCGCGCGCGCCCTGGAGCTTTTCCACCAGCCGGTTCGCTACACCCCGGGCGTACACCCGACGGCCATCATCCATGCAACGACCAGGATCGGACCGCATGCCCACATCGGGCCCTACGTTGTTGTCGATGAAGAGGTCGAGATCGGCACCAATGCGGTGCTGCTGGCGCATGTGGTGATTTATCGCCGAGTGAAGATTGGCACGAACTTTTTTGCGCACGCGCACGCGGTGGTTCGCGAGAATTGCCGCATTGGCAACAACGTGCTTTTGCAGAATGGCGTGGTCATTGGCGCCGATGGCTTCGGCTTCGCCAAGACAGCCGAAGGCCGCTGGCACAAGATTCCGCAGCCGGCTCCCGTGGTGATTGGAGACGATGTGGAAGTCCAGGCCAATTCCTGCATCGACCGTGCGAGCGTGGGAGAAACTCGCATCGGCCGTGGCGTTAAGATCGACAACCTGGTGCAGGTTGGCCACGGATCGCGCGTGGGTGAGGATGCTTTATTGTGCGCGCAGGTTGGCCTCGGCGGATCAAGCGAGGTGGGCGAAAAAGTGATTCTGACCGGGCAAGTGGGCGTGGTCGGACACTGCAAGGTGGGCGAGAGGGCCATCGTCACACCGCAAAGCGGGGTCGCCAACGATATTGCCGCCGGCGCGCTGGTCAGCGGCGCGCCCGCTGTCGACCACAGGTTGTGGCTGAAGTACTCGGCGCTGCTGCCCAGGCTGCCGGAGATCGCTAGGGCCGTGCGGGCCAAGAACCCGAAGGAAGAATAGAGCTGCTACTCTTCGGAATAAGCCAATGCAGCCAACTCGGGCGCTGCCGTCGATCCCGCCAGAGTGGTGTTGCCGTAGTCGAATCCCTTCTCGAACGCTTTCAGGTTTAGCTCGCGGAAGTTTGGCGGCACGGAATCGGCCACGGCGTTGCGCACTGCATCGGCGGTGAGCAGCTTGGTCACGGCGGTAAAGAACCCGACCATCACCGAATTCAACACCATGCGCTTGCCGAGCTCCTCGGCGAAGCGCGTTGCCGGAATGCTATAGACTCTGGGATCTCCCTTCAAATCGGAAACACGCACCAGGTCTTCTTCGACGATGAGCAGGCCCTCCGGCTTCAGCTCCGGCGCGAAGCGGGTATACGCCTCCTGCGACATCACCACCAGGATGTCCGGGCGCGTCACATAGGGATAGAGCACCGGCGAGTCCGAGAGCACGAGTTGCGCGCTGCACGCCCCGCCTCGCGCCTCGGGACCAAAGTTCTGCGTCATGGTGGCGAAGCCGTCTTCATAAATCGACGCCGCCTTGCCCAACACCACGGCCGAGAGGATGACTCCCTGCCCTCCGAAGCCTGCAATGCGAATTTCCGTTAGCCGCATACGCACTCCGTTTCGTGTTCCTCGATTTGATCGATATACCGGTCGCCCAGCGATTCCACGTATTGCGCCCGCATCATGGTCTGATAGTCGAGCCGGTCGCGGTCTATGAACTTGCCGACCACGATTTCTCCGTTCAGCGTGAGCCCCACCTCGCTGGTCGGCGCGCCGTGTTTCACTTTGCTCTTCTCTTTGTAGTACTTCATGGTGTCGAGTCCGTCGCCCATTTTGTTTCGCCGCTGGTAAAGCGTGGGACAAGGAGAAACCACTTCGATGAAGGAGAATCCCTTCTTCTGGAATGCTTCGCTGATGGAGCGCGCCAGCTGACGCACATGGAAAGTTGTCCAGCGCGCCACGTATACGGCTCCGGCCGCGTCGACCAGGTGCGGCAGGTTGAAAGCCGGCTCGAAGGTCCCGTAAGGGTTGGTCGAAGTCGTGGCGTGGCCTGGAGTGGTGGGCGCGGTCTGGCCTCCGGTCATGGCGTAGATCAGGTTGTTTACGCAGATCACCTTCAGATCGATGTTGCGCCGCGCGGCGTGGATCAGATGATTCCCGCCAATCGCCGCCAGATCGCCGTCGCCCGAGTAAACCACGACGTTCAACCTGGGATTCGCCATCTTCAGGCCGGTGGCAAATGGTATCGCCCGCCCATGGGTCGTGTGGAACGAATCGAGCTTCACATATCCGGCGACTCGCCCGGTACAACCAATGCCGGAAACCAGGGCCAAGGAGTCGAGATCGACCTTCGATTCAATCAGCGCCCGTGCAAAACAGTTGACGGTGGTTCCGATACCGCAGCCCGGACACCAGATGTGGGGCATGCGATCGGTCCGCAGAAATGGTTCCACGGGGTTTACCGCGCCATCATCTATGGCCACATCAACGAGCGCTTCCTTGGTCAGCATCGGCTTGCCTCCACGATGGCGTTGAGAATTTCTTCGGGGTTATGCACGCTGCCGCCGGCATGCGGCACGGCGAAGGTCTTCGCCTTGCCTGCCGCAGCGCGTTCCACTTCATGCACCATCTGCCCGAGATTGAGTTCCGGCACAACAAACGCCCGCACTTGTCTGGCTAGTTCGGCAATTTTTTTTGCGGGGAACGGCCACGCTGTGATCAACCGCAGGTTGCCTGTCCTGATCCCGCGCTCCCGCGCCAACTCGACCGCCCGTTGCGCCACCCGCGAAGTGATCCCGTAAGAAACGACCACCACGTCGGCGCCCTGCAGACCATCTTCTTCGGTCATACAGATTCGGTCGGCCGCGGCCCGCACTTTGTTTTGCAGGCGCCGGACGAGCTTGTCCTGGGTTTGCGGCGTCATGTTGGGATAGCCGCGCTCATCGTGCGTGAGCCCGGTCACGTGAAACTTGTAGCCTTCGCCCGCATGTGCCATCTCCGGGACCATGTCCCCATTGGTCTGATATGGCAGGTAGTCTTCTGTCGATTTACGGGTATGCTTCCGCGGCATCACCTCAATCTGATCGGCGGGAGGGATTACGACCTTTTCCGTCATGTGTCCGACTACTTCATCCATCATGAACATTACCGGCACGCGAAATTCCTCGGCCAGGTTGAAGGCCTTGATGGCCAGGTCGAAACACTCTTGCGGCGAGTTCGGACAAAGGGCGATGATCTCGTAGTCGCCGTGCGAGCCCCAGCGCGCCTGCATCATGTCAGCTTGCCCGGGGAGAGTCGGCAAGCCGGTCGATGGCCCGCCCCGCTGTACGTCCACAAACACGCATGGCGTTTCGGTCATGGCGGCGTAACCGATGTGCTCCATCATCAGTGAGAAGCCCGGCCCCGACGTTACCGTGAACGCCTTGGCTCCACCCCAAACTCCGCCCTGCAGCGCGATTGAGGCGGCAAGTTCGTCTTCCATCTGGATGAAGCTTCCGCCGACCGTGGGCACGCGCGCGGCAAAGCGCTCGACCACTTCGGTCGAGGGAGTAATGGGATAGCCCGCCGCAAATCTCGCGCCTGCGGCCAGAGCTCCTTCGCAACAAGCATGGTCGCCGTCGATGAAGTGCGTCCCAGTCAAAACTCCACGAGGATCGGCTTTCATTTTTCACCTCCGCTGGCCTCTCCGCTCGCCTCAGGTGATTTCGCGGCTGGCGTCTTCACGCCGTAAATGGCGAAGTCAGGGCAGTACATGCCACACAAGTCGCAGCCGCTGCACTTCTCGGGATGCACCACGTGGGGCGGATGGTAGCCTTTCGAATTAAAGGCGGAAGACAGCGCCAGCACGTGCGTGGGGCAGAACTCCACGCAGAAACCGCAGGCCTTGCAACGCTCAACAACAATAGCAACGCGTCCTTTTGCCACTGTATCCCCCAGATGGAAGCAACCATCGCTCCCTAAGGTAGGGCTTGATTATGCGGGTTCGTGTGGAGGAACGGTGTGACTACGGTCACACTTTCGCGTGCGAGAGAGCACAATTGGAATCACAGGAAACAGAAGCCAGGAGAGCTAAACAGTAGTGCCGATGCTAGCTTCGAGCCATCGGCTTCGGTCGGGAACATTTCTTAGGCCTTACCTGTACTGCTCCGGCAGTCCGCTCTCGATGACCGCGCGCACCTTCTCCATTAGATCGTCGCGGCTGCCGAAGTCCTTCGGCTCGATTGGAGAATGGAAAATCACCCTTACCAGGCCGGGTCTGATCGCAAAGCTGGTTTTCGGCATGGCCTCGTGAGTCCCAGTAATCGTGATGGGCACCACCGGCACACCGCATTCCATGGCCAGATAAAACGGGCCCTTCTTGAACGGCAGCAGCTTGCCATCGAAGGAGCGCTTGCCTTCGACGTAAATGGTCATGCTGATTCCCTGCTGCACTACTTTCCGCGCAGCTTCCACCGCCTCGATGCCCGCTTCGCGATTACCACGATCGACCGGCACAAGAGAACCCATGCGCATGGCCGCACCCAGGATCGGCGTTTTGAACAGCTCCTTTTTGACCATCACGGAAGTTCGACCGGGAATCAGCGGAATCTGAATGGGCGGGTCCAGGTTTGAGACGTGGTTTGTCATGTAAACGTAGGGACGGGCAGAGGCGAGTCGATCCAGGCCCACTGTTTCCACGCGCACACCCGCCAGCCGCACACCGGTGAACGCACCCCAGGTAAACAATCGGTAGAGAAGGGTAACGTCGCCCGTAACAAGAGTCCACGGAAATCCAATGAGGGCCGCCAGCGGAGCCGCCAGGCTCCAGAAGGCCAGCATCACAATGGTGTGAATCATTGTCCGGTGGACCCTGCTGCCGCGGTTGCACCCTGCGCTTCGCCCTTTAGCCAGGCCTCGCGCCGGGCCTGCTCCTCGGGCGTGATCTTCTCCAGATCTCTCAGCTCGTACGATACTTCCTGGCGGCTGCCTACATTCCATTTCAACTCGTGCTCACCGCCCCGACGTCCCCGCACCTTTACGGTAATCAGATCGCCGGGCTTGAGGCGCGCCAGCTCTTCGCGCGATTCTTCGCCCGCAGGCTTGCCATCGATTGCCAGCATGGTTTCGCCGGCCCGCAGACCAAGCTGGTCCGCTTGGCTTCCCGGCGTTACTTCTTCCACGACCATGGGCCCGTCGAAATTTCGCGAGGCAATGAATCCGGCGTCGGCTAGCGTGTTGGTCGTCTCCACCTCGCGGAGACCAACCGTGCGGAAGAAATCGTTCCACGGAATCTCCTCCGTCCCGGCTACATATTTCGAGAAGAACCATTCCAGACTCGCGTGGCTTACCGCCTCGGCAGCCTGGCGCACTCCCTCGGAATCCGGAAAGAATTTCCCTTTCTTTGCGTAATTCTGATTCATCCACTGAAAGACTTCCCGCAGCGAGGCCCTGCCGTGGCTCGCTTCCCGGACCGCCAGGTCGAGCGCGATGCCCAGCAGTTCGCCTTTGTTGTAATAGGAAATGCTGCGCTCCGGCCGCCGGTAGTAAGCATCGCCTTCCAGCCACGCATCCAGGCTGGATTCCTCGACCGACTGCGTCAGGTGCGCCGGCCGCCCTTCCAGTTCGCCAATGTCCCCGCCCAGGTCGTCGAAAAAACGGCGCTCATCGATCAGCCCGCTGCGCAGAAGAATCGTATCTGCCGCCGTGCTGGTGACTCCTTCGCTAAACCATAACGCCCGAGTGTAATTCGCCCTGGTGTAGTCGACGGGTTCCAGTGTCTGCGGACGGATGCGCTTCACATTCCACAAATGAAAGAATTCATGGGCGGTGACCGAGGCCAGGGCATCGGGGGCGCGCGCCAGCACCTCTGCATTCACGTCAATCGCCGTCGAGTAGGAGTGCTCCATGCCGCCGCCCGCGGGAGCGCGCGGAAAGTGATAGAAAAACGTATAGGTGTCGAACGGACGATCATTCATCCACGTGGTCGCCGCCGCCACAATCTTGCGCAACATGGCAACGATTTTTTCCATGTCGTAGTCGCCGGCATCGGCATCAACGATGACGCGATAATGGCCGCCGCCCTCGTCAAAATCGGATTCGGCGAAGGTGCCGATTTCAACGGGAGAATCGACCAATCGGTCATAATTGAGGGCATTCCAATAACCATCGCTGTCTTCATTCAGCGGCGTGGCCAGACGCCAGCCTTGAGGTAAACCGCTGAATCGCACCCGCGCCGGGACGGTTCTGGCATCGACGGGATACATCAAAATCTCCGCCAGATTGAAAAATGCGTGATGAGAATTCAGTTGCGCCCCAAACGGCCCGGCAGAATCCGCGTAAACCTGGTACGCGACCACCGCCCCGGCCGCGGCGCCGGAAACCAGCCACAAACTGTCGTTTACTTGCCGCACTGCCAAGGGCTTTCCGCTGCGATCCTGTGCGTGAATCCAGTTCACGTACTGAGCGAAGTCGCGGACCTGGTACAGCGCATTCCACACCGGCATTTGCAACTGTCGCTCCGCCGGGCCCGCCGGCAGAGTCATCTCCACTTGGACCAGATGTTGCGCGGGTTGAGCCAGCGAAATGACATAGGTCGTGGAGGACGCGGATCGTGCGGAACTCGGAGCTGCAGCCAGGGAACCCGTCAGCGCCAGGATCAGCGCGGCAATCATCGGCAGCCGCTTCGAGGCTCGAGCACTATATCCTCGTGCCCTCATCGCTTGCCCGCCGCGTTCGCCGAATTTTCGATCATGCTCTGCTTAGCCAGCTCCTCCAGGCGCGCCGGAAGTTTTTCGTAGATTCCGCCAAAGCCGCCGTTGGAAAGAATCGCTACCACATCGCCGCCGCGCAGCGCTGGCGCGACCTTCTGCACGATGGTATCGGCATCCGGTAGCAACTGGACCCGTTTTCCCCTCTCCTGAAGTTCCTTCGCCAGAGCGGGCAATTCCATCCTCTCATTCTCGGGCACGGCCTCCGAACGGAAAACTTCCGCGACCACGATTTCATCCGCCAAGCATAGGCTCTGCGCCAGTTCGTGCTGCAGCACGCGCCGCCGCAGGGTGTTCGAGCGCGGTTCCAGGATCGCCCACAGTCGAGCGCCTGCATAACGTGTGCGCAGCGCCTTCAGCGTGCCCGCAATCGCTGTGGGATGATGCGCAAAGTCATCGATGATCGTGATCCCGTTCACCTCGGCCTTGATCTCCAGACGCCGTTTCACGCTCTTGAAAGTCTTGAACGCTTCAGCAATCGCTTCTTTTGCAACTCCGCAGTCTGCGGCCAGCGCGGCAGCGGCGGTGGCGTTCCACACGTTATATTCGCCCGCCAGGGCGAACTCGAATTCTGCCCACGGACGCCCCTCGTGCCAGACCGACCACGAAGTGCGGACTGGCTCCAACTTCAGGTCCGCAATCTGCCATGCGGACCGCGTGCCGCTTCCATAACGCTCTACCGGACAAAATGCCCTAGCCAAAGAGCGTTCCAGGCTGGCGCTTTCGCTGGCGTTGGCGGCGATTCCGTCGAAGGCCACAATGCGTCCCCGCCGCGGAATAAGGTTCACCAGCCGCTTGAATGCGGTTTCCACAGCGTCAAGATCCTTGTAGATATCCGCGTGATCAAATTCCACAGAGGTCAGAATGATCGAGTCAGGAAAATAGTGCAGGAACTTCGGACCTTTGTCGAAGAAAGCGGTATCGTACTCGTCGCCTTCGAGGATGAAGTGTTTTCCCGCCCCGAGGTGGAAGCTCGAGCCGAAGTTCTCGGCGATGCCGCCGATCAGAAACGAAGGCTGCAGGCTCGCGTTGTGGAAAATCCAGGCCAGCATCGACGTGGTGGTAGTTTTGCCGTGCGTTCCAGCCACTACAAGCACCTCTTTGCCGCGAAGGAATTCGTCGTGCAGCAACTGGGGGAGCGAACAAAACGGAATCCGCTGATCGAGCGCGTACTCGAGCTCCGGATTTCCGCGCGAGATCGCATTGCCCACCACGGCTAGATCGGGTTGCGGCTGCACATTGCTGACATCAAACGGCTGCGCCACGGGAATTTCCAGGCTGGCCAGAAAATCCGACATCGGCGGATAGGCTGCGGCGTCCGAGCCGGTCACGCAAAAGCCGCGCTGCTTGAGCATTCCCGCCAGCGAGGCCATCGCGGTTCCGCAGATGCCGATAAGATGAATGTGCTTTTTTTTCATGCCTTTTTTTCGAGCACTGCGTCTTGCCTAAAGTGTTACCGCTCCTTCCAGAATCTTCAAACTCACCTCGCTGCCACGGACGCTCAGTCCGGCACTCACGCCAATCGGCAACGTGATGTTCTGTGTGGTCACGTGTCCCGACCGCACCCCGTAGACGACCGGAACGCCGAGTTCACCGACGATCCGCATGACGATCTCCTGCAGTGTGTATCCCTGATTCGTGCTCTGGACGCAATCGAGCATCTCCCCAAAAATAAGTCCGCGCACTCCCTTCAACTTTCCGGCTAGCTTCAGTTGCATGAGCATGCGATCGACCTGATAGGGCTTCGCCGCGATATCCTCGAGGAAAAGAATTGTCGCCTCCGTCCTGATCTCGTACGGCGTGCCCAGCGAGGCCGCCATAATTGACAGGCATCCGCCATAAAGAACTCCTTCTGCATCGCCTTCGGCCAAGCCTTCCACTTCCGACCCGAGGGCGACTTCCCAGGCAACCGAGCCGGCCAATGCTGCCTGCCACGAAGCCAGATCGATCCCACCTTCGCGCGCCCAATCCCTCGCGGCCATGGGGCCGTGAAATGTAACCAGCCCAGCGGCATCGCGAAAATATGTGAGCAGAGCCGTTATATCGCTGTAGCCCACAAAGATTTTCGGGTGCGCCTTGATTTTCGCGAGATCGAGCGCGGGCAGCAGGTAATTCGCTCCATATCCCCCGCGGGCGCAAACAATCGCCCGCACATCGTCCCGGGCAAACATTTCTTGCAGTTCGCCTGCTCGGCGCCTGACGGACCCGGCAAAGTACAGATCATGCTCCAGGATCGAATCCAGATAAAACGGCTTGTACCCCGCCTGTTGCAGAGCAGAGCAGCCGGCTTCAAGATCGCCGCGCTTGATGTTGCTTGCGGGAGCCACGATGCCGATGGTATCTCCCGGCCGCAGAGCCGAAGGTTTGAGGCGCGGAACGATGGGGGACGAAGAAACCATGCAAGGAAACACCGTGCGGGCAACTGTTCAGACGCATGCAGAAGCTTCCGCACCAAGACTCTGCACTCATCCCGGCGATCTGCCGTCTAAAGAAAAAATTCGCCCCGGCAGACCAGCCGAGCCGGGCCCCGCAAGAACACTCGATCGTTTTCCATCCGTACGCTCTGCGTGCCTCCCTGTGCGTGCACACTCACCGGCGAGTCAACCCGGAGAGCGCCGACGGCTGCGACAGCAGCGGCGCAGGACCCGGTCCCGGAAGAACGCGTCTCACCCACGCCACGTTCAAAAAAACGGACGCTGACCTCGTGCCTGTTCTCCACTATCACCATCTCCACGTTAACCCCATGCTCGAAGTATGAACTGCGCTGAATGTCCAACGCCTTTTCCCGCCAATCCGGCAAGAACTCAGGAACAAAAACTACAAAATGCGGGTTGCCCATCGAAAGCCGGGTCCCGCGCACCTCGCCGCCGGCAATCTTCAACACAAACTCCCGCCCTACTTCAGCCGCACCCATTTCAATTTCGAATTCGTATTCGGACTCTGACCGGGCCGTCAAAAGACAGGTCTTCATTCCCGCCCCGGTCCGGACGAGAACTTTTTCTTTGCCTTGCTCGGCGCAAAGGTATGCTGCAACGCATCGGGTGCCATTGCCGGAAATTTCGGCTTCGCTGCCGTCGGCATTGATCAGGCGAACCGCAACATCCGCCGACCCGTGCTCCGACATCCACTCCACGCCATCTGCGCCGACGCCGTCATGCCGATCGCACAGGCGCCGGGTTAGCCCACTAAAGTCCACGGGCGATCCGGCCACGTCCGACGAGTCGATCAGCAGGAAGTCGTTTCCGCAAGCCGACGCCTTTACAAAGGGAACGATTCGAGTCGGTTCCAAATGGCTGGATTTTACCATCGCTGGAGTGGCTCCCGCCGCTGTCGCACCGGCGGCTCATTAACCATCTGACTACCGAGTGCGCGCCTGATAGATGATGGCCCGCGGCTGCCCCGGCGTGTGAACTTCTACCAGCTCTTTCAAATGATCCGCCGAAATAGCACGCCACACGGGATCGCCTTCGAAGGCCACCACATAGTCTGCGTAAGCCAGTGGATCGCCCAGCGCTCTTTCCCACAGGCCGTCCGGATCGGAGGGTTGCTTCCAGACCCGGTGATTGCCCTCGTTGATCACTCGGCGCAACGGAATCCCGGCTCGCTCCAGCGCTCCAACGTGATCTCCCAGGTACATGAGAAAAGTCGAGTTGGAGGGCAACTTCTCGAGCAAACTCGCAAGCTGAGTATCGAGAGCAATTCGCGTGCGGGAGTTGATCGCCGCTTCCTGGTAGCATATCGGCCCGGCGCGCCAGATCATGACATAAGAGCTTGCGACCAGCGCCAGAACAGCCGTGAAAAGTGCCCAGCCCGCCCAGAGACGCCAACGCCGAGCGGTCCCACCCGTTGCCGGCGCCGCTGTCTTCTTCGCAGCGAACCATACCACCAGGCCGGCAAACACGGCGAACATGGGCAGTAATTCGAGTCCGTAGCGGATGTTGTAATCGGAGAACGGCCAGCGCGTCGGCACGAAAACGGGCACGCTTCCGTAAGCAATGGCCAGCACATAGAACGGCAAGGGCGTCCACAGCAGAAACACGGATCGGCCAGTGCCGCCAAACAACGCCACCAGAACACCGAGAAACGACAGCGCCAGGAATAGGTGCATCTGCCAACGCTCCTGACCTATGTTCAATTGGATAGCCTTTAGGTACAGCGATGTGGCTGCGGGCACGCTTCCCCGGGCGGGGTTCACGGTTCCGCTTTTCTGTTCAATCACCTTGGCCGAGTATGGTCCGTTGGCGAACTCCAGCGGATTCCTATACACAATGCCGTTGTACGCAAACCAAAAGGCCGGCGCCGCTGCAGCAAGCACGAGAAACCTGGCAAACGCCTTGCGGCTTCCTCGCAAAGCGCGCGCCACTTCGTCGTGTTTTTGTTCTCCTCTGCGCAATTGCAGGATGGCGGCCACGACGACCATCATCGCTCCGAGAAACCATCCGTCGTAGCGGGTCAGGCAAGCGCCGATCAGACACCATCCGCATTTCACCAGCGCCTTGGCATTGCCGTTCACATACTCAACGAAGTACATCGTGACCCAGATAAAAAGCGTGAGATACAGCGCCTCGCCCATCGCCGTCGACTGCATATAGAGCAGATTGGGATTGGCACCGTAGATGAGCGCCCCGGTCCAGGCAGCGATTCTCGTCGCTGAATTCGAGATTCCTTGCGGCTGCAACACAGCACGGACCAGGCGAAAGACACCCAGTACTCCGAACACGTAGGCGACCATGGAGGGAAGCGAGCCGCCCGCACCGCTCTGCCAGAGAGTGTCGGAAATCACAAAGGGAAGAATCAGCAAATGCGGCAAGGGCAGCCACACCGTTCCCAACTGCAGAAGCCCGGGAGTCTTCGAATCGAAAACGCGGCGTGCGATGTTGATATGAGCTACCGCGTCGCCGTAAAGCAGAACTTCCCCGTGGCGATAGTAGTAGAGAAATGAAAGGACCGAGGCGCAGACCGCGAGCCACGCAAGGAGCCGGAGTTCATAATCCCAGCGTGTGTCGACCGGCGCCTGATGTGCCGCGGAGTTCATTGTCGCCCGGAACTCTGGGCAAAGGTTCGCCATAGGAAGATTAGAGCAGAAACGGTCATTCCAGGTGGGTTAACTCCCGGAACACTCCAAAGCGCTCTTCAATTTCCGCCCGCGAAAGAGACTGCAGACGCTCGGTGCCAAAGCTTTCCACGGCAAACGACCCCATGACGCCGCCATAAAACAGCGCTCGTTTCAGCACCTCGCGATTGAGCTGCTCCTGCGAGGCCAGATAACCCATGAATCCCCCCGCAAACGAGTCCCCGGCTCCTGTCGGGTCTTTGACCTCTTCGATGGGAAGAGTGGGAGCGCGGAACGGATGATGCCCGATTCCGAAGGCCCCTTCGCGGAAGAAAATCGTGGCTCCATATTCTCCGTGCTTCACCACCAGCGCCTGCGGCCCCATGGCTAACACCTTGTGGGCGGCGCGCGGCAGATTGGAGTCGCCGGCCAGCATCTTGGTCTCCGTGTCGTTGATCAGCAGCACATTCACCAGCTTTAGTGTCTCGCCCAGTTCTTTCCTCGTTCTCTGAATCCAATAATTCATGGTGTCGCAGCCGGTGAGGCGGACGCCGTTCATGCAGTGCCGAACATCGGCCTGTAGCGTGGGCTGGATGTTGGCCAGGAACAAGAATTCCGTGTCCGCATATTGCGCGGGAATTTTGGGCCGAAACTGCTCGAATACGTTCAGCTCCGTGAAGTCGGTCTTGGCTTCGTTCAGGTTGTCGGTGTATGTTCCGCCCCAGCGAAAACTCTTGCCCTTGGCGTGTTCCAGCCCGCGCGTGTCGATGCCCCTGCGGCGAAAAACCTCCTCCTGCTCGGGCCCAAAATCCTCGCCGACCACCGCTACCACCCGCACCTGCGTGAAATAACTGGCTGCCAGCGAACAATAGGTCGCCGCCCCGCCAAGAATATTCTTCACCGTGCCGGAGGGCGAGGTGATGTCGTCAAACGCGACCGAACCCACTACCAGAATGCTCATGGTGAAACTTGTCTCCCCGGATTTTTGGCGATTCTTTCGCGTGCGATCGGCGCCGGCGTTCTCGGAAAACATCCGATCCTGGAACCCAACCGCTACTTCACGTACTTTCCAATGATCAGGCGCAGCCTCTTTTTTGCCGCAGCCGGAATCTTTTTCGGATCGGTCAGAATGGCGTGCGCCAGCGCCGATCCGCACTTGCAGGAACGCGAACGCGGCATTGTGGCCACCGTTTCGCGCACCACTCGCGTTGCATTCTCCGCATTTTTCAGCAACACCGCGACAATTTGATCCACGGTCACCGAATCGTGGTGCGGGTGCCAGCAGTCATAATCGGTCACCATCGCGACGGTGACATAGCAAAGCTCCGCCTCGCGCGCCAGCTTTGCCTCCTGCAGGTTAGTCATGCCGATCACGTCCATGCCGAGATTGCGATAAACCTTCGATTCGGCCCTGGTGGAAAACTGCGGCCCTTCCATGCACAAATAAGTTCCGCCGCGCTTCCCGGTTACACCGGCTTTCTTGCAGGCCGCTTCGACCACACCGGCCAACTCCCCACAGACAGGATCGGCAAAAGCGATGTGCGCCACCACTCCGCCGCCGAAAAAAGTGTCGATGCGGTGGCGCGTGCGGTCGAAAAACTGGTCAGGAATCACGAAATCCAGTGGCTTATGTTCCTCTTTCAGCGATCCGACGGCCGAAATCGAGAGGATTCGATCAACACCCATCTGCTTGAATCCGTGTATATTGGCGCGAAAATTCAGCTCGCTCGGCAGAATCCGATGGCCCCGCCCGTGCCGGGCCAGAAACGCCACCTTGCGTCCTTCCAGCGTGCCACACACGTAGGCATCCGAGGGCGCGCCGAATGGCGTCTTCAACCGCACTTCCTTCGTTTTGCTCAGGCCGGGCATCGAATACAGTCCGCTGCCCCCGATGATTCCAATCTCCGCCTGTGGCAAACCCCCTCCAGAAATCTTCGCAGATGGGCACAGAACCCGCGATTATACAAGAAGCCTTGATCCGCCCTTGTTGCCCGACCGTCAAAGCTTCCTAAACACTCCCCACGGACTACAATCGCTCCATGGGGTTTGCGGTCATCTTCCTCGCCCTCGCACTCCTTCCGTCAGGACCCGCCCGCAAAGAATCCCCAGCTGCCGGACCGAAACCGGTGACCGTTCCCTTTAGCCTGGATCACAACCGCATTGTCGTCGACGTCACCCTAGCGTTGCCGGATGGTTCTCTGCGCCGCATTCCCGCCTGGGTGGACAACGGCAATCCCGATCTTTACCTCTCGCGCCGCCTCGCCTCGCAGCTGAACCTTAACGTCACCTGCGACGATAAGATCTGCTCGTCTCCTCCGCCGTCCGAAATCGCAATCGGCGGAATGAAGATTTCTCTGGCAGAGCTTAAGCAGGCAAAAATTCCCCTCAAGCCGGTCGTGGCGGACGCAGTGATGGCTCCGGGAATGACGGTACAAATCAACATTCCCTCCCCCGTACTGCGCCATTACGACGTGCTCATCGATTACCTGGAGCGCAAACTCACCATGGGGCCGCCGGGCAGCCTGAAATTCAACGGAGTAAACAGTAAAGTCGGGGTCAATCGTGAGAACGGACTGCTCCAGGTTACAAGCGAGATCGAAAACAAGAAATACAATCTCGCGCTCGATCTTGGCAGCCCGATCAGCTTTCTTTCGCAAGAGCTGTTCGACAAGCTCGCTGCGGCTCATCCCGAGTGGCCGCGTATGACCGGCGCGGTCGGACCAGCAAACATGTGGGGTCTGCCGGATGAGCCGCAATGGCAACTCATGCGGGTCGACCGCCTGCAGTATGGGCCGCTTCATCTAAGCGGCGTGCCTTTCGTCGCTTTTCCCCAAGAAGTGCTGGCCCGGTTCGAAAAGCGGGCGGGCGTCGCGACCGCAGGTCTGCTCGGAGCCGAAGCGCTGCTGAATTACCGCGTTGGCCTCGATTACGCCCGCTCCATGGTTTACTTCGATATCGGACGCCTGAGCAACCTCCCGGACTTTGACGTAGTTGGGCTGGTGCTGCGGCCTGACGATGACGGAAGCTTCACCATTCTCGGCGTGGCCGACTGTGATGGCAAACCCTCTGTCGGCGAAGTTCAAGCGGGCGATCGGCTCGTGGCTGTCGACGGCACTGGCCTTGCCAACTCTACAATGGGGTCAGTCTGGTCGCTGCTGCTCGGAGGCAAAGAGCACACTTTGACGGTTGAGCGCTCGGGCAGGCAATTTACTGTTGTCGCGCCCGTGAAACACTTTCTGGCTGAAGAATCAGAGAATAACTCGAGAGGAAAGTCAAACAAAGATTAAGGCACCCACCTCACTTACTCGCCCTGAAAACTTCCCTTTCAACGGCCTCCGTCGTCGCCGGATCAAGGCTTTCGCTGACCAGCACCGTGTCACCCTGCTCGTCAATCACGACCGGCCCTTCTTCCGTTTGAAAAACATGGCGGCCCTTCAAGACTTCAAGCTTGAACCCGGACTTCGGCTGCTGCGCGTCCTGCACTGTGGGATCACTGACTTCCTTGGATGTCATATATCTGAGTCCAAGGGAATGCGCGTAAATATCGGCGAATTCTCCCGCCCTCTCCGCGTTCGACCACCGTGACACATAGAGCAGTCCGAGCGGCGCCGCGGGATCATTCTTGGGACGGGCAGCATAATAATAGCCGCCGCGCCATTCCGGATAGAGCCGCTTGGACAGCGCCTTGCCTGCATATTGCTCTACCAGCACTTCCACGTCGAACTCACCCATCGCGCCAATATCGAAGCGGCGGTAATTCCTAAAGTCCTTCTTGAACCTGGGGATGAGCATGGGAGCGATCTTTTCGCCAGAGAGGTAAGTCTCAGGCTGCATGATCTGCCGCGTCGTATGCGGCGGATTCGCCAGCACCGCGGCAAACGCCTGGTTTCTCCCCCCCTTTTCCATCAGCTTGATGACGAACTCCGCTCCCCACGAGTAGGGGAAGGTCAGTGACTCGCGCATGACGATAGGGGCGCTCTTGAAGGCGGGCGAATCGTCCGTACCATTGGTCATCGCCTCCTCCATCGAGGCCACCAGATCAGGAGAATCAAGGATGGACCTTCCCGTCGGTGCAAGAGCATAATCCAGTGCCACCGTTTCAGCCTGCCCCTCGATCACGGCCTCGCGCGCGTCGTCAGTTTCGTCATTCTGGATGTCTGCGGGGGTGGGGTCTCGCTTGATCTCGGCCAGATCTTTTTCGTCGCGGTTCATCCACTTCTCCAAGCCAATCGACTGATCTTGCAGCGCGTGGGTCAGCTCGTGCGCCAGCACCGGCTCCTGTTCGTCCACCGGAACCCAGTCGAGCAGATTCACGGTTTTCGTCTTCGGGTCGTAATAGCCGGCGACCTGCTCGCGCAACAGGGCGAGCAGCAGCTTCTCCAGGTCGAAGTCACGCGGCAGCAGCCCGAACTTTTTCAGCACCAGCTCCGAGCGGCGCAGCCGCTGGGTGTCCTTGTCGTTCATGTGCTTGGTGAGATACGCGATCACCTCATCGCGGCTGGTCAGCCGGCGCTTGACCTCGTGCTTGATGGGCAGCCCCGTCTCCTTGCTGTCGAACCGTAGAATTTCGTCAACGGAGTGGAAGAGTTCTTCCGCCTCCTGGGGCGTGATTTTGATTTCCTCGTCTTCCGTGGCCTTGGCAGCGCCGGCCGTGGTGGGTTTGCTGGCGCCGGCGTCCCCGGTGGCAGGTTCCTGTGTTGGGGGGGCGGACTGCTCTTTCTTCGGTTGGCTTTGGTCGGATTGAGTCTGCGCTGATTGAGTCTGGCTCTGCGCCCAAATCCCGGCGCTCAACCCCATAAGCAGCGCAACCGCAAAAATTGACCTCAGAAACCCCTGGCCTGGCAACTTAACGATTTCCATTAGGAATGAGTCTATCCTGTTTTCCTATACTCGCCCCAGGGCCGGATATGACTTCGAAAACCCATATCAATCTCTGGGCCGATGCCGAGCACGCCCACGATTATCTGAGACGAGCCGACTCTATTGCGCATCGCGGCGAAGGCGAAGCGGCTTTGCTCGAGTTCATCCCCGAGCAAACTCATCGCCTCCTTGACCTCGGCACCGGTGACGGTCGCCTTCTGGCCCTGGTGCTGGAGCAGCATCCGGGTGCGGAGGCCGTGGCCGTCGACTTCTCTCCTGCCATGCTCGCGGCCTCAGGCAAACGCTTCGCTGGAAACGCAGCGGTCGCAATCGTAGCCCACAACCTCGACCGCCCGCTGCCCGTCGTTGGTAGTTTTGATGCAGTCGTCTCCAGCTTTGCCATTCACCACCTTGTGCACAAGCGGAAGCGTGCCCTCTACGCAGAGATTTATGACGTGCTGAGTCCGGGTGGTATTTTTTGCAACCTGGAGCACGTGGCGTCGCCAACGCCCAGGCTACACGAGGAGTTCTTGCACTGCATCGGTTACGCGCCCGAGACCGAAGATCCTTCGAACAAACTACTGGATCTCCACACCCAGTTGGCTTGGCTCCGCGAGATCGGCTTCACCGACGTGGACTGCCACTGGAAGTGGCGCGAGCTCGCGTTGCTGGTGGGAAGGAAGGCTTAAGCTTACTCTCCAGCGTTTTGGCGCCTTACCGCCCAACTTGTCCCGAGACCCACTCCCCCGCTTCTCTCGTGCCCAATGAGCCGCCGATGTCTTGCGTGGTTTTCCTCTGCCTCACCGCTTCCAGAACAGCAGCTTCAATTTTTTCGGACTCTTTCGTCATCCCTAAATATCGCAGCATCATCGCCGCGGTCAGGATTGCCCCGAATGGATTGGCTATGTTCTTCCCAGCGATGGGCGGGGCCGAGCCGTGCACGGGTTCAAACATCGAAGTCCTCCCGGGATGAATATTCCCGCTCGCAGCCATGCCCAGCCCGCCCTGCAAGCCGGCGGCGAGGTCGGTGATGATGTCGCCGAACATGTTGTTAGTGACGATGACATCGAACTGTCGCGGATCGCGCACCATTTGCAGGCACAGGGCGTCCACATACATGTGCTGGGTTTCGATCTGAGGAAACTCCGACCCCACTTCTTCGAACACACGCTGCCATAGCCCACCGGCGTGGGTCATAGCGTTCGACTTGTCGCACATTAGCACCCGCCGCCGCTTCGAGCCATCCATTTTCTTCTGCTGCTCACAATAATCAAACGCGTAACGGATGATGCGCTCGACCCCTTTGCGCGTGTTGATATCCTCCTGGGTCGCGATTTCGTCCGGCGTGCCCTGCTTGAATACGCCGCCCGCGTCCGTGTAGACCCCCTCGGTGTTCTCCCGGATAACGACGAAGTCCACATCCCTCGGCGCGACGCCTTTCAGCGGGCAGAGCGCTGCATCCAGCAACTGGACGGGACGAACGTTGGCATAGAGGTCCATCTGGAAGCGCATGCCCAGCAAAATCTCTCTAGCGTGAATATTCGTCTTCACGCGGGGATCGCCAAAAGCGCCGGCCAGGACGGTATCGAAGTCGCGGCCAAGCATGGCGAAGCCATCGGGAGGAACGGTAACGCCATCTGCTAAATAGCGGTCGGCGCCCCAGTCGAACTCGGTGAACTGAACGGCGGCGCCTGCTGCTTGCAGGACTTTGATAGCCTGCGGGATCACTTCGCGGCCAATGCCGTCCCCGGGAATCACGGCAACGCGCTTTATGGCAGGACTCTTCGCGTCCACGGGTGGAACGTTAACACAAGCCACACGGAATGAATAGTTTGGCTGCGGCCTTGCTCGCGGCCCAGCCCGATGTTCTGCGGTGACCCCGGCACAGAATCGCCCGCACGAGGCCGGAACGAATCGTTCGCCCGTTGGCTATAATCGAATATCGCGATGCTGCATACGCCTCTGCAGAACGCTCTGGATTCGTCTGGGTTGACCTTGCCCCTGCGGCTCAGCGACTATCGGGGCGCAACTGTCCCCGTCGCCTTTGCGGACCCGCAAGCGGAGACTTCTGCCTTGCTTGGCGGCTGCGCCATCTACGATCTCGGCTTCCGGACCAGGATTTCTATTACCGGCGGCGATCGGACGCGCTGGCTGAATGGCATGGTCACGAACAATATTCGCGACCTGGCAGCGGGCGATGGGGTTTATGCTTTCCTGCTTAATCCCCAAGGCCGCATCCTGGGCGATCTGGAAGCGTTCAACCTGGGAGAGTCGCTGATCGTCGAAACCGATCGCAGCCAGGCGGAGAAAATACTCTCGACTTTCGATCACTTCATCATCATGGACGACGTAGAAGTGGTGGATCTCGGCGACCAGATGACCGCCGTCGGCGTGAGCGGGCCGAAGGCAAGGGAGACGCTGCGCGCAGCCGGCGTGGAATTCCCCGAGATGCGGCCGCTGCAGTTTCACACCGTAACGTGCGACTGCGAATGTGGCTGTCTAGAATGCACCGTGGTGCGCGGCGGGGACATGCTGCACGAAACCTTCGAAATCTGGTTGGCGCCGGCGCACGTGAAGCCACTCTGGGAGGCTTTGCTGAAGGCAGGAGCAACGCCGGTGGGTTCTGAAGCGTTGCAGACGCGGCGCATTCTCGCGGGTATCCCATTGTACGGCGTGGACATTCGCGAAAGAGACCTGCCGCAGGAAACCGAGCAGATGAGAGCGCTCAACTTTAACAAGGGATGTTATATCGGCCAGGAAATTGTAGAACGCATCCGTTCACGCGGCGCGGTGCACCGAACGTTTACCGGATTCGTGAGCGAGGGCGCAGCACAGGTAAGCCCTGGGACGAAAATTGTCGCCGACGGAAAAGAGGTTGGCGAGATCACGAGCGTCGCGGCGCTGCCGGGCGGGGAGCGGATCATTGCTCTGGGCTACGTTCGTCGCGAGGCCGGCATGCCAGGCCGCGAGGTTATGCTCGGCGAGAACAAAGCTGTGCTAACGGCTTTGCCCATGAACCTGGCTACGATTCAGTCAGAAGCAGTCGAAGCGCGTTAGGGAAAATTCGTTCGGCTGCAGCACGCCGAGCGCTCATTTGAGGTTCGTTTATGGCTGAAAAAAAACGCGAACAATCGAGCTTCACAGTGACAGACCGCCGCCTGTTCACCGAAGATGGCGAGTTGCGCAAGGATGTAGCGGAAGCACCGGAGCCATCCGGCCCGGCCACAGCCACGGCTTCAGCCCCCGCTAATTCAGCGAAGCCTGCCTCCGGCGATGGGGTTGCGGATCATGACACTCCTCCGCCGCCCACGGATGCCGAACAGCAGGCGCAGGCCGATGCCTACCGGCAATCCTCCAAAGAACTGGATTCGCGCGTCGAACTCAGCGGCCATTCCGCCAAAGAGCTGGAAATGACCTTCGAGCGCTTTTTGGCGTCGCTCTACATGACGGCCATGTTGCAGATGGGAATGATGCACGAACAGGGCGGCCAACCGCGCATCGATATCGTGGGCGCGCGGCAGACCATCGATACGCTCGGCCTGATCGCAGAGAAAACCAAGGGCAACCTTACCCCGTCGGAATCGAATTTTCTGCAGAACAGCCTTTATGAGCTGCGGATGGCCTATGTCGAGGTCACCAATGCCTTATCGCGTCCGCCGCAGCCCGGCGCTGCCACGGGAACTGGTGGCCGCTGAAGATTCAATCATGAAGAACACGCAATGAAAGCCACCCTGACGGTGCTGGGCAGCGGCACATCGATGGGCGTGCCCACCTTGGGCTGCGATTGTGCGGTTTGCCGCTCCAGCGATCCGCACGACCGTCGCACCCGGCCCTCGATCATGCTGGAATATGGCGGCAAGGTGGTGCTAATCGACACCTCGCCGGATTTCTATCTGCAGGCGTTGCGGGAAGGAATCGCCCGCGCAGACGCGGTATTTTATACGCACACCCACGCAGATCACATTCTCGGCATCGACGATCTCCGGCCGCTCAGTTACCGCCACAAGCCGGAAAAGCTCCCGCTCTACGCCCGCCCTGACGCTGCCGCGTTCCTGCGCAGAATGTTCAGCTACATTTTCGACGCGGATTACAAATATGGCGGCTTGCCACAGCTCGAACTGCGGCCTATTGACGGACCGGTGGAGTTGTTCGGCGCGCGCTTCGAGCCTGTCCGCCTGATCCACGGCGAAACCGAGATTTACGGCTACCGTTTCGGATCGGCCGCGTATCTGACCGACCACAGCGAAATTCCGGAGCCCTCGTTCGACCAACTCGAGGGGTTGGATATCCTGTTTCTGGATGCACTCCGGCATAAGCCGCATCCGACCCATTCGACCGTAGAAAATTCTTTGCGAATCGTGGAGCGGCTCAAGCCCAGGCGGGCGTTCTTCACGCACATTTGCCACGACTTGGCGCACGAGGCAACCAATGCGACGCTTCCCCGTCATGTGCGGCTGTCTTACGACGGCATGAAGATCGAATTTGAAATCTGATTCGGCGGCCGCCTATGGCAAACCCGTCGCAGCAACACTCATGCAGGTTTTTCACAAACTCGAAGAGGTCCCGGGCGACTTCGGACCGTCGCTGGTAAGCGTAGGCAACTTCGATGGAGTTCACCGGGCACACGCTCACGTCCTGGGTTTGATTGTCGAGCGGGCGCGTCAAACCGGCGCAAGAGCTGTAGCAGTTACCTTCGAGCCGCATCCCACGCGAATTCTGCGTCCTGACTCTGGATTGAAACTGATCACACCCACTCCCGAAAAGCTTCGACTGCTCGAAAGCACGGGCGTGGACGCCGTGCTGCTTCTGCCCTTTGGCCGCGACCTTTCTCTGATGACGCCGCGGCAGTTTGCCGAGCGCATTCTGAAGAAAAAACTTCACGCGCGCGAGGTGCACGAAGGTTTCAACTTTCGCTTCGGGCACAAGGCTATGGGGGATACGAACCTGTTGGCGCAACTGGGGCAGGAGATGGGATTCGAGGTAAAGGTCTATGCGGAGGAAATGCTGCGCGGCGAAACCGTTTCCAGCAGCCAGATTCGCAAGTTGATTTCCGACGGACGCGTGAGCCGCGCGCGTCACCTGCTGGCGCGGCCGTTCAGCATCCTAAGCACGCCCGGCCGCGGTCGTGGATACGGATCGAAATACACCGTGCCCACGATCAACCTCGCTCGCTACGAAGAGCTGGCACCGAAAGATGGCGTCTATATCACGCGCACTCGCGTTGGACCCGAACGCTTCGAATCGGTAACCAACATCGGCAATCGTCCAACCTTCGGTGCCGACTCCTATGCCATTGAAACCCACCTTCTCAACTTTCATCCCATTGAACTCACGCCCGAGAGCGAAGTCGAGATTTGCTTTCTCGACCGCCTTCGCGATGAAATCAAGTTCCCCTCAGTTGAAGCCCTGCGCGAGCAGATTGCCCATGACGTGAAAAAGGCGCGGCGATATTTTCATCTGCTGCGCCCGCGGCCGTAGCGGCTTCCGACCGCCTTCCGCTTTGCCACGTGCGGACATCAATGTGGCAAATAGCCAGCCTCCATCGGCAGTCTGCCGTCCACGTGGACAACGTTGATTGAGTCGTCGACTGAGCGCACGTCGACCAGACCGATCGCGCCGGGCGTCGACTGCACCATCTTCAGCACCTCGGCGTCGGAATCGGCGAACTTGATCGAATCTCTGTGTGCATCGACCATTGCCTTAAATTCCGTCACGCTCATATGGTTCAACCGCTCCAGGGTTTCTGTTTCGCCTTCAGAATCCCGATGCAGGATCACCACCACCGCCTTGCCATCCGGCCACTTCCGGACTTCCGCGCGGAAAATCCTGGCAAGATGAACCGAAGTCAGGTTCTCGACGTTGTTGTCCTTATCGACCACCACAGCCATGTGATGGGCAAAACAGGGCGTAACCCAAAACACCAAGCACGCGAGAAGCACAAACGCCCGACGACTTCCCATGAAGCCTCCAAACTCAAGAATGATTTAAGGGGGATGTACAAGCCAGACTAGCTCAGAAGGACCAGATCAGTTGCAAAAAGATTGTCAAAATGCGTGCGATGAACCGTTACCAAGGTGCAAGACTCAAGGTTACTCGATGGGTTCGACCACGACAGCTTCTTTTCCCGCTTCCCCGGTTCCGCGATCTGGCCGCTGCACGATCACGATGGCGGCAAGCACAAACACGATTCCCAGGGCCTGCATCGGACGAAGCATCTCGCCCAGCGCCAGCGCCGCCAAAAGAATCGAAAACACCGGCTCCAGGCAGCTGGCAACCACAGCGCTGGTAGGCTCGAGATACTGCAGGCCCAGGAAATACAGCGAGAAAGCTCCGAGCACCGAGATGATGGAGAAAACAAACAGAAAGACCCATTGTGCGGCGATGTAGTGAGCGGCGGCAATTTTCCAGGGCGGGTTAACAATCAGCCAGAACACCGAGGCAGAAGTGAGCGTCCAGGTAAGCACGCGCCAGCGGTCATAACGTGCCAGAATACGGTGGCCTCCGACGTTATAGAACGCAAAAGAAAATGAAGCCAGCAGGGCCGCGATTAAACCGTAAGCGTCGAGGTGCAACCCGGGACCAGAATGGAGGTGGACCAGACCTATCACGAGGGCGATTCCCATAACCGCAAGCACAACCGCCCCGACCTTCTGCAGAGAAAGCCTTTGTTGCCCTCGCGCAACTACATAAAGCAATACCCACACAGGAGCTGTGTATTGCACTGTAATGGCCGTCGCGACATTGATTCTCTGGATGGCGACGTAATAAAAGTAGTTCGAGACAGCTACTCCCAGAATGCCCAGCAGAAAGCAGTAGCCGAGATCGCTCGCCGAAACCTTGATCCGCTGCCATCCGCGCGAGGCGAGAAGAATGGGCAACAGCGCCAGAAGTGAAAACGTTGTGCGTGTCTGCGAAAGAATGAGTGGATCGATGGGATGGGAAGCTGCGCTCAGTAGTGCAAATCGTCCGGTAAAGGCCGCACGACCGAGCGTGGCTGAGACTCCCCAGAGAAATGCGGCGGTGGCGATGAAGAAGTAACCACGCAGAGGATGGGATCTTGAGTTGGAGCGGTTCACTGGTCGCGATTGAACTTTGCCTGCGATCGTCGATTTGACTATCGCCTTTGCGATGATCAGGCTGCCGGAAGGAACTGGTCAAGGCGGCTCGGGTCGAATCCCTCAATGACCTCATTACCAGATTCGGTAATCACGACAACGGTTGGAGTCGTCTGGCTGCCATATTTCCCGTGCAATTCGCGACCGGCCTCAGCATTGATTCCAATATCACATTCCTCGAATACAACGCCGCACGTTTCGAGAAACATCCGCATCAGTTCGCAGGAGAGGCAACCGGGCTGGGTGAATAGCAGGATGCGGCGCGTCATAGGCTTCAGGTTACCATCGCGGCCTGGCGGAAAGCACGCCGGCCGCTAAGCCTCGAGGACTTCAATTTCGGCAGTGATCTTCGCCGTCTTCTCCAGCATTGCAGAAACCGAGCAATACTTCTCTTTCGAGAGGCGTACGGCGTCCTCAACCGCCTTGCGCGACACTTTGCCAGTAATCCGGTAGCGCAAGCTGATCTGCGTAAACACGGCGGGATAACCGCTGGCGCGCTCGGCCTGAGCGTCGACCTCTAGCCGGGTGAAGGGCTCGCGCTTCTTGCGCAGAATGCCGACTACGTCCGAAGCCGTGCATCCACAGAGAGCGATCAGGACCAACTCCACGGGGCTGGGAGCGGTCTTCTCGCTGGCCGTGTCCATCACGACGGCATGGCGCGAGGCGGCTTCGCCCACATAGCGTTCGTTGTCGGTCCACAAGACTTTTGCTGAAACCATCGGTCACTCCTACCTGCGGTTATCGGTGCTCGGTTCCGGATGAATGAGCACGCGGAACAGCTCCGGCGCCGCCTGTTTGAACCGGATTTCGAGTTCGGTTTGAATGTCGTGCACGCGGGCAAGCGGAAGATCGTCGGAAAGTGTGCAGTGGCAGGAAACATAAAGCCGTCCACGAACCCGGGTAACGACGAAATCATGCACGTCGAGAATCTCAGGAAATTGCCCGGCCACACTTCTCAGCTGCCGCACCAGGCGCGCGTCGCGCACCAGTTCTTCGGTTTTTTCGATGGTCGCGGGCTCGCTTTCAATGTGCGTCAGAATGCCCGCGATTTCCGGAACCTGGTAGCGCATGTCGGCCTCCAGTTCGGTGACCTTGTCGTGAGCGTCTTTCAGACTCATGCGCTCATCCAGCTCTACGTGCTGCTCGACATGAAGCTGGCCGGCCAGATCCTGCACGCTGATGTCGTGCACGTTGAGATTGTGCCGGGTCGCTGCCGCACGGACGCGGTCAAAGATGTTCTCGGAACGCTGCGCGCGGGCGAGCGGCTGCACGGTGACGTCGGCGTCGGGAAGAACCCGGCGAACGGCGTCCGCAACCGCGGCCACCAACTGTTCGGAGCGCTGAAAGGTCACGTTGCGCGCAAGGCCAACGGCAAGATCGGCGAAATACCGGCTGCCGGAGCGGCGAATGCGTACGCGATCCAGCTCCAGAACCCCATCCACTCGCGTCACGGCATCCGCGATCTGGGAGCGCACACCCGGAGGAGCGGCATCGAGCAGAACGTCGATCGTGCGGCGCGCCAGCCGCCAGCTGACAGACACGATGACACCCGCGACGAACAGCGCGGCAATCGGATCGGCCAGGCGGAGCCAGTCAAGATGGTAGACGCGCCCGGCGACAACCAGGATTAGCCCGAATGCCACGACGCCCGCCGACCAGATGTCTGTCGAAAAATGCAGCGCGTCGGCCTCCAGCGCCTGACTGGCATATTTTTCGGCGATCCGGCCCAAAGCCCGCGAGCGCCACCAATCCACGGCCATCGAGATCAGCATCACGGCGAACGCGGCCAGCGACGGTTCAACCTCAACGCGGCGAAAGAACAGGCGCACAATCGCTTCATAAATGACCCAGGCGCAAGTGAGCAGAAGCAAGCCAGTTTCCAGAAAAGCGGAGAAGCTCTCGATTTTGCCGTGCCCGTACTGATGCTCGGCGTCGGCGGGCTTGTCCGAGACGCCGACGGAGAAATACGTGATCGAGGCGGCTACCAGGTCCAGGCCGGAGTGAGCGGCTTCTGACAAAATGCCCAGGCTGCCCGTGGTGACTCCAACGGCTATCTTGCCGCCGGTGATGAAAAGGGCGGCAAGCACCGAGTTCCCCGCCACGGCGCGCTTTTCCGTGCGCATAGCGTCGGAGGAGTAGACCGCCGGACTTCCGGACATGGAGGAATTATCGCTGGTGAAGAACGATTGCGCCAAGAGAATCGCCTTGCCCTTATGCTAGGATTCTAGGTTCAGCGGTTCTAACTTCCTGATGTACCAATCCTGGAGGAATGTTTTATGCGTATGAGTTGGCTGGTGTGTGTGCTGCTGGGAGCGCTGCCCTGGGGCCAGGCGCAGGAAGCACCGCAAAATGGTCCGCCGCCAGGCGGCATGTCGATGCGCCAGCAGGGGCCGCCACCGCCCTCGACGGCTGAAGTCCCCGAGAACGCAGCCGTCATCACGATTGTAGGAGTATGTTCGCCAGCGCTAAAGGCCGCGTCCAAAGCCCCAGCCGGCAAGACCGCCGCCAAAAAACCCGCCGATTGCAAAACCGTGATTACCCGGGCTGAGTTCGAACGCATCGCGAAAGCGCTGCAACAAGGTCCGGTGCCGCTCACTCCGCAGCGGCGCCAACAACTGGCTACGATGTTGCCCCGTTTCATGGCGATGTCGGACGCCGCCAAAGAGAGGGGTCTCGACAAGACCGCCCACTTTACCGAGATGATGAAGCTCGTAAGAATGCAGATTCTGACTCAGGAACTGCAACGCAGCCTGCAGGAAGAAGCGGATAAGATCAGTGACGCCGATATGGAGAGGCAGTACAAGGACCATCCGCAAGACTACGAGCAATTCTCGCTCGACCGCATATTTATCCCACGTTACAAGCAGCAACCGCCCGAAACCCGGGATGAGGAACAAGCCGACGAAAAGCTGAGCGAAGAGCAACGGAAGGCCAAAGAAACCGCGGACAGAGTCCAGCAGGAGCAAGGCGAGCAACAACTCGATAAATTGGCAGAGAGTCTGGAGACCCGGGCGGCGGCCGGCGAGGACTTCGCCAAGCTGCAAAAGGAAGCCTTTGACGCAGCTGGAATGAAAATGGAGTCGCCGACCATCAACCTGCCCAAGGTGCGGCGGTCGGGACTGCCTCCGTCACAGACGTCTGTGTTCGATGTGAAGGTTGGACAGATTTCGCAGGTGATCAGTGACAACAGCGGGCATTACATCTACAAAGTTGTCAGCGAAGAAACCCTTCCCTTCGATCAGGTAAAGGAAGAGATTCACAACACTTTGCGCAGTGAACGCTTCCGAGCCCTGATGGAAAAGTACCAGAACTCATATCATGTGCAGAACAATGAGACATACTTCCAGCCGATGCCCACGCCGGGCCCGCACCCGGGAATGCCGATGCATTCGATGCCCCAGGGCCAGGCGCGGCCTCCGGCCACCAAACCAAACTGACTGTGAGTGAAAAACCTGTTGTCGTAATTACCGGCGTAGCAGGCAACCTGGGAGCGCGGCTGCTCCCGCTCCTCGGAGACTTCTCCGTGATCGGAGTAGATCTCAAGCCGCCCGAGACTGATCGGCCCTTGCAGTTTGAACGTCTGGATCTCGGCGACGAATCATCGACTCGGGCCTTGTATCAGCTGCTGCGCGATACGCGGCCGATTGCAGTTGTCCATTTGGCCTTTGTGATCGATCCGGTGCGCACCGGAGTACTCGATCTTGAGCGGATGTGGCAGATTAACGTGGCCGGCACGGCTCGCGTGATGGAGGCGGTTACTGAAGCCAACCGCACAGCGGAAGACGTAATCCGGCAATTCGTTTTTGCTAGCAGTGTTTCTGCCTACGGCCCCAACCTGCCGGCGCCAGCAAATGAGGATTCTCCGCTCTCGGCACATACGCTTCCCTACGCGATTCACAAGAAACAATCCGATGAAGTCGTGCAGCAGCGTTCCCCGGCTCTGCGCGGGTGTAGCGTCTATATCCTTCGTCCACCGATTTTCGCGGGCGCCAGTGTTGAGAATTATCTGATTGGCGCTTTTCGTGGAACGCCCAATGGCAAGAGTCCCCGAGCCGAGAAAATGCGGCGCAATGGCAAACGGTTGCCCTGCATGCTGCCCAGCGGCCGGCACTATGTGGAGAACAAGATCCAGTTTCTCCACGTCGATGACATGGCCCGGTTGATTGCGCACATCCTGCACCGCGAACCCGAGACCCAGCGCCTCACCGTGCTCAATGTGGCCGGGCGGGGCGACCCTCTTACCTTCGGCCGCTGCGTCGAGATTGCCCATGCCAAACTGCTGCGGGTGCCGGGAAAGTGGGTGCTGCGGCTGGTTTTGCAATTCCTGTGGCGCCGGCAGATCTCGGCGATTCCGCCGGAAGCCTGGCCTTACATGACCAGCGAGTACATAATGAATACCCAGCGCCTGCAGAAATTTCTGGGCGAGGAGTATGAGCACGTAATTCAATACGAGATGGCCGATGCCTTTGCCGACAGCTTCAAGGGCAGATAGGGCTCGCCGACCGCGCTCACTTTTGGGATCAGACTGATTTTTTCCCCAGGTAAAGCCCAGCTATGCCCAAGGTGTAGGGCGTCCACGTCGCTTCGGCGAAACCGGCGCGTCGCATCCGCTCGAGCAATTCTTCTGGCACAGGAAAGCGCTCAACCGACGCCGGCAGGTATGCATAGGGGCCACGCACTCCGGAAATCATGCCGCCGAGAAGCGGGAGGATTTGCTTGAAGTAAATGCGGTAAACCTTTCCAACCATTCCGCTTGGCTCACCAAAATCCAGGATTCCGCACTCCCCGCCTGGTCGCAGCACACGGACGATCTCCCGCAATCCGGCGTCGTAATCGGCCAGGTTGCGAAAGCCGAAGGCGGAGGTCACTAAATCAAAACCCGCATCGGGGAACGGAAGATGCAGCGCATCGGCTTCGATCCAGTGCGGCGAATTCTGCTGCCCTGTGCCTGGCGACTTTGACAGAGCGCGCTGCAGCATAGCGTGGGAGAAATCTGCGCCCAGAATTCGCGGGGTCGAATTGCCCGCCCGGCGGCGCAGAGCGAAGGTCATGTCGCCAGTACCGCAACACAGGTCGAGGATTCGGGCCTGCGGGCGGGCCAGGATGTGCGCGAATGTTCGTGCAGTGCGGCGCCACCAGAGACGGTCCACGTTACAGGAAAGAACGTGGTTCAGCAGATCGTAGCGGGGCGCGATTGAGGTAAACATCTCGCGCACTGAACGCGCCGCGGAATCGATATCGTGCGCGCCTTCCGGATCTGCACCCACAACGAGTTTGCCGGTATCAGACACGTTTCCTGCCGCCGATTCTTGCCCGCCGGTGGCGCCAGGCGCTCCGGAAGAAGAAGAAAGCTTTCAGTCGCAAATGGACAACCCTATTTTCCCCAGCCGCCCCGCGACACGCGCCGCAGCTCTTCCACCGCAGAGAGCACAACCTTTTCCGGCACGTCGGCAGCAACTTCCACCTTGCCGATTTCCCGCGGCAAAACGAAGTGCACTACTCCGTTCTGAGTCTTTTTGTCGGTCTGTAGCCGTGCCAGGATATTGCGGGCGCTGACCTTGACCTCGGGCAGCCGCCCCAGGCTGAGCACCGCGTCCGCGATGCGGCCCGCAGTTACCGAATCAGTACGGCCCACGCTCAGAGCAATATTGGTAGCGGCGACCATGCCCCAGGCGACAGCTTCCCCGTGAAGCAGACCACGATATCCGGTCTCGGCTTCCAGCGCGTGACCGATGGTATGGCCAAGGTTCAGCACTCGCCGCAGCCCACCCTCGTGTTCGTCGGCGGAAACCACCTCCGCCTTCAGCTTTACCGACTGGGCGATGAGCCACTCCAATTCGACCGGATCACGCTTCAGAATACGAGTGCGATTTTGCTCAAAGCGAAGAAAAAGATCGACATCGCCGATAATGCCGCACTTCAACGCCTCATAGAGGCCGGCCCGGAATTGCCGGTCCGACAAGGTTCTGAGCACGGCCGGATCGATCAGGACGACGCGTGGGTGATAAAAAGTTCCCAGAAGATTCTTTCCGGCAGCCAGGTTGACCCCGGTCTTGCCGCCGACCGACGCGTCTACCTGCGCCAGCACCGTGGTCGGTACCTGCACCAGTTCCACTCCACGCATGTAGAGCGAGGCCAGCAGTCCGGTGACGTCGCCCACCACGCCACCGCCCAAAGCGATCAGCACTGCTTTCCGATCGGCGCCCTGCCGCGCGAGTTTTTCCGCAAGCGCCTCGACGGTGGCCAGCTTCTTGGCGGGTTCGCCATCGGGCATTAACACGACTCTGGGTCTGAACTTGGCGGCCGCCAAGGAACGCACCAACTTCACGCCCCAGCGGCGGCGCACCGGTGGGACGGTGAGGACAAAAATCTGGCTGGCTTGCGGCAAGAGCTCAGCCAGCAGAAATCCGGAGCGTTCCAGCAGACCCGTCTCGATGCGTGCCTGATAGGGCCGCGGCAGCACATGGATGGTCACCTGCGCCATGGTTTCCCATAATAGCGTATGGCGTACGTAACTTTGGCTGCATTTGCCCTGTGAAGTGGTACCATTTCCCCTCTATGAAGGGTCTTCCAGCCGAGACCGACTTCGTGGTGATTGGCGCTGGTGTGGCCGGTCTGCGCGCCGCGATCGAGTTGGCAAGTGCGGGACGAGTGCTGGTTCTGGCCAAGGGTGCCGGCGACAGTTCCCATGTTCAAGCTGCCGCAGGCAGCACTGCCACTCCGCTTTCCGATGAAGATGAAATCACCCTGCACCTCCAGGACACGCTGGACGCGGGCGATGGTCTATGCCGGCCGGATGCGGTCAAGACTCTTCTGGACGAGGGCTCGGACCGCATCGAGGAATTGATCGCATGGAGTTCTCAGCTCGACCGTAACGGCGCCAGTTTCGTATTCGTACCCGAAAGCCCGCACGCTCGCAGCCGTGTTCTCCATACGCTGGGAGATTCCACCAGAAGCGCGATTCTGCGAACCCTTCAAGCCAAGGCCCGGCCTCTCAAAAACATCTCCCAGCTCGAGTTCGAATTCTCGACCGAACTCGAGGTCGAAAGCGGGCGGGTAATCGGTGTTTCTCTCATTGGCAACCAGGGCCTTCCGGAAGAAGTCGCTTGCTCGGCTGTCCTGCTGGCGACTGGCGGATTGGGGCAAATTTATCGCCACACGACAAATCCGGACCCGGCTACCGCCGATGGTGTTGCTATCGCTTTTCGTGCCGGAGCGGAAGTCAGCGACATGGAATTTGTCCAGTTTCATCCCACGGCCCTCTATCTAAAGAAAGCACCGCCGTTCTTGCTGTCGACGGCGTTCCTCGAGGAGGGCGCATATCTGCGCAACATTGAGCTTGACCGTTTTATGGGCAAATACCATCCCATGGGCGAGTTGGCACCGGGCAATGTCGTGGCGCGGGCGATCATCCACGAAATGGAGGTCAGCCACACGCGGGACCCTTTCGTCTATCTCGATCTCACGCACCTGAAGGCGGCGCAAGTGCACAAGCATTTCGAGAGAACATACACTGCCTGCATGAAACTCAACATCGACATCACCGAAGATCTGATTCCAGTTCGCCCCGCGGCGCATTTCGCCGTGGGCGGCGTGCGAACGGATTTGGACGGCCGGACCAGCCTCGCCGGACTTTACGCCGCGGGCGAAGTGGCGGCCACTGGGGCGCATGGCGCCAATCGCCTGCCGGGCAATGCCCTGCTGGAGGCTTTGGTGTATGGGGAGCGCGCGGGCAAGGCAATGCGTTCTGAGGTCAAACAAGCCAAATCTAAAACTGGTGGACAGAAGAAAGCCGTGTCCCAGAACGGTCCGGTCGATCCTGGAATCGAAGACGTCATTCTCCAGATTCAGGATCTGATGTGGAAAGACGTCGGCATTGTTCGCACGCGCCGCGACATGCAGAACGCAATCAGCCGTTTGGACGAGATGACGCCGCGCTTGGCCCACCCCAAGATCCGACGCACCTGGGAGGCTGCCCATCTGCATCAGGCGGGGCTGCTGGTGGCGCGCTCCGCCCTGGCGCGGGAAGAGAGCCGCGGCGCGCACTACCGGACCGATTGCCCGGGGAGGGACGAAAAGAGATTCTTAAAGCATTCGGTCGTCAAGGGCGAGACCGTGCGATTTGTCTAGCGTTCCCCCTGCCTCCGGCGCTGCTTGCCTGGCGCACTATTTACGTCCCGGTTTGTTCTCTTCTTTCTTCGGCCAGATCAGCGAAGCTGCTACGGAAATCGCCAGCACTCCCGCGACCACTCCCAGCGTGATGTGTGTGGGCACCGGAAAGTAATCTGCCGTCAGCATCTTCAGGCCGATCAAAATCAGGATCACCGCCAGCCCATGGTCAAGGAAACGAAAAATATTCATCAGGCCGGCAACCGCGAAGTACATCGAGCGCAGGCCGATGACGGCGAAAACATTCGACGTGTAAACCACAAATGCGTTCAAGGTGATGGCAAGCACAGCAGGAATGGAATCGACGGCGAAAAGAATGTCTGTCGTCTCGATGACCGCAAGAACCACCAGCAATGGCGTGGCGTAGAGTCCGGGATTTCCTTGCCAGCCGCGAACAAAGAAGCGCCCCCTCTGGTATTCGGTTGTGACGGGAAGAATTCGCCTCAACCCATTCACTACCGGATTTCTGGAGGGATCGATCTGGTGTTCACCCATGGCACACAGCCGCACTCCGCTGTAAATCAGCAGCGCCCCAAATAAATAAAGAACCCAGCGAAAGCGATGAATCAGTTCCACGCCCGCCAGGATAAAGAATCCCCGCATCACCAGCGCCCCCAGAATGCCCCAGAAAAGGACACGGTGCTGCTGCTCCTCGGGCACGGTGAAGTAGCGGAAAATCACGAGAAACAGGAACAGATTGTCGACACTGAGAGAAAGCTCGATCACGTAGCCCGTGACGAACTCGAGCGCCGTTTGATGCCCCTGCCAGAACAACAGAATTGTCGCAAAAGCGCCGGCCAGCGCGATCCACATGACACTCCAGCCCATCGCCTCGCGAAAATGAACCACGTGGCCGGGCCGATGGAAAACGCGCAGGTCGACCACCAGCATGACCAGCGCGAACAAATTGAAGAGAATCCAGAAAAGGAGCAAGCGAAATGGCCGATGATCGATTCTCGATTATCAATGCGGAAGCGTCAGGCAGGCCCGAAGTACCAATCGCAACAAAGAATTTTGCCAGGCTCTCCCCTGCCTCAGCTTTCGCATATCCGCCGAATTAGAAATGAAATTGGGCAAAAGAGTAAAGCCGCGGAACGAAAAGCATTCCCGTGCGGCGCTACTTCGGCGGCAACGGGTCCATTTTGTCGAGAATCCGCACAGTCTCCAGCACCACGCTGCCCACGATTTCCAGGCTCTTCGGGCTGAGTTTGTCAACGGTATCCTGCGGAGTGTGCCAGAACACGTTGTTATACCCATAGGAGAAGTCGATGAGATCGGCGCATGGCACGCCTCGTTTCACGAAAGGTAGATGATCGTCGCTGACCTGATTCAGGCGCACATAAAAATGCGACTGATAACCCAGACGCGTGGCAGCTTCGTAGACCACGCTTTCCACCCACGGCGTCGAGTTCAAGTCGCGGTCAATGTTGAGATCGGCATCGCCCACCATATCGGTCAGCAGGAACGCTTTGATTTTCTTCAGCGTCCCATCGGCCTGCCACTTCTCCGCCAGGTGACGGATGCCGTAGAGGCTGTCGCTCATGAAGTCGACCTCGGTATCCGGTTTGATCGCTTCTTCGGCGTCATCCCACACCAGCCAAACGCTGTAGCCGTCATTCCTCTTGCCGCGCAACTGGCTGGCGATTTCCAGAAGCAGAGCGCTGGATGATCCGCCATCGTTGGCGCCAACGTAGGCCGTGTTGCGCAGAGGGTAATTCGTATCATAGTGGCTCGCGATGACGATAATTCCATCCTTCGTGCCGGGAAACTTGGCGATGATATTGTGCACCGGGAATTTGCCCTCGGGCGTATCGGCTGTAAAAATATCGTCTTCGACCTGGTCTCCCTTTAATCGCGAAGCCAGATACTCTTCTACCTTCTTGTGATTGGCGCTTCCCACCGGGCGCGGGCCGAATTTTACAATCTCTTTCACATATTGCAGGGCGCGGTCGCCATCAAAGCTTGGTGGAGGACCGCTATCCGGTGGCAGGTTAAGGGTAGGGAGCGAGGTATCGGCAGGCGCCGGGTTCGCCGGATTGCTGCCCTGAGCGGCAGCCGCTTCTTTGCCGCGGTCGCATGCGAAGCCGAGGGAAAACAACAACCACGGCAGAATGAAAAGCCAAATCCGCTTGCCCTTCAACTCAATCCTCGATGAAGTGATTCCTGATTTTACTCGATGGGAAGTTGGCTTCACCGCCCCTGCTTTTCCCGCCTGGCAGCACGCTGCTTGGGATGCACCAGCCAGGCCACTCCGATGCTTACCGCATATAGCGCGATCATGGGCGCAGCAAAGATGCACATGTTCAAAATGTCGGTGGTGGGTGTGACGATGGCGGCAACGATAAAGATCACCAGAATCGAATAGCGGAAATTCTTCCACATGAATCCGGCGCTCACGATGCCCATCAACGCCAGAAAGAACACCAGCACCGGCAGCTCAAAGATCAGGCCCATTCCGAGAATGATGCTGAGAAAGAGCTGCGTGTACTCGCCGATCGTGATCATGGGCTGGAACTGCTTGCCGAAATCGATCAGGAAGTTCAGGGCCGCCGGATAGACGATTCTGTACCCGAAGAATCCTCCGGCAGCAAATAGCGCGATGGTCGAAACCATAAACGGCACAACGTAGCGTTTCTCGTTCCGGTAGAGTCCCGGAGAAATGAACATCCACACCTGATAGAGCACAAAGGGGGAGGTGACGAACAAACCGGCCAGCGCCGCAACCTTCAAGTAAAGATTGAAGGGTTCGGTGGGGTTCAGATAGACCAGCTTGTCCGACATGCCGTTGGCCCGGAGCGCGTCCATAATCGGCTTTTGCATGATGCCGTAGATCTGTTCGCGGTATCCCCAGCAGGCAAAGAAGCCGACCACGACCGCAATAATGCAGTAGATGACACGCTTGCGCAGCTCTTCCAGATGATCGAGAAAGCCCATGGCGGGCATGGACTCGCGCTCACCCTCTCGCTCGCGCTCAGCAGCTTCAGCCAAGACTTCAGACATGCGACTCCTGCGAGGTCGAAGCCAGCGCCTCTGCCGGAGTCGCCGCAGCAGAGGCTGGGGAATTCGGTAATTCTCCCGCTGGCGTCGCGCCGCCAGAACTTGCCTGGATGGCCGGCGACGGCGAGACAGCCGCGGGTTCGGCCTGGATTTCGGCCGGAACAGGATTCGCGCCTCTGCTGATTACTTCCCCTTGCGGCGGCGGACCGGGTGGGAGAATCCTCTGCGCGTTCTCGACTTCGATGTGAGCGATTTCCTGCTCGATCTGCGACTTGAATTCGTTGGAGGCGCGGCGCAGTTCGGCCAGCAGTTTGCCGGCCTGGCGTGCAATCTCCGGCAGCTTCTTCGGGCCAAAAATAATCAGGGCCAGGAAGAACAGGAAAATCGTCTCCGAGAAACTCATAGCGTCATGATAATGCGGGAATCCGGCCAGCGGCAATGTCGAGACAATGCTTTGACAACTCCCTCGAAGCGACTGTGGCGGGGCGGGAAGGCGGCCGGGGTCATTATTAAGGCGAGGGCTTCAGGACAGCCGTATTGCGCTCGTCGCTGGCGATGATGCGGTAGAACTTCCTCAATTCATCGGCCTTGCTGACCGGCACGTTTAATTCCTTGATCTCGAATGTGCGCGTGTAGTCGATGGCGTTACCGTTCACCACGGTTTTCGAGTGATAACTGGCGAAGCCGTCGTCGACGTCCACGGGCGGAGGCAGATCGTCCACCACATAACCTGCGGGCAAGGAGATTTCGAAGCTGTCCTTATCCAGAACCGGCCCGTCGAATTCGATGGGAAATAATCGTGGGTCTTTTGTCTCGAGAATGCCTGAACCCTTATCGCCGATTACGCGGGGCCGCACCAGCAACAGATTACCGGCTTTTTTGGCATATCCGTCGGCCTGGAAGGAGTAATCGAAGCCGAACGGCAGGCCGTTTTCGTGCAGATTGATGAGACTGGCGCGGGTAATCTGAAAACTCGCAAGCGAGCCCGCCAGAAGGTCCTCGATGGGCTTGATGCGGTCCTGATCCCTGGTTACGGTGCGCAGTTGCCAGCGCTCTGACGAAGCACGCTCACCCAGGCGCGTCTCTTTGACTTCGCCTTTCAGCGCACCAGTCGTGTCCAGAGTCAGTTTTCCAGTGCGGTCGATACCATTCATCGACGGAGGCTGCTGCGGCAATTCAACCAATTCTCCCGCCTCCGGCGTCACGAGCAAACCGTAGTTGGCCTGCAGATAACCGCCGATTTGACCGAACGGGATCAGCTCGTTGGTGGGATCAAAGAAAAGAAGTCTGCCGAGCTTAGGTTCTTGCATGACTGCCACAAGCGACGGATCGTTTACCCCCGACGGCAGCCTGATCGCCGTAATTACGTGGTTGAATCCGTCGTGCGGCGGCATGTTCCCGGTAACCGAGCCACGCCGCGCGTTGATGACTACAAGATAGGAATCCACGCCGATTTCCTTGAGCATCGACCTCATCAGCGTGGCCTTGTCCTTGCAATCGCCATAGCGATTGGAAAATACATCGGCCGCGGGATGGGGTTGATAGCCCCCGATTCCCAGTTCAATGGCTACGTACCGAATGTCATGCTGGACAAACTGAGCCAGGGCCTGCATCTTCTGCAGCAGGTCGCTCTTTCCGGCGGTCAGCGCCGCCACCTCCGCCTGGATCTGCGGGGATGCGTCGGCCCGATTGCCCGCGAGGCTCCAGTACCACTGTCCCATGCTTCGCCAGTCTGAAACATCAGTCTTTGGCGAACCGCCGGGCGGAAAGAAGGTGACAATCATTTCTGCGCGAACCCCTGCGAACGGAGGCATGTCGGGCTCCTCACGGAGCCTTTTGACATCGGTTACCGCCCACTGCCATTGGTTGTTTCCGCCCGGTGTCGGTTTCAACTCCGGATAGTTAAGCCACGAAGTCTTATATTCCCAGCCGGGAGGGAGCTCCAGTGAGTAACGGCTCTCGCCAACCGGATCGGTGCCCTGAAACTCCCAAATATCCTGCAGAAAGAAAGGCCGCTCTTCGACCTCGTACTCGTAACCAACGATGTTGCCAACCTCCGGCGCAGGAATCCGCAGGATTTTCGCCTTCACGTCTTGCATCAGCTCAAATCCCGGAGGAGAGGCCTCCACAGCCTCCTTGTCGCTGACCTCGAAGTCTTTGCCCTGCTCTGGAATGCACCACGCATGCAGACTCTTCAACTTTCTCTCCGGATTGAAGTAGACGACCACAATGCCGTGCTGGCGCCCTTCCGGTCGCAAAATCCTGTAAGCCTCGCGGACGTGAGTTCTGATCTTATCGGCCGAGAGGACGGTAACATTGGTTTCCGAGTACATCAGCGCTGCGTCAGCCTTTTCGTCGTGCGCTGGGACGGGAGCGGCCACCAGAGCGTGCATCCAGGGAGGTGCGCTGCCGCCGGCGAAAGCGGGAAGAGCCCAGAGGGCGATGCAGGCAGCAAACCAAAACCGGAACCTGCAGCTACAAATCTCAGTTGCTGGCGCTTGCCGTCCCCGGCAGCAGGACGATCTGCTGTTCATCTTCACTCCTCACCCCTTGGAAAAAGTTCCGCAGCGCCATGTAATACTTCGGATCCAGCATCAGGAAGTCCACGCTCAACTTGCGCGTGAGGTGCAATGTAGTCTTTCCGTCTTCTGCTTTTATGCTGTAGACGACCACATGCCCCCCATTTTGAATGTACGGAGCCGGCACACTGTCCACGCGCCAACCGAGGGGGAGTGTGATGGTTATGTCGTCATCCTTCTCGTACGGGTAGTCAAAGTAGATGGGATGGACGCGGTTGGTGTGTTCGAAAATATGTTTTTCGGCGCCGGTGAAGATTCCTTCGGGGAGAACAACGCGCCGCCCGGCACCGGACGCCCAGCCCGGAATCTTCAGGTTGAATTGCGCCACCAACGGAGTTTCTGAGCCGTTCCAATCAGGTTTGTTGGTCAATTCGGCTTGCGCTGCAACCGGAATCTGCTCCTCGACCGCATCCTCCAGAGATTTCTTTCGCGCCACGTCATCCGCGTGCAGAGCGTGCAGACGGTGATACATAGCTTCGAGGCCCGTGTATGTGACTGTAAGATTGCCCTCGAGATCACCGGTGTCGGAAAGCTGAAATTGCACCTGCCGTTGGATACGTGATTCGGAGGCCTCTGGTAAGGTGGTGTTAATCCAGGTTCCCCCGTCTTTGTCCAGCCGCAACCCCGGAACGCCCGTTTCTGTCCAGGTCAGCAAGCCGAAAGGCGTAAACTCCGCTCCGGGATCCAAGTAGAGGTCCTTTCCGTTCAACTTCACCAGCACGACATTGGCGTCCAGTTTGTGGCTCTGCATCGTGTTCGGCGTAAAGAAGTAGTTACTGCGATCTGACACCCAGCAGCCGTACGCCTCGAACCCCGCGGCCCGAACCAGCGCCAGATAAAGCCACGTCAGCTGTATGCCGTTGCCGTAGCCGCGCTTCCACACATCCTCGACATTCTGAGCCGGCTTTTCTTTCTCGCGTTTTTCTTCCTCTTGCGTCTTGCCCAGCTCGTAAGAAGTATTCCGGATTTGCTGCACCCGGTCGTAGATCTTGCGCAGCTTCACTTCCGGCGGATCGTTGGGGGAAACGATCTGGCCTACCGCTTCCTCCATCGCCTTGCGCTTGCCCACGAAGCCTTCCAGTTGGCCGTTCCATTTCTTGCCCATCTTCTTCCAGAAATCCGCTGGACTTCGTTCCGGAAGATCTTCCTCATAGATAAAGTCCACTCGCGCCTTCAATTCGTCGGCCGGCGGCATGTAGTCTTCGGTCTGAAAAGCTGGAATGTTGCTTGCCTCCATGCGGACGATGTGATCCGGGCCTTCTTTTGGCTGGGTCCCGCTCGGAAGCCCTTGCCAGCTCCAGCGCAAGTTAATGGGAACGTAGCCGCTCGTGTAGGGTTTCAGGGAAAAGCGAGCGCTCTTGGTGAAGAGTTCGTGGCTCAGAATCCAGTGCGAGTCGTAAATGTACTTCTCACTCAAGTCGTAGGTGAAGAAGTACTCGATGATGCTGCCGACTTCAACATCGGGAAGGGTGAAGGTTTTCGCCTGATAGCGGAATCCCCGTCCCTTCACCAGTTCCTTGTCAAAAACCTTGCCGTCAAAGTTGACGATGGTTCCATCAGGTTTGATGGTACGCGCGCGAATCGCTGCAACATTGTCGTTTCCCTTGGTGTAGGGAATTTCGACATCTGCGTATTTGCGCCCTTCTTCGGTGAGTATTTTGATGCGAAAGTAATCGTCCTCGTGAGAGGTGCGGCCGTTGTCGTCGCGGTCAACCTGCCGATAGAGAATGATCGCGGGCGCGCCTGGAGCCTGCGGCTCGCTTGTCATTTTGAGTTCTTCGGGGGAAATAGGTTGAAATCCCGTGCCGGCAAAAGCCGTTGCAGGACACAAGGCCGCAGTAGCCAGAATGAGGGTATTGCAGAAGTGGCGATAATGCACGACAAACTCCCGAGCGTTAAATTCAGGCCGGGCCCCAACTGCCACATTTTTGTGGCAGTCGTTAATTGATGGGACGAGACAATATCGCAGTGTGCTCCTGGAGTCAATAATTGTTTAGCAGGTGGCGAGGCCGGCCAACTGGCTCCGGTTACCTCCGGTGACTCTTCCGGTCCGTGCCCGTCCAAACCGGTGATATACTGTTGTTATTCAGCGCGGTAGCTGGGGTGGCTTAACGCCCTCAACCGAAGGACTCAAACAAGATGGCTCGTAGTCGCCGGTCGCTCTTCCTGGTGGTTTTCTTTCTTATCGCTTGCGGCTTTCTCGGGATCCTTTTTGCCCAGCGTTCTGGGCAGCAGTCGTCGCTAACGGCCGACTCTGATGTCCGCGACAGCCTGAAACAATTTACCGACGTGTATGCCATCGTCGAGCAAAACTATGCCGAACCGGTTGATCCCGACAAGGCAATCTACGACGGCGCCATTCCCGGCATGTTGCATGCGCTCGACCCGCACTCCAACTTCTTCGATCCCAAGTCCTACGCCCTGATGCGTGAAGATCAGCGCGGCAAATACTACGGCGTGGGCATGACCGTTGGCCCTCGCGACAACAAAGTCATCGTCATCTTCCCCTTCACCGGAACTCCCGCCTATAAGGCGGGCATTCACCCCGGGGACGTGATTATTGCCGTCGATGGCAAGTCAACCGAGAACATGAGCGTAAGCGACGTGGCCGATCTGCTGAAGGGCCCCAAGGGCACAACGGTTCATATCAGCATCGCTCGCGAAGGTGTGGAGAAACCCATGGAATTCACGCTGGTGCGGGATGAGATTCCGCGCTACAGCGTGGACGTGCATTTTCTCATTCGTCCCGGCATCGGCTATATGCACATCACCGGCTTCAACGAGACTACCGAGGATGAAGTGGCTCAGGCTATGGACGAGTTCGGGGATCTCAAAGGGCTTATTCTCGATCTTCGCGGCAATCCCGGCGGCCTGCTCAGCGAAGGCGTGGGCGTGGCCGATATGTTCCTCAAGAAGGGCCAGCTAATCGTCTCGCACCATGGCCGCGCCTCGGCTGAGAAGCGCTATGTTGCCCAGCACGGCAACGGCGGCAAGGATTATCCGTTGGTGGTTCTGGTGAACCGTTTGACCGCATCCGCCGCGGAAATCGTCTCCGGCGCCATTCAGGATCACGACCGCGGCTTGATCGCCGGCGAAGTTACCTTCGGCAAGGGTCTGGTGCAAACGGTTTATCCGCTCTCGGAAAACACCGGCCTGGCGCTGACCACGGCGCGCTACTACACGCCCAGCGGACGGCTGATCCAGCGCGACTACAGCAACATTTCGCTCTACGATTACTATTACAACCACGAGAACGAGACCAGCAATAACGCCAACCGCGAAGTTCGGCTGACTGACAGTGGCCGCGTGGAATACGGCGGCGGGGGAATCACCCCCGATGTGACCATTCCTGCGCCCAAGAGCAATCACTTCCAGGACACGCTGCTGCAGCACTACGCTTTCTTCAACTTCGCCAAGGATTACATCCTCAATCACCATCCTACGAAGAACTTTGAAGTGGATGATGCGGTCCTGCTCGAGTTTCGCAAGTCGCTGGACGCTGCCAACATTCCGTATACCCAGGCGGACCTGCTCGATAACGCCGACTGGCTCAAATCCAACATCAAGGCGGAGATCTTTGTCGACGCGTTCGGCGAGGATGAGGGCCTGAAGATCCGGGCTGAGACCGATCCGGAAGTGGTGAAGGCGATCGATTTGCTGCCCCAGGCAAAGGCGCTGGCCGACAACGCGCGGCGCATTATCGCCGAGCACAATACGACGGGAGCCTTCAACCGCTAGAACCGAAAGCTTTTACCGGAGGCCCGGAGCGCTTCCGGGCCTTTCGTTTGCGCGGCGGGACAGCTTGCAGGTTGCACTCACGTTTCGTTGACTTGGCCGGCGGCCTGTGTGAAAATCCGCGCCAGCGCCGCCTTTTGGACGCAAGGGCCGGTCGGCCGCGAGCGCCGGGGCGTAAGCGAGAGATTTGAAGCAAGTATAGGAGGGCAACACCGGTTCGTGCAGATCCGCCATAGCTCGAGGCACTCTTGAAGGCAGCAACTAGCTTGTTGGTTGTCGCCGTGGCACTGATTGCGGGAGTAACTGACTGGCGCTGGCGGCGCATCCCCAACTGGCTTACCGTGCCCGGGTTGCTGGTCGGAGTTGCGTTAAATAGTCTGGCGGCGGGGTGGCCGGGACTGAAAGCCTCCCTGCTGGGGGCTGGACTCGGTCTGCTTCTGCTGTTGCCCTTTGTGCTCCTGCGCAGCCTGGGAGCGGGCGACTGGAAGCTGGCGGGCGCGGTCGGTTCTTTCGTAGGGCCGGGCATGTTGGTGAACTTGCTCATGTTGTCGGTATTCGTGGCGGGAGCCATGGCCCTCGGCCTGGCGATCTATAAACGGCGTCTTAAAAGGACGCTGCGCAATATGGGTCACCTGCTGGCGTCGTTGTTTACGTTTCATATGCCGGGTCCGGAGGTCTCGCTCGACAATCCGGATTCGCTCAAGATTCCTTACGGAGTCGCGTTGGCATTGAGCGTGGTGCTGTATGGCGTTCGGCAGATGTGGGGAGCGGGCTAGCATGATGCGATTGTTGCGACGAACCTGGCGGCGGCTGCGGCGCGAAAACTCTGGTGCGGAAATCGCCGAAACCGCAGCGGTTCTCCCCCTCCTCTTCATGTTTCTGCTGGCCATCTATGGATTCGGCCAGGCCTACAGCATCTACACCACGCTCACGCACGCTGCTCGCGCGGGAGCTCAGGCGGCTGCGGTCCCGGCTTGTGCGACTTGCGGCACCACCATTCCATCCTCTAACGCCCAAGCGGCGGTTCAAACTGCATTGGCGGCCGCGCATCTGCACACCCAGCAGCTGGTACCCACGGCCAGCTGGACCCCGCCGGCGCTCTGCGCCTGCGGCACCTCGTGCAGTGCGGTTCAATGCGACAGCGGGCTCAGCATCAACGTGTGCGTGCAGGAAAACGTGCAGTTGTCCTACCCCAGTCAGGGCGGAATGGGCACCTGCGGCACCTCCGTCAGCATGCGTTACCAGTATCCCTACCATTTCCGCATTCCGCTGACTAATCTTGATCTGGGCAATCTGCAACTGCCGGGGCAGGCGCAGATGAGGTCGGAAACGCAATGAGAGCGGCTCACAAAATGTGCCCTGCTATTCGAGCGGCGCTGCGGCTTCTATGCGGCGACGATAGCGCGGCGCAGATCGCGGAATTTGCTGTCTCCCTCCCGTTGCTGGTGGTTTTTGTCGTGGGAATCTTCGACTTCACCAACGCGATCTCGCTCAAGCAGAAGCTGATGAGTGCCGCGCGCGAAGCGGCGCGTGTGGCTGCCTCGGATCCCGCCACGGACTTGAGTGCCTCGGTGCCCGTCTCGGTCAGCGACGCCCAGTGGGTCGTCGATCGGTATCTGATCTCGGAGAAGATCGACGACTGCGGGCTGTCGGCTGTAACACCGACAACCTCTGGACACCTGCAATGGGTTTCTGCCTCCACCGGCAACGGTTGTCCGGGAAATGGGATTTCCCTGACGGTGGACCGCGGTTGCAAGAGCCAGATTACGACGGGAGCAACCACCGTAAATCTGATCGAGACTTGTATTACTCTGAGCTACGACTATAACTGGGAGTTTAACCGGGTGATCGGATTGCTGAGCGGCAACGCCAATGGCCCCGGCACCTTGACGGCCAAGGCGGCCGCCTTTGACGAGAACTAGGACCTTGCCATGCTCAAGCCGCTGATTCAACGCGCGCGACGAAGCCCGCAACCGCGGGCAAAGGAGCGAGGAGTCACTCTGGCGCTGGTGGCGCTGGCCCTGGTGAGTATCATCGCCATGGCTGCCTTGTCGATCGACATTGGCACGTTCTATGAAGCTCGGGCCGAAGCTCAGCGTTCCGCCGACGCCGCTGCCCTGACCGCGGCGCGTGTCATCTCAATCTCGGGCATCACCGGAAATCAAAACGGCGCCTCGGATGGAAGCTGGGCCGATGTTTGCGGCGGCGCCGGCAGCCCGGCCAGCCTCGCCGCCATCAAGATGGCGCAGCAGAATCTGATCGCGGGAGTTTCCGTCCCCAGCGCGTCTGTGACCGTCGAGTATGGCGCCAGCACCGGCGGCGCATCGACTGCAGACTGCTCGGGACTTACCGCAAGTTTCAGCGTGAATCCCATCGTCAAAGTGACGGTTCAGCGCACCAACCTGCCGATTTTCTTCGGCCACGTCTTTTCTTTGGTCGGGAGTACCCTCTCCAGCACGAGCGTCAGCGCGACTGCCACGGCGGAAGTGTTCAACTCGTCGGATTCCGGAACCGTGTCTTCTTCTGGCGATGTCATCCCGGTTCATCCCCGTTGTGTGAAGCCGTGGATCATTCCTAATGCTGATCCTGGCAACGGCGGCAACCACTTTGTTCATCTGCGAAGCGGGCAGATCTTCAACCAGGGCGTGTATCAGCTTGGAAGTGGCGTGATTGGAGAATCCTTCACAATGGTCGCCGATTGCAAGGCTGGAGCGGCGGACTGCGAAGTCGCGACAGGTAATCTAACCCCGGACAATCCTCCCCAGGCGAACACGGGAGCGAAAACGCTAGACTACATTCCAGCACTCGTTTCTGGTACTCCAAGCGCTGCCCCTTCCTGCTCGGCCGGGAACTTGTCCAGCGATGCGGAGTTCCAGCCGGCCATCGGCGGATGCGACCAGACCACGGTTTATACATGCGGGGTGATAAACACGACGCCGGGGGTAATGAAGGCCGACCTCACCGAGAACCCGGTCACTCCAAGCATCCCAGCAGGGGACACCTCGACGGCTACTCAGTGCTTGATCCACCAGAGTTCCGGTTCCGACACCCTTAACACAGGATCGCCGGGCAATCCGGTATTCCCCTTCCAGATTCAGGCTGGCAGCGGTAATCCATTAGTGGCTGCCGGAGCCGTGTTCGACGACGACGTCATCAGTTCCAGCGATTCCATTGTCACCATACCGATCGCTAACTTCACGGCTGGCCTTGTGGGAAGCCAGCCGGCGGTGACCATCGTTGGGTTCATGCAGGTGTTCATCAACAGAGTCGACGGTGTGGGAAACCTCAACGTGACCGTCCTCAACGTCTCGGGCTGTGGAGACGGCCAGACGACCCCGGTCGATTCGGTACACGCAGTGTTCGGCACTTCTGCCGTTCCTATCCGGCTGATCTCACCGCCGTAGTCCCGCTCCCGGATAACTTCAAATTTTTCAGTTCGGAAGAAAGACGGTAGATGATTTCCGCGTCTAGTCTGGGTTGTCGTCGGTTTCCGGCGGCGTGTCGGGAGGAGTGGTGGGCACAAAGCGGCCTTGCGGAGCCGGCTGCACCGACGCCGAAGGATTTGATTGCGAATCGTCATCCTGCGCCTGCACTACCTGGGGAGCGGGCATGGGCTGCAGCGGAGCGCTAAACCCGCCGTCCCCACGCGGAGTGAGAATTACGCGATCGAGATTGCGCGGATCATCCTGCGCGCTCAGGATCAGAAAGTTGAATCGCGAACCGTTCAGCAGCTGGGAAAGCACTTCGGGCGCCGGCCCGGGCCCCAGGTCCACAGCTACTTTTTCCTGCTCCGCTCCGGCGGGAATCGCAATGTCGGCGCCGGTGCGTTCATGCAGCGCAAAGAGAATCTCGGAAAGGCTGGCCTTGTCGGAGTGGATGCTCAACAGTCCGTTGGCAAATGTCACTCGCAGCGGAGGCGGCGGTGGTGGCGGAGTAATGTGAACCGGTTGCGCGGAAAAACTGGCGTTGACCAGTCCCGGCGATTTGCCAGCATTTACCTCTGCGTTCTCGCTTACGCCTACTTTGACCATTACGGTTCGTCCCGCGGGAAACACCTGATAGGATTCGGGACCTTTCAAGTCCAGCACCACGCGTGTCACCGGCGGCTTTTGGGCAAACAGGCTCACCCGCACACCCTTCACATCTCCGCGGTTCACTGCCTCATTGTGCAGCTGAGGACCGGGAACGGCGTTGGGAAAATCCACCACCAGCCGATCCGGGCCAGTGAGCACCTGAGGTTGTGGAGCGAGGCGATCGCTGCCTTCAATTTCGATTTCTACCGCGCCTCGGCTGGGCATGATCCACACACGGCGCACGGAAGCTGCAGGATTGGTTTGCCCCTGTGACTGCGCCGGCGTAGTGAATGCAGCGCATGTCGTGAGCAGCGCGATCAGGCCGGCGACGCTGAGGGAGCGGTCCATGAAAACCCGTATGGAACGAGCAGTCTCGGGAGCTAGAGCGATTGTAGCAGCGTCGGGCGGAGAAACAGGTGCCGTTAGGGTTAGAACCTTGGGTCATGACCCAAAGTTCCCCTAATGGGTTAGGGGCTGCAGAATTTCCCCCAGAATGTCCGGCATGTCCGAAGCCCGCACCAGATGCGGATCCTTGTCTCCATCGTGGTAATGGATCGCATAGGTCTTGTAAAACTGCGCGTTCTCAACCAGCAATTCGATGGGCGCCGTGTTCCCTTGCGCGGCCTGAATGGCAGCATGCAATATGTCGGGCGACCAGCCGTGGCCGTTGACCGCCACCAGCTTCATTCCGGGGCCAATTCCTGCCTGATAGGCCGGCGATCCTACGATCACGTCATCGAGTTTGCCGTCTTCGGCCACCCTGAAACCCAGCGAGTAGGCGAAGTCAGCAGTCTTCTCCACTTTCTCCGCCGCTTTGATAAACACGTTCGGCGCGGCGTTGTAGACGAGCTTCCAGCCGCTCCGCTCGATTCCGCCCAGTGGCGCACGCGTGCTGGTCGCATACACAAGTTCGTGTAGCAATCCTGCCCAATCGTAAGGCGTTACTTCGTTGAGGGTGCGCACGACATCGTCGAACGTGTAGGGCACGACTTTGGGCGGCCCGCTTTCCCCGCCGTGAAAAAGCCGGCAAAAGTCGTTCAGCGAACGCTGCCCGTGAGTTTGCTGGCGAATGATGGCATCGACTTCCAGCCAGATCAATTCACCTTCCGGATAATAATCGAGGCTGCGCCGCCAGTTCGACCACGGTGGCCCGAGTAGCCGCAGAATCTGCACCGAACGCGCCGTATCCTCCAGCGGCCGCCACGTCCGCCCCGGACGATGGTCAAGGGTGGCGGCGGTTGCGGCCAGGGCCTCACGGTATTGTTCGGCAGTCCACAATCCGCTGCGCTCCGCCAAAAGGTTCCCCAGGTATTCGGTCAAGCCTTCGTAAACCCAAAGCAGATCGCCTTTCATCGGCTCCTGGTAATTGCGCGTCGCCAGACCGGCGGGCCGACGGTACTTGCCGTTCCAGGAATGTGTGAATTCGTGAGGCAGAAGTGATGCGTATAACATGCCAAGGTCGGGATCGAGCGGTGCGCGCTCGGCCGCCACGCTGTCGTTCGACTCGTGATGCTCCAGTCCATGTCCGCCGACCGAGTCGCTCAAGGTGTAGAGAAAATGATATCGGCGGTAATGTCTCCCGCCAAAAAGCGCCCCGGTTTCCGCGACCAGCTTCCGGTAAGCGCTCAGGGTTTCCGGTGTCATCGCCAGATCGGCTTCGCTCTCTGCGACTATGTCCATTTCGTGGGTGGGAGTCTCGCCGGCTTTGGACAATTCGATGCGGCGAAAGTGGTCTCCCGCGATCAGGGGAGAATCCACCAATGTAGTCAGGGAAACCGGTTCGAATTTAACTTCCGCTCCCGCAGCCTGCGCCGTTGTCAGCGCCGTGGCAAGTTCCCAGCCTGAAGGCAGAGTCACCGAGGGTGCGAATTCCACATCATCGGAACCTGCTCCCTGCGGATAAAGCAGGACCGCATTCCAATTCAAATCGAGCACATTGCTCGAAGCGGCCGGACCACCGCCTCCGGCGCTGCTATTGGAGGTGATGGCATCCAGGGCGATCTCAAGGGTCTTCGCTCCCTCCGGCACATTCACGTGGAAGGCGTACATGTCGACGTCATCGCGCTGCCATGCCACCGGCTTGCCGTCAGTTTGCATGCGGATGCCGGTAAGATCGGCGATGGGTCCGCTGGGCCGATGATTGCCCGGAATCCACTCGGGAAAAACCAGTGTCAGCGGGCCCGCGGTGACGGGCATCGCCAGGCGGGCGTGATAAATGTTGCGAGGCGCGTCGGTCAAATCAACGTGCAGCCGAATGGCTTGCGCCGCCAGAGTCGAAACACAAAAGAGCGCGCCTAACGCGAGCACAAGCCAACGAAGAAATGCGAGACGCGAGGAACGCACGTCGGCCTCCGGCCAAAATTAAAGCAAGATTGCAGCGAGAAGCTTACTGGAACGAATCGGCAGCCGCAACCGAAGCTGTCGAAGATTCAGACGGATGGCAGTGAAACCGGATAGCGTAGTTTACGCGTGAATGGACTTGCGGCGAACCTGCCAGCCTAGCAAGCCCAGCCCCGAGGCGAACAGCACCCATGTGCCCGGTTCGGGAACAACGGTCGGGCCGCCGCAGGGATTGAGCTTCTTTTTCTTTTTGCCCGAGCCGACCGAGACCTCCACAAATCCCGCTCCGATCTCGCCGTTCTCATCTTTCTTTTTGCGTTTGGTCGGCAGGCAGGTCCCGCCCTCGGGCAACGGCGGAGGCGACATCGCGACGTAGTTCCCGCCCACGAAGGGACTATACAGACTCGTCATCGGAGCCGCGGGTTCGATTGCCGGCCCCAGGGGACGATTCAGCAGTGCCGACTCATATGGAACCGGCGGAGATTGGATCGCTGTTCCCTTTCCGACGGGTTGCTCCATTTTCGCCACCGGGGGTTCCGAAGGGGACGTCGCCTTCTGCGGGAGCTCCTCCACACGATTGGCGCACCGCGTACGCCCGGTGATCTTGCCGTCTGTAATCAGCTTTTCGCCCTTGCGCAGCTTGATTCGGTGACGCGTCCAATAGATATGATTACCGATTCGATAGGAAACATAGACGGTCTTCGCCAACTCCAGGCGGACGATCCGGGCGCGATCATAGTCGAAACCCGCATAGTGGGCCGCAACCACAGGGTCGTGGTCGGCGAACCACTTTAATTCTTTCGCGTTGCGAATTCCCCCCGGCACTACAGAATAGGGATAGACCGGGCGGTCAGCCGACGGGCCCGAAACCTCTTGCTCGATGGCAAAGGCCCTCCGCGCTTCTTCCATTTGTCGGTAAGTGATGGGCGCTGGCGGCCCCGAGAGGAAAGGTGAAGGGCTCAGGTACTTCACCAGTGGAGGAAGGCAAGCCGCTGATGCCCCCACCACGAGACACACCAAATATCTGCGAATCAGCCGATTACGCCGATGACGCCGGGTAGGCCGCCGCCTGCGCTGTTGATTCCCTTCCCCGGAATGCTTCACCCCAGCCACTCCTGCCTTAGCCCGCTGTCGCACCCTGGGCGAGAAATGGACACTACACCGCCGGCGTTGCGTGCAGTTTATCTGCCATCTCCATCCAGACTAACGCTCAGAAACAAAAAGAGTTGACCCTCCGAGCATCAGTGAGGTGCGGGGGGAGTGAAGGATTTTGCACAAAAGATGCTACACAATTCACGGCAACGGCTAAGTACGACAAAAATCCCTTTCGGCTGGTAAAGACCAGTGCAATCTGGAGTTCGATTTTGCTCACCCCAGAGCATTCCGCTATGCTGGTTCGTTTTATCTTCTGACTCCTGCGCTGCAGTTCAACGGATTGGAGAAACGTCTATGACGAAGTGGCATTTTGGTTTGCTCTTGGCCATTGCCCTGTTGCCTGTATCGCTGTCGTCCCAGTCGGAGGGCTGGCAGCAACTCTTCAACGGGAAAGACCTGACCGGCTGGAAGCACGTCGGACCCGGCGGCGACACCGTGGAGGACGGGTTGATCCGCACCCATGGCGGCATGGGACTGCTTTATTGGACCGGTGGCAAGCTGGGCAACTGCGTGATCCGCGTGGTGTACAAGATGCGCGATTTTAACGACAACTCTGGTGTATTCATTCGCATTCCGATCGAGCCCCGCGAAGCCTGGATGCCGGTGCACTATGGCTATGAGGTGCAGATCGACAATCATCCGGAAACCTCGGGGGAAAATGAATACCATGTCACTGGCACTCTTTATTCCCTGACCAAGCCCCTGGCCCTGCCCGGCAAACCCGGACCGCAGTGGAACACCATGGAAATCACGCTGGATGGCCCGCGTACCGTCGTGGTGCTCAACAGCGTAAAAATTACCGATTACACGGAAGGTGACCCGGTGCCGGAGAGAAAATTCGATTTCGAGCCCATGCGCGGACCGCGGCCACTCGAAGGCTACATCGGGCTGCAGAATCACAGCGACAACGATGTTGTCTTCTTTAAGGAAGTCGCGGTGAAGAAGCTGACGAAATAGAGCAACGACGCTTGCCTCCTTATCGCCAGCCGAACCGCTGCGTGTTTATGTTTCGCCGGAACGAGAGAAACCCGCCAGACACACCGCTGGCGGGTCAGGTCTTGCCGCAGGGCAACCGGTCGGCTGCCCTGCAAAAGATTATGACGATCTCCTAATCGCCCGTGCCGCAGCCGCAAATACCGTGGCCGCTGCCCACGTGCTGGATGGAAGCGCACTCGGCATTCAGCCGGGTCTGCTCCGTGGCACTCAGAGTCGCATCCTGCGAGGCGGTCTCCGTGATGGCAAAGTTGCTGTTCTGAATGTGAGTGGTCCAGGAACGAATCGCTGCCGTTGGGACCAGGTGCGAGGCGCTGGGACCCGTACTCGAGACTACTTTTATCAGCCCGGTGGTGAGAACCACCCCGGTTAACGGATTGGAGGTCAAATCCGAGTTCACCGAGAGCGTGCGCAAGCCATCGGGCGTCAGGCGGCAGGTGCAGCACTCCGTCAGTTCCTGATATGGATCGAAGACGTAAATGGCCGCATAGATGTTGCCGCTATTGGTGTTCGGGTTGGTGAGATGCAGGGTTCCGTCAGGAGCCGATGCGGTATTCGCATTTGCGAAGTAGTCCACCTTCAACGTATCGGCGCTTTGCGCGCTTGCCGTCGTCGCCAGTAGACCAGCCATTAGAGCGCAGATCACCAGCAGAGTGATTTGGCGCATTGCAACCTCCTTGGGGTTTTGGGGGAGGAGGCCGAGCTAATCATCGTTGGTATGATCCTGCTTCGATGCGGCGGTTGACAAGTCTCCATACGGGTTAACCTCATCCCACTAAGACCGAAGATTCTCGATCCGGGCAATGACCATCAATCCCGGAGCGGCCAGAATGGAGATCAATCCGCAGGCGGCCGGTATTTGTACGTGTGCGTCCAACCGTACCAGGTCCGTTGCGAATAGTTGGAAACTTTGAACCAGGCATTTGCCAGAACTGGACAGCTGTGTTCTTGCAAGATCAGCGGCGGGCTGGGAGCCTGATCGAAGTCGAAGCTGTCAAACATGTCGTTGGCCCCAGCGTCTCGATCAGTGAGCGGAATCAGATTCAGCACGCGCTCGGCGAAAGTCAGCAGCGAGGAAAATTCGTAGGTGGTGTGGCTGATGTATCCCCTGCGCGCGTAGGGCGAGATGATGAGCAGAGGCACACGGGGTCCCAGATCGGTCTTGCCCGGAGGGGGAGGAACGTGGTCGTAGAACCCTCCAAAGTCATCCCACGTCAGGAAGACCACGGTGGAATTCCAATCCGGCCCCTCCATAACCGCGTTGATCTGTTGCACCGTCCAGTTTTCCCCGATGCAGGTACTCAGCGGCGGATGTTCGCTGCCCCGGCCAGTAACCAGCCAACTCACCGCCGGGAGGCGCCCGTTGTAGGCGTCATCAACGAACTGGGCGTCGGGAACAACATCGGCCGCCCAGAGCGGGCCGTTCCGCACATGCCGGATAGCATCGAGAGTAGACCACATGTAGCCGTATTCGCCTTTTCTCGGTGCATAATACTTCCAGCTGATGTGCGCGGCCTCTAATGTATCGGCCAGAGTCTGAAAGTCAAAGCAGGGAGGCACCGATGTCACGGTGCCATCACTCTTGCGGACCAAGACAGTTTCGATGTCTTCCGCGTCGCATCCCCAGCTGTAGCGGAATGGGTACGGATTGTCAAGAACGCCGCCGCTCTGCGCCGCCACCGTAAACAGGTGGTTGGGAAAGCTGGGACCGGCAAGCGAGGAGAACATACGATCGGCCAGCGTAAAGCGGCGGGCATAGGCAAAATAGTTGGGGATATCGCCCTCCCGCATTTGCGTATAGGACAACATGTAGCCCGCCACGCTTCCATCGCTGACCTGGTCAAACTTGTTCATCAAGCCTCCGTTCATGGCGATCATCGCGTCCTGCCAAGTGTGTCCGAGGTCATAAGGAGTTCGATCAGGCGCATGCCCCAATTGCACGACTACTCCGTCAGATGTCGTGCCGGAGGTAGCGCCGTCGGCTCCGGGGAACGTTCCAAAATATGTATCAAACGACCGGTTCTCCTTAATAAGAAACACTATGTGTTTTATTTTGTTATCTCCCGTGCCCTCAACCGGCCGCTGAGCTTTTGTAGCGACCGTGGACGGCGTGCTACGGCTGCAATTGGTGAGACTGGTTAGCCCCAACACAAGAAAAAAAATGACGGCCGCGAATGGCACCCTCCCTGTGGCAGGGCGGTCGATCCGGTGCGGCCCCCGATCGCTGCAAGTCAACTCTCTTGTTCCCATGTACCTTGTCCTCCAGAAGCAGAAGGCGCCCAGCTTTGGAGAGTGCAAATGCTCACTAAACCCAATGCATCGAGGAAAGTTGTGTGTGGATTTACTTTCGAGGCACCAGGCCGCCGAAAGATCACTGTGGCTCATCGGAGAGAGCAGGGGCAAAGATCCTGACGGCATGCGTTGACTTGTTCTTAGATTGCGGATCGCTCAAGGTGTACGACAAACTCGACACGCGGTGGGCTTGGACTGGAATTCGTCTGGGTCGTGGAGATCAGTAGCGTAAAATCGCGACATCAGTTACGGCATAGTTTCGTTCGCTGACCGGCAAATTACCCCGCCCCTCGAGGATCCAAGCAGCGCGGTGCAAATGGAAGGAATGATGGAATGAAGGTCGAAATCGTTCCCTGCCCGACGTGAAAGAACAACAAGGCCCTGGCCGCGAGTCTCGCGGCCCTCATAAAAGAGCGGCTGGGCGTAGCAGCCATCATTACGCCGGGCAAGACTGGTCAGTTCGACATATTTGCTGACGGAGAGAAGATTGCCGGGCGCGGAGGAAACTGGTTCGCACGTCGTTTCGGGGCGGGCTATCCAGCACTGGGTGAACTTGTTGAGTTGATTCAAAAGCGGCGTGCGTGATTTTAAATTGCTGGTTAAATTGCACTTGCAGTGACTTCTGATGCTCCTCGCGGTTCGGTCTATGGCCGAACCCTGTGGCCCTGAATGAGGAATTTGGGCAGAACGTGCATTGCGCTTCTACGGGAATGTCATTCAGCCACTTCGTAACGCGCAGATTAGGTCTCTTCATCGACGCTGGGCTTTGGTGGTCGCGCATTCACCTGACGGGCCCGGGAAAAAGCAAGCCCGTTTTCCGCAAATGACGTTAGGCGCTATGGCGCAAATCCCGCGACAACAGTAGACGAATCACGCGGTACGTTCCCCAAGTGCCTCAAAAGATGGTGGAGCTAGTCGGGATCGAACCGACGACCTCATCGTTGCGAACGATGCGCTCTCCCAGCTGAGCTATAGCCCCACGAAAAGTTGCGATCTCCTGCGGTATGGGTCATTTTATCGTGTTTCTCTTACAAGACCAACCCGTGACGACCGGCGTCCGACGCGCTGTGGAGCTTGCCGAAATAGATTCTGGTCAACATTTTCTACGGTGCCAGCCGGGGCAACGGCGCCTCTCACGAATAGCCTTGACGAAAGAGTAGTGCAGACGTCTAACTGGAAGGAATCGGGCGGAGCGGGATAATCAGCATCATGTTCTCTCAGTGGGAAACCGGCAAATCGAGGAGGCAAGCGCGGGTGATCGCGGTTTCTGCGGCCGCACACGTGGCGTTGCTGATCTGGGTTCTGCATCCGCCTGAACCCCTCCTGCTGAATCCTTATTCGGTGCGCGTCGGCCGCAATGGAACGTCGCTGACGCGACTATATTGGTCGGGCAGGATGCACGACGAGGCCAAGGGCAGTTCGCCCGACAGCGCAACCGAAGTGTATCGGCACCAGCGCTACGTCTCCCAGCGGCTGGTATTGCAGAACTCCCCGCTGGCGAAGCTTCCGCCTCCCACCCCTCCCCCCGAGGTCGAGCCGATCTCCCCGGCGGCAACCATTTCCAATCGTGGCCACAGTCTGCCCGCTGGCTTGCCTTACGGCACGCTCGCGCGCGGAGCGGCGTTCGGCGATGAGATTCGGCCGGCGCTGCCCATCGCAACATCCGATCCTGTGGTCTATCCCTGGCAGCTTCCCAATATCGCCGGCAACGAGATTATCGAAATTACCATCGACGAAGAAGGAAACATTACTCGCAAGACCGTTCTTCACAGCCTGGGTCCGGATATCGACGAAAAATGCCTTGCGGCCCTGGACAATTGGCGCTTTCATCCTGCCACTCACAATGGAATAGCCATCCCGTCCAAGCAGGATGCCATCTTCCCGTTCAAAGCGCGCGGCTGACATGCGTCATGCCATCAATGTCTGACCACCCCGCTATAATGAAGCTGTGAGGTCCTCGCCGGTTCAACAACTCGCCTCGGCTGACTTTCCCACGCGCTGGGGCAAATTTCGCATCTTTGGTTTTCGCGGTGAGTTCGGCGCGGACCGCGATCGCCGCACCGAGGAAGCCGTCGCCCTGGTCATGGGCGATGTTCATTCGCATCCGCCTCTGGTGCGCGTACACTCACAATGCCTGACCGGGGACGTCTTTCATTCTCTGCGTTGCGACTGTCGGCAGCAACTGGAACTCTCGCTCTCCATGATTGCCGAAGAAGGCGCCGGCATCCTGATCTATGAACAACAGGAAGGACGCGGCATCGGCCTGATGGCCAAGTTGCAGGCCTACGAACTGCAGGATTCGGGACTCGACACCGTAGAAGCCAATGAACGGCTCGGCTTCAAGGCCGATGAACGGGAATTTGCCTTGCCCGCCGAAATTCTCAAGGGGCTCGGTGTGGCCGGCGTACGCCTGCTCTCGAACAATCCCGACAAGGTCCAGGCGCTGCAGCGTGCCGGCGTGACGGTGGTGGAGCGCATCCCCTGCGAAGTGCCTCCCAGCCCCCACGCGGAGGAATATCTGAAAACAAAAAAGGAAAAACTGGGCCACCTGTTTTCATCGCGCTGAAGCCGACCTGGATTGGCCTCTTCGATATATAAAAGGTACGGGGCATCGCCGAAATTGCGGCTGAGATCGTACAGCATTCTTTGTCTGGTGGTTCTGTGCGCGGCGGGCATGGTCTACTACCATCTCGGCTTGTTCGTGCCGGCTGCGACCCGCGCCCGCGCCGCACAGGGCTTCGGCAATGGATACTCCTTCGGCGCTGATCTTTACCCTATCTGGCTCACTTCGCGCGAGACCTTGCTGCACCATCAAAACCCTTACAGCCGGGAGATGACACGGCAGATTCAGATCGGCCTTTTCGGGAAGGGGCTTGCCGCGCAGGGCGCCGCTCCTTCCCCGGATTATCGGGCCTTCTCTTATCCCGTCTACGTTGATTTGTTGTTCTGGCCGCTGGCGCTGCTGCCTTTCCCGGGCGTGCGTATCGGGTGGGCGGTTATTCTCTGCGCCATCACGGCGATCAGTGTTGTCCTGTGGCTTAGGGCGCTGCGGATTGCAACACGAAAGGTAACCGTTGCGTCATTGATTCTCCTTACTCTTTCCAGCTATGCCGTGCTCGAAGGCCTGTTCGCTGAACAAGCGGGGCTGGTTGCCGGATTCCTTCTCGCAGGTTCACTGGCCGCGCTGGTGGGGCGAAGACTGTTTCTATCGGGCGGACTGCTGGGCATCGCGCTCATCAAGCCGCAGATGATCGTGCTCGTCGCGCTCTACCTGTTGCTCTGGAGTTCTTGTCAGTGGCGCGAACGCTGGCGCTTCGCGGCCGGCTTTCTGCTGATGGCGGGGGTGTTCGGCGGATCGTCCTTACTCGTATGGCCGGGCTGGATTGGCCAGTGGTTGCAAGTAATTCTCGGTTACCGGCCCTACTCGACCCCGCCGCTCGTAGGCTATCTGGCCGTCGGCCCCGTGCGATCGTTCACAGGCCCTCTTCTGATCGTAACGCTGCTTGCGATTGCCCTGGCGTTTGCCTGGCGCATGCGGATCGCATCGGCAGCATCTCCTGAATTCATGTTGACTGTAAGCCTGCTGTTCGCGGTCACCACCGTTGCGGTATTACCCGGACATGCAGTGTATGACCACGTGGTGTTACTGCCGGGAATCCTTCTAATTGGATTCTGGCACAGTATCGAGGCGTCGAAAAAAACCTATCGCCTGATACTGGGTCTGGGCGCCCTGGCCCTGATCTGGCCGTGGATCTGTGCTCCGGAGATAGTTATGTTGCGGCCGATTCTCTCGCCTCAACGGTTTTCGACCATTCTGATGCTTCCCATCCGCACCGCCGCTTCGATCCCCTTCTGCGTGTTGGCGCTGTTGAGCCTGATGGCCTGGCATCGTGTGGGGAAGAACGAAATTGAAGGCCTCGGGCGGGCAGATACTCAATCTGGGTCAGAAGGTGCCTCAGGCCCCGAGGATCCGCTCCAATTCTCCGAGGTTCTTGGCAGGCAGGTAACCTAATGACGCCCGCGCCAGGGCGATATAAACATCACGCGCGATCGGGATGCGGCGAAGCACCCGCAGATGCTTTTTTATCGTATCAACGTCTCCGCGCACAATCGGCCCGCTCAGCGTCTCTGCTGCTCCCAGCGCGGCGTAATTTGTGATGGTCTGCGCGAGAATGGGCAGCATTCTTTCGCGCGCGGCTTTTGGCTGCACGCCTGCGGCCGCAGCGACTTGCTCCGTCGTTGCCAACAAAACGGTCAGCAGCGGCGAAGCGAACATGCCCCATGCGTGGTAGGCGACCTTGTCGTGCTTGCGGATGGAAAACGCGCGTCCGCCAAGTCGCTCTATGATTCCCCGCGCCACTCGCATGGCTTGTGCATCTCCTTCGATAGCAAATGGAACCCCCGCTAGAGACGGACGCGACCCCGGTACAAACGTCATCATGGGATGCGCGGAGGCCACGGCCGCGCCTCGGTGTCGAAACACGTTTAGCTCGTCGCTGGTCAGCGCTCCGCTGGAGTGAAATATGACTCGGCCTCGCCATTCTCCGGCGCCCGCCAGCCTGTGCGCGGCTCGGACGATTTCGCCGTCAGGAACGCAAAACCATACAATCGCTGACTCAATCTCCGCCGGAGAGATAACCCGCGAGTGCACAGCCCGCGCCAATTTCTTCGCTCTGCCCGTCGAGGCGGGGCTACTCCGGGTCGCGATTCCGTCAACCTTATAACCGGCTCGCTGCAGAGACGCCGCCAGCGTGCTCGCCAGATTGCCTGCTCCCACAATCGTTATGCCAGTCTTTGTCATTGAGGCTAAGTCGGCAGCATAGCAGACACGTCTGATTCGTTGCGGTCCGCAGGATTTCCCCCGGCCTTCAGCCGCAAGCCTGACGCGGTGCTTTATATTGTTTGGATGGCGAAAACTTCGCACTCTTCTTCAGCGCGGCGCTCTGCACCTCGCTCCGCATCGCGCCACAGCAAAAGCTCAGCCCGGGGCAAGGCACGGCTCATTTCTTCTCGCACCGTCTACCGCGGGCCGGTCTTCTGGGTCACCACAGATTACGTCCAGGAGCCGGGTGGCGTTCGCGCCCACCGCGACTTGATCCATCACAGCGGCTCCGTGGTGGTGCTCGCCGTCGATGATTCGCATTCGCCTCCGCGCGTGTTGCTGGAGCGGCAATATCGTCATGCCGCCAAGGATTTTCTTTGGGAATTACCCGCGGGCAGAATCGATCCCGGAGAGAACGCGCTGCACGCTGCACAGCGTGAGCTGCTCGAAGAAACAGGATATCGAGCGCAAAGTTGGCGCCGCATCCTTAACTTCTTTGCCACTCCGGGATTTGTGGCCGAGACGATGTCGGTCTTCCTGGCCACCGGTCTGCGAGCCGGCCCCGCGCAACCAGAAGCCGACGAAATCATCTACAAGCGCCTGGTCCGGTTGCCCCTCGCCGTGCGTATGGCCACCAACGGCACCATTCGCGATGCCAAAACTATCGCGTCGGTTCTGTGGCTGGATCGCGAGATGAAGAGCAATCGCGGCCGTCGCAAGCGATAAGCGGCAATCACCCGGCTTCCCGCCACAGAAATGCGACATCGTTTTTAATTCGCCGCACCTCTGGCCTCTTCGGCCTGTTTTCCTTGACAGTCCACTTATACGGTTCCACAATGCATCGTAACGGTTTTGCGGGCACGTCCTTGGGCCCCCTCGAAGAAGGACGTGCGGAAAGCGGGGGTTGCGTGGAACGTTTGAAAGGAACGGTTAAGTGGTTCAATAACGCAAAAGGCTACGGATTCATCGGGCGCGCGGATGGTCCCGACGTGTTTGTGCATTACAGCGCGATCACATCTGAAGGTTACAAGAGCCTGCAGGAAGGCGATCAGGTCGAGTTCGAGATTACGGAAGGTCAAAAGGGCCCGCAGGCTGCGAACGTAACAAAAGCGTCATAGGCCCTTCGGCCCTGCTGTCTTTAGGCACCAAGAAACGAAGGAGGCGTGTTTCGCCGGTTCCGCTTCCGAGGCGAAGTGTATCCTAGTCTCTCGCCGCCTTCTCTCCAATGAGTTAATCTTTTCCCGTGGACAACAAATCCATCGCCACGGTTCTGTACGAAACTGCCGATCTGCTGGAAATCGATGGGCAGGATTCCTTCCGCATCCGCTCCTATCGCAACGCCGCGCAGGCCATCGAAAATCTTCCGCATCAGATCAAGGAAATCATCAGCGAGCCGAAGAAAGTTCTGGAAATTCCCGGCATCGGCAAAGGTATGCTGACCAATCTGCAGGAGCTCTTCCAAAACGGACAGCTTTCGGTCCATGCCGACTTGCTGAAGAAGTACCACCCGTCGATGCTGCAGTTGCTGAAGATTCAAGGCCTGGGTCCGAAGACCATCGCTTTGATCTGGAGCGCGTATAAAGTCTGCGACCCGGAAGGCGTGGAGAAACTGGCGCGCGAGGGGAAAATTCGCACGCTTCCGCGCATGGGCGAAAAACACGAGCAGAAGCTGCTCAAGGCCATCGAAGACTATCGCCGCATCGCCGGACGCTTTCTCATTGACGCGGCCGAAATCGAGGCTGAAAAACTTTCCGCCTATTTGGCCAAGCTTGGCGGGCTGGAAAAAATCACTCCGGCGGGCTCTCTGCGCCGCGGCCGCGAAACCGTAGGCGACCTCGATATTCTCGTGACTGGCAAAGCCTGCTGCAGCGCCGAGGCAAGACAAAAAGCCATTCACTATACGTCGCAATACCCTCCGCTGATGGACATAATCGCCAGCGGCGACAACAAGGTCAGCTTCCGCCTGCGCAGCGGCATGCAGGTGGATGTTCGCTTGCTCCCTCCTGAGTCATTCGGCGCAGCCATGCAGTATTTCACCGGCTCGAAAGCCCATAACGTCGCGCTGCGCCAGCGCGCGCTCAAAATGGGCTACACGCTCAACGAATACAGCCTGGCAACGCTGGAGGGCGAAAAACCCGTCGCCGGCAGGACCGAAGAAGAAATCTACGCCAGACTCAAGCTCGATTACATCCCTCCCGAACTGCGCGAAAACCTTGGTGAGATCGAAGCCGCGGAGCACCACACGCTGCCCGTGCTCGTGACAGAAAAGGATATTCAGGGCGACGTGCACATGCACACGGTCGAAACCGACGGCAAAAATACCATCGAAGAAATGGCCGCGGCGGCCAAGGCGCGCGGCTATAAGTACATGGCGATCACCGACCACTCCAAGAATCTGGCCTTCGCCTATGGCCTCGACGACAAGCGCGCCCTCGCCCACATCCAGAAGATTCGCGAGGTCAACAAGAAAACTGAAGGCATCACCATCTTCGCCGGCATCGAAGTCGATATCCTCGCCGACGGCAACCTAGATTTGTCGGACGATGTGCTGGCGCAGATGGATATGGTCATCGCCAGCGTTCACTCGGTCTTCAACCAGGAGCCAGCCAAGATGACCGAGCGGCTGCTGAAAGCCATCGAGAATCCCAACACTTCCATCATCGGCCATCCCACCGGCCGCATTCAGTTGCGCCGCGACGCTTACCACTTCGATATGGACGCGGTTCTGAACGCAGCCGCAGAACACAAGGTTGCCATGGAACTGAATGCCTACCCCGACCGGCTCGACCTCAACGACGTTCATCTGCGGCAGGCAAAGAAGCGCGGAGTGAAGATCGTGATCAACACCGATTCCCACCACACTTCGCACCTCGAAAAGATCCGCTATGGCGTGCTGCAGGCCCGCCGCGCCTGGCTCACCAAAGAGGATGTGTTAAATACGCTGCCTCCGCAGAAATTCGCCACGGCGATCAAGCACGCGTGGTGATGAGCCGCGATGCAGTGTCATTCTGGAACACCACACGAGAAATGTCCTTGTTAGATGTAACGTTTGCCCCAGTCCCGGCGCTACCATCAACCATTCCCAGCCATGTGGATCTATGCGCAGAAGACAGGTGAGCTGTGGCGCGACGGCAAGCAGGTCGCCAGCGGTTACTCCGGATGCGATAAAGGCAAGAACGATCCCGCCATGCAGGCCGTCGCTGAAGTGGGCCCCATCCCGCAAGGCAAATGGACGATCATCGGCCCACCCTTCAACAGCCACGAGCATGGCCCTTACGTCCTCCGCCTGGAGCCCGAAGCAGGCACGAACAGTTTCGGCCGCAATGGTTTTCTCATGCATGGCGACTCGGTCGAATTCCCGGGGTGCGCTTCCAAAGGCTGCGTGATTCTGCCGCGAGCCATCAGAGAGCAAGTCTGGAACAGCGGCGACTGCGAGCTCCAAGTGGTTGCGGAGTTCCAGATCGGAGATCTGGCAGCAGGGGCAAGGGCTTAGGCACAAAGCCTCCGGCTTCATCCGACATTCGCTGTTGGGAGTAGAATCTGGGCTGAGAGAGCATGCCCGAGCCAGATCTCAACCCAACGCCGGTTTCGCAAACCGCACCCGTTTCACCCGCAGCGCCCGCCAAGCCACCTGCCCAGTCCGGCCCTACCATCCGGATCGGCGAAGAGTTCGGCACCGCGAAGAAAAATCTTCCGCCGGCCAAAATTGTTGCCATCACCATCGCTGCCGTGGTTGTGATCGTCGCCTTCTACGCGTTTTTCGATCGCGCCAAACCGCAAGGCGGCGGCTCACTCGATTCGGTCGTCGCAGTGCAGATTCCCGGCCAGAATGCCGTGTTGGCAGCTCTGACCCTTACTCTGCGCAACGGAGCAGGCAAGCCGTTGTGGGTTCATGACATCAAAGCAAGAATGAAGACAGGGACTGGCGAGTTAACCGCCGATGCTGTCTCGGCCGTCGACTTCGAGCGCTACTTCGAAGCCTTCCCCGCGCTCAAGGCAAACGCGCAACCCGCTCTCAGCCCCGAGGACAAGCTGCAACCCGGCCAGCAAGTGCAGCGCAGCATTATGGTGAGCTTTCCGGTCACGCTCGACCAATTTAACCAACGGCAATCGCTGAGCGTGGCGATCCAGCCTTACGATCAGCCGGTGCCGATCGTGCTGAGCAAGTAAGCCCGCGGAGGGGACAATGTTCGGGCTTGCACCGGCACATGCGAATGCGCTTCTATAAGAGGATGAGGACTGCCCGGTTTTTCCCGCGCTTTGTAACGCCTCTGCTGGCGCTTGCGTGCCTCGCGGCTGCGACAACCGACAAATCAGCGAGCAGGCGTGCTGGGGACTATTTCGTTTATGTCGGGACCTACACCGAGCAGAGCGCCAAAGGCAAAGGTATCTATGTCTACCGCCTCGACGGGGCCAGCGGAAATGTCACTTCCCTGGGGTTAGCTGCCGAAACCACCAATCCTTCGTTTCTCGCGATCCATCCTAACCAGCGCTTCCTCTACGCGGTAAATGAGATATCGAGCTATGAGGGCCAAAACAGCGGAGGCGTCAGTGCCTTTGCCATCGATCACTCGACCGGCAAGCTTACCTTCTTGAATGAGGTCGCGTCCCGCGGAGCAGATCCCTGCTACATCACGGTCGACAAAACGGGAAAGTACGTTCTGGTGGCAAACTACACCGGAGGGAGCGTCGCCGTATTTCCGATTCTTGCGGATGGCAGGCTAGGCGAGACAACCTCTTTCGTGCAACACAGGGGACACGGCACGAATCCAGAACGCCAGGAGGGTCCGCACGCACACTCGATTAATTTGTCGCCGGACAATCGCTATGCCCTGGTGGACGACCTGGGCCTCGATGAATTGCTCGTCTATCGGTTTAACGCTGCCACGGGGAGGCTTTCGCCAAATGATCCCAGCTTTGCCAAACTTGATCCCGGCGCCGGGCCGCGCCATTTCGCATTTCGCCCCGGCGGCAGGTTTGCCTATGTGATCAGCGAAATGCAATCTACCGTAACAGCTTTTCGATACGACCCGGCAAGCGGCGCTGTGCATGCCGTTCAGACGATCAAAGCGATTCCCAGCGATTTCTCGGGGCATAACGATGCTGCGGAAGTAGAGGTCGCCCCTACAGGAAAATTCCTCTACGCTTCCAATCGCGGGCATGACAGTATCGCTGTGTTCGCGATCGACGCAAGCAAGGGTACCCTGACGCCAGTGGAATATATTTCCACGCAAGGCAAGACGCCGCGCAGCTTTGAAATCGATCCCACCGGATCGCTCTTATTCGCCGCCGATCAGGAATCGCATAAGATCGTCATTTTCCGGATCGACACCAGCACAGGCCGCCTGATGCCGGCAGGCAAGGCGCTGGACGTTCCCTCACCGGTGTGCATAAAGTTCGCAAGAATAGACTGAACGGACAAGGGCAGGGCGGACTTACTGCTTTTTCTGAATGAATCTTCGCCGGGCCAGGTGGGTGCTTGCATCCGGCTTGATCTCGTCATATTTCATGCAACTGATCGACCCATCTACTTCCAACACAGCCAGGGCCACATCGTGCACATTCGCGATGCCGTGTTCGCGCAGTGCGCGCTGCAGTTCGTCCATGCTGATGTGTTCTTTGGCCATCTCCGCCACATTGGCCTTGCCGTCGTGCACCAGAAGGCTCGGCTCGCCTTGAACCACGCGCCGGAAGGCGCGGTTTGCGCCGGAAAGCGTGCCGACCAGATAGTTCAATATCAGCAGAGTGGATGCTGCGACCACACCGCCGGCCAGCGAGGTATCCGGCCCGGTCATCGCATTCTGCACGGAGTTGGAAATCAGCAGTAGAAGCGTGAGATCGAACGGCGTCATCTGGCCGACTTCGCGCTTGCCGCTCAGCCGCACGCCCACCAGCACCACAAGATAGATCACCGCGGTGCGCAGCATGATCAACAGCAGTGTGTGCGCGGCGCTGGGAAGAAATACTCCGTTCAATTGGCGGTCACCGGAACGGGCGCGTTTTTCGGCGTGCTGAGATAGCCCGTAACTTTTTTCTTGTCGATCGTCCACACCACCAGCTCAAACAGCAAACGGTCACGGCCGGAGTAGAACTGAATGGGCTCGGCGACATTGCGGTCCTTTTTCTGGATGGTCTTGTCGTCAGAGGTTACATCGATCGTGAACCGGCCGTGCTTGGGGTCAGTCTTCTTCAATTGCAGGCTCACGGTCGCCACCGGCTGCGGCTTGGCGCCACGCAGCAGCGTGAACTCGTAGTAGTTGCGGTCGCCCTTGTGCTTGAGGACTTCCAGATCGTCGCGCGTGCGCGCGATCAGTCCGCTCTGCATCCCGAGATCCCCGATAGCGGTCTGCAGCTTGGCCTTGGTGGCTTCCAGATCGGCTTTGGTCGAGGCCACGTCCGTTTTCACTCCGCCCACATCGGTCTTCACGCCCGCCACTTCCCCGCTCACCGCGGTAATCTGCCCGTTCTCCGCCTTCTGCTCCTGCTCGATCCGGCTCTCGGCCGCTTTTTGTTCCGACTGAAGCTCGCGGGCGCGGTCGGCCAGTTCCTTCTTGGTCATGCCCACCTGATGGGCCAGGGCGTCTTCCGACGCCTCTGCCGTCTGCATGCGATTTTTCAGTTCCGACACCTGCGTCTGGGCATCCCCGAGATCTTTCGTCAGCTTCTGCTGGCGCGTATACATCGTGAAGTCGGCGTAGGCTGACCCGGCAACAAAGGCGATCGCCAAAATCAGTAGAATCCACTTCCCGGTATTCGATTGCTGTTCGACCGCGATCTGTTCGCCCTCATCAGGCATAGTTCTTCCTCCTTAAGGAAGGACAAAGGCTTTCAAGTATGAAGTTATTGTTTAGCACTTGAGGCGTGGTGTCAATTATCGCGCGATGCTACCGCATGGCTGCACCGCCTTGCTCAATGAAGCCGTTTCGAGCTACGGGCGAAGCGTCAATGCCTCCTGCAATGCCGGTTCCAGATCGCGCCGGATTTGGGCAGCTTCTGCGCCAATCTGTTTTTCAATTTGCTTCTCTTTCCCGGCCAGCTCTTCGTCGAGCTGTGTCTGCGGCCGCTGCCCCATCAGACTTTCGGATTTTGCGAAACAGGCGTAAGCCAGGCGGCCGGGAAAGCCGGCCTGATCGAGGAACTGCCCATAGGCAGCCCAATCCTGGGCGGCTGCACTCGTATCGCCGAGCGAATCGTCCAACTTCAAGGCATGCTGATAAAGTTCCAGCGCCTCGCTCAGCTTGCCCGCTCTCGCCTGCAGAGCGGCTTCGTTCACATCCGCAACGCTTTCCAGCCTTCCCTCATTGGTCTGAGCGGCAATGGTCTCGGCCAACTCATAGGATCGAAGCGCCCGGCTGGTTTCAGAAGCGCGTGCCTCGCAATCAGCCATGCGCAGCACCACGGCAATTACTTTGTCGGGCTTAGGACGGCTCGGCAACGGTTGCTGAACCAGTTGTTCCAGAAAAGCTTGATAGTGCGCCGCTGCCTCCCGCGCCCTCCCTTCGCGATCCAGTTCGTATGCCAGATCGAGGTGAACGGTAAGTTGCGCGGGATCGATGGCAAGCGCCCGGTTCCAATCCGCCACCGCCGTATCGGCCTGCCCTTTTTCCAGAGAAAGCATGCCGTGGTCCACCAGCAAGTTCGGGTCGTTTGGCGCAAACGTCAGCGAAGCTTCGCTCAGGTTCAAAGCTTCGTCAAGCCGCTTCTGCTCGATCAGAAATTTGAGCAACGCTTCCCGAGGCGCGGGATCGGCAGGGTTGGCCTGAATCGCCTTTCGCCACGCCGCTTCCGCCGGTTGCGTGTGGCCTTCTTCCATCTCTCGCCGCGCAAGCCGCATCTGCAGCGGAGCATCAAAAGAATCCAGCGCTGCCGCTCGCTTCAAATCAGGCAAATTATCGGCGTGGAGAGCCAGGAAGTAGCGGGCCTGATCCACCGTTCCCCACAGCAGCAGAAGAACAGCCGCGCCGATGCGCAATTGCCGCGCAGCGGAAGTCTCGCCTGTAAGCCACACCCATGCGCGCGAAAAATGACTTCCCGCTTGCGCGGCAGTATCTGAGATGCGTTCCCGGGAGTTCAGCAGCAACGCTGCGATACGGCCGTCACGCAGCTTCCAGATCGCTCCATCCAGAATGAAGTGGTGAATGTTCACCAGCGAGGTAAAAATGAGAAAGCTGGTAGTGAAGTCATGATGGAACACTCGGCTCGCGACCCAGGGTCCGGGGACGAACAACGCAATACCACCGGCAAACAGCGCTCCGAAGTACGCCCACGGACTCCATTTGCGTCCCGTTCCGCCCACAGCTTCCCGGCGGGCATAGTAGCTCGTGATCCATAAGTATTGCGCCGAGTGCATCACCGCCAGCACTCCGGTGCTGTAACGGCTTTGCGGAATCTCCAGCCCTTTGATCAACGAAATGCCCGCCGGCAACACGAACCACAAAAATTGCGACGAAAACAAGGTCAGCGCCGGAATCAGCTTCCGCCAGCCGGTTTCCTGTATCAGCCGCCAAAACCCGAATCCTGCCAGCAGGAAAAACGCCCCGATCAGCAGAACCTGCTCCCACCGGCTGACGATCGCCGGAATGCCCAGAGAAATGAAGAGTGGATCGGAAGACGGTCCGGTGTGAAATCCAAGAAACAAGGTCAGGTACGAAACGATGAACGCCCCATATAACGCCCGGCGCGTCCATTCGCTCGGTTTTGCCCCCACGCGACGGGCGAACATCATGAACAGCCCATAGTTCTGTCCGCTGTAGTGCCACGGGCTCCACGTCAGGTAGATGGTGAAAATCCAGGGCAAAACTCGCGCCCACGAATGCGCCAGAATCAGCGTAAGCACGATCAGAGCGGTCGTGTGCAGGGTAAAGATGCGGTATTTCTGAAAATCCTCGGCGCGATGGTAGGCACGGTAGATCGTCGCCATGAAGTGCGGGTAATTGAAAAACAGGGCCAGCGCATAGAAGGCGACGGCCCAGGCGCGAGTGCTCGAGGCAATCGAGAAGTAAGAGATCAGCAACAGCGGGGCCGACCAGGCTCCGCATCCGACAATCAGATCAAGCCACGGAGTGTAGATCCAGGGCGATCCGGCAGCGGCTTCGGAACTGTGCGTGGATTTCGCTATCAAGTGTCTCTTCTCCAAAGGTCAACAAGGCCCTCCGCGCACATCGGCACGCCTGTTTTCTCGACTGTCAAGGGCTTGATCGGATTATAGGAGTCGAAAAGGGGCCGCAACCTAACTAGACATGTGCTGCACCGGTAACGAAAGTAACAGCCCGCTCCGGCCGACGGCGCGCGACGGCCGCCTGCTTCCCAATCTTCTACAATGCGGACGTGACAGGCTCGAAGACCTGGAACGTGATCATCATCGGCGCCGGCATCATTGGCCTGTCGCTGGCCATCGAACTGCGCAAGCGCGGAGTACGCGTCCTGGTGGTGGAGCGAGGCGAGCCGGGCCGCGAAGCTTCTCATGCCGCCGGCGGAATGCTGGTCGATTGCCTGCTTGAAACTCCCGAGGCGCTGCAGGATTTGGCGACGGCCAGCGCGAGGATGTACCCAGAGTTCGCGCACGAGTTGGAGGTCGAGTCAGGCGATAGAGTTGATCTCAGAGATGAAGGTACAATTATGTTCTTATCCTCAGATCACATCTGGCATCCTGAGTTATCGGCGGTCCCCATGCGCCCAGCAGACTGGTCCAAGCTAGAGCCAGCGCTCGCAAAGCTGAACATCGACCAGAAGTTCGACCTGAAAGAAAGTGGCCTCGACTCGGTCGAATCCTCGATGGCCGTTGAGTCAGTGTTTCCATCAGCGTTTTACATTAAGGAGCGTTCGGTCGATCCGCGTGCGCTCACCGATGCAGCTAACAAAACTGCGAGGAACCGTGGCGTCGATTTCTCTTCCGGCGACGAAGTGATCTCCGTTAATCTCTCCAACGGCCACATCTCCGGCGTGACCACGACGAAAACTTCGTTTCTCGCTCCCAAGGTCGTCAACTGCGCCGGGGCGTGGTCGAGCCAGATTGGCCCGCACAAGTTCCCCACGCGACCGGTCAAAGGCCAAATGCTGTGCCTCGCCATGCACCCACGCGACCTGATCCGGCACGTCATCCGCGCGCCCAACGTGTATCTCATCCCTCGCAGCGATGGCCGCCTGCTCGTCGGCGCCACGGTCGAAGAATCCGGCTTCGACAAGCGCACTGATCCGGCGACAATTCAGCGCCTCCACCACTCCGCTCTGGAGCTCATTCCCAAACTCGCCGATTGTCGAATTCTCGAAGACTGGGCCGGACTCCGCCCGGGAACGCCCGACGCTCTGCCAATTCTCGGCGCAACTCCAACCCCCGGCTACTATGTAGCAACCGGCCATTTCCGCGACGGCATACTGCTGGCGCCAATTACGGCCGCAGTCATGGCCGATGTGATCACCGGAATCAAACCGGCGCACGATCTCTCACCTTTTTCGCCGCAAAGATTCTCTTGAGGCGCCGAAATCTCTCGCGGCGCCGGCTCCTTGTGACCCCGCCGGGACCGCCCCGCTGCGCTCCTCGCTCGCGGTATACTGCTGTGTTCTGGCAGTCATCTCACATCCGCAGTCTCGCGTTCCTCTTTTTCGCGACCCGAGAAAGGATCATCCTATGGCTTCGCCCGCAGTCGACTTTGCCCGCAGCAATCAGCAGCGTTTTCTTAGCGAACTCAAAGATCTTCTCCGCATTCCCAGCGTCAGCACTCTCGAAGAGCACAAGCCCGACGTCCAGAAAGCCGCCGACTTCGTGGCCAACGAACTGCGCCGCATCGGCATGGAAAATGTCGAGGTCATCCCCACCAGGGGGCATCCCCTCCTCTATGCCGACTGGCTCCACGCTCCTGGAAAACCCACCGTTCTGTGCTATGCCCATTACGACGTGCAACCGCCCGATCCGCTGGATGAATGGCATACGCCTCCCTTTGATCCGACCGAGCGCAATAACAACATCTATGCCCGCGGCGCAGTCGACGACAAAGGCCAGCTTTGGATGGAAGTGAAAGCTCTCGAATCGCTCATGAAGACCGGCAACGGCACCCTGCCCATCAACGTAAAAGTGATTTTCGAAGGGGAAGAAGAAGTCGGCGGCGAATCCATCGCCGAGTATGTGCGCAAGCAGAAGGCCAAGTTGAAGGCCGATTTTGCTTTGGTCTGCGATACCGAACTCTTCGCGCCGGGCCTTCCCACGCTATGTGTCGGCCTGCGCGGCCTGGTCTACACCGAAATCGAAGCCTATGGCGCCAAGACTGATTTGCACTCCGGCGTTTACGGCGGAGCAGCGCCGAATCCGTTCTTTGCTCTCATCGAGATCATCAGCAAGTTGAAAGACTCCAAAGGGCACGTGCTGATCCCCGGCTTCTATGCGAAGGTGAAAGCGCCCAGCAAGGACGAACTCAAAGCCTGGAAGCGTCTTCCCTTTAACGAAGAAACCTATCGCAAAACCGAAGTGGGATCGAAAGTGCTCACCGGCGAACCTGGCTATTCCGTTCTTTACCGCACCTGGGCGCGGCCCACGCTCGAAGTCCACGGCATGCCCGGAGGATTCATCGGCGGCGGCGCCAAAACCGTGATTCCCGCCAAAGCGGCCGCGAAAGTTTCCATGCGCCTCGTGCCCAACCAGGACCCGAATGACATCCTGAAGCGATACACGGCCTTTGTGAAGAAGCTCACACCCAAGGGCATCGAAACCAAAATCAAGGTCTGGAGCAAAGGCCCGGCCTGCGTCGTCGGCACCGACAACCCTTACATCAAAGCTGCCACGGAAGCCCTGCACGACACATTCAAGAAAAATACAGTCTTCATTCGCAGCGGCGGATCGATTCCTATCGTCACCGACTTTCAGGATGGATTGAAGATTCCCAGCGTGATGATGGGCTTCGGACTTCCCGACGACAACCTGCATGCGCCCAACGAAAAATTCCACATCCCGAATTTTCACCACGGAATTGAAACGATTTGCTTGTTCTTCGAAAAGCTGGGCGGGAAATAGGTCTTCCGTCTCCTTCCGTTCATCCTTAGCCTGCGTCTGGTGCTGGAAACCAATCGGACGCAGGCGAAGGCGCTGCATGCCACGATCCCGGCACGATCGCGTCATTTCCACATTGACTCCCGCCCCGGATGGGAGTAAATTCGCCCGTTCTGGGGAACTGGGGAATGGTAGGCACATCACGGCGGGTGGGTGTAGTTCTCTTCCAGCTGGGCGGACCCGACACACTGGAGGCGATCGAACCTTTTCTTTACAACCTTTTCTGCGATCCAGATATCATCGACTTCCCCTTTGCCCGCATTGGCCGCAAACCGCTGGCCAAACTCATCTCCGCCACCCGCGCCCGCAAAGTCCGGCATCACTACGCGGCCATTGGCGGCGGCTCCCCCATTCGCCGGTTCACCGAGCTTCAGGCGCGTGCGCTTGAGCTTGAATTGCGTGCCTCTGGCGTCGATGCCCGCTGCTTTATCGCCATGCGTTACTGGCATCCCTTCACGCGCGAGGCAGTTCAGCACATACGTGCCGCGAAGTGCGATGAGGTAGTGCTTCTGCCCCTCTATCCGCAATATTCGTCGACCACTACAGGGTCCAGCCTGAATGAGTGGGACCGGCGCTTTAGCGGCGGCGGGCCCGTGCACTGCGTGGATGCCTTCTATCACCATCCTATGTATCTGGACGCCCTAATCGAGAAGGTGGACGAAGCGTTATCCAGGTTCTCCAGGCCAGAACGGGCGGAAATTATTTTTAGCGCTCACAGCGTCCCGTTGTCCCTGATCGAGAAGGGCGATCCCTACCAGCAGCAGATTGAAGAAACGGTGCGCTTGCTGATGGAACGCGCCGGATGGCGCAACCGCCACCATCTTTGCTATCAGAGCAAAGTGGGCGCCAGCAAATGGCTGCAACCTTCCCTTCGGCGCAAGCTGCATGATCTTGGTGCAAAGGATGTTCGCGAGGTTTGCGTCGTGCCCGTGGCGTTCGTTTCCGATCACGTCGAGACGCTGAGTGAAATCGATCACGAAGCGCGGGAAATGGCGCATCATCTGGGCATCACGCAGTTCGAAATGACCGCCGGACTGAACGATTCACCCAAGTTCATTCAGGCCTTGGCGAATATGGTCCTGCGGGCAACGGAAACCCATGCGTTTGAGGCGTCGATGGCGATGGCGGCAGATTAAGTTCGCGGTCGCCCGAAAAGTTCTCGCGAGCACACTTGTGCGACTCGCATCAGGAATTTAGGGTTTGGGAATGACGTAATAGATTTAGGCCAAAATTAAGGGACGATTTCGTCAGAGAACCTCAGGAGGGCACTCATGGCGGAAACGGAGACCGATAAGGTCAGTCCGAATCCGGAGCCTGTGCAACCCTCGGCCAAGAAGCCGGGGGACGGAGCCAAAGTCGACGCCACAAAGTATGTGGGCACTCCGGCAGTGGGAACCTCAAAGGCAGCGGCGGCCGGCGGCGTAGCGGCCGTTGGCCCCTCCAATACCGATGTCGACAAGCGCCGCCGCCGCTTGGTCTGGTGTGGTGTAACAGCTTTTCTTGGCGCGTGGTTTCTTGCCTTCTTCCGTTTTTTCCTTCCTCGCACTCTTTTCGAACCCAATACCGTCTTCAAAATTGGCTATCCCTCGGAATTTGCTCTGGGTGTTGACACCAAATTTCAGCAGAAGTACCGCATCTGGGTGGACCGCACGCCGGACCGGCTGTTTGTGATCTACGCGCGCTGTACCCATCTGGGCTGCACCCCCGACTGGAAACCGGCGGAGAACAAATTCAAGTGTCCCTGCCACGGCAGCGGGTACGACAGCGAAGGAATCAATTTTGAAGGTCCGGCGCCGCGCCCCATGGACCGTTGCCACGTCGAAGTCGCGCCCGACGGCCAGATTCAGGTGGATACCGCTCATCTGTATCAGCAGCCCAAGGGCCAGCCGACGCAGTTCAACGACCCGGGAGCGTACTTACCGGCTTAGTTCGGTCGTGCCGGAGCCCGCAGTTCTAGCGGGTGCGGAAAATCGTTCCTTGCGGTGGGTTCGTTTAGGTCGTTTAGGAGGAATTCGAGGCAATCATGGCCGAAGAAAACCAGAACGGAAAAAACGGCAGCAAGGTCGGCGTGCTGGAGAAAGTCCGGGCCGGTATTAAGGAAAATGTTCAGTCTCTCAAGACCGACATTCCCGCCAAGGCCAAAGAGCAGATCGAAGGTCTGAAGGATCCCACCAAGACCCAGGTTTACACTTCGATCTTCCGCCACAAGCACGATGACACGCCGCGCAACCGCGCTCTGGGCGTGCTTTCCAACGTGTTTCTGCATTTGCATCCGGCCAAGATCAATCGCGATGCGGTGCGTTACAGCTTCACCTGGGGCATGGGCGGCATTACCTTTTATCTGTTCATCATCCTGACCTACACCGGGGTGCTGCTGATGTTCTACTACCACCCCACCAAGGTGCAGGCGTTCCGCGACGTGCTTTATCTCGAGCACGACGTCCCTTTCGGAAAAATTCTGCGCAATATGCATCGCTGGGCGGCGCACCTGATGGTAATCGCCGTCTGGCTGCACATGTTTCGCGTCTTTCTGACCGGCTCGTACAAAAAGCCGCGCGAATTCAACTGGAACATTGGCGTGCTGCTGCTGGTCTTCACCCTGTTGCTTTCCTTCACCGGATATTTGCTGCCTGATGATCAACTCGGCTTCTGGGCTGTGACGGTGGGCACGAACATGGCGCGCGCCACTCCGCTGCTGGGACATGAGGGCCCATTCGGTCACCAGCTCGGCATGACTCCATACAACGACGTTCGCTTCGGCTTGCTGGGCGGCTCGATCGTGGATGCCAACGCGCTGCTGCGTTCCTATATCTGGCATTGCATCGGAATCCCGATTGTGGCTTCCGTGCTGATGATCGTCCACTTCTGGCGCGTGCGCAAAGACGGCGGGATTTCCGGTCCCGCCCCGGTGGTGCTGGAGGCCGAAGCCGATAAGCCGCGCCGCGGGCCGAAAGCGGCGGGAGAATAGTTCGGCATTTGCTTGGCGTGTCATTCCGAGCGGCTTCAGCTGCGAGGAATCTGTTTTTCGTCTCAACAGAGAGAACTTATGGACTGGCGACAAATCTGGGAAGTGGTTTCGGCTCCGGACAATGTGCCCATCGTGGCATTGATTCCTCTGCTGGCCTTCTTTATTTACCTGGCGTGGAAGCAGGCCCACGGCAACGATCAGCTGATCGAGCAGCTCGAGGCTGATCCTGCGATGGCCAAGACCGCTTACCGCAAGACCTGGCCCTACCGTCCCGGCTGGCAGAAGGAAGTGCACGTCTGGCCATTTCTGTTGCGCGTGGAATTTCTCGCCGCCATCATCGTCACCGCCATTCTGATGGTGTGGTCGATCACGCTGTACGCGCCGCTGGAAGAACCTTCCAACCCCAACCTCACCATGAATCCGGCCAAGGCGCCCTGGTATTTTCTCGGATTGCAGGAAATGCTCGTCTATTTCGATCCGTGGATCGCGGGCGTTGTTATGCCCACGCTCATCATTGTCGGTCTCATGGTCATTCCTTATATCGATCCCAATCCGCTGGGCAGCGGCTATTACACGTGGAAGCAGCGCAGGTTTGCCATCAGCACATTCTTATTCGGCTTTGTCATTCTTTGGGTCTCGATGATCATGATCGGCACGTTCATCCGCGGCCCCGGATGGCAATGGTTCTGGCCGGGGCAGACGTGGGACCACAATCGCCTGATTTATGAGGTCAATCGCGATCTTCCCGATGTGATTCCCGGCTGGCTGGGCGGCCCCATCACCTCCAACTGGGCCAAAGGAGTCTTTGGGGCGCTTGTGGTCGGCGGTTATTACCTTGTCGGCGGATTCGCGGTGTATGCGTTGTTTCGCCGGTTTAAGGCGAAGGACTATCAGCGCATGAGCCTTCTGCAGTACTCCATCATGACTTTTTTCCTGCTCACTATGGTGGCGCTGCCCTGCAAGATGGCCATCCGGCTGATCTGGCACATCAAGTACGTTTGGATTACGCCGTGGTTCAACGTGTGAAGCGTTTCGCTTAAGCGAACGGAGGATGTAGTGCCCGAAAAACCCATCCCCGAACAGGATCCGATCGTCACAAAGTCGTATGCCCTGCACTACCTGATCGCGGTCACTATTCTCATGGCCACGCTGTTCTGGGCCCTGTGGGACGAAGCCTATGGCCAGCGGCCATGGAAGGCCTATCAGGAGCAGTGGAAGACCCGCTACATGGCGCTGCTCAACCGCGAGAGCGCCAGGTCCAGTGCATCGTTGAAAACGGTAGAGAGCAGCGCCGATTATCGGGCGCTGGCGCAAACTCACGATCAGATCGACGACGCGACTAAAGCAAAGGCAGCGCAGATCAAGGTGCAGCTCGCCGATGCCAACGGAAATCTTCTCGCGGTGCGCTCGGTCTTCACCGACCGTCGCGCCTATGTAAATGCCCTGGTTTATGACATCGAAACCGAGACCAGCGCGTCCGGCAAGAAGCGTTATCAGCGTGAGCTTGACGAATACAAAGAAGAACTGGCCACGGTGGAGTTTCCCGACGGCTCCAAAAAGAAATACAACTTCGAACAGCTGGAAGCCGCTTTCACCGTCGCCAATGCCGAAAAAACCCGGCTGAGTCTGGAACTGGGGCAGGTGCTTAAACCGGTGACCGAGGCCAATAACGAAATGCAGGCCTACATCACCGACCACATGGTGGACCTCACCCCGTCGCAGATCGATGGCATCAAGATCAAGACCGAGGACTGGGACCCGGCCATCGTGCAGATCAACGTTGCTGCGGCCAACATCGTCGACCGCTGTCAGTCCTGCCACATGGGCATCCTGGAACCGATCAAGATCACGCCTGCGGACATGATTGCCAGTGGCGAGAAGCGGCCCGACGAATATGCACGGGCGTTCGTAAGCCATCCCGAGTCCGAGTTGCTTTCCATTCACGATCCCCAGAAATTCGGCTGCTCGCCCTGCCACCAGGGCAATGGCCGCGCCACCACCAGTGTGGAGAAAGCCCATGGCAACTACGAACACTGGCTGTGGCCGCTCTATCCTAAGGAAAATACCCAGGCCGGCTGCCAGACCTGTCACGCCGCCGACATGGTTCTCGTCAGCGGAGACAAAGAATGGAACGTCATCGACCAGGGCAAAGACCTTTTCCGGCAAAAGGGCTGCATGGGCTGCCATCGTTACGAAGGCTACGACAAAGAGCCGGAACAACTGAACGCCATCACGCAGCAGATCAAACTGCTCGATCAACAGAAGATCGACAACCTTAAGAACGCCGCCGATCTCATGAAGCAGGCCGACGCCGCCGAGTCCAACGACGTCGCCAATCATCTCAACCAGGAAGCGGTCGATCTGAAGGTGGCAAACAGCAAGGTCGACGGCCAGATTCAGCAGCTCGACTTTCAGACCCACGACCTGATGGAAGACATGAAAAAGGTTGGGCCCAATCTGAAGGACATCCGCCTGAAGCTCAACAAGGATTGGATTCCGGTCTGGCTGAAGAAGCCGACTGACTTCCGGCCCACCACCAAGATGCCCAACTTCCGCCTGAGCGACCATCAGATTGAGGCCATCACGGCTTATCTGTGGCAGTCTGCGCTCACCGATCCCTTGCCCAAACAAAAGCCGGGCGATCCCGGACATGGAAAGGAATTGTTTGAAACCCGCGGCTGTCTCGCCTGCCACTCTATCGGCGAAGGCAGCCAGATGATCGGCGGAACCTTTGCCGCCAATCTGACCCGCGAAGGCGAGAAAGCCAACTACGATTACCTCGTGCGCTGGATTCACAACGCCCGCGAGCGCACGCGTCCCTACTGCCCCTACGAGAAAAAAGATATCGGCCCGGAAGATTACACGAAAAAGGGCCTGCCCTTTGTTTTCGATCTGCAACACAGCCGCTGCCCCAACGATGGGCACGAGCTGCAGGTTCAGAACATGACGGTGATGCCCAGCCTCCGCCTGAGCTGGGAAGACGCGCAGGATATTGCCAGCTTCCTGATGACGCAGAAGGAAAAAGATCCTTCTTCCTATCCCCAGGCCGCATTCATGGATGATCCCGGCCTGAAAGAAGAAGGCAAGAAGTGGATTCGCAATTTCGGCTGCGCCGGCTGCCACGAGATCGCCGGCCTTGAAGATGAAGGCCGCATCGGCACCGATTTGACGGTGGAAGGCAGCAAGCCGATCGAGCGCCTTGACTTCGCGCGCTTCACGGTGCCTGCGCAGCGCGGCGGCCCGGGTTCGGAACCGATCACCGATCCCGAGGATCTGGCGCGCCTGCCCGACGGCCCGGCCAAAGCTCCCTGGTACAACCACAAAGGCTTCTTCGAGCACAAACTCGCCGAGCCCAACGTCTACGACAAGGGCATGATCAAGTCGCCCACCGAAGTTCTCCGCATGCCGAATCTGCATTTGACGAAAGGGCAAGTGCTGGCGCTGACCACGTTCCTCATGGGCAGCCAGGAAACTTCCCTGCCCGATGATTACCAGTACAAGCCCGGCGACGCGCGCCACGACATTCAGGAAGGCTGGTGGATCGTCAAGAAATACAACTGCATGGGCTGCCATCAGTTCTATCCCGGCCAGACCACTGTGCTGATGGGCCTGAAACAGTATCAGGACACTCCCGAGCAGCTTCCGCCCAAACTGCTGACAGAGGGCGCGAGAGTTTCGCCGGAGTGGCTCTGGCATTTCCTGAAAAATCCCGCGCTCAGCGACACCGATACCAATCGCAACGGCGTGCGGCCTTACTTGAAGGTCCACATGCCCACGTTCTACTTCTCGGACCACGAGGTGCGCGTGCTGGTGCGCTTCTTCCAGGCACTGTCGCAGCAGCCTATACCTTACATCCCCGAGCAGGTGCCGACCCTGACGGCCAAAGAGACCGGCATGGCGCGCAGTTTGTTCTCCAGCACCGGGGCGCCTTGCTTGAAATGCCACGCGACCGGCGACCCGAATCACGACAAAATCGCGACCGCGCCGAATTTTCTGCTGGCCAAAGATCGCCTGAAGCCGGACTGGGTGGTGCGATGGATTACCGATCCGCAAGCCGTGAGCCCGGGCACGTCGATGCCCTCGGGATTATTCAAAGAGCAGAATAACCAGTGGGTGTTCGCCGGCCCCACGCCGTCCTCATTCCAGGGCTACGACAAAGATGAGCGCAAGCTCCTGGTCGATTACATCTTTCAACTGACTCCGGAAGAACAGCGGCGGGTGGCCGCAGCTATGCCGCACGCCAAAGCGGCTGCGGTGCCTCGCAAGCAAGACCGCAGGCAGGCTCAACTGGCCGGGCACGCAACTGCAGGCGGAGGATCACGGTAGAATTCACTGGGCATAAGGAGATTCCTCGCGTCGCCGTCGCCATCGATCCGGCTCGCTTCGGAATGAAAAATAGCGAAGTCACTTCACGAAAGGACGACATCATGAATAAGAAGACAGGTTGGACTCTGCTAAGCGTAGGTGTTCTGGCACTGTGCGGCTTGCTGGTTCTGGCAGCCTGCAATAAGAAGGAGGAGCAGCCGGCCAACGGCATGGCTGAGCAACCCGCAACCGCTCCTGCTCCAACGCCGATCGATCCCAACACCGTGGCCTCGATCAGCGGCACAGTGAAATTCGACGGCGCGGCTCCCAAGGAAGCGAAGATCGATATGAGCCAGGACCCGGCGTGCAAGGGTGTGAATAACGCCGAGAACATCGTGGTCGACAACGGGGACCTTGCCAACGTGTTTGTCTACGTCAAAGACGGCCTCGGCGACCGCACCTTTGCCGTTCCCACCGAGCCCGTCATGCTCGATCAGCAGGGCTGCAAATATCATCCCCACGTGCTCGGCGTGATGGCCGGCCAGACGATCGAAATCCGAAACGATGACCAGACGACGCACAACATCCACCCCACTCCCAAGGACAACCGCGAATGGAACGAGTCGCAGCCGCCCGCCTCGGCCGCTCTGGAAAAGAACTTCGCCCGCGAGGAAATCATGCTGCCGGTGAAGTGTAACCAGCATCCGTGGATGAAGATGTACATCAATGTGGTGAAGAGTCCATTCTTCGCCGTGACCGATGCGTCTGGCAAATACGAGATCAAAGGCCTGCCGCCGGGCGATTACACGATCGCTTTCGTGCAGGAGAAACTCGGCGAGCAGGATCAGAAGGTCACGGTGGCCGCAAAAGAAAATAAAACCGTCGATGCCAGCTTCAAGGCCGACTGATTTCGCCCGAAATTCTCCGGCCTGCGTCGTTTTGTTTGGTAGAATGTTCCGTTCGGGCGAGCTTACGCCGCTCGGTAAGCCCGCCCGCACTTGAAGCGAGGGACGGTCTGTTCCCACGCATCCTGCCTGCAACCAGGGGAAATACTCTGAGAGCGATTCAAGCACCTTATAACCGCGCCCATCACGCCTTTGCCGTCTTCACGGCGTGCGTGACATTTCTTGTGATTACGGCTGGCGCTCTGGTCACCAGCAACGATGCCGGTCTCTCGGTCCCCGATTGGCCAACTTCCTTCGGATACCTCGTCAAGGTGCCTCACTTTGTCGGCGGAGTCCGCTACGAATGGAGTCATCGCATGATCGCGGGCACGCTGGTTACCCTCACGCTCGCCATCGCGATATGGACCTTGCTGGTCGAGCGGCGGCGCTGGATGCGCTGGCTGGCGGTCGGCGCTTTCTGCACCGTCATCGTCCAGGCGATTCTCGGCGGACTGACCGTCCTTTTTTTTCAGCCTCCCGCAGTTTCTACGGCGCACGCCGCGGTCGCGCAAACCTTCTTTTGTATCGCGGTGGCCATTGCATTGTTTACCGGGCGCGAATGGATTGAGGAGGTCCCGCGCGTGGAGTTCGACTCCCGGCGGCCCAGCCTGTTCACACTGACACTGCTCTCGATCTTCGTCCTCTACGTGCAGTTGATTCTGGGGGGAATGTTCCGGCATCACGGTATGAGCTGGTGGCCGCATGTGGCGAATGCGGTGATTGTCACATTTGTGTTGACCTGGACCGCGGTGCGCGCCCTTTCGGTCTATTCGCGTATCGAAGCAGTGCGCAGGACGGCCATTCTCATGCTCTCATTGCTGATTCTGCAGCTCTGTCTGGGGTTCGCAGCGTTTGTGACGCGGGTGGAATGGGGCAAAGACGCTGCCCAGCCGGAACTGCCCATGGTAGTGGCGACCGTCAGCCATGTGGCTGTAGGCGCACTCCTGCTGGCGACGACCGTCATTCTTGCGATTCAGGTGTGGCGGCACATACCAGTGGCGTTCGAAGAGCGCGTGCCGCAAACGCAGCAAGACGTCTCGGCCGCGTGAAAGACCGGCTTGTCATCGGTAATGGGTATTTTGTCATTCCGAGCGGAGCGAGGAATCTGGGTTCTTGCCGTATCTACGAAAACCAGGACCCCGCACTTAGTCCGGGAGGGCAAAAGGGACCAAGTCGCCGATTACGCCCATTGCTCTTGGCGCTGCCGGCCCCTTGTTCCAGAGTAAACTGATAACGGTTTCGTTTTTTTCATTTTCAGGAACTATTTTGGCTTCCAAAGTGTCCGTCCTCGCTGAGTCACTTCCGGAGAGCGATCGCTCTGCCTCCGCCGCTGTAATTTCCGTTCAGAATCTGGTTCATCGCTACGACAACCGGATCGCGCTGAACGGCGTCTCGTTCGATGTGCGTCCGGCAGAGTTGTTCGGCCTGCTCGGTCCCAATGGCAGCGGCAAAACGACTTTGTTTCGGATTTTATCCACCCTCATGGTTCCCACCGCAGGCCGCGCGCTGGTTATGGGATACGACGCGGCCAAGGATCCAGCCCCCTTGCGCCGGCAAATTGGTGTGGTCTTTCAGGCGCAAAGCATCGACCCTAAGCTGACCGCGCACGAAAACCTCTGGCATCAGGGGCATCTCTACGGTTTGCGCGGCGCTGCCCTGAACAAACGCGTCGACGAAATATTGTCGCGCGTCGGTCTGGCCGAGCGCGCCAAAGAACGCGTCGAAACTTTTTCCGGCGGCATGCAGCGGCGGATTGAGTTGGCCAAAGGCTTGTTGCACCATCCCGCGGTATTGCTTCTCGATGAGCCCACTACCGGCCTCGATCCTGGGGCGCGGCGCGATCTGTGGCAATACTTGCAGATATTGCGCGACGAAGAACATGTCTCCGTGCTCGTGACCACTCACCTCATGGAAGAAGCCGAGCGCTGCGACCGCCTGGCCATTATGAATGAAGGCAACGTGGTCGCGCTCGGTACCCCTGCTGAATTAAAGAGTGAAATCGGCGGCGACGTGGTGCTGCTGGAAGCAGCACACGATGCCGATCTTCTGGCCAGCCACATCCGTTCCCGCTTTCATGTGCAGACGACCGTCCTGGAGAATCAGGTACGCATCGAACTTCGCGAAGGCCACCGTTTCGTTCCCGATGTGGTCGAAGCCTTCCCGGGAGAGATTCAATCCATTTCTGTCAGCAAGCCTGCTCTCGAAGACGTGTTCATTCATCGCACGGGCCACAAGTTCTGGAGTGAAGGCGGCGAGGAGCAATCTGCCGAAGAAAGCGATCACGACGGCAAGAAAACCGACAAAAGGAGGTGACCGTTCATGATGTTGGTGCTTTCGATTGTGCTGGCCCTGGTTCCGCTGGCCGGCGTAGTGTGGGTTTTTCTAAGTGGAATGATTACGCTGGCTCCGCCCTCGGCGACAGTCGATGGTCTTTTCATGACTCTGATCCTGCTCTCGCTCTCTTTCTGCTTCGGGCTGAATGCGTACTGGGAGATGCGCGACCGGGGCATATTGGGCTTACTGCATAAGAAAAAGGCCGAAGCCGCTCCGGCCAAACCCGCGGCGCCAAAGGCGAGTTGAATTCTATGGCCACTCAAACCACCGCTTTGCCCAGAGCCGCGGCGCCGGCATCCGCCGGCCTGATGTTGCCGGCCTTCACCCTGTGGTGGCGGGAGATCGTTCGCTTCTACCGGCAGACCAGCCGGGTTGTCGGGGTACTCGCCTCGCCGCTGGTGTTCTGGCTGGTGATCGGCTCAGGATTCGGCACTTCCTTTCGTTCTGGCGGCGGACCGAACCAGCAGCATTACCTGGATTATTTCTACCCTGGCGCGCTGATCATGATCGTGTTGTTTACCTCGATCTTCACCATGATGTCTGTCATCGAAGACCGCAAGGAAGGCTTTCTCCTTTCGGTGCTGGTAGCGCCCGTGCCCCGCTCGGCTATAGTCCTGGGCAAAGTGCTCGGCGGCACCACGCTTTCGGCCATTCAGGGCATGATCTTTCTGGTCTTCGCTCCCTTCGCTGGCATAAAGATTGAGCCCCTTCAGGTACTCCTCGTGGCCGTGGTCGTCTTCCTGATTTCATTTGCCCTGACCGCGCTGGGCTTCGCCATAGCCTGGCCGATGGACTCAACCCAGGCCTTTCACGGCATCGTCAATCTTTTTCTGATTCCGTTGTGGCTGCTGTCGGGCGCTCTGTTTCCGCTGTCGGGCGCGTCCGGCTGGATTCGCGCACTCATGTACATCAATCCGCTGACCTACGGCGTGGAAGCGCTCCGCCTGCTGCTCTATCCTGGAATGCAGGAGCCCTTCCAGCTACCCTCCGCCATGGCCACGCTGGTCTTGTTTTCGCTGGTCATGTTTGCCCTGGCGTTCCTCATGGCGAACCGCCGCAGCACGAGGCCCGCCGCGTGATTCCCGAACAATATTCCTACTTCCCGGCGGTGAACGCCACGCTGAATGGAACCGCCGCCGTTCTTCTGATGACTGGCCGTTCCCTCATCAAACGCGGAAAAATGGCGGCTCACCGCACCTGCATGATTGCCGCAGTCGTGGCTTCGTCACTTTTCCTGGGCTGCTATCTTTTCTTTCACTACGAGGTGGGCAACGTTCGTTTTCTGGGCCAGGGATGGTCGCGGCCGGTTTATTTCAGCATTCTGATCTCCCATGTGACGTTGGCCATCGTCATCGTTCCCATGGCCATCATCACTCTCAGCCGCGGCTTGCGTGCGCGCTATGCCAGCCATCGCGCCATTGCCCGCTGGACGTGGCCGCTATGGATGTATGTCTCGGTTACCGGCGTCATTGTCTATTTCATGCTCTATCAATGGTTCCCGCACAGCTAGAATTTTACGGTGTCATCCTGAGCGGAGCCGCTTTTCAGGCCAAGCGAACGATCTCGGCAGGCACGAAATTCGGCGTGGGTTCCCCGGCGTTTATATGCCGCTCCTGAAACTGAAAATCGACGTCTCGGGCACTGTCGGCGATCAGGCCTGGCGTCAGATTCAGCCGTTCGACCAGATTCAGAGTGCCGACTTCGGTCCGCAGTTTGGCAGCGGCGGGCGCTGCAATCATCCCCCGGACACTCCTCACCGCAAAGGTGAATGGATCGGCGCTGAGGTTCGGCTGCAAACGCCGCTTCTCGCGCAATATGCTATGTCGCACTATCTGGAGCAGGAACGCGTCCTTGACGCTGATGTGGAAGAGTAGCTGCAAGCGGCCGAACTCCCGCAACCTTCTTCCGCTGCTGTCGATTCTTGCCGTGACCGCTGTACTTAGTCTTCGTTTCTTCGGAGTAATCCGGAAGTATTCGGTCAACTGCTTCTTCATGGACCAGTGGGGTTACCTCGCCCCATTTTTTCGCGGTCGACCGGGCTTCGCCGAGCTTTTCCTCTATCAGCACGGCCCCCATCGCGAGGGAATCGGACTCCTCCCGGACAAATTCCTCTTTCCACTCACCCACTGGAACTCGCGCGTCGACGGGTTCGTCATTGGCATCGCCATCGTCGTGGCCATGCTGGTGGCGCTGCTGCTGAAGCGCAGGCTCTTCGGCTCGCTTTCCTACTCAGACATTGCGATCCCGGTAATTTTTCTCAGCCTGGAGCAATATGAAACTCTGGTCGAGGTAACAAATCCTGCCCCCTACGCCTTTCCTTTGCTTCTGATCATGCTTTACTGCCTCGCGCTCCTCTGCCGCAATCGTTTGCTAAGACTCGTTCTCGTGTTGTCACTCAATTTTCTATTGATCTACACGGGCTACGGTCTGGTCATGGGCGTGGTCACCATCGGCGTCCTCTCGCTGGAGTGCTATCGGAGCTGGCCGCGCATGACGCCGTCTCCCTTTGCGTATCCTGCGATTGGGCTTTTGCTTGCAGTCGCTTCCTTGGGCTCCTTCTTCGTCCATTACAAGCTTCTTCCCCACATGGGCTGCTTCGGCGCTGCTCGTGCTCCTCTGTCGCAGTATGCCGAGTTTATTGTCCTGATGCTCTCCTCGCCGGTCGTGCCGAACCACACCCGGCTCGTCACCATGACGCTTTTCGGGAAGGCAATTTTTCTCGGCATCATAGCTCTTCTTGGTTTGTATTCTTTTCGCCTTCTCAAGCGCACTTCGAGCGCAAGCGATTTGGTCGGCGCGGTGCTGTTGGGCTTTTGTCTGCTGTTTTGCGTTGCGACCGCAGAGGGGCGCCTGTGCATAGGTATGGACCAAGCCTACCGGCCCCGTCACGCCACGCTCCTGATCCCAGCTTTCCTGGCCATTTATTTCTATCTGGTATCGAGGTCGTGGGGCGGGCGACGGCCGGTGGTTCTGGCCCTGTTTATTCTGCTGCTTCTGCCGGCAACGCTTCACGAACCGAGAACGGACCTTCGTTGGCTCGCAGACTCTAAGCGTGCCTGGGTTTCATGTTACCTGCACGGCGGGAACATCAGCGACTGTAACCGGCAAGCCGGGATCGTCCTCAACCCCTATCCTGAAAGGGTCCATCTGCAGCAAAAGCTCGATTATCTTCAACAGCACCAGCTGAATTTCTTCTACCAGCCGGATTCGAAGTGAACGGGATTTGCACTCGCCATGGTAGGCTTGGATCGCGTGTCACGCGCAATCCAGGTTCTCGCATAGGGCCGGAACGCGCGCCGCGGCTCGCGGACGTCACGGTAACCCGCAAATCACGGAGACGGACGACATCGGCATTATCTATCTCGCCAGCATGACCACAAGCAGCGGTTCTCGCACTTACAACCTTCTCTCCGGATTTTCCATTCTCGCCGTAACCGCTGTGCTCGGCATTCGTTTCTTCGGGATGATTCAGAAGTATTCGGTTGACGTTCTCTATTCCGATCAGTGGGATTTTCTGAAGCCTTTCTTTGTCAACCAGACCGGCATCGTCCGCCTCTTTTTGCGCCAGCACGGCCCCCATCGCGAGGGAATCGGCCTTTTGCCCGACAAGTTTCTTTATCCCCTCACCCACTGGAACTCGCGCGTGGACTCGTTTGTTATTGGCATTGTAATCTTCTCGGCCATGCTGCTGGCGTTGCTGCTGAAGCGCAAACTATATGGCCCCTTCGAATACTCGGATGTCGCCATTCCGGTAATTTTTCTGAGCCTGGCGCAGTACGAAATACTTCTGTCCGCGCCGAATCCGGCTCACTCCGCGTTTCCTTTGCTGCTGATCATGCTGTACTGCCTCGCCTTGCTCTGCCGCAATCGTCTGCTGCGCTACGCTTTTGTACTAGCTCTGAATTTCTTTCTGATCTACACCGGCTTTGGCATTGTGATGGGGGCTATCACCTTTGGTGTTTTTTTGCTCGAGTGCTACTGGAGCGGGCGGCGCTTTACCTCCGTTCCTCTTGCCTACCCCATTGCAGGATTCGCGGTGGCCGCCGCCTCTTTTGCCTCGTTCTTCATCCACTACCGGGTGCTTCCCCGCATGGGTTGCTTCGACAGTCCCCACATCCCATGGCTGCGATATCCGAAGTTCGTAGCTGTCATGTTCTCGGCTGCAGTTGTGCCCAACCACCGTTTTCCATCGCTCATTGCTCTCCTCGGAATCATCATGCTGCTGGCGGTGGGCGGACTTTTTGCTCTGTATTCGCTTCGCCTGCTGACTCCTGTCCATTCTGACGCCAACCTGATTGGCGCGGTCCTGCTCGGCTATTGCCTCCTGTTGACCACAGCGACCGCGATCGGGCGCGTCTGCCTGGGTATGGAAGAGGCCTATCGCTCGCGCCGTTACACATTGCTCATTCCAGCGTTCCTTGCCGTCTACTTCTATCTCTACTCGAAATCCTGGCGAGGCAAGCGAGGTCTGGTTTTGGCTCTTTTCGTTCTCTTCTTCCTTCCTGCAACGTTGCTCAAGCCAACCGTCACCATCCGGGATCTTGCCGCTCGCAAGCGGGCCTGGGCGGCGTGCTATCTGCGGAATCACAACATCCACGACTGCGACCAGCAGACGAATTTTGTGCTATACCCGTCTCCCGAAAGAAACGGAATGCAGCAGAAGCTCGATTACCTGCAGCAGTATCACCTGAACTTTTTCTATGACGCCGAGAGAAAATAAAACCGGCGTTTGCTATAGTCTCGATCTTGAGGTTCATGTCTACGCACCCCAATTCCTCCGCATGGCCTGAAGAACAGCCAGGCACGCCTGCTGAGCGCCGCGCCACATCGCAGGCCAGGTCCAGGCGCCGCATGTCGCGCCTGCAGAGAATTCTTTTCTTCGCGACCGGCTGGCTCATCGTCCTCATGCCATTTCTCTTTTGGTGGAGCACCTGGTTTGGCCGCTCGCTTTCCAACCCCCAACTGGATGAATATCTCCACGACACCAGGAAGCCGCGGCACATTCAGCAGGCGCTGGTACAGGTCAGTGAGCGCATCTCGCGCCATGATCCTGCGGTGCAACGCTGGTATCCGGATCTGGTGAGGCTCGCCGACGATCCGGTCGAGCAAGTCCGTAACACCGACGCATGGGTCATGGGGCAGGACACCTCCGGTGCAGGCTTCCATGCGACGCTCCTCAAGATGCTCAACGATCCTTCGCCCATGGTGCGGGGCAATGCTGCGCTGTCGCTGGTGCGCTTCGGCGATTCCACCGGCCGCCCGCAGATTGTGGCGCTGCTTCAACCGGCAAGCATTGTGGCTCCGCAGAGCGGCCGCGTGGTCGATTCCGACCGTCCCGGCACTGCCATCCACGAAGGAGGGTTGGTCGCAAAGCTGAAATACGGGCAACGACAGTCTGTCGAAGTGCGCTCGCCGATTCCGGGACGGATTCGCTCCGTCGCCCAGGCGGGCGCAAATGTCACGGCTGACGCCGAGATCGCCATTGTCGATCCCGCCACCACCCAGGCTTGGGAAGCGCTGCGCGCGCTCTATCTGGTCGGCCAGTTGGATGACCTGCCCGCGATTCGTCCCTACGAGCGCGATCTGCCCGATATGTCCGACGACGTGCGCAAGCAGGCGGTGGAAACGGAAAAAGCGATTCGGGCACGTGCCGCGACGAACTGATTCTTCTTCTAGACTCTTGATTCTCGTAATTGCGATCCGGCCCGAACCCGCAGCGAGAGCCGCCTTGAGCAAGCGAAGCGCGCCGGAGAAAATCTGCTGCTCTGAAAACGGATGATTCAATCCATCGGCTACGTTGCGCTGGTTGTCCGTGACTACGATGCGGCAATCGCTTTTTTCACGCATAAGCTCGGCTTCACGCTCGTCGAAGACAGCGTCAGTAAAGACCGTAACGGAAACGACAAACGGTGGGTGCTGGTTCGTCCGCCGGGTTCGCATGGCACGGACTTACTATTGGCTCGGGCATCGACTCCGGAAGAAGTCAGCCGTATCGGCAACCAGACCGGCGGCCGCGTCTTTCTTTTTCTCCATACCGATGATTTCTGGCGCGACCACCATGCGATGACCGAGCGGGGCGTGAAGTTTGTGCGAGAACCGCGTGAGGAGCCGTATGGGACCGTCGCGGTGTTTGAGGATTTGTACGGCAACAAATGGGATTTGCTGCAGCTGAAGGGTCGCGGATAACACAAAATGAGATTTCGGGGCGCCTCGAGATCCTTCGCTCCGCCTGAAGAACGGCTCCGCTCAGGATGACACAACTCTACAGTGTGAACGCCGAAGCCGGAAGCCCGAGGCCCGCACTTAGATCGCCATCGCTCCCACTTCCTTCTCCACTTCCACGGTATCGACCATCACGATGGCGTCCCAGGGACAACCATCGAGGAAGCAGCCGTCAGGGCCTTTGCTGAGGCACTTCTTGCACCCGATGCAAAGAATGGGGTCAATCTGGATGCGGCCAAACGGCGGATGATCTTCATCCGGCACCCAGAACATGCAATCTTCCACTGGGCAATATTCCACGCAGGCGGGCGAACCTGCGCATCCAGTGCAGCACTCGGTGATCACTGCCAACTCCTTCGGCTTCTTCTTGCGTGGAGTGGCGATTCCTTTGGACCTGGGCTCGAACTTGAGTTCGTCGGGAACCATGCCGACGGCTTTGGTGGCGCCGGGTTGAGCAGGCATGGCGGCGATTATACCTCGAAAATCGGGCCGCGCGGCTCGCCTTTCGGAATTCGGCTTCGGCGCTTTGCGGATCAATTGGGCCCCGGCCTTCTATCCCATGACGTCATCCCGAACGCCCGTGCTTTCACCAGCGGGCGGAGGGATCTCGCGAGGGCCTGAAGGCGGAACCACCCCGCAGAGATCCCTCCGCTTGGAAAGCTGACTGCATTCGGGCTGACGGCTCCCGGAAACAAAAGGTTCGCCCTATCCCGCAATGGCACTATCCGCAAATTCTTCTTTTCCTTGCCCCATTTTTCGTGCTGCCCCTTCTGCTATAGTTCCACCAAAGGAGCTCTCCCATGGCAGGCAAAAGTCTCAACCGGGTTCAATTGATCGGAAATCTGGGGAAGGATCCCGAAGTCAAATACACGCCGCAAGGCACGCCTGTGGCCAAGCTGACCATCGCCACCAACGAACGCTACAAGGACAAAAACGGCGAGTGGCAGGACCGCACCGAGTGGCACAATGTCGTTCTCTGGCAGCGGCTGGCCGAGATCGCGGGAGAATACCTGAAGAAAGGCGGCAAAGTTTATATCGAGGGCCGCCTGCAAACCCGCTCCTGGGATGACAAGCAAACCAATCAGAAGAAATACATGACCGAAATCGTGGCCAGCGATTTGATCCTGCTCGGCGGCCGCGGCGAAGGCGCCGGGGACTACAGCGGCAGCTCGCGCGGCGCTTCGGCCGGCGGAAACGGCAACAACTTCGATCAACGCGTGCCGGAACCCGAGCCCGCGGGAGCCGCGTCCGGGCCGATCACCGACGAAGATATTCCGTTCTAACCCGCACCGGAGCAACGGCATGACCGAACAACTCGCCGACAAGAAGTGTGTCCCCTGCCGCGGCGGCGTCCCACCCATTAAGGGACGAGAACTCGAGGGCCTGCACAAGGTCGTCCCCAAATGGACGGTGGTGAACGAGCATCACCTCACCCGCGAATTTAAGTTTCCCGATTTCGCCAAGGCGCTGGAGTTCGTCAACCGGGTGGGCGCGCTGGCCGAACAGCAGGGGCACCATCCCGATATCCTGCTGGCCTGGGGCAAAGCCGGGATCACCCTCTGGACGCACAAGATCGACGGCCTGACCGAAAGCGACTTCATCATGGCCGCGAAGATCGACCGCCTATTCGACAGGTAGAAATCGGCAGCGCCAATCTCGCTCCACGGTCGCCCTTCAGAAGACGACTGCGTCCTCTGCCTTCCCTTTGCGCATCGACCACGCCCACAGCGCCGCGGGCACCAGCATGATGATTCCGGTAAAGGTCGCGACCGCGCGGGCAGCGATGCCCCAATCCATGACTCGCCCGCACAGCCACGCCCCGATGGCGATGCTCAACATCGAAAAGCCGAGATCGGCGGCGAAGACGCGTCCGCGGAAACGATCTTCCGTATGCAACTGCAAGAGAGTTGTCGAAAACACCCAGACGGTCGAGCCTCCGGCGTGCGCCACCAACGCCCAAAAACTGGCCATCCAGACGTTCGGGCTGAAGCCGAGAATGCAGTAACCCAGGCCGACGAACAAATACCCAAATAGAATCCCCAGCCGTAATCGCGCATCGCTGCGGCCCGCCCAGCGCGCCGAGATGACCGGACCAAACATCGCTCCCAGACCGCGGCCGCCCAGAAGAATGCTCATCCCCAGCATCGCCCCTCGCGCCGGATCGATATGCCGCCAGTGCGGCGCGAACTCGCGTTCACCGAGTACGGTGAAGATCACCCAGCTGGGCCCGATCATCAGTTCTCCGGCTTTGGCGAACACGGTCGGCAGAATCGCCCGGTGATTGCGGATATAGCGAATACCTTCGACGACTGGCGAGAAATCAAACAGATCTCGCACTCGCAGGCGCTGTTGCGCCTCGGCATGTGGCTCGGCGAAATGCATCCCCCCAATAAACATTGCCGAGGCCACGAACGACAGCGCGTTGAGCACAAAAACCACATCCCTGCCAAAGAACGCCGCCACCACTCCTCCCACCGAGGCGCCAATCAGCAGGTTCACCGACCACGTCGCCGAGGAAAGCGTGTTGGCGATAAGAACTTCCCCGGCAGACGCGATGTTGGGAATCACCGAATTTCGCGCTGGCTCGAAGAATGCAGCCATCACGGTTTCGGCCAGCAACAAGGGATAAACCAGCCACACCATCGACGGCGAACGCACCAGCAGCATCGCCAGCACGATGAAGCAGCGGACAATATCCGCCGTAATCATCACCAGCTTGCGGCGGACGCGGTCGTTGACCACGCCCACGGTCGGCCCCATCAGAGTCTGAGGCAGCACCTGCAAGACCAGCGCCAGCGCCACCGAACTGGCGTGGCCCGTCATCTGCAGCAGCAGCGTATAGATCGAGAGCGTGTAGAACCAGTCGCCGATCTCGCTGACGATCTGCGCCATCCACAGGTGGCGAAAGTTGCGATTGCCGCGCAGCAGGCGCAGATATGACGCCAGTGAGATCGTAGGTATGCCGCGCTCCGGTTGCGGTTCCATGGAAGTGAAAGTGTTAGCGGAGGCTGCGCGAAGGTCTACGGCTCCGGGCGCATCTTGTGCTTCAGGTCCTCGGCGATCTGCTTGCCGTGAAAGCGGCCATTTTCGATGAAAATCTCGTTGGTGCGGGAGCCGGCGACGATCACGCCGGCCACGTAGATCCCCGGCACGTTGCTCTCCAGTGAAACCGGGTCGCAGACCGGGCGGCACTGCTCGGCTGAAAGCTCGATCCCCATGCTGCGGAGAAAATCATAGTCGGGATGGTAGCCGATCAGAGCCAGCACAAAATCATTCTTCAGGCGGACCGGCCCCCGCGGCGTGTTGACCACCACATGGTCAATGCCGATCTCCTGCACCGTGCTGTTGAAATAGGCCTCGATGTCTCCGTTCTTGATGCGGTTCTCCAGATCGGGCTTGATCCAGTACTTCACGTGATGATGCAACTGCGAGCCGCGATACACCAGCGTGACCCGCGCCCCATGCCGCCAGAGATCGAGCGCAGCAATGGCCGCTGAATTCTTGCCGCCGATCACCAGCACATCGGTGTCGTAGTAGGGATGCGGCTCGCCATAATAGTGCGACACCTTGGGCAGATCTTCGCCGGGAATGCACAACTGATTGGCCAGATCGTAATAGCCGGTCGAAACGATCACCTTGCGCACGCGATAGTCATGCGGCCGCCCGGCGCGGTCCGTCGCCGTAATGTGGAACTCTCCGTCCCTCCCCATCACGGTTTTCACCCATTCATACTGGCGAACGTCCACCTTGTAGTGCTCGGCGACCTTGCGGTAGTACTCCAGCGCTTCTTCCCGCGTGGGCTTTTGCAAGGCAGTCGAAAAAGGGATATCTCCAATCTCCAGCAGTTCCGGCGTGGTGAAGAACGTCATGCCCGGCGGGTAGTGGAAGAGCGAATTCACCAGGCAGCCCTTGTCCAGCACGATCACCCGCAGGCCGATCTTTTGTACCTCGATGGCACAGGCCAGGCCCGTGGGCCCGGCGCCGATGACCAGCACGTCGCTGCGAAACTCCGAGCGG
>DATKPV010000020.1:0-53832 GCA_035523915.1 Candidatus Aquilonibacter sp. | reverse complement strand
GGTGAGGAGGGTCACTGCCGCTGAGCCCATCCAACGTAATAATCAGCTACGGAATGCTGTCCTCTTCTCAAGTTGTGTTCTTCCCAAGCTGTGATCTTCTAAAATTACCTACGGAGGTAGGATTATGACATCTGTCATGGCACCGCCCGGAATCAAGGCTCCTGCAGACTATATCGAAGAAGTAATGGCTACCGTGAAAGCCAAGAACCCTGCCGAGCCCGAATTCCACCAGGCAGTGCGCGAAGTGTTGGATTCTCTGCGCTTGGTCCTGGCCAAGCATCCCGAATATCAATCCGCCCGCATTCTGGAGCGCATCGTTGAACCTGAGCGCGTGCTGATGTTTCGCGTGCCCTGGTTTGACGATCAGGGAAACATTCAGGTCAACCGCGGCTTCCGCATCGAGATGAACAGCGCCATCGGCCCCTACAAGGGCGGGCTGCGCTTCCATCCCTCGGTCAATCTCGGCATTTTGAAGTTCCTGGCGTTTGAGCAAGTATTCAAGAACTCGCTTACCACGCTACCGATGGGCGGCGGCAAGGGCGGAAGCGATTTTGATCCCAAGGGCAAGAGCGACAACGAAGTGATGCGCTTCTGCCAGAGCTTCATGACCGAACTGGCTCGCCACATCGGCCCCGACACCGACGTTCCCGCCGGCGACATCGGCGTGGGCGGCCGCGAAATCGGCTATCTCTTCGGGCAGTACAAGCGGCTGCGCAATGAATTCACCGGCGTGCTCACCGGCAAAGGCCTCGGCTGGGGCGGTTCGCTGATTCGTCCGGAAGCCACGGGCTACGGCTGCGTCTACTTCGCCAATGAAATGTTGAAGACGAAAAAAGAAACGCTCGAAGGCAAGCTCTGCCTGGTTTCCGGCAGCGGCAACGTTTCGCAATACACGATCGAGAAGCTGCTCGACTTCGGCGCCAAGCCGCTGACCGTGTCCGACTCCAACGGCGTCATTTACGATCCCGATGGCCTCGACCGCGCGAAGCTGGACTACATCCTCGAGCTGAAGAACGTGAAGCGCGGGCGGATTCGCGACTATGCGGACCACTACAAGAAAGCGATCTTCATGCCCACTGACGTCAAACTCGACCACAACCCGCTGTGGAACGTGAAAGCGGATTGCGCCTTCCCGAGTGCGACGCAGAACGAAATCACCGCGAAGGATGCGGGGAACCTGCTGAAGAACGGCATCAAACTGGTAGCCGAGGGCGCCAATATGCCATCGACGCTCGAAGCCACCAAAATGTTCCTCGATGCCAAGATCCTGTATGGCCCGGCCAAGGCTGCCAATGCCGGCGGCGTGGCTACCTCTGGCCTCGAGATGGCCCAGAACAGCGCACGGCTGAACTGGACCCGCGAGGAAGTGGACGACCGTCTGCACAAGATCATGATCGCCATCCACAAGAATTGCTTCGAAACGGCCGAGAAGTACGGCACGCCGGGCAATCTGGTGAACGGCGCCAACATCGGCGGCTTCCTCAAGGTAGCCAACGCGATGCTGGATCAAGGATTGGTGTAGTTGATCGTGTAATTGATAATGTGGCGCGGGCACTCTTGCCCGCGTGGCTACGGTGATTAGAGAAGCCCCACGTCTCGCTGGTGTTGCGAGACGTGGGGATTTTCGTTTGGCCCCCCGCTCGTTTTCTGAGAGCCTTTTCCACAGGGGTCGCAGAAAATAGGGAAACCAATCGAGCACGGCTGCACCAAATATGAGTCAAGTGTCCCGTAATCCCTGAATTCTAAAGAGCATTAGACCGGAGAGTCCTGTGGAAACAAGTGCCGGTAAGATGTTTATGTGCAATGACTTGCGTCATAGAGTTAAACCGATTTAACTGCTCCGTAGAGCGTGCGAAATCGGCGATGACCTCAGCCATCGGTTGAGGTCCTAACCTCGCACAGTGGCGCCGGGAATCGCCGCGCTGCACGTTTCTTGAGATGGGCAGGTTAGATGATTTCCCGGTGTCTCGCCGTCTCTCGTGCGCGTGGTTACATCGGTCACTTGTTCTTGCGTTCGCGGCGCTCGCACACTTGTGCATGCACGACGCGCCACGGTATTGGTACACGGAAAAACGCTACATCTTCGGCCAGAGGTTCCCACAGACATGGGAAGGCTGGCTGATCGATGGTCTATGGTGCGTCAGCTTAATCGCTATTTCTCCGTTGCTGCGCAGGAGCAGCCAGCATCCGATGTGGGGCCTGGGCCTCTTTTTCGGGTTGATTGCGGCGTTCTTATCCATCCGTCATTGGAAGGGCGCGCCGACGCTGGAATGATTCACACAGACGCAAATGCAGCTCTAAAGACCGCCGGTTGGCTGCTGCTCATCGCAGCCTTTCACATCTCCAGGGAATGGCTCCGCCGTCGTAACGGAAACGGTGAGCAAGTTCCGGTGCTGACGTCGATTCGCTTCCTGTCGCTTCTCCGCAGTCTGGTGGGCTGCTTTTAGATCTCGACGAGCGCAATCCTAAGCACTGGCGAAAGCGATAAGCCAGTCGAAGCCTGTCGCTCCGCCATGCCTTTCCCACGTCTCGCAAAAGAGGCGAGACGTGGGGCACCGAACGGTTGTTTGCTCAATTCACATTGTGAGCCGAGCCACATTCAACCGGTGCTGGGCAGGACTATGATTGCCTGTCAACCCCATGTCCCTCCCGCGCACCCTCGAACCCATCCTCGACGCCGAAGAACGCTTTGAAGGCTTCGAAAACCTGATGCCCTTCAAGGTCCAGAATATCCTTCTGGTCTCCAGCCTCTACGATTCGTTCATCCTGCGCGAAGATGGACGCCTCAACGAACTGCTCATCGATGAATCGCTCGAACTCAACCTGCAGCAGATTCCCGGCATCACGCACGTTGCGTCGTGCGCTGAAGCGCTGAGCCTGGCGCGCTCCAATCCGCAGTTCAATTTGATCGTTACCAACCTTACCGTCGGCGAAACCGATGCCGCCCAACTGGCGCGAGAAGTGAAGCGCGCGGGACTCGATGTCCCGGTGATCGTGCTGGCCTACGACTATCGGGAGGTGAAGAACTTCGTCGCGCGCAATCCAGTCACCGACATCGAGCGCATCTTCCTTTGGCAGGGCAATGCGCGCATCCTGATCGCGATCGTCAAGTACATCGAAGATAAGCGCAATGTGCTGCATGACACGCGCGCCATGGGCGTGCCGGTTTTGCTGGTGGTGGAAGACAATATTCGTTATTACTCATCGTTTCTTCCAGTCATCTACACCGAGCTGATCAAGCAATCGCGGCGCGTGATTCAGGAAGGCATCAATGTCGCTCACAAACTGGTGCGCATGCAGGCCCGGCCCAAAATCCTGCTGACCTCGAACTTTGAGGATGCGGCGCAACTGGTGCAGGAGTACCGCGATTATCTCTTCGGGCTAGTCTCAGACGTCGAATTCCCGTGGGAAGGAAAACTCAGTCCGGAGGCCGGATTCGAACTGGCGCGGATGGTGAAGAGCCTGGTTCCCGATGTTCCCGTGGTTCTACAGACCAGCCGCACCGAATTCCGTCCGCGCGCCCATGCCGAAGGCTATTCGTTTCTGCGCAAGCGCTCGCCTACGCTGTTGAAAGATCTGCGGCGCATTCTCACCGAGCAGTTCGGCTTCGGTGATTTTGTGTTTCGCTTGCCCGATCAGAACGAAGTCGGGCGCGCCAGGGACTTGAACGAACTGGAAGAGCAACTGCAGACAGTTTCGCCGGAAAGCCTGATGTACCACGCCCAAAGAAACCATTTCTCGCACTGGCTGATGGCGCGCACGGAATTTGCCCTCGCCGCCAAGCTGCGGCCAAGAAAAGTTTCCGACTTCAGCGGTCCGGAACATCTACGGCGCGACCTGATTGAGTCGATTAACGAGTATCGCCGCGAACAAAGCGAAGTGTTGATCGGTGATTTCCGGGCGGAGACCTTCAATCCTTCGCAGTCCAGCTTTCTGCGCATTGGTTCGGGTTCATTGGGGGGCAAGGCGCGCGGTCTGGCCTTTGTGCGACACTTGCTGCGGAAGAGCCGCCTCACCCGGCGCTTCCCGGGTGTGCGCATCGCGGTTCCTCCTGCCGTGGTGTTGGCCACCGATGCTTTCGATCAATTCGTCAGCGAAAACAACCTTCTGGATTTTGCTCTGCAGTGCGACGACGATCTCGAGATTGAGCAGAAGTTTCTGGCCGCGCCGTTTGCGGGTGCGCTGAACGCTGACCTGAAAGCTTTTCTGGCCGAGGTCAACCATCCTCTGGCGGTGCGTTCCTCGAGCCTGCTGGAGGATTCTCAATATCAGCCCTTCACTGGTGTCTATGAGACTTTCATGTTGGGCAACCAAGAGGCTTATCCGGAGTGGCGCCTGACCGCCCTGAGCCAGGCCATCAAGCGCATCTACGCTTCCACCTTCAGCCGCCACGCCAAAGCGTATGTCCGAGCCACGCCGTACCGGTTGGAGGAAGAAAAAATGGCGGTGATCCTGCAGCGGCTGGTGGGCACGCCCCATGGACCGCGTTTCTACCCAGATTTCTCAGGGGTGGTGCGCTCGCGCAATTTTTATCCGGTTCCGCCCATGACGTTTGAAGACGGCATCGCCGCCGTGGCCCTGGGCCTTGGCCGGGCCGTGGTCGATGGCGGCAAGTGCCTGACCTTCTGCCCGCGCTATCCCCGCAACCTGCTGCAGTTTTCCTCCGTGGAAGACATTCTGACCAACTCACAGTCGGAGTTCTGGGCGCTGCAACTTCATGGCGAGGCCAGCGGCCGCCCCGGACATCTGCACGAAAGACGGTTCGCCCTCGAGGCCGCGGAACAGGATGGCACGCTGCACGCAGTAGGCTCGACCTACTCGAGCGACAACCACGCGGTCTACGACGGCCTGAGCCGTCCCGGCGCGCGGCTGGTGAGTTTTGCGCCGATGCTCAAGCACGGCACATTTCCCCTGGCTTCGATCCTCGATGTGCTCGTGCGCGCGGGGGAAGACGCGCTGGGCAATCCAGTGGAGATCGAATTTGCGGTGTGCCTGCCGCGGCGGCCCGACGAAGCGGCGGAGTTTGGCTTCCTCCAGATTCGTCCGCTCACGTTGGCGCGCGATCATCAGGATCTCGATATCGGAGAACTGAGCTCCGACCAGTTGATCTGCCAGAGCCATAAAGTTCTGGGCAACGGACGCATTGAACATCTTCACGACGTGGTGGTGGTCGATTCGCAACGCTTCGAGCGCAGCCGCAGCCAGGAAGTGGCCCGGGCCGTCGCTCAATTCAACGGCGTGCTCAGCGGACAAAGCCGGCCTTATGTGTTGATCGGCGTCGGCCGCTGGGGATCGAACGATCCCTGGCTGGGCATTCCCGTCGAATGGGATGAAATTTCCGGGGCACGGGCGATCGTGGAAGCCGGGTTCCGTGATTTTCGCGTGACGCCATCGCAGGGGAGCCACTTCTTCCAGAACCTGACCGCATTTCAAATCGGCTATTTCACGGTGAATCCCGATGCCGGAGAAGGCTGGCTCGATTGGGACTGGCTGGGCAAGCAACCGGCGTTGGCAGAAGATGGCTGCGTACGTCATCTCCAGTTTGAGGATCCCATTCGGGTGGTGATGAACAGCCGCACCAGTCAGGGAGTGATCTTCAAGCCGGAAGCCGTCTGAGGACGAAGCCCGGGCGAATTCCGGTTTTCGTAACAGAATTTGGCCACGGGGGCGGCACATCACATTTTTCTTGACCCTTCCCCGTGGCGGGCGGAAAATCCGCCTGAATCACGATCGCCTCTTTCCCAAGGCAGTTCCCACCAGCGCTGGCAGGATCTCGGGCACATACCCCCAAGAGGCGAGGGCCCAGCAAGCGAACGGATCACATTTTCGGCGGATGGCAAACGACGCCCGACAGTCGTGAAGTTTCTTTTTAGGAGGTACCCATGCAACGCAGCGACATGACGAAGAACATCTGCCTTGGCCTTTCAGCCGCAACCGGCGGAGTGCTGGCCGTCCTGGCCGACATCGCACAAAAGGGAGAAGCTTCCGCGGTGGAACATCTGAGATCGGGATTGGTCGATGTCGGACTTCAGACCTATGGTTGGGTGGTAGCGCTGGGACTGGTGGCGCTCTCGGTGGCGCTCAGTTTCATCCTGAGCGCGGATTCCAGCAAGAAGGCGTTTTCTTACGGCATCAGCGTGATCGCGATCCTGATGACTGGGGTGCCCTATAGCGCGCCTCCCGGCCTCAGCCTGGCGCCTCCCTCCACCGCCCCGACGGCCCGAGACTCCGGCTGGTGGGAGCGTTTAATGATTCCCCCTCAAGTCCTCGCGCAGGGCGGGCAGCCCAGCGAGCAGAAATCTCCCGTGAACGTCCATCTGCAACCGGACGACAAGAAACAGGTGACCAGCGCGATCGTTTCACTGGTCGATCCCGGCAGCGGACAGGTGATTGCCCGCTCCAAAGTGCAGGTGGAATCCAACCAATTCACCTTCTATGCCTCGAACCGCCCGTGCACACTCCGCGTGCAGGTCGACGGCTATGCCATTGCGGAGCGTTCGCTGAATCCACCGCCGCCGTCGCTTACCCTGCCGCTGAGTACATCGAGCGTCCCGCTGGCGTTTCAACGGCTGTTCCGAAAGTAAGTGAGGGGGTGTTTCGTCACAGCGCTAGCGAATCACGTGAATGCGAACCCCTATCTTCAGGTTCTTCCATGAGCGGTCTGCGGTGTAAAGCGGAGCGTTCAGCGAGAGAGCCAAGGCGAGGCAGGCTCGGTCGCCCAGTGACAGGCCAAAACCTCGAGTCGCGGCGATCAGGCTACCGGCAGTCTTGGCATGCTCAGTCCGGAAGGGAATGATCTCGCTGACTCCGATCGTGGCGTCCTCCCACGCTTCCTCAGGGTTCCATCCGGAACTCACCAACTTGCCTTGAACCTCAGCGAGACTGACGGTGCTTACCACGGCTTCGGCAAGCAGGTGAGGCGAGATATGCTGCGATCCGGCCTCCTCATTAATGAGAGCAAGCAACACTGAGGCGTCGAGGACGACGCTACTCACGCTTGGCGGCCTCGCGCCGTTCGGCGATCAGTTCGTCGACCAGTGAGACACCTGGTTTCACGTATTGGCGTGCGCGGCGCTGCGCCTGTTCGATGCGTCGCCTCATCGTGGTGATACGCAACTCATCACCCTCCATGCGGAGGATCACCTCGTCGCCCGCGCTGATCCCCAGCGCTCTGCGGAAGGCTGCCGGGATGACGAGCCGTCCGCTTTCGTTCACCTTCGTGCGTGTTTCCGGAGCCATGTCATTTCTCCCCGAGTGGTACCATAATATCAGAAAGTGTCATATTAATGCACGCATGTCATCTAGCGGCTGTTTTGCCGGCCATAGCTCCGCACGACCTCACAGCGCTTTGTGATTTTGGTCACAGCCTCTCCGCCAAGGCTCCCCCAGAATCGAGACGTAGTTCTCGTGGGAGCCGCCTGTGTTCAAAATCACTCTCGCCCAATTTCTCGCCCCCGGCATTAAACGCTTCGTCCTGGAAGCTCCGCGCATTGCCCGCAAGCAGAAGCCCGGCCAGTTTGTGATTCTCCGGGTTTACGAAGAAGGCGAACGGATTCCGGTGACCATCGAGAGTTCCGATGCGGAGCGCGGCACCATCAGCATCGTGGTGCAGTCGATTGGCAAGACAACGCGCCTGCTGAATTCGCTGAACACCGGCGATTCCATCCTCGATGTGGTCGGGCCGCTCGGAAAACCGTCTGACATTGAACAATTCGGCACCGTAGTGGTGGTGGGCGGGGGAGTGGGAACGGCCATGGCCTATCCCAGCGCGGCCGCTTTCAAGCGGGCGGGCAACCGTGTGATTTCGATCGTGGGAGCGCGCACCAAGGAATTGGTCATCCTCGAAAAGGAAATGCGTGACGTAAGCGACGCGCTGATGATCACCACCGACGACGGCAGCTACGCCGACAAAGGCTTTGTCACCGACAAACTGCGGCAGCTCATCCAGAATGGCACGCGCATTGATCTGGTGCTGGCGGTGGGGCCGATTGTGATGATGAAGGCTGTGGCGGAGATGACCCGCAAGGAGAACATTCGCACCATCGTGAGCCTGAACCCGATCATGATTGATGGCACGGGCATGTGCGGCGGATGCCGTGTGCTGATTGACGGCAAGAGCGAGTTTGCCTGCGTTGATGGACCCGAATTCGACGCGCACAAAGTGGATTTCGCGGTGCTGGTACAGCGCAACGGCATGTATCGCGAATCGGAACAACGGTCGCTGGCCGATTTCGACAGCCATGCCGACGAGCAGACCGCGCGCATCCGGGAAGAACAGTGCGCCATTGCCCAAGGAGGCGAGAAGTGAGCCCTGTGGCCAGGAAGTCGCCCAACCCATTGTCGCCGAAAGAGCGCATCAAGGTTCCCCGGCAATTGATGCCCGAGCAGGCTGCGGACGAGCGCAACAAGAACTTCAGCGAAGTTAATCTGGGCTACAGTCCGGAGCTGGCGCGTCTGGAGGCGCAGCGCTGCCTGGAGTGCGCCAAGCCCACCTGCACGGAGAACTGTCCGGTAGGCGTGAAAGTAAAAGAGTTCGTGGAGCTGATCGTGGCCGGAGATTTTCTCGGGGCAGCGGCAAAGATTCGCGAGGACAACGTTCTGCCGGCCATCACCGGCCGCGTGTGCCCGCAGGAAGATCACTGCGAAGGCAAGTGCCTGTTATCGAAGAAAGTGAAGCCGCTGGGCATCGGATATCTGGAGCGCTTTGTTGCCGATTACGAGCAGCGCTTGGGCACGCACGTGCTGCCCAGCGTGCCCCCGACGGGCAAGAAAGTAGCCGTGGTGGGCAGCGGGCCCTCCGGCCTCACCGTGGCCGGCGATCTGATTCAAAAGGGGCACAAGGTTCGAGTGTTCGAAGCGCTGCATGAGCTCGGCGGAGTCCTGGTCTACGGCATCCCCGAGTTTCGTCTTCCCAAGCAGATCATCCGCGAACAACTCGATTATATGCGCGAGATGGGCGTTGAATTCGAGACTGACGTAGTGGTCGGGCGCACGGTAACGATTGACGAACTCATGCACGAAGAGGGTTACGACGCCGTCTACATCGGTACCGGGGCCGGTCTGCCGCAATTCATGGGCATTCCCGGAGAACACCTCAACGGTGTCTATTCGGCCAATGAATTTCTCACGCGCATCAATCTGATGAAAGCTTACAAATTCCCCGTCTACGATGAGCCCATGCTCGATCTGCACGGGAAAGACGTTGCGGTGATCGGCGGAGGCAACACCGCGCTGGATGCGATCCGCTCGGCGTTGCGGCTGGGAGCGCGCAAAGCTTACGTCATCTATCGCCGCAGCGAGAAGGAAATGCCGGCGCGGGCCGAGGAAGTGCACCACGCGCAGCAGGAAGGCATTGACTTCCAGATGCTAACCGCACCAGTCGAGTTTCTCTCGGAGGGCAAGGGCTGGCTCACGGCGGCGCGCTGTGTGCGCATGGAACTGGGCGAACCGGACGCCTCGGGGCGCCGGCGCCCGGTGCCAGTCAAAGGCTCGGAATTTGATCTGCCGCTCTCGCTGGCGATTATGGCGATCGGGACCACGGCGAATCCCATCGTGCAAAGCACCACCCCGGGGCTGGGCACGGACAAACGCGGCTACATTCAAGCCGATCCCGAAACGCAGCGCACCACTCGCCAGGGAGTCTTTGCCGGAGGCGACATCGTCACCGGCGCCGCCACGGTGATTCTGGCGATGGGCGCCGGCCGCCGCGCTGCCAAATCAATTCATGAATTCCTGACCACCGGCCAGTGGTAAGCGAGGCCGGCAACAACGTTCTGGCGACTCTCTCCTTCTCGCCAGCGAGTTCCCGGGCTGCAAGCTTTTGTCGGCAATGGCAGTTTGGCCTGTGATCCCGGTCACCGAAGCGCGCGATGCATGTCACTGCCCGACGGGCGCAGGTGGGTTGTAATTCATTTCATGGAGCAGCGGCGCAGTGCGCCCAAATCGCTCACAACTTTCTTCCCGGGGGCGGCAATGGTGAATGATGATTTAGTGAAGTGTCCGTTGTGCGGTGGTTTTACGCACGTCGACCAACCCGCGCTGCTGGCAGCCCTGAACGACCCCAAAATCCGGCAGCAGATCGGAAATTACATGGCAGAACTGTTGCGCCATCCGTCGAGCCAACTGGCCGGGGTTGCCAGCGGACAGCCGCACAGCCAGGACCATACGCGGGATGTCCACAACTGGAACCCGAATATGCCCATATGGCGGCGCAGCCCGAAAGAGTAAGAGGGAATTCCGGAAGTTCAGGCGTGAGCACGCGGCGAGGTCAGCACGGGTGCCCGCTGTTGGCGGGGCGCGGATGAGCGTGTCGCGCCAAAAAGATTTGGGAGGAAGCGATGACCAGCAAACAGCAAGCTTTGGATTACCACAACGGCACGCGGCCGGGAAAAATTGAAGTCACTCCGACCAAGCCCTGCCGCACGCAGCGCGATCTCAGCCTGGCATATACGCCAGGTGTGGCCGAGCCCTGCCTCGAGATCGAGAAAAATCCTCAGGACGCGTTCAAGTACACCGGCCGCGGAAACCTGGTGGCTGTGGTCAGTAATGGGACGGCCGTGCTCGGCCTGGGCGACATCGGGGCGCTGGCCGGCAAACCAGTGATGGAAGGGAAAGCCGTGTTGTTCAAGCGCTTTGCCGATGTGGACGTGTTCGATATCGAAGTCAACAGCCACGATCCGGAAGAGGTCATCAAGGTATGCCAGCTTCTCGAACCCACCTTCGGGGGCATCAATCTCGAGGACATCAAGGCGCCGGATTGCTTCCGCATAGAAGAAACATTGCGCAAGACGATGAAGATTCCAGTCTTCCACGATGATCAGCATGGCACGGCCATTATTTCCGGAGCCGCGCTGCTGAACGCGCTGGAAGTCGTGAAAAAAGACATTGCGAAAGTGCGTGTGGTCTTCAACGGCGCAGGCGCGGCGGGCATCGCGTGTGCCGAGCACTATGTGCGGCTGGGAGTGAAGCGGGAAAACATCATTCTCTGCGATACCAAGGGCGTCGTCTACAAGGGACGCAAGGAAGGCATGAACCGCTACAAAGAGGCGTTCGCCGGCGAGACTGAGTTGCGGACCCTGGCCGAGGCTCTGAGAGGCGCCGATGTGTTTGTCGGATTGTCGATCAAAGGCGCGGTTACTCCTGAGATGGTGTGCTCCATGGCCGCGAATCCGATTGTGTTTGCCATGGCGAATCCCGATCCCGAAATTACCTACGAAGAAGCCAAGGCCTGCCGCGAAGATGTGGTGATGGCCACGGGCCGCTCCGACTATCCCAACCAGGTAAACAATGTGCTGGGCTTCCCGTTCATCTTTCGCGGCGCTCTCGACGTGCGCGCAACCGCCATCAACGAAGAGATGAAGCTGGCGGCCACGCGTGCCCTGGCGGCACTGGCCAAAGAAGACGTGCCCGACTCGGTGTGTCGCGCCTACGGTGTGGAGCGCTTGCGCTTTGGCCGGGAATATTTGATTCCCAAACCGTTCGACCCGCGGGTGCTGGTGTGGGAGGCTTCCGCCGTGGCCGAGGCTGCCATGCGAACTGGTGTGGCGCAGGAACCCGTCGAGCTTGAGGCCTACCGCGAGCAATTGGAACGCAGGCTGGGCAAGGCCTATGAAGTCTCGCGCAGCATGATCCACAAAGCCAAAGCTCATCCTAAACAAGTGGTATTCCCTGAGGGCGAGAACGAAAAAATCCTGCGGGCCTGCCACTTTCTGGTGGAAGAGAAAATCGCCAAGCCAATCCTGCTGGGCAGTCTGACTGCGATCCAAAACCGCGCACTCGAATTGGGCCTGAGTTTGGAGGGCATGAACATTGTCGATCCGGCGGTTTCTGAACTGCGCGAATTTTACGTTCAGGAATTGTTCCGCTTGCGTCAGCGCCGGGGCGTCACCCTGAGTGAGGCACGCTCGCTCATCAACGACCGCAACGTATTTGGCTCGATGATGGTGCACATGGGCGACGCGGATGCCCTGGTCAGCGGCGTCAGCCAGCACTTTGCCGATACCATTCGTCCGGCGCTGCAGATCGTGCGCATGCGGGAGGGGCTGCACCGGGTCTCCGGCTGCTACGCGCTGATTACGCGCAAAGGCGAGGTGTTGTTCCTGGCCGACACCAGCGTGAACATCGAACCCACCGCCGAAGATCTGGTGGAAATCGCGTTGTGCACGGCGCACATGGCCCGGCGCTTCGACGTTCATCCCCGGGTGGCCATGCTGTCATTCTCGAGCTTTGGCAGTGTAGATCACCCCATCTGCACCAGGGTTCGCAAGGCGGTCGAGTTGCTCCACTTTGCCGATCCAACCCTGATCGTTGATGGCGAAATCATGGCCGACGACGCGTTATCGCCGGAGGTGATTGAGCAGTCGTATCCCTTCAGCGCGCTGAAGGGCGGCGCCAACGTGCTTATTTTCCCCGACCTCGATTCAGCCAACATTGCCTGCAAGCTGCTGGCGAAGATTGCCGACTGCGAGACGCTAGGCCCCATCCTGATGGGCATGAGCCGGCCCGTACACGTGCTGCACCGGGGCGCGCACGTGGAGGAAATCGTAAACGTGGCTGCCATTGCCGTGGTCGACGCGCAAGAGAACGATTCCTATCTGGCCCGGCATGGAGCGCGGGTGGAGGAGCCGGTCACGGTGGAGGACTGAACGGAAGCGCAGTTCGCGAGGATGCCTTCATGTCAACCGTATGGAATTCGCGCTATGCATTGCGCACGCTCGGAATTAAAAGCTCCACCATCCGTGAGCTGCTGAAAATCACGCAACGTCCCGAAGTCATTTCGTTTGGCGGAGGCCTTCCCGCTCCCGATGTTTTCCCGGTGAAGCAGTTCGAGGAAGCCTGCCACGCAGTTCTGCAAAAGCATGGAGGAGAAGCCCTGCAATATGGTCCAACGGAAGGCTATGAACCGTTGCGAGCGATGATCGCGCGGAACATTGCCCGCTACGGCATTCTGGCCAAGGCGGAAAATGTGCTGATCACTTCCGGCTCGCAGCAGGCCCTCGATCTGATCGGCAAATTACTGATCAATTCCGGTGACCGCGTGCTGGTGGAGGCACCGACTTATCTCGGAGCGCTGCAAGCATTTAATGTCTACGGCGCGCAGTATGTTTCCGTTCCGCTCGACCATGACGGCCTCCGCACCGACCAGCTGGAGTCCTGCCTGCGTTTGGGCCCCAAGTTCATGTACCTTCTGCCCAACTTTCAGAATCCGGCGGGAGTCACGCTTTCGGAAGCGCGCCGGCACCAGCTGATTTTCCTGGCGGACAAATATGGCATCCCGATCATCGAAGACGATCCTTACGGGCAGTTGCGCTATGAGGGCGAGCATCTGGCGCCGCTGGTGGTGCTGGACCGGGAGAATCTGCGCCGCGACAACGGCTTCACCCTGGGCAATGTCATTTACCTGAGCACATTCTCGAAGACCCTGGCGCCGGGAATTCGCCTGGCCTGGATCGTGGCGCCAGGGGACGTGATCGGCAAACTGGTGCAGCTCAAGCAGGCCGCCGACCTGCACACGGCCACGTTCAACCAGATGGTGGCGTATGAAGTGGCGAAGGATGGTTTCCTCGATCAGCACGTCAAGCTGATCCGTGAGGTTTATCGCGAGCGCCGTGACGTGATGCTGCACGCGCTCCAGCAATTCTTTCCCCCCGAAGTCACCTGGACGCATCCCAAGGGCGGACTGTTCCTCTGGATCACCATGCCCGAGGGCACAGATTGCCGCGTGCTGTTTCGCACGGCGCTGGCGGAAAATGTCGCCTTCGTGCCGGGCGACTGCTTCTATGGCAACGACGCGCCCGACGGCTGCCGTCACATGAGGCTGAATTTTTCCTTTTCCCAGCCGGATCAGATTCGCGAGGGAATCCGGCGTCTTTCCGTGGCGGTGAAAATGCAATTGCGCGGCGCCCACCCGCCATTAGAGGTGGTTGCCAGCAATCGCTGACTGCGTGACGAGAATCACAATTTTAAGTGACACAAGCCACGGTGGTTTCACCCCTCTGGCGTCACACTGAAAGTGCGGAAAATTGGGGCAGACCGCGCGGGAAGCATCCAGCCTACGGGTCTGCTACATACGGGCGGCCTGGAGGTGAAGCATGACCGGAATGATTCTGATCGTAATTGTAGTTCTGGTAGTCGCGGTGGGGCTGTTTGTGTTCCGCGCCATTCCCGGCGTGCGAGCCTATTTCCGCTATCGCGGCGAGCGTCTCGTCACCTGCCCGGAGAACCACCGCGCCGCAGCGGTTGATGTGGACGCCAGGCAGGCCGCAGCCGGTGCTTTTCTTAGCGAGCCGACACTGCGGTTGAAGGAATGCTCGCGCTGGCCCGAACGCGAGGGCTGCGGACAGGAGTGTCTGCAGCAGATCGAGGTCGATCCGGAGAATTGCTTGGTCTGGAATATTGTTTCGAAGTGGTATGAAGGGAAGAAGTGCGTGTTTTGTCACAAAACATTCGGTCCACTTCGCCACATGGATCACGCACCGGCTCTGCTTGACCCGGAGCGCAGGTCGGTGGAGTGGAGGGAACTGCGCCCCGAGCAACTGCCTGAGGTGTTCGCCACCCACCAACCCATTTGCTGGAATTGCCATGTAGCGGAGACATTTCGCCGCCTCCATCCCGAACTGGTGGTCGACCGGGCATATGAGCCTCGGCGGGTAAGATAAAACCGGGGCCAGGTGGTTTTCGCGATAGCGCAATAATTCAAGAGAGCGGGAGAGATTCCTCTCCAACCCCGGCGACAAGCTGCGGAATCGGAAGCCCTCTGCCTGGACGGCCTGCTCGCCTGCAACTGCATCCTACTGGTAAAGTGAGGAGGAAGTTCCCCCGGTGCGAGACAATCGGAGGGCGGAAATCATCCTGAAGTGGAGGGCTCGCCCCAGAATCTTGCGGATGATTTGTTGAATCTCCTGATTTTCGGACTGGCATACTGGCAGGTTGCCGAGTCTGTTTGCTGGGGATTGCTGGCGGTGGACTGCCAACCTCGCCTCGGCGAGATTTCAATCGACTGGACCTGGAACCATCGGCAATTTGAAACTGAGATATCTCATGCGCGTAGGCCTGCTAATGGTGTGGATCTTAACCTCTGTGGTGTTTTGCTCACCTCAAAACACCCTGCCGACTCAAACCCCGGACCCTGCTCAGTCACCCACGGCCAGCCCTTCCAGGCAAGCGAAGCCGGCAGACCAACCGTCTACCGGGAGTAATTCTCAGGATCCAGGCAGCGCGGTCCAGCAAAACACAAAAAAGAAGAGTGAAGACGACCGGATGTTTTACGTGATGCCAAACTACCTGACAGTAGACAGTGAATCGCAAGTGAAACCGATCTCATGGGAGGAAAAATTCGCTATCTCAACGAAGGGTTCCTTCGACCCCTACGAATTCACGGTGGTGGGCATTGTGGCCGGTATTCGCCAGGCGGAAAATTCCTCTCCGGGGTATGGGCAGGGCATGGCAGGATACGCGAAGCGTTACGGAGCCGCTTTCGCCGATCAAGTGGACGGTAACGTCATGGTGGGGGGTGTTTATCCCACGTTCCTGAGGGTCGATCCGCGTTATTTTCAGCTGGGCCGGGGCTCGTTCGTGCGCCGCTTTGCATATGCCGTCGACCGTATTTTTATTGCTCGAACAGACTCCGGGGGGCATATGTTCAACGTTCCCGAGTTTGCCGGCAACGCGACAGCGATCGCTATTTCCAATTTCTATTATCCCGCGGCCGACCGCAGTTTTTCATCGAGTTTGTCAGGCTGGGGAACGCAAATGGGCATCGACGCCTTCGGGAACGAACTGAAGGAATTTTGGCCGGACATTCACCGATATTTGCAGAGGAGGCATGAGCGCGGCCTGCAGAAGCAGCAAAAGAAAGCCCCCAAATAGCTCTCGAATCCGCATTGCACAAGGTGCGCGTTGTCGCAACCGGTGTGGATCCAAATGCCGATTGAAACAGTCCGAGGTTGGGTAACTGGCGGGAAATCATTGCAAGCACAGCAGACAGGGTCGTAGTGGGAAGATACAGAGGCAGGGAGGAGAATTTGAAGGCGATTCATTTAGTTTGTATGGCGGCAGCGTTGGGCGGCATGCTGGCGGCACCTGCGCAGGCTCAGAAACCAGCCGCCGTGCGGGACCCGTCCAGCGAAAGAACCGTGTCATCCGATCTGGATGAGGTTAGTCAGAGCGGTGTTCCTCAAAATCAGGTTCCGCACCAAACCACCAAGGATGGAAAGTCATCCCGACCCGACGCGCCCACGCCCGCGATCTCCCCTTCAACTCCCAATAACCCCGAGGAAAACTATGGTAAGCAAAACAAGAGAATTCTGTGGATCATCCCCAATTACCGGGCGGTCAGTGCCAACACGCAGTTGCCTCCGCTGACTTTCAAGAGCGATCTTTGGCTGGCGACACAGGACACGTTTGACTACTCGGATTTTATTTTCGTGGGAGGGCTCGCGGGAATTGACATGGCCGGCAAGTCGCAGCCGAGCTTTGGGCAAGGCGCTGAAGGCTTTGGTAAATACTACTGGCACGTCTTTGTCGATGGCGGCATAGAGAACTACATGACGGAAGCGATCGTTCCCGTGGCGACCAAAGAGGACCCCAGATACTACACCATGGGCAAGGGCGGATTTTTTAAACGGACCGGTTATGCGGTGAGCCGGTTGTTGATCACCAAGACCAACTCGGGAGGGCGCACCTTCAATCTTTCGGAAGTTGTTGGAGCCGGCGCGGCGGCGGGCATTGGCAACGCGTACTACCCGGCAGAGCACAATCCGTGGGTGAAAACATATCAGCGCTGGGGAACGCAAGTGGGTTTGGACGGCGTGTTCAACGTGCTGAAAGAATTCTGGCCCGACATCAATCAGAAGGTGTTTGGCGGAAAATACTAATTCCGCTTTCGCCATATGGCCGATCATCGCGCTTCAATCCGCACCTTAATTGGAACAAGAGTGATGTGTTGATCCAGGGCAAGTGTATTACCCATTCTTTCGCTCCTCGTGCCTACGGGTGGCGGTGAAGCACGTGGGTGGCGATGTCCGGCCAGAACTCGCGGAAGGTGTTGGTCAGCGCATCCCGTCCCATGGCCCATCCAAACTTTACGGCCAGCGCACCAGCAGTGCGATCCGCGCTGGGATAGTAGGCGGTGGAAATTCCCTGGGCCATGGCGCGGCCGAGAACCTCCGAGGCGTTGAAGCTGGGGTGCCCGTGATAGTCGGGAGTGATGAGGATTCGGGAGGCGGCATAAATACCACGCTTGAAAATGCCGCCATGGCCCTTCGCATAATAGCGTTCGTCCTGATGAAATACGGTGGGCAGCGCGAAGATCACCAGATAGTTGCCATCGGTCTTGTCGAGAAACCCGCGCCAGTAATATCTGCCAAACCCCGCAACGCCTTTGCCGAGTTTGGGATGAGCGTTGGTTCCTTCCGCCAGTATGGAAGTGATGCCCACGAAGATGAACGAGGAATAATCGAAGCTGTTCTGGGTCGCGATCTTGAATGCCTGTTTTGGCGTGGGCGGAGGCGGAAACGCGCCCGCGCTTACGGCGCGGAAATTCGGCATTACTCCCAGGATTCGCTTGGGTTGTTGTTTTTCGGTGGGTGTGCCCTGCTCAGACGGTGTTTTGGAGGACTCGGCTTGCGCCGGCGGCGTTGCCGGCTTCTGATCCGAAGGGGCTGAGGTCTGTTGCGCTCCGGACCATACGGAGCACAATCCCAGCACAGCCAGACACAGTAGAGACCGCGTGATTGGCTTGATCAAACAGTGTTTCTCCTCAAGATTCGAACATTGGCGGAGATGTAGTCTGGCTATTCTATCAAGGCGGCTGCTCAACGCTTCGCAGCCGCGCATAGTTTTACTTTCATTTACAAAGCTGGCGGGGTAGTGCTTCCTGCATCGGGAAGAGCATTTGCGAAGGCCTTTTGTGTCGAAGCTGGACTCGACTTCACGCGATACTATAATCATCCGGGCTAATCCACACGGCCGCAATACTGTGTGCGAAAAATCTTCCGGGGGGCAAAGGCATGGCAGAACCAACCTATGAAGAATTAAAGGCGCGTTTGGCACAATTGGAAAAACAGGTGGAGACGAAGAAACGCGTCGGCGTTTTGGACTTCAAAGTCGGGGAAAAAGGCGGCGTCAGCGTGTACGGACTGGGGCGCTTTCCGGTCACTCTCTATTACGAACAGTGGCAACGGTTGCTGGGAGCGGCCGAGGATCTGAAGAAATTTCTGGAGGAAAACAAATCGAAACTGAAGCTCAAGGAACCGGCGTAGCTTTTGCCTTGTAAGGACCGCCTCTCCGGTTACCGGGGAGCACATCCTTCGGAGGAATTCACCTCCCGGCCTGGAGTTCGGGCTATAATAAAAAAACTGTGCCCAAGTACTCAATCGTCGTCCCGCTGCACAACGAACAAGAAAACGTTACCGATCTTTATGACCGCCTGAAGGCGGTCATGGAAGCCCACGGGGAGAGCTTCGAGATCGTGCTGGTGGATGACGGCTCCAACGATCACACCTTCGCCATGCTGCGCGAAATCGCGGCCGTAGACAGCCGCGTGACCGTGGTCAAGCTGCGCCGCAACTTTGGCCAGACGGCCGGGCTGGCTGCCGGCTTCGACCATGCCCGCGGCGAGTACATCATCGCGATGGATGGCGATCTGCAGCACGATCCCGCAGATATACCGCTTTTCCTGGAGCAGATCGCGGCCGGCTACGACATCGTCAGCGGCTGGCGGAAGGTGCGAGTAGATAATTTCTGGCTGCGCCGCATTCCTTCCCGCATCGCCAACTGGGTCATGGCGCGGCTAAGCGGCGTGGACATTCACGACTTCGGAACCACTTTCAAAGCCTACCGCCGCGAAATTCTGGAGCAGGTTCCGCTTTACGGCGAAATGCACCGCTTCATTCCGGCGCTGGCTTCGTGGTATGGCGCGTCGATTTGCGAAGTGCCCATTCACAACGTAAACCGGCAGCGCGGGAACTCGCACTATGGCATTTCTCGCACCTTCCGGGTGTTCTTCGATCTCATCACCATCCGTTTTTTGCTTCGCTATCTTTCCCGCCCACTGCATTTTTTCGGCTCGCTGGGAATGGCCAGCATTTTCGGCGGCACCGCCCTGGTGGCCTGGCTGGCAGTGGAGAAGTTCCTGCGCCATGTGCCGGTGATGGCCTCGCACGGTCCGCTGATGATGGCTGCCCTGGGTCTGCTTCTCGGCGGATTGAACTTGCTGGCGATTGGCCTGCTTGGCGAGATGCAGGTGCGCCATTACCACGGTCCGCGGTTGCGGATTCCCTACTCGGTTGACCGCGTGCTGCGATCGCAGAACGAAGAGCACAGCGTCTCAGAATAGGACTGCCCGACACATCGGTACTGATCTATTTTGACGTTCCGTGGTTAATGGCTCCCGCGACAAAGATGATCCAATAGAGCGTCGAAGCTAGCGCTAGGGCGAGAAAAACAATTTTCCCACCTTGAATGATTCGTAGTGCTGCCCTGCCTTTGGCCAGGTCTTGAACGGGAAGAACTGCTGATACGGCTGTAAGCGCCAGTGCGAGTTTCAGCGAAAAGATGTTTTCGCTCGTTTTGCTATAGATAAAACTGAGGGCAACGAGAAGGTAGTAAGCTTTGGTGTTGAGTTGGCTTAGGCGCTCTCGAATGCTCTCGATTTCCGTCTTGTCAGGCGTTCTCATTTCGTTCATCGTTCACTCTGCCGTCAATAAATCGCGCATTGTCCAAATTGAATCCGTCAGTCCCGCCGCCATCGCGGGCGTCATGCGGATCGCCGAATTGACTCTAACAAAGTTGTACCATGCAACCCACAGTGCAAAGCAGGCTTTGTGATTCGCCAGCTTTTTGCTGAGTGCGTTCGTCCGACGTGCATAGCGCCGAAGGTGCATCCGAACGCTGAGATTCAGGCGTTCGCAGTGACTTGTACTGATGAATCGCGGTTCGGGGCGTCCGCAACGGACTTTTGGGATCGTGCCCGTAACCCTACTCATGGCGGTCATCCAATCAGGGCCAATAATGTCCGGTGTTGAGAACATCTTGATTAGCGAAGCGTAGTGGATTGAAGTTGCGAAGTGCGCGTCTACGGCATCGGGGTAATGCTTGAGGCCATCGGTTGTCAGCTGAAACACGTTCTCAGTTCTCGCCCGTAAATCTTGCATGAAGCGCCAAGCGCTGTCTGCGTCCCGGTCGCCGATGTAGTGCGTGATAAATTAGAACGCCGAATCCGATCAGTACCGACACATCTCCCGTCGTTTTCTTGAGTCGTCCCCGGTTATAATCTACCGTTTGGTTGCTGCCGCCGTTCCGTGAGGAGCCCGCCCATGTCCCCAACCACACAACAACACGAACTACAGCTGGCGCGGCGTATGTCGCGCCTGGGAACCGAAACCGCCTTTGAAGTCCTCAACCGGGCGCGGGTGCTGGAGAGCCAGGGGAAAAGCATCATCCATCTGGAAATCGGCGAGCCAGATTTTGACACTCCGGGAAACGTAGTGGAAGCTGCCGTGGACGCTCTGCACAAGGGCTGGACGCATTATGGCCCGTCGGCGGGTTTGCCCGAGTTACGCCAGACCATCGCCGACTACGTGAGCCGCACCCGCGGAGTGAAAGTGACGCCCGAAGAGGTAGTCGTAGTCCCGGGCGGCAAGCCAATTATTTTCTTCTCGATCCTGTCACTGATTGATGAAGGGGATGAAGTCATCTATCCCAACCCCGGCTTTCCCATCTACGAGTCGATGATCGAATACGTTGGGGGAAGGGCAGTGCCCATCCGCCTGCGCGAAGAGCGCGATTTTTCGCTCGACGTGGATGAACTAGCCGGACTGATTACGGACCGTACGCGGCTCATTATTCTGAATTCGCCCCAGAATCCGACCGGCGGCGTGCTGGATCGCGGCGACATCGAGCAGATCGCTCGCACCATCGGCGACCGCAACATCATGGTCCTGTCGGATGAAATTTACAGCCGACTGCTGTTCGACGGCGCCCGCCACTTCTCCATCATGAGCGTGCCCGGAATGCAGGAACGCACGATTCTGCTCGACGGTTTCTCGAAAACCTACGCCATGACCGGTTGGCGCATGGGCTACGGCGTGATGCGCGCTGACCTGGCGGCGCACATGACGCGGCTGATGACCAACTCCAATTCCTGCACGGCGAGTTTCACGCAGGTGGCGGGAATCGAGGCCCTGCGCGGCGATCAGAGTTCGGTTGAGAATATGTGCGCCGAATTCAAGCGCCGGCGCGATGTATTTGTGGCGGGCTTGAACAAGATCAAAGGATTTTCCTGCCGACTGCCCAAGGGCGCCTTCTACACCTTTCCGAACATAACGGGAACGGGGTTGAAATCGAAGCCGTTGGCCGACGCCCTGCTGGAGCAGGCGGGCGTGGCCGCGCTCTCCGGCACATCGTTCGGCGCGTTTGGCGAGGGCTATTTGCGCTTTAGCGTCGCCAATTCGCTGGAGAATCTGCAGGGCGCTTTGGCCCGCATCAATAAGTGGGTAAGCGAGAACCTATAACCCCCGGAGCTTATATTTTCAACGTTTATGGCCACGAAGAAAGCTGCCCAGAAAGCCAAGCTGCCGAAGGCTAGCCGTCCGTGCATTCCGGGTTATGGTTTGGCTCCAGCCTCGAAAGGTCTCCTGCCCTGGTCGTGGGCGGAGCGGCGGCTGAAGGAATCGCACAATTACTGGATTACCACCGTCCGGCCTGATGGTTCGCCGCACACAATGGTCATCTGGGGCCTGTGGCAAGACGGGCGGTTTCTGTTCAGCACCGGCAGCCAGTCGGTCAAGGCGCGCAATCTGGCGCAGAATCCACGCTGCATTGTGTGCACCGAAGAGGCAGATGAGGCGGTGATCGTCGAAGGCTTGGCTGAAATCGCCGATGTCGCAGCCCGCCGCAAACTCATTCCGGTTTACGAAAAGAAATACGACTGGGACTTAGCATCGATGCAAGCCGACTTGCTTTCCATGAAGGAACCGGTATTTGCCGTTCGGCCGCGAGTGGTCTTTGGATTGTGGGAGGAAAATTTTCAGAGCAAGTCGACGCGCTGGAAGTTCGAATAGGAACTCCCATGTGTGGCCGGAGAATCCAGGTCCCAAGAAACCATGAACAAGAAATTTCACGTGTTTGCCACCTGTGATATTGGCAAAGCCATCGACCTGCTGCGCAAACGGGGATATGAGGTCGAGGTTTATCCGCATCCCGAGGCTCCGCCGAAGAGTCTGATCGTCGCCCAGGTGAAGTCGGGCATCGATGGGCTGATCACCACGTTGCGCGACCCAATCGATGGCGAGATTTTCGAAGCCGGCAAGAACACGCTGAAGGTTGTGGCGCAGTACGCGGTCGGGTTTGACAATATCAATCGATCGGACGCGAACCGCTACAAGATTCCATTCACTAATACCGCCGATGTGCTCACCGAGGCCACTGCCGAGTTTGCTTTCTTTATGCTGGGTTCGCTGGCACGCAAGATGTGGCCGGCCGAGCACCTCACACGCGACAACCAGTGGAGCTTCTGGCATCCTTACTTGCCGTTTCTCGGCGACGAGGTCACCGGAAAGACCATCGCCATCATCGGCACCGGCCGAATCGGGCTGGCGATGATCAAGAAGTGCTCGGGCTTCGACATGAATATCCTGTGCTACGACCCGGCCTACGAAAACCAGCAATTCGCCAAATCGATTCAGGAAGTTATGGATCTGCGCGAAGTGCGCGGCATCACGAAAGAAAAGTGCTGGATCAAATACGTGAAGTTCGAAGAAGCCTTGCCGACGGCTGACTTTGTCAGCGTGCACGTGCCGCTGCTGCGGCCGGAGGAAAGCTCTACGCCGACTTACCATCTGTTTAATGAGAAAACTCTGGCGCTGATGAAGTCCACGGCGTACCTGGTGAACACTTCGCGGGGCCCGGTCGTGGACGAAGCAGCACTGGCGCGAGCGCTTCGCGAAAACTGGATCGCGGGCGCGGCGCTCGATGTCTATGAGAAAGAGCCGCTGCCCGCCGATTCGCCCTTGCGTGATCCTGCCATTGCCGACCGCTGCCGCCTGCTGCCGCACTTTGCCAGCGCGGCACGCATTACTCGGCTTTCCACCGATCCAGACAAGGGCATGGCTGGCCGCTGCGTCCAAGGATTGATCGACGTACTGGAAGGCAATTACGGCGGTGACATCACGAAAATGCCCTACGTGGTCAATAAAGAAGCGTTCCGGGCCGCCTGATTGGCATTACGGCGCCGCCGGAACGTAAACCTGTTGGGGCGCGACCAGCTGCACATCTTCCACCTCGGTGGTGATCCTCACCCGCTGCAATCCAGCTCTTTTCTCCGGCCTGGCAAGAAATGTGAGCAGATACTGATGGTTCAAACGATTTGCCTGATCGTCGAGATATGGGACAAACGATACCGGAGGGCCGGTAAAGCCGATGTAATACGATTCTCCTCCGGTTTTGTCCGCAACCTCGGCGAGATAAAGCTGGCCCCAGTAAATCTCCCAGTAACTATGGGCGAAGTGACCCATACCCGGGGTATAAATGCCGGATACGATGATCCCCGCGCGCTGCGCGTCGGCAATGGCATCATCCAGATAGGGATCTTCTAAGTTACCACTCACATAGTACGGATCAATCCCATCGGTCACCATAAGTACCTCGCGGCGGGCGCTGGTTTTCGGCCAGTGCTTGACCAGATCGCTGAGGCAGAAGTAGGGGCTGCCGTTTCCCGCGAAGGTTCCCAGGGGAAGGCGCAGGGCTTTGGCGGCCTGGGCGTGGTCGGTGGTGAGATTCTGCACAATCCTGGCCATGCCATTCTGCATGTAGGCGATGCCAATCTCGGTCGTGGCTGGCTGCTGCTTGATGAACTGGCGAATATCGTCCAACTGTTTGCCCAGGCTGGCGTTGGCGGAGTCATCGATGAGGACGAAGTATTGCAGGGCTGCATGATCGCCGGTAGCCGGCACCCAATCGGTGACCCTGTCGCGATCCTTTCCCTGATAAACCATGACGTCGTCGCGTTGGATGACCGGCGGTTTCACGCCGTGCCTTCCTTCGACAGTTACGACTGTTTGGACCGGAACTCCATTCGCGGCCGGCGCCTGCGCTGCGAGGTTTGGAGCCAGGCACAGGCCGACAGCGAATGCAACTAAAATGCTGCTCGGCAAACGCCCCTTATTCATGGAATGCCTCCTCTGCGCACAGATGCCCGACCCAAGGGTCTCCGGACAAACCCACTAAATAGTTAGATGCAGCAATGGGCGCCAGGGAATACTTTGCCCGTAGTAGACACTGCCGAAAACCATCATTCCTGCAACCGTGCGAGCCTGCCAAAACTCGACAGCTCAGGCGGGAATGAAGCATTCTACTCAGCGGGCCCGACGGGCCCAAGTTCTTGCCATGTTTTCCGACCGGACCAACTGGAAGCTCACCCGTAACCGCTTCACCGAGGCGCTGGAGGAGGTGGGCGCGTCGGAAATCCGGATTCTCGATCTTACCGTATCCAACCCCACGCGGGTGGGACTGCGGTATGACGTTCCGGCCATTCTGTCGTCATTGTCCTCGCCGCAGTCAATGGACTACGATCCCCAGCCCAAGGGCCTGCTGAGCGCGCGCGAGGCTGTGGCGAATTACTACTTGAATCAGCATGGAATGGCGCAACTGACCGCCGAGCGCCTGATTCTGACTACCAGCACCAGCGAAGGCTATTCCTTCGTTTTTCGGCTGCTGTGCAATGCGGGCGACGAGTTGCTGGTGCCAAAGCCTAGCTATCCGCTGTTTGAGTTTCTGGCGGATCTGCAGGATGTGCGGCTGGTGCCGTATCCGCTGATCTACGATCACGGCTGGCAGATGGATTTTCCGTCGCTGGAGAAGGCGGTTACGTCGCGCACGCGTGGGGTCGTCGTGGTGCATCCGAATAATCCGACGGGGTCGTATGTTTCGCAGCAGGAGCGGGAGCAACTGAGTTATTTTTGCCGCGAGCACCGGCTGGCGGTGATTGTGGATGAAGTGTTTTTGGATTATGGATTCGATGACAATTTCCATCGAGCTTCGCTCGACCGGACGGCCGAGGGCGGCCGTCCCCACATGATCTTTGTCGCGAGCAAGGAAGTGTTGACTTTTACGCTGAGCGGGTTGTCGAAGATTTCTGCGCTGCCGCAGATGAAAGTGGCGTGGATTGCAGTCAGCGGGCCACAGGAAGAAGTGGAGCCGGCGATGGCTCGACTGGAAGTGATTGCAGATACGTATTTATCGATGAATGCGCCGGTACAGTTGGCGATGCCGGTGCTGTTGGAACAGCGACACAGTATTCAGAAACAGTTGATGGCGCGTGTGCGGGCGAACTTGGCCGAACTCGATCGGCAGCTTGCCGCGCAAAAAACTTGTTCCCGGCTCGAAGTGGAAGGCGGATGGTATGCTGTGCTGCGCGTGCCGGTGACGCAGTCGGATGAAGAGCTGGCGATTGCGCTGTTGCGGGAAAAGTCAGTGCTGGTGCACCCGGGGCATTTTTATGATTTTGCGAGCGATGGGTATCTGGTGGTGAGCTTGATTGGAGACGAAGAGGAATTTTCTCAGGGGCTCAGTCGGATATTAGAACCATACGACTAATTGTGTCCGGGCAACATTCCGTGTCCAGGAGCTGGAAATGAGAACCGGCGGCGTAGCCTTGTTTCTTCTTGTGCTGAGCTTTGGCCTTGCGGTCGTTGCAGAGGCCGATGAGCCCGTATTGATTTCAGCGAGTATTCCGAGATACCCCCCGCTGGCCCGCCAAGCTAGAGTTCAGGGAACCGTGAAAGTGACGTTTACGCTTGGTCCGCGATCGGCAGAACCAACGAACGTTCAGGTCGTGTCGGGTCACAAGATGTTAGGCCCCGCCGCGATTGAGAACATAAAGACGTGGCGCTTTGAGAACGGATATAACGTAGAGCGCAAATATGAAACGACTTTCGACTATCGTTTCGGCAACACGTCGGTCTGCTTTCATTCCTTCGGCCACATAGAGGTCGAAGAGCCGGAGCCCCTTGTCATTGCGAATCCCTGAAGCAGAACTAGCTCCGAGGAGAGCTCCCGGCCAAAAACGGATTGCTCTCTCTTTCTTCCCCGATAGTGGTCAGCGGGCCATGACCTGGCACGACCACAGTTTCGTCCGGCAGCGACAGTACTGTGCCGCGCAGGGACTGCATGATCTTCTCAAACGAGCCGCCGGGAAGGTCGGTGCGCCCAATGGAGCCGGCAAACAGGGTATCGCCGGCGATCAGCTTTTTTTCAGCAGGGAAGTAAAGGCAGATGCTGCCCTCGGTGTGACCCGGGGTGTGCAGAACGCTGGCGGTGTGCGATCCCGCCTGAATTGTCTCTCCCGCGCTGACGCTGTGGTCGATTTCGACTTTGCCGGGGTCGGCCATGCCGATCCAGGCCGCCTGCATGTGGAGCATCTTCAACAGAGCATAGTCATCCTGGTTCAGCAGAATGGGCGCACCAGTGGCGGCGCGCAGCTTCATGGCTCCGCCGACGTGGTCGATATGGGCGTGGGTAATGACGATCTGCTTGACCTGCAGATTATGCTTTCTGATCAGGGCCAGAACGCCATCGATATCGTCGCCCGGATCGATGACCATGGCCTCGCGCGTCGCCTCATCGCCGATGATCGAACAGTTACACTGCAACGGTCCGACGGCAATGATCTCGTGGATCATGCTTCCATTGTAGCGAAAGCATGTCGCAACACTAAGGGCACAGAGAAACACAGAAAGCGGACCTTTACCTGGTGCTCCAATTTTGAGGATCCCGTGGTCAGCGGTCACGGCAACTGAGAGGGGCACTTGTCGGCGAGCCGTCCGTAGCGCGACAATACGCCGACGTGGCTGGGAGGTTCTGTGGCCGCCAAATACCGTCAACCGGGTTATCAAGATCGCGACCGCGAGCAGCGGCCGCGTCACGAGACTGCAGAGAAACCGAAGCCCTCGGTCCCACCAGCGAGAAGAGACTACAGCATGGGGCCGAAGCCGGTGAATATGCCGGGCACCCACGCGGTGTCGCGTTGCGCGCAGTGCGGAGCCGTGCTGCAATCTCCGCCGGGAGAAAAGTGCGCCAAATGCGGCTTCGAATTGCATTCCTGCAAGCAGTGCATGTACTTCGATCCGGGAAGCCGCTTCGAGTGTATGCAGCCGGTCAAGCAGCGCATCGCCAGGAAAGACGCGCGCAATGAGTGCTCCTTCTATGAGATTCGGGTGACCCGGGAGAAGGAAACTTCCACGCCGGCCAGCTTGCGACCGAGCGACGCGAGGCAGGCGTTTGAGAATCTGTTCAAGAAGTAGATCTTCCGCGAGTTATGGCCGATGCGAGTAAATTGCACAGGTCCTTCGCTTCGCGAAGGATGGCAATGCGGTTCGGAATGCTGACCAAAATCACAATCACGCGGGAATAATAATCCTTCACGGTTTCTGCGTGGGCCGCAACAGAATCTCGCTGATGAACGACTGCCTCGCCTGCGTGACCAGAGTTTCGACAGCGTGGGCGATATCCTCCGGCCGCAGCATTTTGCTCGTGTCCTTTCCTGTGTGTGGGCTCAAATCGGTGTTGGTCGAGCCGGGGCATATCACGCTGACCCTGATGTTGTGTCCTCGAAGTTCCTCCGCGACCGAGTAACTCAGCCCGTTCAGTCCCCATTTGGATGCGGCATACGCGGCGCCGTTTGGCAATGCATTCTTTCCCGCGAGGGAAGAGATATTGATGATGTGCCCCGACCCGGTGCGAATCATCATTGGGGCGAATGCCCGAATCATGTAGTACACACCCCGCAGGTTGGTGTTGAGAATCTGCTCCCATGCTTCGGGGGGCAATTGGTGCAGCGGGCCGCCAAAGCCGCCGATTCCGGCGTTGTTGACCAGAATGTCCAGGCGGCCGAAGGAGGACTCTACGCGCTTGCGCCCAGCCTCGACCGAGTCCAGACGAGTGACATCACAAGGCAGAACCTCGGCCTTGTTTCCCGCCTGCCTGATTGTCTGGGCGGCAGATTCGAGCGCGGAGACCGTGCGCCCGCACAACAGTACGGTCGCGCCCAGCCCTGCCAGGGAGCGCGCAACCGCCGCGCCAATGCCCCGGCCAGCGCCGGTGATTAGCGCTACCTGCCCTTCCAGGGGCGATGCGTTTCTCATTAGAACTCCCTTTTGCCAGTGCTCCGCCACTCAGCGGCGGTGCTGTCTGAACCGAGGTCAACCGCAGGCTACGATCCTCGCATCTTAACAATCGCATCTTAACAATAAAGAGTTGCTTGACCGGAAAGCGGCTTGCCTTCGGAAGAAGAGGTACTTATAATCCGGCCAACCGGAAATCAGGGTGCAGTCTCCCTGTATTGCACAACTCTCCCGTTTTTCCGGGGACTGCCGGGAGCGACTTGAGGCGTTCCGAGCAGGAGGAGCACTAGAGGCGGAATGCGACTTCTGCGGCAGCGGCAGTGCCTTTTTCCGAACAAATGATTTCTTAAGGGCCAAGGAGCCATACTGATGAAAAAGATTCTGGTCACGGTTGTGCTCGGTATCGCTGTAGCGGCAGCGGGGGCACGAAGTTCGGCCCAATCGACCCAGGGACAGCCGGCCGCGTCGTCCTCGCAGGCGCCCGTCATTAAGGACCCCGCCGAATACAACGCCTACGTAGGTGCGATCCAGCAGAAGGAGCCAGCCGCACAAATCAGTGGCCTGGAAGCGTTTCTTACCCAGTACCCCAATAGCGTGATGAAGACCACCGCCCTCGAAGTCCTGATGGGCGACTACCAGCAGACGAACAATGTAGCCAAGGCTACCGAGACGGCCCAGAAGCTGGTTGCCCTGGACCCCTGCAACGATAGGGCACTGGCGCTGCTCGCCTACTTTGATCGCGTACGGGCGCAGGGCGGCGATCCCAACGCGAAGCAGCTCCTCCAGGATGCGGACAAGTACGGCGAAGAAGGGGAAGGATGCCTGTCCAAGTTCACCAAGACGGACAACACGTCGGAGGCCGAGTTTGAGAAGCTGAAAGCTCAGATGAACGGAATCTTCAGCGCGGCCGTGGGCATTTCGGCGCTGCAGGATAAAGATTATGCGAAAGCGGCCAAGAACCTGAAGGTTGCGGTCGATCTGAGCCCGCAGGATTTCAGCGTGGTTTATCCCTTGGCGCTGGCCTATTTGCAATCCACTCCGCCCGATTCGATCAATGGCATCTGGTACGCCGCACGCGCCTCAGTGGTTGCGCCGGCGCAAGTGCAGGCGTCGATTGAGAAGTACGCCAAGAATCAGTACCACAACTACCACGGCGGGGACGATGGCTGGACCGATGTTCTGGCGGCAGCCAAGGCCAATCCGGCTCCGCCCGCGGGTTTCACAATTAAACCGGCCCCGACTCCGGCCGAGCAGGTGCACGCCATGGTGCTGGCCACTTCACCCGACAAGATGGATTTCGGCACGTGGGAATTCGTGCTCACCAATGGCAGCCAGGAAGATAAAGATACAGTCTGGAACGCCATCAAGGGCAAAGCCGTGCAGATGAACGGGATGGTCATCAGTACGACTCCTACAGAGTTTCAGATTGCGGGCAGCGAAGATGACATCGAGGCCAAGAAACCGGATATCACGCTGCAGTTTGTCGATAAGGTTCCGCCCAAGATGATTCCAAAAGACGGCTCAAGCTTCGATTTTCAGGGAGAGCCGGCTTCCTACACAACCAACCCGTTCATGATGACGATGGCCAATGGGAAACTGCTGAAAGCAGCGACGCCGGCGAAAAGGCCGGTCCATCACCGGCCGTCAAACTAAGGCAACTCAAACCTGAGGGACTTATCCGAAGGAAAGGATCGACAGGGCAGCCCGCTTGGGCTGCCCTGCTTGCATCGACGGCAGGAAGCAGCAGACTGGGACGGCGCTGCCGGCGTGAGATAAGCGAGATCGGCCAACGGCAAGTCTGCTCTCTACCGAACTGCCTTTCTGTCCAGGCCTAGCGGACGCGCGCTGCGCGGCGGACGCTTCACGCCATCGCGCAGTTGGCGAACATCGATCCTCAGCTCGTGGATGGTACGGCTGAGGGTGTTGCGGTGCATCCCCAATTCGCGCGCGGCGCGGCACTGGTTGCCTTTGTTTTCCTGGAGCACGGTGAGAATGAAGCGTTTCTTGAACTCACGCACGCCCTCGGAGTAGAGGATGTTGCTTTTGTACATTTGCAGGATGAGCGCTTCCAATTGATCTTTCACGATGCGTCTCTCTTTTCCGATTCAGTGTCTTAACTATGCACCGCATCTATTTTCCGGAAGGCGGAGTGCCTGTCAGGTCTTTCGGAGCGTGACGGAGAAAGTCCAGGCCCTGGTAAAAGCGTGCCCTCAACTCGGACGGCGCCACCCAGATAGCGGCTCGGCCCAAAACCAGAAAATAAGGCGCCAGTTCCGACCTTTCCAGCAGCTTCGAAGTGGGAGTGAATGCCGTCATACCCATGAGGATCACGGCCACCATGAAGACGCCCTTCACCAAACCAAGCAGCGCGCCGAGAAAACGGTCAAACCCGCTAAGGCCAGCTTCCTTCATCACCCAGCGTGCGATCCTGCCGGCAACGCTGAACAAAACCAATACTGCGAAAAAGATGACGAAGAACCCGAGAATCTGAGCCAGCCACTCCAACTTCAGGAACGACATCAACCATGCCGCCAGGCGGTGGTACTGCCAGGCGGCCACCAAATAACCCACGATCAAGCCGGCGATGCTGAAGGCTTCCATAAAAAACCCCTGCATCGCCGCGGAAATGACGTTGAGCAGCAGAAGCAGCGCGATCAGCCAGTCGGCCGCGGTCATCGCGCGCTCCGGCCAACCCGTGCGCGGGCGGAGCTGGCATCACTCATCCAGCTTGCGTCCCGTAAGCAGCGTGTAAGCCTCCAGATACTTTTCGCTGGTGCGGCGCGCGACCTCTGGGGGGAGGGCCGGCGCGGGCGGTTGCTTATTCCAGCGAATTTCTTCCAGGTAATCGCGAACGTACTGCTTATCGTACGACTCCTGCGACCGGCCCGGAGCATACTTGTAGGCGGGCCAGAAACGGGAGGAATCCGGGGTGAGCACTTCGTCGGCCAACGTGATGCCCCTGGCCGTGCGTCCAAATTCGAACTTGGTGTCGGCGATGATGATGCCACGCTGGCGGGCATATGCGCCCGCCTTGCCATAGATTCGCAGGGCTAGATCGCGCAGGTGGCTCGCCGTTTCTGTGCCAACGATGTCGCACATGCGATCGAACGAAATATTCTCATCGTGGCCGGTAACTGCTTTTGTAGCCGGGGTGAAAATGGGCTCGGGCAGAGCATCGGATTCGTGCAGGCCCGCGGGCAGCTTGAGCCCGCAGACTTCACCCGTTGCTTTATATTCCTTCCATGCCGATCCGGAGACGTAGCCGCGGACTACGCACTCGACCGGGAACATTTCCGCCCGACGCACCAGCATGGAGCGGCCGCGCAGCTGATCGGCATACTTTTTCAGGCTTTGCGGATAGCGGTCGACATCCGCGGTGACGAGATGATTTGGCACAATATCGGAGAGGAAGTCGAACCAGAACAATGAGATCTGAGTCAGCACGTGCCCCTTGTGCGGAATGCCCGTGGCCAGGATGTAATCGAAGGCGGAGATGCGGTCGGTAGCCACGAAAAGCAGCTGTTCATCACTTACCTGGTATACGTCGCGCACCTTGCCGCTGGCGTGAAGCTGAAGCTCGGGAAAGTCGGTTTTCAAAAGGACGGAGTCTAGAAGTTCTGTGGTCATGGGGAAATTCTACAGGTAAGGAGCGACGGGTATTCTCAGCCTGTTGGGAAATTTTGTCAACCGCTGAGATGCTCAACCGTGAGGACAGCTTTATCGTGTTGAAGCAAGGTGAGTTGAGCAGGCAGGGCGAGACAACGCTTACGACCGGCGACAGATCGCGGACCGAAGCCTTGTGGAAAAGCTGAGGATGAAAGTGGATAACGGGGCGAGCGGCTGTCTTGGCCTCCCCAATCCGCTGAAACACTCCGCATTCCAATTACTACGCGGTCCCAAACTTCACCGACACCAGCTTCGACACGCCCGGCTCCTGCATCGTAACGCCGTACAGCACCGGTGCGATGCTCATGGTTCGCTTGCTGTGGGTGATGAGCACGAACTGGGTTTGCATGCTCATTTCCTTGACCAGATCCGTGAAGCGGCCGACGTTGGCTTCGTCCAACGGTGCGTCGACCTCATCGAGAATGCAGAATGGGCTGGGCGTGTACTGGAAGATGCCCACCAAAAGGGCCAAGGCGGTGAGAGCTTTTTCGCCTCCGGAGAGCAGCAGCACACTCTGCAGGCGCTTGCCCGGAGGCGAAGCCACTACGTCGATGCCACTTTCTGTACTGTTTTCCTCGTCAGTGAGCCTCATGAAAGCCTGCCCGCCGCCGAACAGCTTCTTGAAGGTAGCCTGGAAATTGTCGTTGATCTTGTGAAACGCTTCCTCGAATTTCTGCCGCGAGAGCTGGTCGATCTCCTTGATCGTTGCCGTTGTATTTTCGATGGACGCGATCAAATCTTTGCGTTGCGTGTCGAGGAAGCCGTGGCGCTCGGCGGTTTCCTTGTACTCTTCGAGCGCCATCATATTCACCGGACCCATGGCCTCCAGTTTCGCCCGCATCTCGCGATGGGCGTGGTCCTGGGCGGCAAGTTCCTCGCCTGAAACAAGCGTCAGGTTGCTATCGGACATAAGCTGGTCGCGTTCCATGCCGAGTTCGTTGAGGCAGGTCTGGCCCATGTAGGCTGCGTCGGCCTCGAGCTTGGCGGCCGCGGCCGAAAGTTCGCCTTTGCGGTCGCGAGCCTGATCGAGCAGTTGGCGGGCATCATGGAGCAGCGCGTCGATTTCGCCGAGGCGGGCCCGGACCTGTTCCGACTCGAATTGCAGCAAACCTTCCCGCGCCTGGCCGGCGTTGCGCTCGGCTTCGAAGTCAGCCGCTTGGGCTTCGAGTTGCAGGGTTTCTGCCTCGCGTTGCGTTTTTTCTGCGGCTGCCGCGTCGATCTGCGAAGCAAGCGTGTGAACTCGTTCGCCCATCTCGTGGAAAAGTGAATCAATCCGCTGCAAGGCCGCCGCGGCAGAGCGATGGCGTTCTTCGAGCGCGGCGACCCGCGCCATCCCCTGCGAAGTAATCTGGGATGCCTCCTCGCGTCGTTGGCGCAGAGCGGCCAGCGATTCCTGGGCAAGGGCGATCTGGCGTTCCATAGCCTCACGCTTTTCCTCGATCACTTCGATGTCAGACTGCAAAGTTGCAACTGCGTTTTCGTGTTCGGAACGTTCCGCGGCCAGACGCTGCACCTCAAGCTGCACAAGGTTCATGCGCTCGCGCACGCGACTCATCTCAGAATCGAGCTGCTGCAGCATGTGCCCCGAAGTCAGGGCCTGATGCTCGGCGTCGCGCCGCTCGCTCTCCAGCCGTTCGAGCAGGGAAGCCAGGTCCCGAAGCTCGTGGCCCAGGGTGAGCACGTGCGTTTCTTCCTCGCGCAAAGCGCGTTCCAGATCGTCGAGCTGGCGCAAAACTTCCCGCAACTCGCGCTTCATCGAGAGCGGCCCTTCGCTGCGCTGCTTGCCTCCGGTGACCGTAACGTTGTGGAAACACTCACCCGCCTGGGAAAGGAAAAACGCATTGGGGTTTTCCAACGCCAGACTGCGCGCGGTCCCGCTTTCAGGAACGATATAGCCATCGCGCAACTTGGGGAGAATCACCTCCAGGGATTTGCCAAATCCGTTCAGCACGCGAATCGTGTTCTTGAGCGGCAGAATCTGAGCCGCGGGCGGTGCGCAATGCGCCGATTCATCCAGCACGAAGGAAAACTTCGCCTGCGCATCCTCGGGATGAACCAGAAAGGTGGCGCGGCCATCCACATCGCCGCGCAGCACGCGCAGGCCTTCATCGGCGGCGTCCCACGACTTGACGACGATATAGTTCAGTTCGTCGCGCAGGAAATCTTCCACCACGTGCTCGTAACGCGGCTCAACTTCCAGGAAATCAGCGAGCACTCCTACAGGCGCGAGACCTCCGTGCATCATGCCGGATTGAAACAGGCGGCGGACGGACTCGGTGGAGTAGCCGTGCTCGGCGATTACGGCCTCCAAAGATCCTTTGCGGCCGATCAGCGTGGCGTATTCGGCGCGCAACTGGTCGAGGCGGGCCTTGGCTTTGCTTTCGTCGAGGCGCTTGGATTCGATCAGGCGGCGCAGCTGTGCGATTTCTTCCGCGATGCCGCTTACCCGCTGGGAAACGGTTTCGAACTCAAGAACGAGCTGGCCACGCTGGCCGCCGAACGCTTCCACCTGAATGTTGGCGTTGGCGATTTCAGCTTCCAGGCGGCGCGCTTCGCGATCCGTGCCGGCCAGGCGCTCTTCGGCCTGGGCCAGCTGATTGCGCAAGCGCGATGCGGAGGAAACGATGTCAAAGATCGCCACCCGAGATTCTTCCTGCTGCCGTTCGAGATCGGTGAGACTCGCGGCAGCGGCGCCCGCTTCCTGCTGCGAGACGGCATGCTCGCGCTGGGCAGCGGCTAGATCCGCGGCGACAGACTCCAGGGCCTGCCGGTTCGCGTCGCGCTCGTTTTCAAGCGATGCGAGACGATGACGCGACTGAACAAGTTCGGCTTCGGCAGATGCGGCCCGGGCAGTCAATTCGGCGCAGCGCTCCTGGTTGTGGCGGCGCCGGGCGTGAGCGCGGTCGATTTCCAGCGCGATCTGGCTGAGCCGCTCGCGGTTCTCGCGCAGCTCCGCTTCGATGGCGTACCCGCGTTGCGTCCGCTCGGAGTGTTCCGCTTCGAGCTGATGCACGTTCTCGCTGCGATGCTGCATCTCTTCGGCCAGCAAGTTGAGCTGGCTGTCGATCTCCGCGCTTTCCCGCTCAATCGCGGCAAACTTGCTGGCCAGAACCACACGCAGCCTGGCGCGCATTTCATCACGCAGCCGGACATAGCGCTCGGCCTTGGCGGCCTGGCGCTTCAACGAATTCATCTGGCGCGTGACTTCCTCGAAAATGTCGTTCACGCGATTGAGATTGAGTTTGGCTTCCTCAAGCCGCGCTTCGGCCAGGCGCTTCTTGGTCTTAAATTTCGTAATGCCGGCAGCTTCCTCGAGAATCGCGCGACGATCGGTGGGACGGCTGCTGAGAATCTGACCAATGCGGCCCTGCTCGATCAGGGCGTAGGATTCGGGCCCCAATCCCGTGCCCATGAAAAGCTCCTGAATGTCGCGCAGCCGGCAGAGTTTGCCGTTGAGCAGATATTCGCTGTCGCCGGAACGAAACAGGCGGCGCGTGACCACGATTTCTCCCTGGCGGAACTGCTGCTGGTTGAACTTGCGCCGCCGAATTTTGAGCACCACATGCGGGCCATGGGTTGCGGCGGAGGCGGCAGCGGTAAAGTTGTGAACCGCCAAGGCGAACAGAGGCTCATCGTCGGGGAAAGCGAGGGCGAGGGTGCTAATCTTCGAGCGCGGGACCTCGACTTCTTCCACTCTGCCCGGCTGCGCCTCTTCGACGGCACGGTCAGTTTCCTCGGCGGCGCGGGCGCGGATAGCGGCTTCATCCCAGTTGTCGGCGATGCGGGAGTCGGGATCGGAATTCCCACTTCTCGCAGAATCGGCGAGAAGTGGGGCACCCTCGTCGGCGGTAGCTTCCGGCATGTCGTCCTGAATGTCGATCTCGGTGGGCGTGCCGGCTTCGGCGCCGGGATAGACCTCGGGATCGATCAGCGTCAGCGACACTTCGGCCATGCCGGTGGGCTTGCGGTCGCGCGTCCCCGCGAAAATGACATCTTCCATGCGCGAGCCACGCAGAGTTTTGGCCGACTGCTCGCCCAAGACCCAGGAGATGGCATCGGCAATGTTGGACTTGCCGCATCCGTTGGGCCCGATGATGGCCGCAATGCCGTCACCGTGAAACTTGACTTCGGTGCGGTCGCAGAAGGACTTGAACCCGAGAATCTGGAGCTTTTTCAGTTTGAGCAATGCTCAACTCCTTGAAACCAGTTGCCGGTTGTCAGTGGCCGGTGGCCAGCGACCGCGTCCGCCCGGGATGTTTACCAGCTAGGTTCCTCTCCGCCGAAAGGCAGCACAACGCGAGCACAGCTGGCCGCACTTCACCCCAGGGCTGGACAGGGCAGGCACAAATTTAAGCTACTGTACCGATGAAATCGGGGCGGGGTCAAGCAATATAACACTATATATTGTATGACCTTACGCATCACCGCGTTGGGTTGCACACGCATTGCGACATCGGTGTGAGTTGCCAGCGAGGAAAGACGAGGTGGGAGAAGCGCGAGAGCAGAACAAGGCTAGCGCAGAGAGGGGTCGAGTGCAATCGAGGATTTCTTGAAACCGCATTCCAGAAAGCATGATTCTTGCCGTGACACAGAGGCGCGAATTCTGGGAGGCATTTTCAACCGTCTGTCTGCTGAGTCTCGCGTACGGGCCATTCTTTGCGTCTGTCAATCGACAAGGAAAGGTTAGAATTGCACCGTAAAGCGCAATGGCAAAGCCGATGATCGCCGTGTCTTACGTGGTGGCGATGATAGCTGTCATCGTCATGGTAGATGTCCTGATCTTCAGGAACCATTTCTGGGAACGGTTGATGGTGAACATCGGAATCGTTCTGGTATTTGTAGCCTTCTATTGGCGATTCCTTAAGCGCCCATAGAATGACGTTCGTAGAAGGGCGCCGCTTGTGCGAACGGGGTTGACCGTCCTTCAATTCGCCTCCATCTGATTGCCCCGCGTTCCGGTGCGATGACGTCAAAGTAACTACAGGACAGGCCGCCACGTGTCTCTGGACACGGCTCCCATCGGCCTTTTTGCGGTAATCGGTGCTGGGTACTTGGGTAAATTGCAGCCGGGTACGGCCGGGTTTAACTTTTCGCCCAGCTATGAATCTCAAACCTCCCCAACGCCGCCGCGAACCACATCCAGCAAACCTGATGACCGCCGTGCATGGTGGCCGCCCACAGAAGCGCCGCAGCAGCCGCATGTCCCTGCACGCTCCTATACAACTCACCGGGAAGGACCGCCACGAGTGTGCGTTCACCGTGCCGGCGAAGGCCACGAGCCTGAACCGTCATGGCGCCGCCGTGCAGTTGAAGCGCGATCTGCTGGTCGGCTCGGTGGTGGAGGTGCGCAACCAGCGCGGCGCGGAAGTTCCGGCGCGGGTGCTGACGCATTTGTCCGCGGTGCACGGGGTTTCGACTTACGCCATTGAGTTTGTCGAGCGTGATAAGGGCGCCGAAGACTTCTGGGGCATTACCTTCCCGACGAACGCGTAGGCAAGGTGGAATCCCTTCTTTCGCAAAGGTCGCGAAATGACGGGCCGCGCTCGATTCTTAACCTCCCAACATCCCGCGCGTAGCTTGGCAAAGGGTGGTCTGCCGCCCGGCCTGTGCCGCGGCATTCGTGTATGAATGCCGCAGCTGTCCAGGAAGGAGCGATCAAGCAGGATGAGCGAACAAATTCTACTGCTCGTATGCTCCGATATTGATCTGCCCGTTCGAGTTGATGCGCGGGTTGCCGGCATAGTCGGTGCTGCCGTAAATGGAATTGCCACTGCCGCAGTAGCCCACGCTGCAGGACAGGGTGGTGCTGCCCGCATTGATGGCCGGCGAACTGGAAGTGACGTCGAGATTCGGCGGCGTCGAGTTCAGGTTGACGAAAAGCGGATTGGCGTTCGGGGAGTTGGTGTCTTCTCCGCTGCCCGACTGATACGCGGCATAGGTTTTGTAATTGGACTTGCCGGCCCAATCGATCGAAGTCCCCTGCACATAGCCCGCCGTCGAATAGTAAAGGTTCCAGTTCAAGGTTGCGGGCGGAGCCGGGTAGGTGGAAGTCGGTTTGACGAAACTGTAGATCCACACATTCTGCGTTCCGGCGTAGACGATGTTGTTCTCGAAGATGTTCGCCTGGGCCGAGCCTGAGTGGTACTGAATCTGAAATTCCGCGCCCTGGTTCTTGGTGTTGTTGTTATAGAGCGTGTTGTTGACGATCACCACGTGATCGCTGCCGCCGACGGTGTTGGAATATCCGCCGATGGAAACCCCAACCGTATTGGCGTCGTAGAAAAGGTTGTTGCGAATGGTTACGTAGCTGCTGTCGTGGCCTTTGTGTTCGCTGGCCGCCTCCATGTTCAGGTCGCAGTTGTAGACCATGTTGCGCTCGAAGATGACATAAGCGCAACCATCGCAGTAAAGGCCGTCAGCATCGTAGGATTTGCCTTCGCCGGGGTTATTAATTCCGCTGATGTTGTAAACCGTGTTGCCGCTAACTTCGCCGTAGCTAGCCTGATCGTAGCCGGTTGGGCCAACGCCCTCAAATCCGATGGCGTCGATGCCGATGTTGTCGTTATCGTGCACCACGTTGTTGGTGATGGAAAAATGGGTGACATTTCCATCCACATTCATCGATTCGCTTTCGCCCGTCTTCAGGTTGTAAACCTGATTGCGGCTAATAGTCAGGTTAGTAATGGGCGTGCTTGAGGTACCGTACACGGCTACACCGAAGGCATTGCCGCTTTTCTCGGAAGTGGTCGTGATGTTGTGCACCAGATTGTTGAGCAGGTTTACACCGCTGCCGGAGCCCGTGACCCAGATGCCGGCGGGAGTCACGCTCGCTTTGCTGGTGGTGTAGTTGCGAATCTCAAATCCGCTCACCGTAACGTAGCTCTGGTTGATGATGTTGATGAGGCCCTGCGTCCCGCTCGGGCTCAGGCCAGTTCCATCGATCACCGCGGTCTGGCCGGGATAGCTTTCGAAGGTGATGTAGTTGGACGAGGTCCCCGAGGCGGGAAAATTCACCGATTCATTGTAGGTGCCGGCTTCTACATAGACGGTTGCGCCTGCCGAGACTGAGTTGGCAGCGTGCTGGATGGTAAGCCAGGGCGCGGTGTAACTGCCGGAATTGTTGTCGTTGCCGCTCTTGGAGACGTAGAAGGTAGACCCGGATTGCGCCAGGAGCGAGATCGGGGTGCACGCAATCAGCATGATAATCAGTTTCTGAAGGGAAGTCATTGCCTATCTCCTTTCTGTTGCACGGAAGGGTGCTCGAACCAGGACGGGTGGCTGCCGATGGCCTTGGACCGGAGCCCTCAAAACTTCGGCTGGGGGAAAAGAGTAGGACGATTACGATTGATTGTCAATACTTATGTTTTATTGCGAATGTCACACTGCGGAGTTTCGATTGATTTTCATTTTCGGAAACTGTAAAGGCGGGGCCAAATACGCCGGACTATGAGCGGCAGTCGAAGAGCAGAGTGTCCGGGGGAAATCGCCGCGTCAATGCGCGCGCGAGCCAGCCTTCTCGGCTTTCGCCTTTTCAATTTCTTGGATGACGGCGTCGGCAAATTGCGAGGTGCCGGCCATGCCGCCAATATCCCGGGTCAGCTTTTCGCGATGGCGATAGACCTTTTCCAGGGCATAGCGAATCTGCAAGGCGGCGTCGAACTCGCCCAGATGGCGCAGCATGAGGAGTCCCGAGCGAAGCAGGGCAGTCGGATTGGCCAGATTTTTCCCGGCGATATCGGGTGCTGAACCATGCACCGCTTCGAAGATTGCGCACTCGTCGCCCAGATTGGCACTGGGAACGAATCCCAGCCCGCCCACGAACGCGGCGCACAGGTCGGAAAGGATGTCTCCGTAGAGATTTTCCATCACCAGCATGTCGTACTGGTATGGGTTCATCACCAGCTGCATGCAGGTGTTGTCGACGATGTGCTCGGCGTAGGTGATCTCGGGATATTCTTTTGCCACCTCGCGGCTGCAACGTAGAAAGAGCCCATCGGAGAGCTTCATAATGTTGGCTTTGTGGATGGCGTGAATTTTCTTGCGCTGATTCTTGCGGGCGTATTCGAAAGCGAAGCGGGCAATGCGTGTCGAGGCTTTTTCCGTAATGATTTTCAGGCTCTCCACCACTCCCGGCACGACTTCGTGCTCCAGGCCGGAGTAGAGTCCCTCGGTGTTTTCGCGCACGATGATCAAATCCACGTCGGGATAGCGGGTAGGAATGTGGGGCAAGTTCCGGATGGGCCGGAAATTCGCATAGAGTTCGAACCTTTTGCGCAAAGCGACATTGATGCTGGAAAATCCGCCACCCACGGGCGTGGTTACCGGCCCCTTCAGCCCGACTTTGGTGCGTTCCACGGACTCAATTGCGTCCTTCGGGATGTATTCTCCGTATTTCTCGTAGGCTTCGGCGCCAACTTCAAACGATTCCCAATTGAATTTGACGCCGGTTGCTTCCAGAATGCGAACCGTCGCTTTCATGACCTCCGGCCCGATGCCGTCGCCCGGGATGAGTGTTACTTTGTGCGTCATAGATTTCGAGAGATTATTTCCTTATCGGCGAGAACCTCAGGCGGCTGGAGGCGTGCATCGTTCTTTGGATGACGTGAGCGAGCTGGGTTTCCTTGATTCTGCACTGTCCAGCTAGGACTTTCCGTAAGCCTTGCTCTTAAGTTCCGGAACATCCTTTGTCTTCACCAGATCCTTCAGTTCGTCCATGAACTCCTTCACATCCTTGAAATCGAGGTAAACCGAGGCAAAGCGCACATAGGCCACTTTGTCATGTTTGCGCAGGCGGTTCATGATGAGCTCGCCAACTTCGCTGGTTTTGCGCTCGCGCTCGGGAGATTCGATTACGAAAGACTCGGCCTCATTCACGATCTGCTCCAGTTTGCTGATGGGCACCGGACGTTTTTCGCAGGCCCGCAGCAACCCGTTCAGAACTTTCTGCCGGTCGAATTTCTCGCGGCGGCCGTCTTTTTTCACCACCATGTACGGAATTTCGTCGATTCGTTCGTAGGTGGTGAAGCGTTTGCCGCATTTGAGACATTCGCGCCGGCGTCGAATCGACTCGGCTTCCTTGCTCTCGCGCGAGTCGACGACTTTGTCGTTAATGAATCCGCAGAAAGGACATTTCATGGTGCTGGGGTTTCCGAGCTAACTCATCATCTCCGCCCGTGGAGCACAAAAGAACGACAAGTTGAATGATGGCAACACCAGATTGTAACAGGGCAGTTTGGCCGGAGACCGCAGGCGTACCTTCGTAACAGATGTGATGCCGCGTCTCAAGCGAGCGGCCCGCTCATTTCAGCTTCCTCCGCCCGGTGACTTTCCTGCGACAATTTCCGCAACGAGAGCCTTTCGTGATGCGCCAGCACCAGGCCCAGCGGCACGACAGCCGCAAAAGTCACCAGCCAAAGCAGAATTCCGCAACTCGCAGCCAGTTCCGGCGGAACATCAAAGACGGCGGAGAGGGCAGCGATTGTCGCCATCTGCGAGCCGCCGCCCACCGCGGGAAGCTGCAACATCGAACCCACCATGCTCGAGCCCATCAGGATCAGCACCTGCGAGACCGGAATCTCAAGAGAGGGCACGCCGTAAGAGTGCGTGACCTCCTTGTAGGCAAGCGCAATCAGGTACCACATGCCGACCGAAACCACGGTGAGCCACAGCATGGCGAGCGGACCGTGAATGGTATCCAGTCCGGCGCCAAATTCGCGCACCTTCTGCGCCATTCTGTGTCCGAGATTTGCCGAGAGATGGCCGAAACGGTCTTCCACCCAGCGCGCCACGGCTTCGCCGCTGCGCCGCACGACCACCGCGCCCACGGTGAGAAGCACAACCAATCCGATGAGCAGAAACCCGCCTTCGCGGAACTTCTGGTAATACTCCGGGTGTGGAATAGCGGGCAGCGCGCTGGGCAGAAAAATTGCCAGCACCATCAGCACGGTGAACGCTCCGATATCGAAAATGCGCTCCACCGTCCAAACTGCCAATTGCGAGGAAAAGGGAAGATCTGTACGGCGCGCAATCAGATAGGGGCGGATGAACTCACCGGCGCGCCCCAGCAACGCCAATCCGGTGAAACCGATCAATGTAGGAGAAACCAGCTCGGCCGTCTTGACCTTCGGCCTCACGGGCTTCAGAAAAATCTTCCAGCGCACGGCTCGCAGAACATAGCCGATGTAAATCCAGGCGATGCCGTACAACACATGAATCTTCTTGATGCGGTAGGTCGTGGCCCAGAAAGTCGCCCAGTCAAAAGTCTGCCAATGTCGGTATTGCAGATAAACCAGAACGGCCAGGATGAGGAACACAACGACGCTGGCCAGGATGTGCTTTCTATCCATGAAGGGGCGCCGGCTGCGCGCCTGCCTTCACGACGCCCAGCAAAAGGCAACAACTCAAGGTAAATGACACGGCGATGCGGGTCAAACGCTCCGGCTGAAACGGCGGGCTTAGTTGCCCAGCGAGTTGGCTTTAGACTGAACTTGAGGATGTGCGCTCTTCGCCGCGGCGGAGGCAGCCGGATAGGTATTTCTCACGGTGCCCTTCCTCGACGAGGCTGCCGCCTGTTGCGCGGCCTTCTTTTTGTTGAAGTCGCGCACAATGCGGGCTACGTAAGCCTTGGTTTCATAGTACGGAGGGACGCCGCCGAACTGCTCTACGCGCTGCGGACCGGCGTTGTAGGCGGCCAATGCTTTGACCAGATCGAAATGGTAGCGCTCCAGCAAGGCACGCAGATAGCGCGTTCCGCCTTCTACGTTGGCCTGGGCGTCGAAGGCATCAGGCACGCCCAACTTCATGGCCGTCTCGGGCATCAATTGCATCAGGCCTTGGGCGCCCTTGCGGGAGACCGCGCGCACGTTGAATCCGCTCTCCGCCTTGATCACGCTGTTGACCAGGTCAGGATCCAGGCGGTAGCGTACGCTCGAAGCGCTCACAAGTTCGTCCAGCTCCGCGGGGCTCAATCTTGCGTGCGCCGTGCGCGCGTGCACCGAACTCGCTGCTGGCGGTTGCTCTCGGGAAAGTGAGGCGGACTGATCCGGTGCGGCTTCGAAATGATCGATGTCTACAGTTGGAATGTCGACATAGCTCTTTCCATCTGCGGTTATGTAAAGGCGGGTTACCACACCCATCACAACCCGGCGCTCATGCCGGATGGCGAACCCATTGCGCAATACCGCCGATTCGGCGCCGTGGCAGGGAAGCGCCCACGATGCGGCGAGGACCAAAATCGCCAAACCCAGCCGCCATCTCTTACAAGGTTTCATCGATAGCCTTCGAGTCCTGCTCCTCACGAACTTCCGACGGCCGCCTCGGGTTTGCCGAGCGCCGGCCACTGACCTTTGGCCACGCGCTCCACCACCGCTGCCACACCGCAAGCGTCATTGCCCAGGGTTATGGTCCATCCCCGCTCGCGGAGTTCCGGGCAGGCATTCCCCATGATAACCGGATGTCCGGCGAACTCAAGCATTTCTACATCGTTGTGATTATCACCGATGGCCATGACCTGTTCGCGCCGGAAGCCGCGATGGGCGGCCCATCGCTCCAGCGCGCGGCCCTTGGAACATCCTGCATTCAGCACGTCGATCATGGACAAATCGCGGGCCGGATATTCCGTGCGCAACACAGTGATTTCCCGCCCCATGCCGGAATCCTCAATGGCATCCAGAGCTTTCTTCATGCGCTCCATCGACCCGCAGAACATGGCCTGCACCGGGTCGGAGGTCAGCGCTCGCTCGATGGGCACCACAAACTCGATGTACTCCATGTTTTTTTCCAGCCAGCGCCGGATGCTCGCATTTAGATCGTCCAGATGCTCCAGCACGATCGCTCCCTTGGTTTCGATATCAAAAGTAAGAACGGTGTTGCCGCGAAACTCTTGCATCGTGTCGCAAAGTTTTCGGCAGGTTTCCCGCGGCATCAAATCGCGGTGAAAGGTCTCGCCGGCCAGCGATCGGGTCACGGCCCCATTGGAACTGATCAGCCAGAGGTCGAAGCCGAGCTGCCGCGCAATTGGCAGGGCAAAGGTGTGGCGACGGCCGGTGACGAGCACGATCTCAATTCCCGCCGAATGGGCGACGCGCAGCGCTTCCAGATCGTCCTGGGAAATCTGAAATTGAGGGTTGAGCAGCGTGCCGTCGATATCGGTCGCCAGCAGCCGGATGGAAGCAGGCTTCAGGCTTCCGGTTCCCGGCGTCCACAAGACTGCATCAGAATTCTTCACCTGTTGATTGTGACATAGGCTGCGCCGAAGCCCAATGCCCGAAGCCTAAAGGCGAAGCCTGCCTCATGCTATATTCCCCACACGATGGGATCACTCTTCTTTTTCTTCGCTTCCTGGTGGGGGATCATCCTCCAGGTTGTGGCCGTCATCCATTTCATTCGCCGCCGCCCCGATACCTATTGGCTATTCATCATCATTTTCCTGGGATGGCTGGGTGCGCTCGTCTACATCGTGGTGGAAGTCATTCCCGACGCCGGCCTGCTCAGCACATCGCTTCAGGCCTTCCCTCGCCGCCGCCGCATCCGCGAACTCGAGCGGGCAATTCTGGACAATCCCTCGGCGGGCAACTACGAGGAACTGGGGCTCCTCTATCTCGACGACCATGACTTCGCGCGTGCCCGTGCCTGCTACGACAAAGCCATCTCCGCGCGTACGGATTCGCCCGACGCTTTCTACCGCCGCGGCGTTGCCGAAAGCGCTTTGGGCGACTTTGCCGCCGCTGTTCCCGATCTCGAGCATGCCGTCTCCGCCGATCCCGATTACGACTTCCATCGCGCCAAAGGCCTGCTCGCTCACGCCTACGCGGAGACCGGACAAACCGAAAAAGCCAGCGCCATGTTTCAGCAGGCGGTCAAGATTTCCACCATGTCCGAAACCTATTACAACTATGCGCAGTTCCTGCAGTCGCAGGGGCGGAACGATGAGGCCCGGCAGTGGGCGCAGAAGATTCTCGAAAAGCGTCCCACCATGCCGGCGTACCAGCGCCGCCGTGAGCGTCCGTGGTTTCGCAAAGCGCAAACTCTGTTGCTCCGCTTGCGGGTTTGAACGTTGAGAGATCGCGCCCATCGAAGCGCGTCCTGAGATGAATCTTTTACAAGCCGCTGACGCCATCATGACACGCGCCCAGCTACGCCCCGCTATTCTGCCTGCACGTTGATTCGAATCCCTGCCTCGATTTCTACGTTATTCCACGAAAACCTGGAGCACACATAGTTATGAGTCGCGAAAAGATCTCCTCTTCGGTTCTGGACCCGGGACAACCTCAGGCATCAAGCTCGAAGGAAGAGAACCCGCTTACCCGAACCTCTAACCGCCGCTCGTTTCTGAAAAAAGGCATGATCGCCGGCGCCACTGCGGGAGCCGGAGTGCTAGCCGGCAGGATTCCGGCGTTGGCTCAACGCAAAAGCAACCAGCCGCTTTCCACCGGCGACATTGCCATCCTTCGCTTTCTGGCAGCCGCGGAAATTATCGAGACCGACCTGTGGCAGCAATACGCAGAACTCGGCGGAGTGACTGACGGCGCGCAAAACAACTATCAACTGGCGTTACAGCAGCTCGATGGAGATGGTTCCCAGTACATCTCCAGCAACACGCTCGACGAACACAGCCACGCCCGTTTCCTCGATGCGTACTTGCAGTCTAAGGGCGCCAATCCGGTCAACCTCGACAAATTCCGCACTTTGCCCAGCAGCCAGGCCAGCGGAGCCCGTCAGATCGGCCGGCTCACCAACCTGACGCAATTGACGATCGACACCAGCTGGTATACCCGCTATCGCAGCAAGAACAATCCCGATTTCGGAGCCAGCTTTCCGCAGGCGATCAAGCTGGTAGGCAAGGCCGCGATTCCCAGCACGGACTCAGACTTCGGCCCGCCTGATCACATTCAGGCCATCGCTAACACAGCCGCTTTTCACTTCGGTTTTATCGAACAGGGCGGTAGCAGCCTCTATTCCGCGATGGCGCAAAAAGTCAGCGATCCTGAAGTCCTGCGCATCGTGCTCAGCATCGGCGGCGACGAAGTGGCCCACTTCCTCGAGTGGGTGGACTTCGCGGGCAACGGCGTGCAGGGGCCGGTCGCTCCTTTTACCGATCCGACCAACGGCCTGACGTTTCCCGATTTCAACGCCACGGGCAATCCGCTGCTGCAGACGAACCTGATTTTCCCGGTTCCGTGTGAATTTATCAGTTCGTCGCTGCCGCGCTGCGCGGTCATCCGGCCGACGACGCCGGCCGGAGCGGCTGCGGGAGCAGTGCGCGCGTTAACCGACGACGGGCTGTTCATCGGCCAATCGCCGGAGTTCTTTGCAACCTTGAGTACGCTGGCAGCCGCGGCCGACGCCGCCCAGCGCAGTTCGTAAGGAAGTTGCAGCCGGGTGACGAAACCACCTCGGAGGAGGGCGTTTTCATGCGGCTGACCAGTGCGGGCGCGGCAGCGTCAACCAGCGTTGCGGCGCCCGCAGTCTGACAATCAGTCGCCTTGCAGTTACGGCCTGGCAGTTCAACATAGGAGGATTCATGTTTGAAGGATTGTTTCAACCCATGCATATGCTGGTTCTGTTTGGTATCGCTCTGTTGGTGTTCGGGCCCAAGAAACTTCCCGAGCTGGGCAAGGGACTGGGCGAGAGTATACGGGGTTTCAAATCGGCGATGGCGGCGAAAGAAGATGACAAGTCGCAGGAGAACAAATCTACAAGCGCCTAAGGGCAGGCGGGAGTCGGTAGGCGTGATGGCCGGGCGGCGGTGTTAATCTGTCTGCGTGTCGCGCCTCAGGCATCTCGAGTGCACCCGCTGCGGCGAGCACTATCCCGCGGATCGCCCACAAACCGTCTGTCCGCGAGATGGCGGCGTTTTGTATGCCCGTTACGATCTTGCCGCCGTCAAGAATACGTTGACGCCCGCGCGCATCGCCGGACGCGCGGCTACCATGTGGCGCTACGACGCTGTCCTTCCCGAGGCCGATCCGGTCACGCTTGGCGAAGGTTTCACGCCCATGCTGCCGAGTCGCCAATACCCCAATGTCTTCATCAAGGACGAAGGCCTGAATCCAACCGGTTCCTTTAAGGCTCGCGGACTCTCGGCCGCGGTGACGATGGCGCGCCATTTTGGCCTGCAGAAGCTCGCGATTCCTTCCGCTGGCAACGCAGCCAGCGCCCTCGCTGCCTACGCCGCCGCCGCCGGCCTCGAAGCTCACATCTTCATGCCGCGCGATGTTCCACTCGCCAACCGCGTCGAGTGCGACTACTACGGCGCGCGCGTCACGCTGGTCGATGGCCTCATCTCCGATTGCGCCCGCAAAGTTGCTGAGCTCAAGGATTCCGATTCCTGGAAAAACGACGGATGGTTCGACGTCAGCACCACCAAAGAGCCCTACCGGGTCGAAGGCAAGAAGACCATGGGATACGAAGTTGCCGAACAGCTCGGCTGGAAAATGCCGCAGGGCATCATCTATCCGACCGGTGGCGGCGTGGGCCTGCTCGGCATGTGGAAGGCGTTCGACGAAATGCAAGAGTTGGGCTGGATCGGAGCCGAGCGCCCGAAGATGGTCACGGTGCAGGCCGCCGGATGCGCCCCCATCGTCAAAGCGTGGGAAGAAGGGAAGTCCGCCTCCGAAATGTGGGCGAATGCGTCCACACTCGCCGCCGGGCTGCGTGTGCCGAAAGCCTATGGCGACTACTTGATTCTCGACATTCTCAAGAAATCCCACGGCACCGCCGTTGCGGCCACCGACGAAGAAATTGTCGACGGCACGCGCCACTGGGCGAAAACCGAAGGCATCTTCGCCGCGCCGGAAGGCGCAGCCTCGCTGGTTGCGTATCGCAAACTTCTCGCCAGCGGATTCTTCAAGCCGGAAGATACCGTGGTTCTATTCAACACGGGCAGTGGGCTGAAATATCTGGATGTGCTCGATACCCCCGGGGAGCGGGCGCTCTCGCCCGCGACGTCCGAGCCTGGATCGGCAAAGCCGCCCGCGGCTCGCCGGATCGGCGGAATTATCGGGCCGTATTGACGATCCAGCCAAGTCGGGTTGGTCCTTTGTCATCCCGAACAAAGCGAGGGATCTCGGTTTGCTCCCCCAACCCCAGATTCCTCGCTGCGCTCGGAATGACAACAGCCATACGAGGTTTGATCCCCGTGTTCCTGAGTGCCCACCGTGGTTAAAATGAAACCTCAATGACCGACCGCCTCTACTACCACGACTCTTTCCTCTACGACTTCGATGCCGAAGTCAAACAGGTCCTTGAAACTCCGCGCCCGGCAGTGATTCTCGACCGCACCGCCTTTTATCCCACCAGCGGTGGACAAGTCTTCGACACCGGCTGGATGGCTTCCGATAACGGCTCCGACAAACTTCGCGTCACCGAGGTCGCCGACACCGAAGATGGCAAGGTCATTCACTACCTCGAAGCTCCGATCAAAGATCTCAAACCCGGAAGCCGCATCCGTGGCTTTATCGACCCTACACGCCGCCGCGATCACATGCAGCAGCATTCCGGCCAGCACGTTCTCTCAGCGGCTTTCATGCGTGTCTTCGAGATGCCGACGGTTTCCTTCCACATGGGCGACGACTACTGCTCCATTGATTTGGATACTCCCACGCTTACGAAAGAAAACATCGAGGCCGCCGAACGCCTGGCAAACGAAATTATTCTGGAGAATCATCCCGTCGACATTCGCTTCGTCACTCGCGACGAGGCGGCGAATCTCGGTCTGCGCAAGCTTCCGCCCGCCGAACGCGACGAGTTGCGCCTCATCGATATCCGCGACTTCGATCTCACCGCCTGCGGCGGCACGCACGTCAACCAAACCGGGCAGATCGGCTGCATTCTGCTGCGCAAGAGCGAAAGGGTTCGTCCGGGATACCGCGTGGAGTTTGTAGCCGGTCAGCGAGCGGTCGCCACCGCGCGGCGGGATTTCACGACACTCACCGAGACAGCCGCGCTGTTCTCCGCGCACATCTACGATGTGCCACAACAGGCCGGCAAATTGCTCGACGAGATTCGCGCCCTGCGCAAGCAACTGGAGCAGACGCAAGAGGAACTGGCTTCTGCGCAAGCAGCTGCGCTGTTTGCAGAAGCCACCGAAATTGGCGGTTACAAGCTGATCGTGCGCGCATTCACGGACCGCGATCTCAGCTTCCTCAAACTCCTGGCGCAGAAGCTCACACGACAATCCCCTTCGGCGATCGCACTGCTGGCGACGACTACGCCGCAACCGTCGCTGGTGTTCGCTCAATCCGCAGGCCAACCTCACGACATGGGCGCCCTCATGAAGGAAATGATGGCCAAGCTCGGCGGTCGCGGAGGGGGCAGCAAGGATATGGCGCAGGGCGGCCTGCCGAGGTCCGAAGAACTGGACGCTGCCCTTGCGGAAGCGGCGAAGAAGATTTCTTTGTAGCCTGGCGCCTCGGGAACACGAGCCTTGCAACTTTCCTTCAACGCCAACGCGCTTCCGCCGGAGTCAATATGCCCAGTAAGGTCCAGTTCCGCTCGGGGTGCTGGCCCCGTCGATCGCGGTAAATACGTTGCGGCCAAAGAAAAACGGTAGGCCCCAGTCGAAACCGTTGAGAGAGTTTGGCCCCGCCAGATCTCCAAACACAAAGGCGGTTGGGTTGTCGTTGAACAGGTTGTCAGCATTGCCCACGCTGAAGTTGATCATAGAGCTGCCCGTTCCATTCGCTCCCTCAGTCGTGGCTGATAGATTTTGCGGACTCGAGGGACAATAAAAGAAATTTGCGTCAGGACACACCGGTATTCCGGTCGCGCCGGAGGTCAGGAAATAAATGCCGTTCGAGCCGCTATCGAGAAAGCTCTCGTTGTAGGACTGGTTGTTGTAACTGGTGATGAAGTTTCCATCCGCGTCAACCTCATAAATCGTCGCCCCATCCAGGCCGTTGTTCGACTGCGTTCCGATGCCAAACACCAGCGACCCGCTGAGGCTCGGCTGTGGAGTGGTGACGCCGGGCAGTTCAATGATGACTCCATTGTTGTCGGTAGCAAAAAAAGTTACCGGATTCGGCACCTGCTGCGACAACGGTTCCCCGGTCAACACGCAGCCCGAGGCGGGACACTCATAATACAGTTCGGGGTTACCGGGGCCAGTCGATACACATGCATCCCCACAGTCCTGGGCAAACGTGCCCACGCCCAGCAATCCATTTGCGCCAAGGGCCGAAAGTGTTTCCAGCGGCGTTCCCCGGCTGGAGCAGGCGCTGGGTACGGCAAACGTGGAATTGCTTATTACCTGCACGGGAACAGAACTGCCCTTCTCGCCGGATATCTGAATGTCGGCGCTTTGCACGGGCCCCCAGGCATAGCCGCTGACAAAGGGAAGACACTCGGCCACCGGGTTTCCGTCGCCGGCGTTTTGTTGGGGAAGTGAAACCGTCAGGGCGGATGAAAGTATTCGCAGACCTGAAGATCCAGTATCCACCAGGATGCCACCGATGGTTTGGCAAGTGGAGGTTCCCGGTGCGCAGACGGTCACGCTGGTGAACACGCCGTTGGCATAATCTCCCGCTGGGCCGGGATTCACTGAGAGGGCTTGCACATTGGGCGCGCTAGTGGCGATCGTATTCTGGTGCGAACTGCTTCCACCTCCGCAGGCAGCCACGAACAGGGTCCCTGCACAGACGGCGATTAGAGCAACTCCATTGCGGCGCGTCATCGGATTTCCTCCGCGCTGACTCCCTGCGGCAGCATGTCTGGAATGTAGGCTTTGCCCACAAACCAGCGCATGTGTCCGCCTGCTTCCACCACCAGACCGGGTTGTTCGATCCGCAACGGCTTTCGCCCGGCGTGGGAACTGGCCTGTGCCTGCGTGGCCGTCACGTACGCGTCGAAGTAACTGCCGAGAATCTGCCGCATGTCCGGGGGCCAGGGGCCATGCCAAGCTATAGCGAACACTTTGCCCGACGAAACGTACTCTCGCACAATGGTGCCGGTGGGCGCGTCGATTTCCTGGACCTCGTAGGCTTCCGCCTTGGTTGTGCGCAGAGTCGCATGCATGTGTAGCTGGTCGGCCTGTACCGAACTGACGCTTTGGCCCAGCGCGGCGAAGGCGGGCGGCGCTGGGAACAGGGCGATGGCAGATAAAATCGAGATCCACAAGGCTGGTTTCAACCGGCCAAGGTGGCCGCATAGTGGCCGACGGGGACTCATACCAGTGCTCCTTATTTGCATCCTGAATCGGCCGAGGTGAGTTTGCGAAGCGGTTGGAATGCTTAGATTTATTTTCTGATGTTTAGGGTTGCCTGGGTACCTGGAACACACTTGAAAACGCGTGGCTCAGACGCTACGCAAACGGCGTGCCAACTGGCTTTTGACTAGCCCCGGCTGACGACCGGGGCTTTCTGTTTGGTTCGAGGCGGATGCTTCGCATAGGTCGAGGAGGTTTCCTACAAAGAAAAAAGAAAAAGGCTCAGCTCGCGAGAGCTGAGCCTTATGGCTTATCGGCGATCAAAGGATGACGGGATTAACGTCCGTGGCCGTGTCCGCCACCACTGTGTCCACCTCCTGAGTGTCCGCCTCCAGAGTGACCACCGCTGTGTCCACCGCCTGAATGTCCGCCTGAACTGTGGCCGGCGCTGCGGGTGGTGTGTCCGGCGCCATGGGATTCACCGCGAAATGCAGAACCTCCGCGAGAGGGCGCTCGCATCGCGCTGCGGTTGTAAGATCCGCGGCCTGCATCGCTGCGATTGCCGCTGCTCGCAAAGGCGTGGCTGGAAGCTCCGTAGCCGCGGTTGCCGGCGTAGCTCCGGTTGCCGCCTACCGCGCCGCGATTGGCCGCGAACGAGTGGCTGCTGTTCCCGGCAAAACCTCGGTTGGCAAAAGCTCGGTTGCCGGCAAACCCATGTTCTGCGAAACCGTGTCCTGCGAAACCGCCTCGGCTGTAGCCGCGGAAGTTTCCGTGAACGAACGCAGCGTGGCTATAGAATCCGTGGGCGCGCCAGGCATAAGGATGTCCGCCGAAGAACACGCCGCCGTGAAAGCCCCAGCCCAGACCCCAGGCATGCCATCCCCAGCCGAATCCGAAGAACGGTCCGATGGGGAATCCGAAGCCGAAGGAAATGAACGGACCGCCAAAGCCCCACCAGGGTTGGAATCCCGGCCAAAACGCCACTGGATATCCATATACATAGTAGGGGTTGTATTGCGGCACGTATACCACCTCAGGATCGGCCGGCTGAATATCTACGTCGTCTCCCTGTTCATACACGCGCTGCTGCGGCGTAGTGCGCAGATTGCCCGCGTCATAGGCCTTGTGGCGCATGAACTGAATGGCCGCCATCACGTCGGACTGCTGGTTGTAATTGGCCTCACCCAGTTCGGAGGTCCAGGACAAATCCTGATCCATGTCGGCTAACACCGAAGGGAACTGGCAGAGAGCTTTCACGCTCGGATCCCAATCCTGCTGATCAATCGCGTTGCCCAGAGCCTGCCCTTTCAGGTCAGGATTCTCTTTCACGAAACGATCGGCTTCGACGATCTGCGTGGGATACGCGGAAGCCGAGAGGATCTGCGCCACCAGAGCGTCGGGATACAGCGCAATCGGCGCTACCAGTTGCTGCAGTTGGTCTGCCGAGAGCTGCGCATACTGCTGCTGGTTCGGATTCTGCGGCGCCGGTGCTTGTTCGGGCGGAGGCGCCTGCTCGGGATACTGCTGCGGTGCAGCCTGATCGGCGGGCGGAGCCTGTTCCGGCGGCGCGGCTTGATCGGGCGCCTGCTGCATTCCCTGATCCTGCAACGGAGCGGCGTACACCACCGTGCTCGCGCCCAGCGTGAATGCGCCTGCTACCACTGCGGTAAAAAGCGTTCTAAAGATTTTCCTTTTCATGTCACCCTCCCACAATGCCGTCATTGGTGTAAACACTTGGGAGAGCTGACAGTTCCGTTTTGGCGGGCGGCTGATTTCGAGCAGATGCTGGTGGATTTCAGCCAGGGGGCGCGCAAGCGGCGGGAAGAAGAAACGAAAGCCGAATAAACCGGATCGGGAAGGGCGCGAGTTACTCGTGCCGATAAACCCTCCCAAACGTGGAAGAGTGCACGTGGAAGAGTGGCGCTATAGCGCCACGTCAGGCGCCAAGCAATATAAACAGGGCTTTAGCCGTGTGGGCTTGATGACCAAAATGCCAAGCCCCGAGCACTCGCTCGGGGCTCTGTGATTACTGACACCGTTCGCCAAACACTTACAATGATAATTGGGCAGTTGGACTTGTCAAGGGCATCTGGCATTTGTCGAGTGACCCGAGGAGGGCAAGGGAGTCGAACCCTAGTGGCTGAAAAGCCACTCGACCGTTTGGCGAACGGTGTCCAGTACCCACTGGCTAAAACGTCGTCCGCTCACGTGGATTCTATGTCAGTACTGCTGTACTCCATCCCGGCCGATGAGAAGATGGTTAACAACCTTCCCAAATCGGGCGGACGCATCAATAAAAAGCCCCGCCTTGGGGCGGGGCTTCGGTTCTGCTGATCTGGGCGTTTGTGACGCGGCTGAAAGCCGCGCCCTTTCAAGACGCAATAAGGAAGCGGCCCTTTGGAGCTTTATTGCTCGCATGCGCGAGCGCGCCAATCGGACCGCCCAGATCCTTCGTCGCGACAAAGAGCGCCCTCCTCAGGATGACAACAAAAAGGGGACGGGCGACTCGCCCGTCCCCACATGTTCTTCAGTACACGTCGCCTTTAGTACATGTCGCCCATCCCGCCGCCGTGGCCGCCGGGCATCGGAGCTTCCTTCTTTTCCGGAATCTCCGCCACGAGCGCTTCGGTGGTGAGCATCAACGAGGCGATGGAGCCTGCGTTCTGCAGCGCGGTCCGCACGACCTTCGTCGGATCGAGCACGCCGGCCTTGACCAGGTCTTCATACTCGTTGGCGAAGGCGTTGTAGCCGTAGTTGGCCTCCTTGGCGTCGAGCACTTTGCCGAGCACCACAGCGCCTTCTTCGCCGGCGTTTTCGGCGATCATGCGCAGGGGTTCGGTGATGGCGCGCTTCACGATGTTGATGCCGATCTGCTCATCGCCTTCCGACTTCAACTTTTCGAGCGCC
>DATKPV010000019.1:0-2889 GCA_035523915.1 Candidatus Aquilonibacter sp. | reverse complement strand
TGAATATTTCCGAAGAAACCGTGAAGGGCCATATGAAAAACATCTTGATGAAGCTAAATGCCAATGATCGGACTCACGCCGTTATGATCGCCCTGAAGCGCGGCTACTTCGATGTTCGCTCTCAATGAGAGCGTTATCGCCGAGTCACTCGTCCACTGAAGCCTGGGTTCCGGCCAAATCACGGGCGATGCCGACCCTTGAAGAGTCTTCGGCTCTCCGAGGTGCGGCCGGCTGGGCCGCCCCGCCTATTCTTCAACAAAAGCCTGGTATGCAGCTTTTCTTCTTTCGAAAGACTTCGTTCATCGGCTTGGCAGTCTTCTCGGCCAGCAGGGGTTTGCTCGATTGATACAGCTTCAAGCCGACTTCTTGTGCAGACGCTCGACTGTTCGGATATAGCGTTGGGTGAAGTGAGTCAGCTCACGTTGAGTAAGAATGCCTACAAACCAGAACCCTCTCAACGAGTGACTCGGCCTGTACGCAGCAGTTGGCATAGCGAGTCGTAAATGACCGGCGAGTGGAACGCTTAAGGAAAAGGCTAACTTCCTCGGATTTCGGGGGCGTTTCAAGTCCAGCCCATAAGCAGTCGACTAGAATTGAGATGCGGTCTGTTTTGCTCGGCCGCGTAGATTATGGGAATTGAGCAAGTGCAAGCTCCCGTAAGCGACCGGACCGCCAAATCCGGCATGGATTCGAGATCGTCGATTTGGACTAGCGACACGGCGGTGCTGATCTACATGGCGCTGGGGGTGGTGATCCTTCAGGCGATCGTCGGCAACCGTTACGGTTTTCATCGCGATGAGCTGACGACGCTGGACGACGCGCGGCACCCGGCGTGGGGCTATCCGGCGTATCCTCCTGTGACCCCGTTCTTTGGGCGAATCTCGCTGATCCTGTTTGGCACATCCCTCGCCGGATTCCGCTTCTTCGCCGCGGTGGCCATGGGTGCGACGGTGGTGCTGGCCGGGCTGATGGCGCGCGAACTGGGCGGGAAACGCGGCGCGCAGATACTGGCTGGAGCCGCCTGCCTGCCCAACGCCATCGGCGCCGGCGCGCTCATGCAGTACGTGGCATTCGATTTCCTTGCCTGGGTGCTCACGGCCTACTTCATCGTGCGGCTGCTCAAGACAGGGGATCCGCGCTGGTGGGTTGCGACTGGCGCCGGCATCGGCTTCGGCATGCTTTCGAAATATGCCATGTGCTTCTTCGCCGCCGGCATCGTAGCGGGTGTGCTTCTGACCGGCGCCCGCCGGCATCTCAAGAGCAAATGGCTGTGGATCGGGATGGCGGTTGCATTTCTCATCTTCCTGCCCAATCTGCTGTGGGAGGCGCAACGCCAGTTCGTGTCGCTGGACATGCTTCGGTTCATTCATGCGCGCGACGTGCGCAACGGCGTCACGCGCAGCTTTCTGCTGAATCAGTTGTGGATGACGCTTCTTCCTCTCGACCTGGCTGGACTCTATTTCTATTTCTTTTCCCGCCAGGCTTCGCGCTTCCGCATGATCGGATGGATGTACGCGACCACGCTGGCGATATTTGCGATTGCGCAGGCCAAGGGGTATTACCTGTTTCCGGCTTACCCGATGATTTATGCCGGCGGCGCGGTGTGGCTTGAGGAACTGGGAACCGTGCGGCCTAAGACCGCGGCGAGGTTAGTTTCCATCATCCGGCCGTGGGTTGCCTGCGCCACGATGTTTACGATCGCGTTCTTCCTCCCCATCGCGCCGGTGAACTCGCGCTGGTTCCAGACATCTCTCGCCATCGGGCAGTCGGAATTCCGCGCCGAATTCGGGTGGCAGGAAATGGTGGAGGAGGTGGCGAGAATTCGCGATTCGCTTCCTGCCGAAGAGCGGGAGCATTTGGGAATCCTTACCGGTGACACGGGAGTCGTAGGGGCCGTCAATCTGTATGGCCCGCAGTATGGACTGCCGCATGCGATCAGCGGGATCAATTCCAACTGGGAGCGGGGCTATGGCAATCCGCCAGCGCAAACGCTGATCGTGGTCCTGGAGACGCGGGAAGCCGCCGACCGGAACTTTCAGTCATGCCGCCTGGCGGGACACCTGTGGGACCGCTACGGCATAAAAACCGATGAGATGGAGTGGGGCCCGGACATCTTTGTCTGCGGGCCGCCGAGGCTGGGTTGGCTGGAGTTCTGGAAGCAATTCAGAACGTTTGGATGAGTTTGGCATAGTCCGCCCGTCCTTATCCGCGAGTTTCAAGGAATAGCAAATAGCCAACTCACTCACAGGGCGAGAGATCAAGTTTTGGATAGTTGACTGGCTGTCGTTACCCTACGTGAGTTTGCACCTTAGCTGGTACTTCCCACCTACCTAAACACGGTTCCGGTATCCGGGGATATGGGCATCAACTGAGGCCCAGCCGGCCCCAGTTTTTCAACAAAAGCCAGGTATGCAGCTTTTCTTCTCTTGAAAGACGTCGTCTTCGGCGTGGTTGCCTTCATCACATCGTCATGGTTGCTCTGCATTCGCAGGTTGGCTGAGACCAATACCAGCGTGTGGAATATGAATCGTTTGGTCCGCGCCCTGGGAGCTCGCTGCCGCAGACTTCTCAAACACGACGTAGACTTCCGTTCCGGCAGGAACGCTGACGACGATATGCTCCATGGTCAGCATCTGCATGATCTGTTCGTCGCGGCGTTTCCGATGTTGTTCGCGACCTGCATTCTCAGCAGATCGTTTTCGCTAAAGGCGCTGTTGGCGTTCGGCGCCCCGACCTTCATCGCTGCTGTCTCGCCGATTCCGGAAGCGACCTGACGGGCATGCTTTTGCCCCTCTGCCTTCCCGTGACCTGTCCATTGTGGTAGCCGGGCGCGAGACCGAGATTGTCTGGCCCCGTTGTCTGGTTTTCCGACCCGGAATGAGGAACGGA
>DATKPV010000018.1:0-20153 GCA_035523915.1 Candidatus Aquilonibacter sp. | reverse complement strand
CGAGGCGTTTCTCTTTGCAACACAAAGTTCCCGCGGGGCTTGACCACAAGGAAGCAGAAGTCTACCGGCATCTGGATCCGCAAAAGCTCCCCAAACACATCGCCATCATCATGGACGGCAACGGCCGCTGGGCCAAGCGCCGCCACATGCCGCGCGTGGCCGGGCATCGGGCGGGGGTTGCGGCGGTGCGCTCCACGGTGGAGACTGCGGCGCGCATTCACATTCCGGCGCTTACGCTCTACGCATTCTCTGAAGAAAACTGGAAAAAGCGCCCCAAGAGCGAAGTCGACTTTCTCATGCGACTGCTGAGCCGCTACCTGAAGGCGGAAGTGCCCACGCTGAACCAGAACAGCATCCGCCTCCAATACATCGGCCGGCAGCACGAACTCCCCCCCGACGTGCAGGAGCGTATGGCCTGGGCCCGCGAAAGCACCGCGGCCAATGCGGGCATGGTGCTCACCCTCGCCCTCAATTACAGCGCGCGCAGCGAAATCGTCGACGCATTTCGTGCCATGCTGACAGCGGCGGAGCAGAATGGCGGGGTCGAGCACCTGCGCGTCGATGAAGATGCCGTCAGCCGCCATCTCTATACGAGGCACCTGCCCGATCCCGATTTGGTGGTTCGCACCAGCGGCGAGATGCGGCTCAGCAACTTTCTTTTGTGGCAGCTGGCCTATGCCGAGATTTATGTGACCTCAACCCTTTGGCCGGACTTTCGCGGCGTCCACCTGCTCGAAGGCATCGCCGAATACCAGAAGCGGGAACGCCGCTACGGCGGCCTCAACCACGGCGACACTCACGCTCAGCCACTTTAACCATAGGGGACACAGGGGATCGTTGAGGTTTACCTTGTGTCTCTCCGTGCCCTGTGTGGTTAAATGTCCTTTCGCTGAAATCCGTCTCCCTTGCTAAAACGCATCGCGACCGCGGTCGTCCTCATTCCCATTGTGCTTGCGCTTGTTCTGCGCGCACCGGTGCCGGCGCTGGCGGTCGTCGCCGCGGGCGTGGCCCTGCTCACGATACAGGAATTTCTAAAGCTGAGCGAAGCCTACGGCGTTCACCCGCTGCGCCTGCCTACTTATATTTTTGTTGTGTTGTTCTTCATTCTGCTGGCGGTCAGCGCGGGCGCCGACACGCCGCAGCTTTGGACCATCAAGTTCGTTCTCACCCTGGGCTTTGCGGCGGTGATCGCTCCCTTTGTGTTTCTGACTGTCGCCATGCCTCGCGGCCAGCTAAGCGGCGCCTATCCCGCGGCAGCGGCATCGGCATTCGCATTTGTCTACATCGCCTTGCCTCTTGGGATGATGGTGCAACTTCGCCAGCAGGCCGCAGGCGCGATTTTTCTTCTCTATCTTTTGCTGGTCGTCTGGGCGGGAGATATCTTCGCCTACTTCGTCGGCCGCGCTGCGGGACGTCATCTGATGGCGCCGCGTATCAGCCCGAAAAAAACCTGGGAGGGCGCCGCAGCATCCCTGGCGGCAAGTCTGGCTGTAGGGATTCTCCTGTTCAATCACGCATCGGATCTCAGTACGCGGCTGCTGAACTGGGGCATCATCAGCCGCCCGGATGGAATGTACGGGCTGGAGGTCCCCGCGATTTGGCCGGTGATTTTTCTGACGATCGCAGTGAATGTTGCGGCGCAACTCGGCGATCTGGTCGAGTCGTTGATCAAGCGCGGCGCCGGAGTAAAGGATTCCGGCGCGCTTCTTCCTGGCCACGGCGGCATGCTCGACCGCATCGACGCACTGCTCTTCGCCGCGCCAATGCTCTGGTACTATGCCGCCTGGCGCGTACTGCAGTAACCCTCCTGCCCTTCCGGGCGAACACCTAAAAAGACGCGTAAAATAAAAGTTCTGCCGCGCATGAAACGCATCGCCATCCTGGGCTCGACCGGCTCCATCGGCCGCAGTACGCTTAGCGTCGCCGAGACGTATCCGGACCGCTTTCAGATCACCTCCCTCGCCGCGGGCCAAAATGTCGACGCCGCTTTTGAACAGGCCTGCCGCTGGCGTCCGCGAGTTGTTTCCGTCGCGGTCGAAAAAGATGCGGACACCCTCCGTGCCCGGCTCAAGAAAGAAGGACTGCCGGAAATCGAAATTATTCATGGGTCCAAGGGCACGGTGCGCGTGTCCACTCACGCTGAAGTCGACTTTGTAGTTAGCGCGATTGTGGGCGTCGCCGGGCTGGAAGCGACCTACGAAGCGGTAAGGGCGGGCAAGGCGGTTGGCCTGGCCAACAAAGAGTGTCTGGTCGCGGCTGGCGAGTTGATCACGGCTGAGGCGCGCAAACAAGGCAACCCGCTCCTGCCCATCGACAGCGAGCACAATGCAATACACCAATGCCTGCGGGGCGGCAGGATGGATGAAGTCCAGCGCATCTGGCTTACCGCGTCCGGTGGCCCTTTTTTGAACACGCCGCGCTCGGAGTTCGCCTCCATTACGGTTGAGCAGGCGCTCAATCATCCCACCTGGCGCATGGGGAAGCGGATTACCATCGATTCCGCAACGTTAATGAACAAGGGTTTTGAGGTCATCGAGGCGTGCAGACTGTTTCACATGCCGGCGCAAAAAGTGGAAGTGATTGTCCATCCCCAATCCACAATTCACTCCATGGTGGAGTTTGTGGATGGCAGCATACTTGCTCAGTTCTCGGTGACCGACATGCGACTGCCGATTTTGTACGCCCTCACCTATCCCGAGCGGATTCAGTCGGATATGCGCTTCCCGGTCATGGACCTGCGGCACCTCGACTTCTGCCCGCCTGACATGCTCAAATTTCCTTGTTTGCGCCTGGCTTACGAAGCGGCCGAGGCGGGCGGCGCCAAGTCGGTAGCCCTGAATGCGGCTGATGAGGTCGCCGTGGCAGCGTTTCTTGAGGGCGGCGTTCGCTTCGATGACATTCCCCAGGTCATCGAAGAAACTCTATCAGCAACGGATTCCAGGAAGCCGGAATCCATATCGCAGGTGCTTGAAGCGGATGCGGCAGCCCGCCGATATGCGAAGCAGCGAGTCTCGGAATTGAGGAGCAAGGCGGCGCCAACACAAGCTACGTCTTTTGTCTAAAATAGATCGTCTAACAAAATCTGGAATCAATATCCTGCATCTGGAAATCCGAATCTAACAGGCTGGAGAACACCGAACCCGATTTATGTCTGACTTTCTCACTTCGCTCGTCGCTGTGGTTGTGGTTTTGGGGTTCATGGTCCTCATCCACGAATTTGGCCATTATGCCGTAGCCAAGTGGTTGGGTGTGCGGGTGGAGGTTTTTTCCATCGGCTTCGGCAAGCGCCTGCTGGGATTCCGGAAAGGCGACACCGATTACCGCATCAGCGCCATCCCCCTGGGCGGCTACGTCAAGATGAGCGGCGAGAATCCGATGGATGAGCGCACCGGCGATCCAGCCGAGTTTCTCTCGCACCCGCGCTGGCACCGCTTTCTGATCGCAGCCGCCGGGCCTACCATGAACATTCTGCTGGCCATTTTTCTGCTCACCACCGTCTATATGGTGCATTACGAATACCCGGTCTTCATGGATAAGCCAGCGGTGATTGACTACGTCAAGCCCGGCTCGCCGGCGGCCCAGGCGGGCCTGCAACCCGGCGACCGAATCGCAAAGATCGACGGTATTGTGAATCCAACCTGGGAGCAGGTACAGCCGCGGGTTTTGATCAGCCCCAACCAGCCCTTGGCGATCACTATTCAGCGCGGCGACCATACGTTCGATCGAACCATCGTGCCCAAAGCCGTTACTTCTTCAGAAATAGGTTCGGCGGGCTGGTATCCTCAGGAGCCGGTCATCATTGGCCATCTGGACGACGACATGCCCGCGATCAAGGCCGGCTTGCAGGAAGGCGACCGCGTGATCGCCATGGATGGCAAGCCTCTTGGTTCCATCGACGCTATGATCGAACGCCTGCAGGATACTAAGTCGAAGCCCGTCGATCTCACCGTTCTGCGCAGTGGAGAGACCCTGACCTTTCACCTGCAGCCGGTGCTTTCCAATACGGAAGACCCAAAGGAGCAACGCTATCGCCTGGGCTTCGTAAACCAGGAAGAGACCACGGTCACGAAGCTGCCTTTTGCCCAGGCGCTCAAACTGTCTCTCGAAGAGAACCGCAAGTACTCCCTGCTTCTTCTCGAACTTGCCAAGAAACTGGTTCAGGGCAAGGTTTCGCCGCGCATGGTTTCTGGCCCCATCGGCATCGCGCAGGAAGCCGGCTACGCCGCCGAGCAAAAAGGTTGGACGCCGCTCATGGCGCTCACCGCCGGAATCAGCCTGAACCTCGGGATTTTCAACCTGCTGCCGATTCCCATCCTGGATGGGGGAGTGATTCTCTTTCTTGTCATTGAAGGCCTCATGCGCCGCGACGTTAGCCTGCGGATCAAAGAACGGGTCTATCAGGCTGCTTTCGTCTTTCTCGTACTGTTCGCGGTGATGGTGATTTACAACGATCTGGTGAAAACGCTGCCTGGTCTGGCAGAAAGACTACCCTGAATTAAACTTTCCCGGGCCGATCAATCTGGCGAATCACGACACCAGACGCGCCGCCAATCGTGGTGCGCATTGTGCTCAACCGCCCGCTCGCGTGGTCTCAGCCAAGGTACTGGTGAAGCCGAAAGGCTCCTTTCAGCCGCTTTGAACTTAGGCTAGACTTCGTGGCACGTGGGGCAACCCGCGCCGATTCTGCAAGCAGAATGCAAGATATCCCACGTCTGGGAGGATCTAATGTCGCGGGCAACTTGCTGCAAATGGGGACCGCGAATCTGGGGTCTGCTAGTAATCGTGGCCAGCACGGTTGGCCCTCTCTTCGGACAGCATGAGCCTCCCCAGCACCCCACGGTGAAGTTCCTTTCCGGTGGCTCTCCCATTCAGCACATTGTGTTCATCTTCAAAGAAAACCGCTCGTTTGATAGCTATTTCGGAACCTTTCCTGGAGCCAACGGAGCAACTACCGGAACCATCTCGACCGGCCAGGTGATTCCTCTAGGTCATCTCCCCGATCTGACGCCGAACGATCCCGGCCACGGCTGGCCGGAGGCCCTGACTTCCATGGACGGCGGCAAGATGGACATGTTCGACATCATCGACGGCGGCAACATCAACGGCGCATTTCTATCCTATTCGCAATTTCAGCAATCCGACATTCCGAACTACTTCGCCTACGCCTATAATTTTGTCCTTTCCGATAACACATTCTCCTCCATGCATGCCGGCAGTTTTCCGCAACATCTATACTCCGTGGCAGCGCAGTCCGATGGCGTGATCAACATTCCCTTCCGAACTTCCGGCGCCCAGGTCAATGGCTGGGGCTGCGACGATCCGGACGACACCTACGTGCAGGTCATGGATGAAGCAGGCAACGTAACGGGGGAGTTTCCCTGCTTCGACTTCCCCACTCTCGCCGATAGCATGGAGAGCGCATCGATTCCATGGAAATACTATGCGCCCAGATATGGCCAGCAAGGCTACGTCTTTAACACCTTCAACGCCATCAACCATATTCGCAACAGCAGCCTTTGGAGCAGCAATGTCGTGCCGGATACGCAATTCGCCAGCGATGCGCTCAACGGGCTGCTGCCGGCAATGAGCTGGCTGGTTACGGGTGCGGCCAGCGAGCACCCGCCCAACAGCTCCTGCTACGGGGAAAACTGGACCGTGAACCAGATCAACGCCATCATGGAAGGCCCGGATTGGAATTCGACCGCCATTTTCTTGACCTGGGATGATTTTGGCGGCTTTTACGATCACGTTCCGGTGCCGCAAGCAGACGTTTACGGTTTCGGGCCGCGGGTTCCGATGCTGATCATTTCTCCCTATGCGATTCCGGGATACATTTCGCACACCCAGTATGAATTCTCATCGGTTCTCAAGTTTGCCGAAGAGACCTTCGGCCTGGCCCCGCTGACGCAGCGGGATGCCGACGCCAACGACATGCAGGACAGTTTCGATTACTCACAGGCGCCGAACCCGCCGCTCATTCTCACCCCCCGCAGCTGCCCCGTAACCTCCACGTCGTCGGTAAACTTCGGCAGTCAGGCCGTGGGCATTGCCAGTCCCGGTATCGCTGTTAAGGTCACCAATTGGGGCAGCAGTGTGTTGAACCTCGGCAAGTTCTCCACCACCGGGGACTTCTCCTATACGACCCAATGCCCAAAGAAGGGTCTGGCTCCCGGATCCACCTGCATCCTCGACATCACCTTCACGCCAACCCAGACCGGAGCTAGAACTGGCACCTTGACCATCAGTGAGAGCGCTTCTGGCAGCCCGCAATTGGTCAGTCTGACCGGCATTGGCAGCAACGCCAAGATTTCCGTGCACTATCCCGGATTCTTCTACAGAATTGCCCCGCTGAATTCACATATTGTGAAGAATCTGACCTACACCAATGTAGGGAAGACGCCGATCACCATCGCGAAAGTGCAAGTGATCGGGGAATTTTCCCAGAGCAACAACTGCCATCGAAGTGTGGCGCCGGGAACCTCCTGTACATTCAAGGTAACTTTCACTCCAACCACAACCGGAGATCAATACGGCAACCTTGTGATCAACGATAGCGACGTGGGTAGCCCGCATATGGTGCATCTGGTTGGTGGCGGCCAGGCAGCGGTTCCCTCGCCTGCTGCCCTTGCCTTTTCCGCTGTTCCGCAAGGGAGTTCGAGCGTCCCGCTGACCGTTACATTGACCAATTACGGTGCGGTATTTCTGAACGTCGTCAGCATTGTCACGCAGGGAGACTTCACCCAAAGCAACAACTGCGGAACCGGACTTCCAGCGGGGGCCAACTGCCAGATCGACGTGACCTTCACTCCCACAGCCTCTGGCACGCGCGCTGGAGCGCTGCTCTTCGGCGATAACGACCAGACCAGTCCGCAGATTGTGACCCTCACAGGCGATGGGACATAACAAAGTTCGTAACCTCGCCGTCAAACCGCTGAGACCCGACAGCTTGTTTTCAGTTAAAATAGTGTTTTGCATGCCTAACCTTGAGCGCAGAAAGACTTTGACTGCCGTCGTTGGCGGGGTTCGTGTCGGCTCGGATGCACCGGTGGTAGTGCAATCCATGACCAATACCGACACAGCCGACGTGTCTTCCACCGTTCAGCAATGCGCCGCACTCGCCCGCGCCGGCTCGGAAATGGTTCGAGTAACGGTCAACAATGAAGAAGCCGCGGCCGCCGTTCCGCACATCGTCGAACAACTCGACAAACAAGGCATCCGTGTTCCGATCATTGGCGACTTCCACTACAACGGCCACATTCTCCTTACCAAGTATCCCGAATGCGCGCGCGATCTGGCGAAGTACCGTATCAATCCCGGCAATGCCAGCATCGGAGCCAAGGGCGACTCCAATTTCCGCACCATGATCGAAGTGGCTGTGAAATATGACAAGCCGGTGCGCATCGGCGTGAACTGGGGATCGCTCGATCAGGCTCTGCTTACCCGCATGATGGACGAAAACTCCCGCCTCGCCGAGCCCAAAGACGCCCGGGAAGTCACGATGGAGGCCATGGTAGTTAGCGCGTTAAACTCTGCCGCACTCGCCGAAAAATACGGCCTCCGTTCCGACCAGATTATTCTTAGCGCGAAAGTCAGCGGCGTGCAGGATCTGATCGATGTTTACCGTGCGCTTGCCGGCCGCTGCAACTACCCGCTGCATCTGGGACTTACTGAAGCAGGCATGGGGGCGAAGGGCATCGTCGCTTCCAGCGCCGCGATGGGCGTGCTTCTCCAGGAAGGCATCGGCGACACCATTCGGGTTTCGCTGACTCCCGCGCCCGGCGGTGACCGCAGCGAAGAAGTTCGGGTGGCTCAGCAGATTCTGCAGTCGATGGGCATTCGCAGCTTCACGCCGCAGGTTACTGCCTGCCCCGGCTGCGGCCGCACCACCAGCACTTTTTTCCAGGAGATGGCGCAGCAGATCCAGTCCTATCTGCGCGAGCAGATGCCGGTGTGGAAGGAGCGCTATGCCGGCGTCGAAGAGATGAAATTGGCGGTGATGGGTTGCGTGGTCAACGGCCCGGGCGAGTCAAAACACGCCAACATCGGCATCTCGCTGCCCGGAACGTTTGAAGAGCCGAAGGCTCCGGTCTATGTGGACGGAAGGTTGTTTACCACCCTGAAAGGCGACAAGATCGTCGCCGAGTTCATCGAAATCCTCGATGAATACGTCGATTCGCACTACGCTGCCAAGGAAGAAGCGACCGCAAAGGCTTAACCAACCGGGAAACCTATCTCCCTGTCAACAGGAACAAAGGGGTTTGCGCGGGCAGCGAAGGAATTGCCGAGCCCGAAACGGTCGTCATGTTTACGTCGGCGTGGCTGAAGTCGCATTGGAACTGCGCCGCAGAAAGTCCCGTCGGCAAGACTGTCAGCCTGACCTGATTCAGATAACTCGTTAGTCCGGAAATCGTGACTGTCTGCCCGGCAACAAACGAGTTCCCCGCCTGGAATGTAATCACGTTGCCGGCGATCGAAAAGGCGGTGATAGAGGCGACCTGGCTGCAGCTCGGCTGCAGGCACACTCCGGCCGGTGCGGGAAGATCGAGCACCAGCGAATCGGGCGCCCGGCCCTTGGTGGGATTGTTGATATTGTCGTCGGCCGCGTTGACGTCGGCGATCACTCCCGCATCGCAAACGCCCACATAGACGCGGGTGCTGTCCGCGGCCGCCTCTGTGAACACACGAAAACGCGTCGCGCCCGGCACATAAGGAGTGGTCACCGCGCATGACGCCACCGAGGGAACAGCATATTGATTCGGCAGGAATGGGGAACCACCAAGCAGAGGAACAGAGACTACCTTCAGGCTCAAGCTTTGCGCATCGAAGACGGTGAACTGGGGAACGACGCATGCGCCGACCACATCGGGATCGGGGCAAGTTGCGGGGTAGGTCTGGTAGCTGGCCACATAGAAGCGGCTGCCGTCGGCCAAAGCGGCGACGGATGACGGTGAACACCCCGAAGGACATGCGGTTGAGCCGGAAGCGAAGGAGAACGACGCCATCTGTGTGGGAGTGTCGTTTGCGCCGCCGGTCGCAGAAAAAACATAAACCATGTGGGTGACCGGGTTCGTTACATACAGGCGGCTCAGGTGGGGATCATACGCGACGAAGTTAGCCCCAGCTCCCACTGGGAGGCTGCCTGTCACTGTGTCTGTTGCGGTGTCGATCGTCTCCAGTTGTCCGTCGCCCTGTGTGACCACGTAAACCTTTTGACCGTCCGAGCGGGCAACCATCCAGACCGGAGCCGCTCCCGTAAACCCGGAAACAGAATTCTGCGACAGATCCGCTGCGTTCAGGCTGGTGACGCTGTTGCTGGTCTGATTCGCAACGTAGAGTTTGGGGGGTGCGGCCGTCGCTCCTGAAGTTTCCGCCATGGCCACCGGACCGGTACCCACCGGTGCGGTGTTGGTGATCTGGTCGGTGCTGGTGTTGATCGCAGTAACGGAGTTTGTGCCGAAGTTCGCCACGTAGGCGAAGCCCGTCTGGCTCGTGGCTACGAAATCGGGAAGCGATCCTGCAGGTAAGCTTAGAGTATCGATGATGTTCAAACCACCACCCAGAACGGAAGCCGGGCTAAGAGACAAAAACTCATCGGTGCCTCCCGGGACCAGGCTGCCGGCACTGGCGATAAAGAGTCTGCCGTCGTTCGGAGCCAGTGCGGCGTGAGTGGGGAGATCGACGTGTGCCTCTCCCACATCGGTATCTCCTGACACGTCGATCTGCATTCCTGCCCCAGGGCTGCCCGGGGCGTTGGCTGTCAGGGCGAACACAGCGTGCTGGTTGCTGGGACTGGGAGGAATGGTGGTGAGCGGATTTACTACCGGCCGGTAATAGTCCCCGCATGCCACCCACAGCACGAGCAAGACCACCACGCTCGCAGCCTGGGTCAAACGTCGCAGACTCATTGACACTCCAAAGGAACAGTTCTTTCCTTCAATAGGCGCGCCCATCGGGAGAATGAAACATTCTAATGGCTGGTCGCAGTCCACGCCAGCGGTTACGGGCTGGGTGTCGCTCAGGCTTTTGGGATGCGTACGGGAACAGCTGAGTTGGATGCTCGAGTCACCGCTGAGATCGCAAAAACAGAGTGCTCGGCTTCTGCCGAAAGGCCAGATGAACCCGGGTGCGGCTTAACGTCTCCGCGATTTTGCCCCAGCCGCGGCACGAGTCTCTTCGGCGCCCGCAGCAGCGGCCGGCTTCTTCTTGCCCTCCATCTGCGCCAGACTCTGCTTCAGTGCCGCCATCAAATCCACAACCGGGGCCAGCTTCTTCGGCTTCTCGACCTCGGCCACTTCTCCGCCCTCGAGCTTCGCCTCGATCAGCTTTTTCAGATTTTCCTGGAAACTGTCCTTGTACTTTTCCGGGTTCCACTCGTCGGCCAGGGCCTCAATCAGTTGGTGCGCCACTTTGACTTCGGCCTCTTTCAGTTCGACGTCGGGTGCACCGAATCCCTTGACCTTTTTCACTTCCTCGGCATAGTACATCGTGTGCAGCATCAGTCCGCCTTCGTGCGGCCGCAGGAATACCGTGTACTCACGATTGTGCATGGTGATCTTGGCGATGGCGACGTATTCGCTCTCCTCCAAGGCCTTGGTAAGCAACGCATAAGGACGCCTGCCCGCCTCTTCGGGCATCATGTAGTACGAAGATTCGAAATAAACCGGATCCACATCGCCGGCCTTCACGAATTCCAGAATCTCCATGGTCTTGGCAGTTTGCGGCTCGATCCTCTTGATCTCCTCTGGTTCGATGATGATGTACTCATCCTTGCGAAACTCGTAGCCCTTCACGGTATCGCTGCGTTCAACGACCACGTTTTCCGCCTGGCAGACATACTGTTGCTTGAGCCTGGATTTATCTTTGCGGTGCAGCATGTTGAAGGAAATGCCGGAACTGCGCGCCCCCGAAAACAAACGCACAGGCATGGAGATGAGTCCAAACGTCAGGTGGCCCGACCAAACCGATGACGGCATAGTTTCCCCCTCACGCGTCGCCGTTCGCGATCTCGTAATCGCGAGCACCTGCTTTGATGCAACAGGATGCGGAATCGATTATGCAAAAACCAGAGCTAACCCGCCCAGAATTGGGAGTTTAGCCTAGAAATCGGTATAGGGTGTAGAAATCTTGGGCTGGGGGGAACCGAGGTGCAAAGCCGGAGCGATTGTAGCCGGCCACCGTCGAGCCTATTAGTTGTGGTAACGGAAGAGGTTCCGCCTGGAAAGTTCTCCGTAGATTGCAGAGTCGATCCCTTGGATTTTCTCTCTCTGCTCGTACCCGCGGGGCCTTCGAACCCGCCTAATTTATCAATCGCACGAGCGCGCGTATAATTTCCATCCGGATATGCAGAACCGGCATTATGCCCTGGTGGCCTATGTAAAGAGCCCAGTCGGGGAGTTCGTAGAGAATCTGCGGCGCGAACTGCATCCTGAGCTGCCACATCTGGCCGCCCATCTCAGCATTTTGCCACCCCGCCTCCTACAGGGGACCGAGACCAGCGCTGTGCAGGAACTGGTGAGAATCTGCGGAGAAGCGAAACCCTTCGAAGTGACGCTCGGCGAGGTGGAAACCTTCCTTCCGGTCACCTTCACGGTTTACATCAAGGTAACTCACGCAGGCGAGCGGATGCGTGAACTGCACGATCGGTTAAACAAAAACGGGCTGGCTTGCTCGGAAGAGTGGCCCTACGTCCCCCATCTCACAATCGCCAAGATGGCGGCCGAGGAGCCAGCCAACCACGCTCTGGCCGTCGCCCGTCAGCGCTGGGCCGAATTTGCGGGCAGCCGGCGGATTCCGGTGGACGAGTTAACGTTCGTGCGGGAAGACTTGCAGCATTGCTGGGTCGATTTGGCCCCGATTCCTCTCGGCCAGCGTTTGGTGTCGCGGTAACCGTAACCGCCATTACGTTACCCCAGCCGGCCAGACGATGGCCCCGGGTACACTTCCCTCCCGTGCGTTGCGCGGGCTGCCTCCACCCTGTAGATAAAAGAGCAGGGGGCGCGCGCACTGCGGCTCCCAGCAAGGCTTTTAGCACAGCCACGGGGAGGCGAGGCGAATGCAGATCGGAGTTTATGGTTCGGGCTACCTGGGAACCGTAATTTCGGCCTGCCTGGCGGACTTTGGCACTCCCGTTTCCTGCTGCCATCCTGACCGGACGCGCATGGTGGAGATGGCACAGGGCAATATCCCCTTTTACGAAAAGAACCTGAAAGAAATTATCCGCCGGAACGTGCGCGCCGGCCGGCTGGCCTATTCCACCGACATCGAATCCTTCGCCCGCAAGACGCAGGTCATTTTCCTGGCGGAAGACAGCGCCGAAAGTCTGCCGGATGTGGTCAAACGGATTACCCGCCTGGCGGCCAAGCCTCCAATTCTGACCGTTGTGACACCTGTGCCGGTAGGTACAGCTTCGGCACTGGAAAAGAACTTGAAGGAGGCCGGCCTGCAGGCGACCATCGTCTCGCAGCCCATGTTCTTCACCGATGGTTGCGCGGTCGAGGATTTCAACTGGCCCGACCGTCTGATTCTGGGCTCGACGTCGAACGAAGCAGTTCAAATTCTCAAGCAGATTTTCCATCCGCTGGTAATGCGCGGCGTTCCCGTCATCGTCACCAACCAGGCCACGGCAGAACTGGTTCGCGAAGCTGCCACAGCATTCGTGGCCACCAAGATTTCCTTCATCAACGAAGTGGCCACCCTGTGCGAGCGCGTGGGCGCCGATGCGGTGAACTTGGCGCTTGCTCTGGGCCTGGACAAGAAAATTGCCCCACGCTGTCTGCAGCCCGGCGCCGGCATGGGTGGAGTATTCGCCGAGTCCGATATGGATTCTCTGGCCGATCTGGCGCAATCCAACGGAGTGGCGCTAAGAGTCCTGAGCGCTGCCCGCGAAGTCAATCACATGCTCGCGGAGCGACTGGTCGAAAAGATTGCGCTCGCCCTGAATTCCGTGGAGAACAAAGACGTTGGCATTCTTGGCCTCGCCTTCAAGCCCAACACGAATTCTGTAGCGGGATCGTCTTCCATCCGGCTGGCCGAAACGCTCGTGGCCAAGGGTGCCCGCGTGCGGGCTTATGACCCGGTGGCGATTCCGGAAGCCAAGTCTCAGTTGAACGGATCGGTGCGCTATTGCGACTCCGCCTATGCCGCCGCCGAAGGCGTAGACGCGCTCGTTGTGGGGACGGGATGGCCTGAATTCCGTGCGCTGGATTTCGACCGTATTAAACACCTGCTCAAGAAACCGATCATCGTCGACACCAAGAATCTTCTCGATTCGACCCGTCTGCGCGCCCTGGGATTTGAATACGTGGGCGTAGGGCGGGGATAGGTCAGGCTCCCTCTTCCCTTAAAACTTAATCGCGTCCACCTCTGCGCTGTATTCCGGCGATGTTCCCCAATCCTGGCCGGGAGTGTTGAGGGTTGTGAGCTCCAGCGAACTGCTCGCCTGGATAGCGATCAATGAGACACAAGCACTGGGTTCACCTGAAGGCGCCGCAGGGATCGCCCCGGTGCACGGGACAGAATTCTCGCCATTCCATTGCACCAGGAGTTCCTCGCCGACGAGACCGGCATTTGGTCTTTCCGCGATGTTGGTCGCGAGCAAAATATTGGCGCTTGCGCTGCCTGTGCTGAAGACTGTCTTGAACTTTGGGTAGGTGGCATTGGTCCAGTTCAGAAGGTTGTATTCGTAGTCGGTCAGCGGGCCCGGTCCCGCGGCGGGAGCACCGAACTGCACGGTCAGCATCGTGTACTCGCAGCCGCCAGTCAGAGTCGTGAAGATGCCGTTGCCGCCACCGTAGGCCGTGACAATCTGTGCTCCCTGGCTGGAAATGCCGCCCGACCATCCGGCAGAAAGTTGCCACTTGCAGGTAGGGTTAGTCATCACTGCAAACAGCCATGGGTAGCCGGGAAAACCGAATTCGTGCCCGCTATTTGTGCCTGTAACGGAGTAGCTGAGCGCTTCCTTCAGCCCGCCCTGGCCCTGTGTTCCTGTCGGCCAGAAACCAAATCCGAATGTGATCAGGTTATAGAAGCCGGAATATGTCCCGTTGGTCTCGATTGTGGCTGCGGTGTTGGCCTGATTGCGAATCAGCCGGCAGCCGTTGGGCACGCCGTTGACCGAAGAATATGTAAAGCTGTTGAAGTCGCCATTCTCATCCGTCCAGCGGAGGATCGTCGTTGGCACGCTGTTCTGCACGTCGCCGGCGGTGACGCAGATCAGATAACTTGCATCGACTGCTGGCGCAGTGAGGATCGGTGTGGCTGGAAGAAGCGACACTTCATCGAGGAAATCCTTGCGTATTTCCGTGATCGAGGCCTGGGCGAGCAGAGGCCAAAACAGAGCGACGATGGCGGCTGTTTTCGGGATCATGGCGGTATCCTGCGTCTTGCACAGTAGATGTCGGAGAAAGTCAGGTCACGGTCGCTCGTCACAATCCGACAAATCGAACGGTGGAAAATTCCGTTTCAGGAATCCGTGGTTCCGAATCCAGAACCGAGGTCACCAAAGACAGCACGAAACGCGGTTGCTATAATCAATGGGTCGCGGTGGGAGTAGCTCAACTGGCAGAGCACCGGACTGTGGCTCCGACGGTTGCGGGTTCGATTCCCGTCTCCCACCCCAGGGTTTCTCCAGAGAACTTTCTGCGATCTTATGGCGCACATTTTTCACTCCTTCCGCGGCCCTGTCAGAGAGTTGGGGCCGTTGGAGCAACGCCTCCTGGAGGCATTGTGGAACAGGGGCAGCGCCACGGTGCGCGAGCTGATTGCAAGCGACTATCGCGACCTCGCCTATACCACAGTAATGACCACGCTGGACCGGTTGTTTAAGAAGAGGGTCCTCGAGCGCAAGTTCGAAGGCCGCGCATTCCGCTACACACCCCGCTTCTCTCGCCAGGAGCTGCATCAGGAAACCGCCAGCCATGCGCTTCGCCAGTTTCTGGACGCCAGTCCGGCCTCGACTCTGCCGCTTTCGTTTCTCGTGGAGGTTCTGGGCGAGCGGGACGCGAAACTGCTGGATGAGCTTCGCGAACTGGTGGAAGCCAAGCGGCGCGACCTGGCACGAAAGGGGACCCATTGATGTTTGCCGCCCGTGGCATTGCCATATGTTTGTCGGTGTTTGCGATCTTATATGCCGCCTTGTCTGTGGCAGTCATTCTTACGTGGAGGCATCTTGGTTTTTACAAGCGGAGACTCTCACCGCGACGCAGCGCGAACCTTCTCTTTCTGTGGCGCATGTTTCCCTTGGCGGCCGCCGCCGGGGCAACTCTCTTTCTCGCCGTGCCGTCGTTTGTTTTGCTGGAACCGCGCACCATTCACGAGCCAATCGGCGCATTACCCCTTGGTCTGGGAATAGGCGCTCTCATGATCCTGGTCGGCGGAGGGGCGAACGCATTGCTCTCGCTGGCGCGAGCTTCTCAAGCAATCGCGCGCTGGCAGAGCGGCGGAGTGCCCGTTGAGCAGTCCGGTTCGGTGCCGTTCTTGCGCGTTTCGCAGTCGCTGCCCGCGCCTGTGACCGCGGGAATTCTGTGGCCGAAAGTGCTGCTCTCTCGCGAGGCAGAGCATCTTCTCACTCCGCAGGAGCTAACGACGAGCCTGCGGCATGAATGGGCGCACGTCCGCCGCTACGACAATCTGAGAAAGCTGATCCTGCGCCTCGTAGCATTTCCCGGAATGGCGGAACTGGAAACCTTCTGGCGCGAGTTTTCCGAGATGGCCGCCGACGATGCCGCCGTTTCCAGCGCCTCCGAAGCCCTGGACCTCGCAGCCGCACTGATTAAAATATCGCGCTCACGTCCGCTCCAAGCGCCAGGCGAACTTATTACCGCGCTCGTCCACAGCCCCGCCGCGTCCGTGAACGCGCGGGTAGAGCGGCTAATGACGTGGGGCGAGCGGGCGCAGTTCCCGACCCGCAGATTCGCGCCATGGTACTCGGCCGCCGCTGCCCTTGCGATGGTGGGCGGTGTGGCCTTGATCTATGGCCAACTGCTGGTGATGGTCCACGCGGCGACCGAGTGGCTGGTACGGTAACACTCTCTTCAAATTCCCAGGAAAGCTAAAACGTAACCCGAACGCCCAATTGTGCGGCGAACGGAATGCCAACCGTCGTTCCCGGACCAAAGAAATCTCCCAGCGCTCCGGAAGGGACCAGTAACTGCCTGAAGCTGGTAATGGGCACATAGGTTGTGCAAGCCGGCGGGTCCTGGCAGATGGCGCTTGCATTGGCCAGATTATTGACGGGGTTGGGCAGGGCGGAAATATCGGTCACATAGTTCGCCCCGGGATTATTGCGATTGAAAAGATTGAAGAATTCAGCAAAGGGTCGAATCTCCCATCGATCGCCCACCTTGATCGGGCGGCTGATGCGAAAATCTGCCTGAATAAAGGGAGTGCCGCGAAACTCGTCAAGGGTCGATTCAACTCCGTTAATGACCGCCCGAGTGCCCACCGGCGTGGTCAGCGTTATGGGACGGGCGCTTTCGGCCTGCGTCAGGGTCGTCAGTTCCACCCCGCCGGGCAGATGCAAGGTTCCGGCGAGAACGAAGCGATGGGTGACGTCCTCGCCGGATGGGCCGTAATCTCCGGCCCCGAAAGGATTCAGCGGATCGCAGACGCCATTCACGTAGTCAAAGAGTTCCCCCAGCAGGCAGCCCCAGGTTTCTGCCCGGGAAAGCGTGTAGTTGGCGATTAAATCGAAATGGTGTGTGACATTGCCCTGCGCGTGCAGCATCAGCGCGTTGTAGCTGGAGCGATTGTCGGACTTGAAGAGGTTCAAATCAGGAACCACGCTTGCCTGATCGTCAGCATAGTTCGGGTCGGAGGAAGAAATAAGGGGCGTGAACAGATTCGTGCCGCCCGTGAAACTGTAGCCACGATAGCCGTGGTTACCCTGCTCGTGAGTGTAGTCGGCGCTGAACATCCAATGTTCGTTCAGGGCGTGTTGCATGCCGCCAGTTATATGGATGGCATAGGGTGTCTTGTAGTGGCCGTCGATGAGATTGCCGACTCCTCCGGCCGCATCCCCGGCAACGCACCCGGGGCCAACCGTTGAAGGCGGAGGCCCGCTGACGAAGCTGCAGGAACCAGCGGGAACAGCATTGGTCGAATTCACGCCCTGAAAGGCGGTCGCCCATCCATTTTGTGCGAGATCGTTGTAGAACATGCCGAAGCCGGCTCGGATCACAGTCTTGCCGCTGACGCCCGGAGAATACGCAACTCCAATCCGGGGCCCGAATTGCCTGCGGTAGTCGTGCGGCACGCTGACCGGAATCGCCAGCGCCTGCAGTGTTACAAATGCCGGATTCGCCTCCTGGTTGCGACCGGAGGCGGTGAACAGGCCGAAGGTGGTCTGGTAGCGCAAGCCGTAGTTGACGGTCAGGTGGGGTGTGACGCGCCAGGAATCCTCGGCGTAGAGGCCAAGCCGCTGGACATCCTGGGAAAAACTGCCGTCGCTCGCCGGGGTTGTAGCTGCGCCTGCGGCGTAATCGATGGGAAATTGTCCCGGGTTGGCTAAGTAGAATGTCGGGTCTTCAGGAAAGGTGTAGAGCGTCTCCTGGTTTCCCGGGAACGCGCCGCTCAGCACAGGCTCGTGAATGAAGTTGATTCCGAACTTGAGGGAATGGTCGCGGAACGCATGGCTCAGGTCGTAGCGGAATTGATACTTCTCCTGGTTGCGCAGGGAAGGAAAAAACGTGATCGGGGTGGCGAACTGATTATCGCCATAGGTTTCGAAGCCGGAGACAGTCAGCGAGGTTGCGCTGAATGGGAAGGCCAGGGCGAAGCCGAGCGTAGAGTTGCGCGTCTGCGTCAGATGCAGCTCACTTGCGTCGAAGACGAACGTGCCCAGCCAGGTTGGACTGAAGGTATAGGTATTGCTGAGCACCGTATTCCAGTAGTTGTTGTGGGTGGTCAGGCCCGTCGAAGGCAGCGTGGCTTGCTGCACCAGGGCGTTGTGTGTGAGGTAGCTGTCCTCGGAAGTGCGCAGAAACCACTGCGATTTTGGGGATTGCGCCCAATCGAAGCGTAGCGATCCGATATGGTCGCGGAAAGGAATGGGTACGTTGCCGGGAACCGCGATCGAGCTGACGCCGGGAATGAGGCCGTCAGAAGCGAGCTGCGCAAGGGCATTGAACTGCTGCGTACTGCGGGGGCTGTAAGCGATGCTGGCATTCTCGTGGACATATTCAAGAGAGGCAAAGAACCAAAGTTTGTCTCTGACAATGGGTCCACCCAGTGTGCCGACATAGTTCTGGCGCGAAAACGGCTGCTTGGGATTGTTCACGCACGCGCCGTTGGCGCAGGTCTGCGCCGGATTTTCGATGGGGAAGCGCGCGTTGAGAGAAGCAGCCCGGTCATAGAAGGCTCCGCTCCCATGCCATTGGTTGGTTCCGCTTTTTGTAATGATAAGTACCGACCCCGCGGTCGTGCCGCCGGTATCGGCGTCTTCCTGAGCCGTGCGCACCGCGAACTCCTGAATCGCGTCAGGCGAAAAATTTTGCAGGAAGCCGCCGATCCAGTCGTCCGAATTGTCGCCCCCGTCGACCGAGAGTTCGTTGTTAAGGCCGGAGCTGCCGCCTGTGGAGACCGCGGTGATGCGAGCCTTGGTCGGATCGGATGGCTCGACCGGTTCGGTTCCGGGAGCAAGGTAAGCGATGTTTGCGAAGCTTCGAGCAGCCAGAGGCAGGGTTTCCAGATCGCGGCTAGTGATGACACTCTGATGAACTGCACTGGCCAGGTCGATAGGCTCGGTTGTGATGGACGAGGCAGATCCTCTCACCTGAACGGTCGTTGACGCCGCCGCAGGTTTCAACATGACTTCGATATCGCGAACGGTACTGACCACAACGGAAACGTTTGCCTGCGCCGGCGTAAATCCTCGTGCAATCACCTTGACGGTGTAATCACCCGGTGGAAGATCGTCGATGCGAAATTCGCCACGATCTTCCGTGACCGCCTGGCGCTGTAACGAGGAACCGACCTGCTGCAGCAGGACTTTCGCCGATGCAATTCGCGCGCCCGTAAGGTCCTGCACCGAGCCGCGCAGCGATCCACTGGCCGTCTGCGCCTGAACGGACGCAGCCAGCAGGATGATGGAAACCACCGAAGCTATCTGCCCGCCAAATCTCCTTGCCAACCGCTGCGCCCTCACGATTCAGCCTTGAGAACTCCTGGAGATTAGCTGGCAGGAAAAGTTACTACCAGAGATCGTAGGTCGGTGTAATCCAATCTGAAACGCAGCGGCCAGAACGAGCAATTCACGCATCCCGCGAGGACTGAAATGAAACCAGCGTTTCAGTCGGACCAGGGCTGCGGCTTGCGGTCCCAGCGATGTTTTTTCAGTTCGGCAAGGAGGGGGGCATCGAGCGGCCCGGCGTCGCTCGTGGCAATGTTTTCCCGCACATGCGAAGCCGTTCGCATACCCACGATGGTCGTAGCGACAGCCGGGTGGGAGAGAATGAAGCGCAGCGCCATGACGGGCAAGGTCATCCCCGTGGGTACGATCTCTTTCAGCTTATCGACGCGTTCGATCGTGTTGGCGAGATTCTCCGGGCCGAAGTAGAGAGCGCGCCAGTCATCTTTGGGAAAGCGCGTTTGCAGCGTCATCTTGCCGCCGAGGCTGCCTTCATCGAGCGGAACCCGGGCAATCACGCCCACATTGAGCTCCTGGCACACAGGAAACAACTCGTCTTCCGGAGCTTGGTCAAAGATGTTGTAGATTACCTGCACCGCGTCGACCAGGCCAGTTCGCAGCGCTTTGATTCCGTTTTCCGGTTCCCAGCGATTCAGGCTGAGGCCGAAGTAGCGAATCCATCCTCCATCTTTCAGTTTCTCAAGCGTAGAGCGGAATTCCGGTTCGTCGGTCCAGCCATCGTCCCACACATGGAATTGCAGCAGGTCAATGGAGTCGGTACGGAGCTTTTTGCGAATCAGATCGGCGTATTTGAGGACGTGCGCGGCGGGAAAAACATCGCGGTACTTGTACTTCGGCAGCGCCGGCCATTGCCCGTTGGCGGGCGGAATCTTGGATGCGGCGTAAAGCCGTTTGCCGGAATTGCGAGCGATGATCTCGCCCAGCAGGCCGTCACTCTTGCCCTCGCCATAAGCCCACGCGGTGTCGAAGAAGTTACAGCCCAAATCGACCGCCAGTTGCAGAGACTCGA
>DATKPV010000017.1:0-27118 GCA_035523915.1 Candidatus Aquilonibacter sp. | reverse complement strand
CTACTGGATGATCCATTTCCTGAATGCCGGCTGCTACTACGGTATCGAGCCCAACGCCGAAATGGTGAAAACGGGCTTGAAAGAGATCGTGGAACCGGAGATTCTCGCCGCGAAGCAGCCTACGATCGATAACAATGCTATTTTTGATACCTCCGTGTTTGGCGTAAAGTTCGACGTCTTCTTTTGTCGTTCTATTTGGACTCACACCTCTAAGGGACAGATCGAGATCATGCTGGACAACTTTCTGCGCGACAGCACGCCGCATGCCTTCTTCTTGACCTCATATCACCCGGCGGTTTGGCCATGGGAAGACTATCGCGGGGCCGAACACCGCGGCAGGAGCCACTTGTCAAGCATCCCCGCCATTGTGAAGCACCGCTACAGCTGGATCGAAAACGCATGCCGGGAACGCGGCTTATCCGTGGTCGAACTACCCGACGGCGTCTTGTCCGGTCAAAAGTGGCTCAAGGTATCCAGACGGAGTAGCGACTGACGGCGGGTGGCCCGCGGGTGGCCCACCCTTGTGGGTTTTTGTTCTTACTGACACTATTTCCGCGGAGGGTGCCCCGTCCTTTCGCGCTTTTTGCGAAAGGGTGGGAATTGCGATGTTGCTTGTCCGATGAGATCTTCTAGAAAATCAAATGTGACCCTGCGAGCTGCGTTGCGCCTACCCTTCGCATAGAACGCGAAGAGTGGGGCAGCCACCCACCCTTGGAGTTGATGTCCGCGATTGAAAGGACGGGCCGCCCGGAATCCCACCCTTGTAAAATACGCAAGGGTGGGATTCCAGTCCTTGGAAGGCTGGCCCAGCTTTGCGTTCTCCCGTGCGCCCCCACAGAAGAGGCTGGCACTACCACAACGGAGGCTGCCCCGGTCTGCGCGGTTTTCGCAGGCCGGGGATTTCAGCCGCCGACACTCAGTCCCGCGCGTTTGCGCCGCACCCGCCGGGGTTTTCCACACCACCGGTGTGACATCTGACCTTGCCCCCACTTATCAAACTCTGGGATCATTGTCGAGGCCGTGACGGTCTGCTGGACAGCCAGGAAGCCGCGTCGAAGTCCGTTGTTCTCCGGATTTTGACCTGTAAGCTCTTTGTCATGCGGATTTTGCCGAGAAATTCCCGCTAGGGTGATGATTCGACTAGACCAGGGGGTAGGGGGTATCCATATCAGGAGCGCGCCAGAGCAATTTCCCGCGGTGCGGGAAACGGCATCCACCAACTTTATTTTCGGCAGGAATTTCACCACCCGCCAGCCCTAAGCTTGCATGCGCCGGTTGCGCATCCACCTCGCCAGCAGCAGATGGGTAGGAAAATAAATCAGCGACGGCACGACCACGAGATACACCAGCAGATAGATCACTCCGGGCACCACATGTTGCTCGCGAAAGAACGGTCCGGTCGCCCAGTTCACGTCATATCCCGGACGCCAGTAATGGTTGATGGGAACCACGATCCACGCGGTGAGTGTCTGATATTTCCATCCCCTCGGATCGTAGCCCAGGCGCCAGATCGCCCACAGCAACAGCGGCGGCGTCACCACGTGAAACAGGCTGAGCAGTCGCACGATCAGCGGAATGTTCGGGTCGAACATGTATTCTGTTCCGCCGATGATGTGGTGCCGGCTGATCAGCGCGCCAGCCAGGTCGATGATGTAGAGCGTCTGGAACAACAACAGTCCGCATGCCTGCCAGGAGAAAATCAGCGGACTCTCCAGCCAAAGTCCGAAAGCGATGAAAATGTTGCCCAGATCGCAGAAGAAGAGAAAATTCTGCAGGCCGTATTGCCGCCAGTACAGTGGCGCCCAGACCAGCACCCAGATCGTCCAGAAAACCTTCAGCCAGAGAGGGATGCGGCCCATCAGCGGGTATTGTACCTGCGCTTGTTCCGGCTCTGAGCGAGTGCCCGAAAACCCGCTGCTGGCAAGGCCAAAAGAGCCTCATTCGGATTACCGCCGTAACTTGATGGACCTTACGGGTGTACCTACGATGACCTTGGTATGGCCTACCAAGCGCTCCTGTTCTGCCCGGATGAAAAGACCGCCCGCACGGTCACGCAGGTTCTCAGCGAACTGGATTTCAACGTCGCCCCGTGCACCGAGCCTTTTGCAGCGGTTAAGCGCTTGATGGCCGAGCACTTCGATGCAGTCGTCGTAGACTGCGACAACGAGCAGAATGCAACGCTCTTGTTCAAGAGCGCGCACAACTCCGCGAACAATCAGAATTCACTCGCCGTCGCTGTAGTGGAAGGACAGGCGGGGGTCGCCAAGGCATTCCGCATTGGCGCCAACCTGGTGCTGACCAAGCCGATCAATGTAGAGCAGGCCAAAGGCACGCTGCGAGTAGCGCGTGGACTTCTGCGCAAAGGTGAAACCGCCAAGCCCGTTGCCGCAAGCCCAATTGCGAAACCGGCGCCTCCAAAGCCAGCTCCGCGGCCGCCGATGCCAGTTGCTCCGCGAACTCCCGCCCCGATGGCTCCGCCTGCAATCGCAACTCCCAAGCCCTGGGTTGCGGAGCCGCAGCAGGTGATCGCCTCTGCAGGCCCAGAATTCGTCGACGAAAATGATAATGATGAGGATCTGCTTAACGCTCTGAAGGCCCTGACTCCGATTGCCTCAGCGACGACGAAGCCTGCGCCCGGCATTTCTTCGGATTCTGTGCCACAGAAAGTCAGCAATCCGTCCGTGCTCACTGCCTCCGGCGCTGCCAGCGCCCCCGCCCGAGCGCGCGAAGTCCAGGGAAATACTCCGGCAGAAACGACTCTTCCCTCATTGCTGCCCGGGCAGATTTTGGGAGAAAGGGCAGAAAGTAAGAAAGCAGCTTCAGTCGCCGAGGCTCCAGCTCTGGCGCCAACATTCACGTTCGGCGGCAATGCCGCCACCGAGGCGCCAAAGCGAGGCAGCAAGAAGGCGTTGATCGCCGTCGTTGCAGTTGTTCTCCTCGCAGCGGCAGGCTACGCCGCCTGGATCCAGTTCCACGGAAAATTCAGCAGTTCCGCTGAGCCTGTAACGAAAGCAGTTTCTCCCATACAAGCCCCAACTGCGAAAACAACTGCTCCACCGTCTACAAGCCTGCCGCAAGCAGAAGCGACTTCGTCACCATCCGCTTCAACACCAGAGGCATCAACTTCGGCTTCCGAGCCTTCCGCCCAGCGGGTGCAGCAGGTTTCGCCGCAACCCTCAGCGGGCGAATCCGAGGCCGGCCCGGTGGAAGAGGAACCTTCGGGAGCGCACGGTGCCTCTTCCAGTCCATCAAAAACTTCCCATTTGTCAGCCAAGCCGGCAAGCAAAGTCGACGCAACCGAGAAACTTGTTCAACAACCGATCGTGTTGAAGAACGATTCTTCCACGCTTCATGTTGCAAAACCCGCTCCGACCGCAGAGATCCCTGCTCCAAGTCCAATGGTTGCGGCTGGGACGGGCGGCGGGTCTCTGCCTAACTTGATCACCAAGGACACGAGCGTTCCTCGCCCCGTGTTGCAGAGGGTCAACGTGTCACAGGGCGTCTCGGAGGGACTGATCTACAGGAAGGTACAACCGGTCTATCCGCCGTCAGCATTACGAATGCGGGTTGAGGGGCCGGTGGAACTGCTGGCAACCATCTCAGCCAAGGGCGAAATTACCAGCGTAAAGATTCTCAGCGGCACACCGTTGCTGGCGCACGCCGCGGCGGACGCAGTCAAACAGTGGAAATACAAGCCCTACCTGCTCGACGGCAAACCGGTCGAGATGCAGACGCAGATCACGGTGAACTTCAAGTTGCCTGAATAGACGCGTCGCAGCGATGACAAAAAAACGGGCCACGCTTCGAGCGTGGCCCGTTATCTTTCCACCTACAAAAGAGACTCGCTGCTTGTCAGACCCCAGCGTCTTACGGGTTGACCAGCCCGGTACTTGGATCAAGCACCAGTTTCGGCGCCTTCTTCCCGCTGATGAAATCGAACATGCCGTTCAACGAACCTGCTTTGGCATCCGACGATCCATTGCCGATCGCCGGCAGATTCCAATTGGTTTCGATGAACTGAATGATCGAAGACTGGTCGGTGATCTGATGGTCGATGTAGTTCTGCCGGGCATAGGGTGAAATCACCATCAAAGGCGTACGCGGACCGTATCCGCAGCGCCCCTGCGTGGTCGAAGTCGTGTTTCCTCCGCAGACGCCCGCGCCGGTAAGGGCATCGTCGATAGCGCTCTGCGACTGATTGACGAGGGGATCCATCTGGTGGTCGTACCAGCCGTCGGAGTCGTCATAAGCGATCACGATGGCCGTATCTTTCCAGTACTTGTTAGCCTGGATCTGGTTGATCGTGTTGACGATGAAGGTCTGCTCATCCAGAGGATCAGAATAGCCGGGGTGGCCGTCGTATACCGCCTTCGCTTTCAGGAAACTTACGGCCGGAAGCTGACCGTCGGCGAGGGCAGTGAAAAAGTCCGACAGGTCATATTGATGGTTTGCCTGATCAGTGGTACCAATGGCGGCGTTCGAAGTGGGCGGCAGGTGGTGCGGATTGGCCGTCTCGGGGTAAAACTGGAAGGGTTCGTGATGGGCCACGTAATCCGCGGTGGTGCCGGCGAGACCTACGCTGGCCGCGGCGCAGGTTGCAATTCCGTTGTTGAAGCTGGTAGCGCCAAATCCTCCCTGGAACCATCCCCAGGTGTAGGTCGCATTGTTAAGGATATCGCCGATGTTATTCGTGCCGGCGGGAAAGTTCACATACGTCTTGCCGCTCGGATTGCAGTCATCCCCCGCGGGGCGGGCATCGCCAATCAACGCGCCTGAGGTACCGCCGCCGGCGATAATGCCGGTTGTGGATCCTCCGCTCACATACTCCACATTGGCAGTATTCCCGCTGACCAGGTTGACGGCGCCCGGGGCGGAAGGGCCGAACTGCGTGTTGTAGGAGTTGTCGCTCATCGCATAGTGTTGCGCGTAATTCCACATCGCGGTGACGGTGTTGCCGTCGTAGTAGCCCATCACCAGCCCGGTGCCATGACCGTAATCGCATGTGCTCCCACCCACGCCGGTATTCTGCACAAACATGTCCATCGCGCCCAGGTCGAAAGCCAGTTGTTCAGGCGTGTAGCTATGGTTCTGATCGCAAGTCACAGCCTGGTTGCGATCCAGGCGAAAGGGCTGGGCCGAATTCGGATTCTCGGTCAACAATCCGCCGCTCAACAGGTTGTTCGGACGCGGAGTGTTCACGAGAGGTGTGAACTGAGGTTCACTGCCCGGATTCGTTGCGCTGGGGTAGGTGGCGAAGTAGTGATCAAACGAGACATTCTCTTGAAAGATCACGATGAGATGCTTGATCGGAGTCGTGGTGGTATAGCTCTCCGCTGGATTGGGTTGGGTGGCTGCCCCGGCTTCAACCAACGGGTTAAGAACCATACACACGGCACAGAGAGCGGTTGCCAGAATGCGAAGGTGCTGACGAATCATCGGTGTCATCTCCTCAGGTGTACTGGAAATGGATGCAATGTTCAGGGATTGTCTTTGGTATCGCCGCGCGGGCGGCGAACCCCAGAAACAACTTGCGGTGTGTGGAAGCTATCAACCGCATCTTTCTGGAGAATGACAGCAGAATTAATTTTTCGTGACAGAGGGGTGCGATCTGTGGAAATTCGATTCGGGAACGCGCTTTTCAGCGTTGAGTTTTCCTGAGGCCGGTTCCACGCGAATGGTTCCCATCATCCCGCCGTCCTCGTGTTCCAGAAGGTGGCAGTGATAGACGAAGGTCCCGACAATGTTTGGATCGCGGAAATCCATGCGCAGCTTGACGGTTGGATATACCCGGCTGTGGCCATCCCAATAGGCGACGTTGATGGTATCTCTGAGATATGGTTCGTCGACAGGAACCCCGTTCCATTCGAGCAGTTGGAAGTGCAGTTGATGGATGTGGAAATCGTGCAATTCCTGTGAACGGTTCTCAATGATCCAGTCTTCCACGTCGCCCTGGCGAACGACGATGTCGGGCTCGGCCGCGTTCGGGTCAAACGGAGTCGGGATCTTGCCCTCGACGGTGAGGTAAAACACCGTTGGGCTGTTCGGGTTTTTCGGATCCTGCGGCTTTTCTGAGAAGTAAAGCCTGCGCTCGCGTACCGGGGTTATGTCTTTCAGGGGTGTCGAATGCTGCGAGGCTAGAACGGGGGGAGAGAGCGGTAAACGCGAGCCAGTCTCCGGTGCCTCCGAACTAGCCACGATCGTAGCCAGTGGACGGGTGGGATCGTTCTCCCCGGCTGGACCGGTGTCAACCGTTCTGGTCACCAGGCTGGCTCGAACACCTTCTTTTGGGCCCTTTACGATAAATTCTTCTCTTCCGGCGGGCGGAATCAGAACGTGCCGCTTCCATACGACCTGTTGCTTCTCGTTTCCGTTCTCGTTGACCGGCACACCATCCAACGCCACTTCTCCGACTGCCTGAGGCTGATCGTCGAAGAGCACTTGAAGATCAAGGTAGGTAATCGCGGATGCGTTCAAAACCCTCCAAAGCTCCCGTTCCTCCGGACGGATGGAGATTGTGGCGGGGCGATATTCCGGGTAGGGGACTGGAACGAAATTGATCGAGAGATCTTTCGCCGGCTTGCCCGTGCCGGTACCGGTGTTCAGGATGTCTCCTTCCGCATCGCGCAGAACCTGTGGGGGAGGCATGGAATCTGTCTGCACTGGCGCGGCGTTAGGATTCATCAGGTCCTGATCGCGAATTATGATCACGCGTTCCGGCAACCCCGAAACAGCGGAGTTCACCATCTCAATTCCCTCTACGATCAGTGCTCCTGAGGCGCCCCCGAGGACTTGCACCTTGTTGAACCCATGAACATGAGGGTGGTACCAGTACAAACCCGGCGGCTCATCCGCGGGAATCCTGAAGCTGTATTCAAACGGCGGCGATTCGGGCTGGATCATGGTCTTCAAGACGTCATCCTGATGACAAACCGGCGGGATCGTAAGACCGTGGAAATGCAGATTCGTAGTGGAGGAAGTCATGGGGCCGCCTGCGCAACTTGAGCTGCGCCCCGCCATCACGTGATCTGCGCCGGCATCCGCGGGGGGAAGATCATTGCGCAGGGTGAGAACAAGCCGGTCCCCGGGCTTGGCCCGCAGGGTTGGCGACTCGCTGCGGTCTTTATCTATATAGCAGTATCGGGTAAGGCCGTTTGCATCAACAGAACGACGGTAAAAGAGTTCCACTCTCAGAACGCCGTTCGTGCTGCGGAGATCCTTCGGTTCGGTAACGGTGGCGCCGATGGCTCCGCGCGGGCAGACTTCTTCCGAAGCAGTCTGCGCGGACGATTGGTTCGCAATTAAACAGGTAAGTACACCGAGGCAGAGATAAGAGTAGTAGGGTCGCATAACCGAGATTGAATGGAAGAGAAGCGCGCGAGGAACGAGGGCCTCGGAAAGAAGTCTAGCAAGCCCTCGTCGGGACCAAGTTAACGGGATGTGAATTCTCCCACTTGCTCCTGACCCGCAGTGCTCGGTTTTTAGGTTAGGGTCAGGCTATTGTCGCTGCAGAGTCTCGTCGACAACCACTTTGCCGCCCTTATCGACACTGATCACCTTGTGGACCGGCGCGTAACCGCTCAACGTGATATCGACGATGTAGTTGCCGGGATCCAGAACAAACTCGACCGGAGAGTTCTTTTCAAGCATGTGCTGGTTCACGGCGATTTGCGCGCCCTTGGGCTGGGTCCTCACGCTGACGGTGCCCATGCCCTGTTCTCCGCCGCCACCAAACAGTCTCTTCATTCTGCCGACGGTCTTGATGTCGTCCACGTTGCCTAGCGGACGCAGAGCAGGAGAGAAATTGACGGTTTGTCCGAGGACAAACTGGGCGCTGGTAGTTTCGTCAAGATAGCCGCTCTTGCGGACCAGGATGACGTGATTTCCTTTGTCGACGCTGACTTGCGCAGGAGTGGTTTTACCGCTATTGCGGCCGTCGACGTAGACGTTGGCTCCGGCGGGCGTGCTGCTGACCGCCAGTGTTGCCATCAACTGCGCAAGGTGGCTGATGACGAACGACTTGCTGCCTGACGTCACCGTTACCGATCGGGTGTCGGAAGAGAAACCCGCTTTGCTCACCGTGACCGTGTGTTGTCCGGGATCAAGACCGGTAAGCGTGAACGGGGTGACCCAGCTCGGATCGGTTTTTCCATCCACCTGGACTTTTGCTCCCTGGGGTGTTGAATCGACAAGCATCTGGCCGGGTACAATGGCCGGAGCCGCCGCCGCAACTTTTCGATGCGCATTTCTGTGCCTGGCGGCCCGCGTTGTGCCGCGCGCAGATTCTTCTTCTTCGGCCGGTGCGGCGGGTTGCGCTGCAGCCGGGCTTGCAGCCGATGCAACCGGGGCTGCAGCTTGCGGCGTGCTCTGCGCCGCGGGCTGGGATGCCTGCGAAGTGGCGGAATCTGAAGGCTCGTCCGCGGTGTTCAGATTGTGAATGTGAATGAACAGCCCGGCAACAATAAGCAGAATCAGCGCGACCGCGCCGCCGACTGAGTACATAACCAGGCGCGGCGGAACGCCTTTGATTTCCTTGATCGCCTTCTGGGCTACGACGCGGGGTTGAATCTTCGGCTTTTCCTCTTCTTCGCGCGCCCCTCCCTGGAATACTGTGGCGCCCTTCGCGGGCCGTGGAGGTTCTAAGACAGGCGGAGGCGGTGGTGGCTCGACATACACTTCCTTCAAGGGAGGAAGCTCCGTCATCTCCGAGAAACTGATGCCGGCGCCTTGCGCCGGACCACCCTCTGCCATCAGAGGGTCGACGTTGATTTTGGGCGCCGAAGTCTCCGGGATCTCGATCTCCAGTTCATCGACCGCGGACGACATCGTAGCCTCTTCTTGCGACTCCGAATCGATCGTCGCCTTAACACAAGAAGAAATGAACTGATTGGAGGAATCGAGTTGCGGCGTTGCAGCCGCCGAGGATGCCGCTTCGCCACTCCAGCCGGCCGCCGCGGCGGCGGCCTTTGGTGCTTGAGCGACGGGTTGAGACTTTACCGCTGCCGGACTTGGAGCTTTTGGGACGGCCGGTTTCTGTTGAACCGGAGTCGCCACCGCGGGTTTCGGCTCCGGAGAGCGCTTCGGAACGGATACGGCGCTGGGTGGTTTGGCAGGCGCGGGGCGAGCCGAGGGCTGCGCTGCGAGTTTCGCCTGTGCCGCTGCCGATGCCTGGGGATTGACCGCAGCCGATTTGGGAGCTGCAGCCGGCGCCTTGGCAGCCAGCGGTTTCGATTCTTTGCACTTCTCCAGGTCGTCGAGTAATTCCCTTCCGCTCTGGTAGCGCTGCTCCGGATCCTTGGAGAGCGCCTTGAGGATGAGGTCACTGAGCATGGGGTGCAGCTTGGGATTCAAGTGCATCGGAGGAACCGGCGTGCACTCCAGGATGCTTTGCTGCAGCGATTCCACGTCCTCGCGGTCAAAAGCCTTACGGTCGGTCACCATCTCGTAGAACATGGCGCCCAAACTGAAAAGATTAGAACGCGAATCGATGGCTTCGCCGCGCACCTGCTCCGGCGACATGTAATGCAGCGGCGGCAGAATAGCGCCGGGAGTCTGTGCCGCAAACTTGCCTGCGCTGGAAATGCCAAATCCCAGAATCTTTACAGTTCCATCCCACCCGCACATTATTTTCGCGGGCTCCATGCTGTAATGGAAAATTCTGTGGGAATGCGCGTGATCCAAGCCGCTGCATACCTGCCGGCCGACATCGAGGAGATCCCAGATGGAAAAACCTTCTTTGCGCGCCACCATGGTGGCAACGCTGTTCCCTTGGATATATTCCATGGAAGCGCAGAATTGGCCCTCAATTTCCCCCGTGCCGTATAGAGGAGCGAGGTTCGAGTGACCAAGCGCCTTCGCCGTTTCCGTCTCTTCCGCAAGACTCTGCAGCAGGGCCGGAGCTTGATCGCCGAAAGCAGAGAGTTGAATCGCCTTCAGCGCCACAGTCTGGCCGCTCTGTGAATCGTTGGCTTTGTAGACCTCAGAGGTAGCAGACTTCGCCAGTTCACTGAGAATTTCGAAGTGGCCAATTTTGCTCGACATTATGACTCAGCCTCGTCGCGAAAAACGCGTCCAGTCCCCATTTCTGGAGGGGCGATTCCGGGGCAGGGTATCGGTAGGATATATCGGTTGAGATCGGGCTTCGAGTTACCAAAGTACTGAAAACAAAAGCGGCAGGGCGGGAGCGAACGGGCCGAGCCGGGTGAAGCCAGCCTCATTTTTCATCAAATTCTTAATCGTTGGACGTAACTTTTTGCGTCCCGCGAAAGTTCTGCTTTCTGGCAGAAAACCGGAAATGACATTTGTCATGTGAGTCGTGTGACGATCTCCACTGGAAACTGGAGGCCGCCCCTTGGAATATGGATCAGTGCGATGGTTCGTTCTCGAATGATCTTCCGTAGGTCGCGCGAAGCTGCAGAGTGCGCGGTTGTGGGCCGGGAGCCGGTTCATTTATTCTGGGATGGCACGCGGGCAAGTTTTATCTACTGGGATTTGTGCCGCAGTCTCCTTGAGGTTCTCCGATGACCCTGACCCGCTTTATCGGCAAGAACGCCTTTCGCAACAAGCGCCGCAGCACGCTCACGGTGCTGAGCATCGCTTTTTCTTTGCTTTTGCTGACTCTGATGATGACGATCTGGCGGGCGTTCTATCTCGATCCGGGAAGCGCCGAATCGGCGGAGAGACTGGTGGTGCGTCATCGTGTTTCGTTGACCTTCAGCCTGCCCAGTTTCTACCGGGAAAAGATTCGCGCTGTGCCCGGGGTGGTCGCGGTGGTTCCGGTTTCGTGGTTTGGCGGCATTTATAAAGACCAGAAGCCGGAAAACTTCTTCGCTCAATTCGGCACCGATCCCGATGAATTCTTCAAGGTGTACCGGGACTTCAAGATGCCGGCCGATCAGGTTGTTGCCTGGCAAAGGGATCGCCAGGGAGTGATCGTCGACGATACTCTCGCCCAGAAATACGGATGGAAACTTGGTGACCGGATTGTGCTGCAAGGCACCATTTATCCGGTCAATCTTGAGCTCTACATTCGGGGTATCTTCCATTCCGACCCGGACAACAAGTCCGTCTACTTCAACACGAAATACGTCGAAGAAGCGGTTTCTTGGTTCAAGGGGCAGGCAGGAACATTCAGCATTCTGGCGGACTCTCCGCAAGACGTAAGTCGCATCGCCAGCACGGTGGATAGTATGTTCCGCAACTCACCGCAGCCGACGAAAACGGAAAGCGAAAAAGCCTTCGGGCTGGAGTTCGTGGCCATGCTGGGCAACGTAAAGGCGTTTATTCTGGGAATTTGTGCGGCCGTGGTATTTGCGACACTGCTGGTCTCGGCCAACACGATGGCGATGTCGATCCGCGAACGGACGCGCGAGGTTGCTGTGCTCAAGACCCTTGGCTTCACGCGGAACAGCGTTCTGGGATTGTTTGTCAGCGAGTCGGTAGCTCTGGCGTTGGCCGGCGGTGTGGTCGGAGTTGGCTTAGCTTATCTGCTCATCTTCGGCGCCAGCAAGTCGCCTTTTTTCACCTTCTATCACTTGAAAGTAACGCTGGGAACTTGGCTCATTGCATTGCTGGTTGCAGGGGTAGTCGGATTGGCGAGTGCTCTGATTCCTTCCTATCACGCTTCGGAACTGAACATCGTAGATGGATTGCGCTACATCGGTTGAGTTTATGACACTGGGCAGTTTCGTGGTGCGCAACACGTTTCGCAACAAGCGGCGCAGCCTGCTGACGATGATAAGCATCAGCTTTTCGCTCCTGCTGCTGACGTTGATGATTTGCATCTGGCGATCCTTCTATATCGACCAGGTTGCGCCCGAGGCAGCACGGCGCTTAATCACCCGCGACCGGGTTTCCCTGGCATTTTTCCTGCCCGCGTATTATCGCGACAAGATACGAGCGATTCCCGGCGTGACCGCCATTGCGCCCCTGACATGGTTCGGCGGACGGTACATTGACGACCGTCCCCAACATTTCTTTGCGCAGTTGGCCACCGATCCTGATGAATATCTGAAGGTCGCTTCTGACAAGATCGTTCCACCGGACCAGCTCGCCGCCTGGCAACACGACCGCGCTGGCGCGCTGGTTGACGTCACGCTCGCCAACAAGTACGGCTGGAAGATTGGCGACCACATCACCTTGCAGGGAACGATCTTCCCGGCAAATCCGGAGTTGACGATTCGCGCCATTTACCACCGCGATCCGCCGCAGAATTCTCTTTATTTCAATGCAAAATACTTGGAAGAGGCCGTGCCGTGGTTCAAGGGTCAGGCCGGCTGGTACGCCACCCAGGTTGATTCCGCTGACGATGTGGCGCGCGTCTCCAAAGAAATCGACGAGATGTTCCGTAACTCGCCGCTGCCGACCAAGACGGAGAGCGAGAAAGCGTTTCAGCTCGGATTTGTCGCCTCTCTGGGCAACGTAAAGGCATTCATACTGGGAATCTGTGGTGCGGTGGTCTTCACCATCATGCTGGTTTCGGCAAACACCATGGCGATGTCGGTTCGCAGCCGCACGCGCGAGGTGGCCGTGCTCAAGGCGCTGGGCTTCACCCGGCAGGGTGTGCTTTCGATTTTCGTGAGCGAATCCGTGGCGTTATCGCTGGCTGGCGGAGTGCTGGGAATCCTGACAGCGATTCCACTGATCGCCCTGTTAACGCGCGGTTTCATCGGTTTGGGGATTCCGCTCAACATGAGAGTCAATGTCCCTACGGCGGTTTTGTCGCTGTTGGTCGCGGTGAGCCTCGGGTTGGTAAGCGGATACCTGCCGGCTCAGAGGGCGTCGCGCATGAATATCGTGGAAGGGCTGCGTTATATCGGCTGAGTTGCCGGAGCTTAGTTCTTGAGTTCATCTTATGGCCATACCGATCAGTTATAACGTTCGCAACCTGATGCTCCGCAAAGGGCTCACTGTCATGACCGCGCTTGGCATCGCGCTGACGGTAACCACCGCCGTGTTTCTCATGGCGCTGTTGTCGGGACTGCATCGTGCTTTCGTCTCGAGTGGCGATCCATTGAATGTGCTGGTGCTGCGCAAGGGATCGGAGGCCGAGCTTTCCGGCGGCTTTGACGCTTCGCTGTTTCCGATTCTCACGACCCTACCTGGAATTGCCAAAGACAGCCACGGTCAACCCATGGCATCCGGCGAGTGGGTGGTGGTGATCGTGCTGCCGCGCAAGGACGGCACCGGCGAAGTGAACGTCACCGTTCGCGGAATGATGCCCGATGGGCTGGAGCTTCGTCCCAGTGCCAAACTGATCGCCGGGCGATGGTTTCGCACCGGTCAGCGCGAGGTAGTAGTCAGCAAATCCATTCGTGACCGCTTTGCCCACGCCAATATTGGCGACACCATGGAGTTCGGCAAGGGAAAATGGACGGTGGTGGGCGTCTTTGACGCAGGCGGATCGGCTTACGAGTCAGAGATCTGGGGAGACGTCAACCAGATGGCCTCCGATTTTGACCGCCAGGGCGGATACGCTTCGGCTTACTTGCGCGCAACCGATCCTGTGGCTGCCGACGCGCTCGTGCATCGCGTCAGCGACGACCAGCGGTTGAAGCTGGAAGGAATGCTGGAGACGAATTACTACGCCAAACAGACCAGTTCTGGCGCGCCCATCAAGTACATAGGAATCGTCGTTGCGGTCATCATGGCGATTGGGTCGAGTTTCGCCGCCATGAACACGATGTATGCAGCAGTCGCGTACCGCGGACGCGAGATCGCGACGCTGCGCGTGCTGGGCTTCTCACGACCGTCGATTCTGACTTCGTTCGTGTTGGAATCGTTGATGCTGGCACTGCTGGGCGCAATCGTGGGGATTCTGCTGATGCTGCCGTTTAACGGAATGGAGACGGGAACGTCCAATGCTGTGACGTTCAGCGAGGTGGTATTCAGCCTGCAGATTACCCCATTGGTGGCTGCGGTAGCCATAGCGTTCGCGCTGGTGATGGGCCTGGCGGGCGGCTTTGCTCCGGCGTGGCATGCGGCTCGGCAAAATATTCTGAGCGCTTTGCGCGGATGAATTTACGGGTGGAAACTGCAAAGCGGAGTGGACTCATAGGTAATTCATATTGGTGATTATGTCGATCGATGCCAAACATCACGATTTGCAGAGCCTGCGGATCGACCGCACGGGTGGCAGCAGGGGCGATGGCGAGCCTTCTGCCTGGGCCCGGCGATACATCATCATTGGCATCGCAGCCGTTGCTGTTCTTAGCCTTTCTGCCCTGGCGTACCGTCTTTTTTCCGCAGATGTGCCCGAGGTCGAAGTGACGCGCGCCCTCGCGCAGAACAGCGACGCGGGCGACGTGGTGCTTTCGGCGACCGGCTATATCGTGGCCCATCACACCATCAATGTGAATTCAAAAGTCACCGGACGGGTGGCGTGGATTGGCGTGGAAAAAGGCGACAAAGTGAAGGCCGGCCAAGTCCTGGTGCGCCTGGAGGATGAAGAGTTTCGCGCCTCCTACGAGCAAGCCAAGGGCAGCTATGAAAATGCGCGCGCCTACCTGGAAGAACTTCAGCACGGCTCGCGCCCCGAGGAAATTCTAGAAGCGCAACATAATCTGGACGAGGCCCGGGCCACTCTGGTGGATGACAGGCTTACGCTCGACCGGACCAGGCAGCTGGCCTCTGGAGGCGTGGTTTCGCGCCAGTCGCTTGATGACGCGACGGCCAAGTTTCAGTCCGACCAGGAGCGAGTAAATTCTCTGCAGAAGGCATTTCAACTGATGAAGATTGGGCCGCGACCGGAAGAAATCGAGCGGGCCAAGGGCGCTTTGGATGAGGCTAAGGGGCAACTGGACTACGCCAGGTCGCAACTGGATGCCACCGTCATTCGGGCCCCGGTGAGCGGGACAATTCTGGATCGCACCGCCGAAAAAGGAGAGCTCATCACCGCGCAGTTCGCCAGCGCGGCCGCGGGGGGGCCGCAGGGCTCGGTCGTTTCGCTCGCCGATCTGAACGACATTCAGGTCGAACTGGATATCGCGCAAGCGGATTTCGCCCGGCTAGGCCCGAAGCAGAAAGGCATCGTCAGCACAGACGCTTATCCGGACAAGACCTACAACGGGGAAATTGCGCAAATCTCTCCTGAAGCAAACCGCCAGAAAGCCACGGTTCAGGTAAAAGTTCAGGTGTTGAACCCGAATAAATATCCCAACATTATGTTGCGGCCTGACATGAACGCAACGGTGAAGTTTTTGGCCAACGATCAAAAGATCGGAAGTGCGCAACCGGCCGGCGCCGTGGTTCCGGCCAGCGCTGTCCGCGATCATGATGGCAAGAAGATCGTTCTGGTCGCTTACGACGGAAAGGCAATCGCGAGAGAGGTGCGGGTCCTGAGCCAGCGCAGCGACGGTTTGCTGGTGGATGGCTTGGTTGGTGGCGAGAACGTGATCCTGGGCGGTCCGCAGAATCTGAAAGACGGAGACAGAATAAAAATCAAGGGGCAATCATGAGCACTGCGATCGAAAACCAAGTGGCAACCGGAACCAAGGTTGTACAGGCCCGCAATGTCAGCAAGATCTTCAAGCGCGACGCTTTCGAAGTGAAAGCGCTGGATGACGTCTCTATTGATATCGCCGCGGGAGAATTCCTGGCGCTCATGGGACCGTCGGGCTCGGGCAAAACCACGCTGCTGAACATGATCGCGGCCATCGACCGCCCAACCTCGGGCGAATTGCTGGTGCAAAATCAGAACGTATTCCGCTTCAGTGATGCGCAATCGGCGCGCTGGCGCAACGAGCATATCGGGTACGTGTTCCAGACCTTTAACCTCATCCCCGTGCTCACTGCATTTGAAAATGTTGAGTTGCCGCTGCTTTTGACCCATCTGAGTGCGAAGGAAAGGCGCGACCATGTGTTGACGGCGCTTAAATTGGTTGGTCTGGAAGAACGAGTGAATCATCTGCCCAAACAGCTTTCGGGAGGGCAAGAACAGCGCGTGGCTATCGCCCGCGCCATCGTAAGCGATCCCACGCTAGTGCTGGCCGACGAACCTACGGGCGATCTGGACAGTCACTCTGCCACTGAGGTGCTGGAAATTCTGAAGCGCCTGAATGAGGACTTCCACAAGACCATCGTGATGGTTACGCACGATCCTCACGCCGCGTCGTACGCGCACGTTACTCGACACCTGGAGAAGGGCATGCTGTTGCCGCCGGCGTAAGAAAGTGGGAGGCGGCAGGCAGGGGAACCACGGCCGCCTAACTGTTTTCAGCTCACTCGCGCTCTGGCTTCTGCTGCGGTGGCCCGCGCAGTTTCCAGTCCGGCATCGGCAATCCATTGCCACGCTCGTCTGCCATTATCCAGCACTACCGGCTTGGCCTCTCCATACTCGACCAGGCGGTTGAGAACGGTTGTAACCGAGGCCATGGGATCCTTGTGCCGCTCCAGCATCGCTGGAATCCGCTCTCGAATCTGGTCGCACACGTCGCGGGCACTCAGCGCGCGATTGGCTTCCATGAGAATCACGCGGCAAGCCTTAGTGAAACCCGGCTGGCGGCCGTTGCTCTTTCGGTCCACCAACTCCAGCAGTTCGTCGCTCAGAACGTCTTCGCCAAAAAGGTTAGCCAGACCGGCAATCGTCTGCTTGACCGTACCGATTCGCCGCATCACCTCGGAACGTTGTTGCAACAACTGACGCAATTCCTCGTGCGCCTGCCTAACCACCTCCTGCACATGTCCATTTCGATTGGAGTTGGCCTTGACCGAAGCGGCGTTTTCCGTATTTTCCATAGGTCCCCCTTGGCGCCGATGCCCGCACACACTTTTACCTGCTAAGCAATACGCAGAAACTCTCGCTGGAGTTCCGCACTTTTATCGTCCGCTCCCGGTCCAGTCCAACTTTATTGCCTGCCAATGGCGCTTTCGGCGTTAGACGGGCGAGTTCAGAGTTGGTCAACGAGGAAGCAAAATGTGCGGAGAGAGTTTCGTCGGCCTGCACGCGTGGGCGAACATATGCCTACAAACTCGATATAACCAAAGATCGCTTTTATTGCAGGAAGATCACCAGCAACCGTCCGTCGGACTGGTAGGTGTCCCCGGTTGCGTTCTTTGCATCCTTCACGCCGTCGGATGGCAGATAGTAATACAGACTTTTCACTTTGCCAGCTTTCTGCAAGCTGATTCCGATATTGTCGCGTTCGCCGTCGACCCTGGGATCGATCTTGTGCGTGATGCTCCCGTTGCGCTTGTCCTTGGCAAAGCCGATGTCGTGTGTTCCGGCTCCCACCCACACCTCCTGCCCCTTCCAGACAAACGGAGCCTTCCAAATCCGAAAATGATGCCGGCTGGCCACCATCGCGATCGGCTCGGCCATTTCATAGCCAAAATCCTGGGCGCGGCCGAACAAATACAGCGTGCTCATCGGCATGGCTAGATAATCTTTGTTCCCCAGCGTTGCCTCCACTGCATTGAGGACAGCATTACGATTGCCTGAGTCGGCGGGATGCCAGTTGGCCGCATCAAGTGCGCTTTGCAAGTCCTTCTGCGATCCCACAATCACAAAGTTCACCATGTCGCCGAGGTTCTTGAACTGATCGTTTACGCGGCGCGGCAAGCCCTCAAGATCCTTGCGCAACTGCGGGTCGAGCGGCGCGTCTGGAACTTTGAGCAGAGGCGCGGCGCTTGCCGTATCTGCGGAACCACCGCCGGCAAGATTCGATGAACCGCTGGCATCCTGCTTCCCAACGCCAAACTGACCTTGCATGAAAATCTGCGCCGCTGTCGACAACTGTGACTTGAGCTGTTCGCCTCGCGTCTCGGATTGTTTAGACCCGTCCGACGAAACCCCGCCGGAAGAAGCCGAAGTAGGGCTGGCTGTTGCCGCTGCTGCAGAGGGCACACGATGGACCTTCACCAGAAAGCTCCCCTGGCAGGGTGGCGTTCCGCTCGAGTTGACGCCCAGGAACAGATGAGACGCCTCTTTGATAGGTACCTCGCTACTTGCCCCGATCAGGAGGGGCGCAGTCCTTTGGCCGTGTAGCCGCGCAATCAGCGCGCCGGCCGGCGCGGTGGGTAGTGGCAGAGCGGATTCGGACGCTTCACCGCTCGCGCCCCGCGGGTCGCATCCGGCAGCGCTGGCCGAAATCTGAAGCAGGTCGCCGCTTTGCAGGTCCAAGCCAGTGTCAGTCCATGCCTGGCCTGTTGTGATGGTGTAGGTAAGATCCTGCGGCCCGGTTTGTCCCGTGACAAGCCGAACACTCAAATAAAGAACCATGAGCAAAACAGGTGCACGACTTCGCCGCAATACGCCCATAAACGCTATGCCCGCAACTCGGAAGAACGCATGATTATTATCCTCTAATCTCCCGGGAAAGAGCCACTTGGCTCGGCGACGAGCATCAGTGCAGTTCGCATCCTGAACTGGACTCGCTTCCAATCTGGGATTGGGTCGCAACGCGATATCCAGTCTACGTTTTCACGGGCCCAACCTTGAGTCAAACCTGCACCGATGAAGTGTAGGAGCTTTTTTGTGGTGACCGGCGCCAAGCCCGAAGTTTTTTCTTCCTCACTTCGCGTTCTGCTGGTGAGCAGCCGGGAGGAGGATTTTTTTCTGATTCGCGAGATTCTCGACCGCAACCGCTGGGATCTCCGAGCTGAACTGGATCACGCGGGCTCCATACAAGAGGCAAAAGACATGTTGGCGCAGGAGAATTATGGCCTAGTTCTATTCGATCATGCGACGGGAAATACAGCCACGGTGCAAATGCTCTCGGGGTTCCTGCGTTCGGGAGTGAACGTACCCTTCGTGCTGCTGACTGAACAGGCGGACGAGAAAGCCGTGGCCGAGATTATTCACGCCGGGGCATTCGACTGCATGGAAAAATCGCAGCTCAACGGCGCCAATCTGGCCCGCACCCTTCGCTGTTCCGTAAATCTGCATTCTTCCCAGCGGCAGCAGCAGGCGGCCGAGGAATCGCTGCGCAAGCTGTCCCGTGCCGTCGAGCAATCGGTCGATACCGTTATGATCACCGACCTCAACGGTGTGATTGAATACGTGAACCCCGCGTTTGAGGCGGTAACCGGTTACTCGCAACGAGAGGCCATTGGTCAGACGCCAAGAATTCTCAAGTCTGGCGAACAGGATGCGGAAACCTATCGCCAGCTTTGGCAAACCATCCTCGCGGGAAACACCTACCGCGGGATTCTTGCCAATCGAACCAAACGCGGAGAGATTTATTACGTCGAGAAAAATATCAGCCCGATCCGCAATGCGCAGGGACGGATCACGCATTTCGTGGCCAACGGCCGCGACCTCAGCGAACGCCGCCGTTTGGAAGCGCAGTTGGTACAGGTGCAGAAAATGGAAGCCATCGGCCGCCTGGCCGGCGGCGTGGCGCATGATTTCAACAATCTGCTCACTATTATCACCAGCTACGCCGAGCTTGCTCTGGATGCGGTGATTCCGGGAACGCCTCTTCGGGCCAAAATACAGGAGATTCTCTCCGCCTCGCGCCGGGCCACCGAATTGACGCGTCAACTGCTCGCCTTCAGCCGCAGGCAGCCACAGGCACTGCGGGTCGTCGAGCTGAATGCGGTGGTGGGGGGCATAATCAAGAGCCTGCATCGCCTGATCGGGGAAGACATCGAGCTCGATTTTATTCCCGGCAAGGACTTGGGCCAGGTTCGTCTCGATCCGGTTCAGGTGGAACAAATTCTGATGAACCTGGCCGCCAATTCGCGCGACGCCATGCCGCAGGGCGGCCGCTTCTCGATTGAGACGTCAGCGGTTTACCTGGACGATCAATACATCCAGCAAAAACAGGCGGCGGTTCCGGTTGGGCATTATGCTCGCTTGACGGTCAGCGACAATGGCGAGGGGATTCCACCGCAACATCTGCAGCACATCTTTGAGCCCTTCTACACCACCAAATCAACCGGCCAGGGCACGGGGCTGGGCCTCGCCACTGTTTATGGCATCGTCAAACAAAATCACGGCTTCGTCTGGGTTTACAGCGAGCCGGGCATGGGCACTGTGTTCAAAATCTATCTTCCCTGTGTGGAGAAACGTGAAGTGGGCGCCGAGCCGGTTCACAAAAGTCCGGGGGTCCCCCTTCCAGGAAACGAAACCGTTCTATTGGTGGAAGATGAGGAAGCCGTGCGCCGCGCCTCGGCGGAATATCTGGGCCGCTGCGGGTATACGGTGCTGGAGGCCAAAGATGGCGTGCATGCTCTATCGCTGGCCAGGAACCATGCATCGCCCATCCACCTGCTGGTTACCGATGTGGTCATGCCGCGGATGAGTGGAGGCCAACTGGCGGGCGAACTGGAGACGCTGCGCCCTGAAACCAAGGTGCTCTTCGTCTCAGGTTATGCCGGCAAAATGGTGGCCGATCATAAGGTGGCGGACCTGGATTCGAATTTCCTGCAGAAACCGTTCACCTTGCGCCAACTCGCCAGCAAGGTGCGTTCGGCGCTTGGCGACACAACCGGCGCGTCTCAAGCGTAGGCAGCCGCGCAGGGAACGCCCCGTAATCGTATGATCTCTCATCGGCTGATTGAGATTCGATTTTCCTTTCTCCCTGAATGCTGCGAAATCACTTTTTTTCCGGCCAAAGTATAATTGCGTGTTTTTCTGTCCGATTGCCCATGCGCCAAAACGCCCGGCGGGATTTTATCGGGCGGTTTGCTGCTGCCTCTGAGGTCCGAAACGATTGACCATCGTCTTGTTGCTGCTGTTGGTTGGTTCTCTGGTTTATTCGCTGCTGTCGATCGTGGCTGCAAAGCGCTACCTTTCGGTGCGTCCGCCGGCACTGCACACGCCTGAGCCCGTCAGTATTTTGAAGCCGTTGGCAGGGTTGGACCTTGACCTGGAGTCGAATCTGCGAACTTTCTTTCAGCAGGATTATCCAAGGTACGAGATTCTGTTTGCGGTCCGTAATGCGGAAGATCCCGCAGCGGAAGTCGCCGACAAGCTGCGGCGGGAATTTTCCAACGTGCCTTCGCGCCTTTTGATTACCGGGGACCCTCCCTATCCGAACGCTAAGGTTTTCAGTCTGGAGCAAATGATGGCGGTCGCGTCCAACGATCTGCTGGTCATGAGCGACAGCGATATTCGCGTAACACCGCTTTTGCTGCGGAACGTAGCTGCCGAATTTCAGGATGCCCGCCTTGGCGTGGCGACCTGTCCCTACCGCGCTGTGCCCGGCCGAAGCTTGTGGTCGCATCTGGAGGCCACCGGCATGAACACAGATTTCTGGGCCGGCGCCCTGGTCGCCAGAATGATCGAGGGAGTGCGCTTCGCGGTGGGACCGACCATAGCCGCACGGCGCCGGGTGCTCGAGTCGCTCGGCGGCTTTGACCGCTTCAAGGACTATCTGGCTGAGGACTTCGTTATGGGCAAGTTCGCGGCCGAGGCCGGCCACCATGTGATCCTCTCGTCCTACGTAGTCGAACATCATATCGGCAGCGCGAAATTGCTCCAGAATGTAGCCCATCGCCTGCGCTGGGCCCGCAGCACGCGGCGGTCGCGGCCGGCCGGATATATCGGCCAGTTGTTTACGATGCCCTTGCCGTGGGCGCTTTTTCTCTGTGCCATCAGACCCGCCTGGTGGCCACTGCTATTGTTCGCGTTTCTTCTGCGCGCTTTGGCTGCTTACGTCGTTTCAGCTCAGGTGCTGGGTGCGAGAATCAACTGGCTGTTTTTGCCGGTCGAGGATTTGATGGGATTTGTTTTCTGGATCGCAGGTTTCTTCGGCAATACAATTTTGTGGCGCGGACGCCATTATCGGTTGTCCCGGGATGGCCGATTCGAAGTGCTCTCTTCTTCAAAGCAGGGAGGGTGAGCGGCCGCCCGGAACGATTATTGCGCCATGCGAATCAGTTTTCCGTTCTTCAAGCAGAAACGATTGCCCCTCCAGATCACTGTTTTTCCGAACGAACCGGCCATCCAAATGAAAACTGCAATGACATCCCGCACTGGAATCAACCAGCAATATTTCAGAACTTGCCGGTCGCCAAGGGCGATCAGGCCGACGATCAGGGCCTCGGCGATGCGAAGAAACAAGATGATGCCCAGAACTCCCCACGCCCATAACTCTCCTCTGCTTGCCATAAGAACAAGCAACGCCCAAGCAAGCCCAAAGGTGGAGATGAGGCCGAAATATCCGCCGGGACGAGAATCGCGAACGCCGCGCACCCACCGCAGTTGATGGGCAAGAAAATCGCGCAGTGGATACGCGGGCAGGATGGTGTCAACGACGGCGTCGGAGAGCCTCACCTTCATGCCAAGATCAGAGATTCGTTTCCCAAGTTCATAATCATCGGCGAGATAGTCGGCCACCGCAGCGAAACCGCCGATCTTTTCAAGGTCTGCACGCCGGAAGGCAAGTGTCGAGCCCAGTCCAAAACGAATACCTTCCAATTGGCGCGCGGCCAGCACCCCGGCGCAAAAATCCGTGCTGATCCCAAGGGCTTCCAGGAGGGAACCAAGCGACCCGGCCGCGATCCCGCGATAGAGACAGGTGATCAGTCCGATTTGGGGTTCGGTAAGCGCAGGGATCACTCGCCGCAAATAGTCGGCCTCGACCCGAATGTCGCTGTCATTAACGATCAGGTGTTCATACCGCGCTCCGGCCAGCATTTGAATCAGATTGCTGACTTTCACATTCGCGCCAAGAGTCTGTGGGCATACGACAAGCTGAATTCGCAAATCCGGAAACTCACTCTGGAGCCGGAGGACGCTCTCAATCGCCGGATCGTCGGCCTCATGCACGCCAAAGATGAGTTCGTACTCCGGGTAATCCTGTAGACAATGGCTGCGAAAACTTTCGGACATGCCCGGGTCTGCGCCTCGAAGGGGTTTGAGAATCGAGACCGGCGGCCACTCTTGCTGCGAGCGGAGGTTCTCAGCTCGCGTGCACTCGCGCGTGAAAGCGACCGCACTCCATAGGCAGAGGAGATAGTAGATGGAACTCGAAAAGCAGCCGAGGACCGCCACAACCTCGATGATTCGAAGAATGGTATGAATCATGCGCGGCCGAGAGAGCTATTCGTATCGCAATGACTCGATGGGATCCAGATTCGCTGCCTTCCATGCTGGATAAATGCCGAACACCAGGCCCACGCCGGCGGCTGCGGTGAAACCGCACACGGTCCAGAACATCGACATGCGGGCGGGCAACGAGGGCCACACCACCGGAATGATCCAGGCCACGAAAGCTCCGAGGAGAATTCCAATCAATCCCCCCACCGCCGTCAGGATGATCGCCTCCAACGTAAACTGCAAGAGAATATCGCGCTTGCGGGCTCCGATGGCCTTGCGCACGCCGATTTCGCGGGTTCGTTCCGTCACGCTCACCAGCATGATGTTCATCACCCCCACGCCGCCCACGATCAGCCCCACGCTGGAGATGGCAAACATGCCGACGAAAAGCGCTCCCGTCAACTGGTTCCACACATCAGTAAGCGAGTCAGAGGTCAAAATCGCGAAATCGTCGGGCTTGTCGGGAGGAACTTTACGGCGCCGACGCAGCAGTTCGCGCATTTCGTCCATCACCTTAGGCATGTCGTCGTGCGAGTCCGCCTTGACGCTGATCCAGTGATCTTTCAACTCGGGATGAAGCGTCTTAAATGTGCTCAAGGGAAAGAAAATCCGATTATCGTTTGGGTCCTTCCCGCCTCCGAAGACCGACTTGATCTTCTCCATGTCGCCGATGACGGTGAAGAGCCGGCCGTCGATATTGATTTCATGTCCCAGCGGGCTTTGATTGGGGAACAATTCCTCCGCCGTGTCGTGGCCAAGAACGATCACGGTCGCGCGGCGGTCGTCATCGATATCACTAAACCACCGTCCTTCGTTCATCGGCAAATCAAATACATCTTTAACCGAGGCAGTGTCCCCCTCCAGAATCGTATTCTTGACCTTGCGATCCTGATATTTGACGACGTAAGAACCCACTCCCAGTTCAGGCCGGAAATAGCGGATTCCGGCAGATACAGCCACCACGTGAGGCAAGTCTTTGATGGCTTGTGCATCTTCGAAGGTCAATTTTTTGCGCATGCGCATTTCCTGGGTCATGCGCCCGAAGGTAAAAGGCTCCAGATGATAGGCAAAAATTATGTTGGAGCCGATGCTGGCAACCAGTTGGCGCACGTTGTCGTCGAGTCCGTGGCCAATGGAAGAAACTCCGATCACCACCGCGACGCCAATCACAATGCCGAGGACGGTCAGAAACGAGCGCACCTTATTGCTGCGGATGGTGTCGGTCGCCATCTGCACGATCTCGCGAATCTCGCCTTTGTGCATCATGCGATTCAGCAGTCAACGCGCCACGGTCGTCGAGTCCTACGTCTCGTATCGTAATGCCACGATCGGGTCGAGCCGAGCGGCCTTGCGCGCTGGATAGACCCCAAAGAAAATGCCCACGCTGGCCGCCACGACCAACCCCGCAGCCACAGCCCACAATTTGATCGATGATGGCATTCCAATCAGCCACGTGACCAGCAAAGCAAAACTGGCGCCGCCCAACACTCCGAGCGCTCCGCCGATCAGCGCCAAAGTCACGGCTTCGATAAGAAACTGCAGCAGCACATCTTCCCGGCGCGCCCCCAACGCCTTGCGAATGCCGATTTCGCGGGTACGCTCCGTCACAGAAACCAGCATGATATTCATGATCACGATGCCGCCGACGACCAGCGAGACGGCGGCGATTCCGATCGTCGCCATGAAAAACGTGTTGCTCAGTCCAGACCAGATGCCCAGCAGACCGGCATTGGTTTCGATTTCGAAGCTATCTTCGCCACCCGGACGGTCATGGCGACGCGCACGCAATGCGGAGCGCGCTTCATCGATCGCTTGATCGAGCGGCACTCCGGTTGCCATTGCCTTTCCCCAGATGCCGATGCTGTTCTTGTGCGAGCCATACTGCTTCAGAAACATGCTGATGGGAATCATCACGTAGTTGTCGGCGCTCTGCCCCAGGGTGCTCCCTTTCTTCTTCCCGACGCCGATTACCTGATAGGTCCAGCCATCGATCCGAATCTCTCGGCCAAGCGGATCGGCGCCAGCCATGAGGTGGTCCACAATATCGGTGCCGATGATAGCCACAGGCGAGCGATTGTTGAGATCTGTTTCGTTCAACATGCGGCCGGAGGACAAGTCGGTGTCCTGGATGACCGCCATAGAGGGAGTAATTCCCTGAATGGTTGTGTCGCTGATCGACTGCTCTGCGTACTTCACCTGTCCGCTGCCTCGAAGAACCGCCCCCACTGACTCGCAATGGCGGCAGGCGTCCAACGTGGCCTGATAGTCTTCCATAACCAGGTCCTTGCGTTTCTCGGCCGCCAGAAAATGATCGACGTTAGTCTCGACGGGTGACATCTTGGAAACAATGAAGACATCGGCGCCGAGGTTAAAAATCTTGTGCGCAACGTAATCATTGATCCCGGAAACAAAGGTCACCACTGCAATGACGGCGGCCACCCCGATGACTACACCCAGCAGCGTCAATACCGAACGCAGCTTGTTCGCCCAGAGCGACTGCAGTGCGATGCGGAGTGCTTCGGCAATGTTCATAAGCTCGGGCCTACGGTCTCGGCCTGCGCGAAAGGCAGGCGGTCTGACGTGTAAGTTTATCAGCCCCGCATGCCTCGCAGGCGAATCTCAGCCGCGGGTAATCGGATTGGGCAGTCGCATATAATGAGATGGTAGGCAGCTGGACCGGACGGCCGCCCCGCCGATTCGGCAGGTTTCAATCGGGCTGTAACGCAACTTGCGGAATCGGCGGGGAGGAAAGTCCGAACTCCACAGAGCGGTGTGCCGGATAACGTCCGGGACGTCAGGTTCAAGCCTGATGGACGGCTAGTGCCACAGAAAATATACCGCCCCGCCCGTTCGGCAGGTTCTAAGTCAGGTTGCTCGTAACTTGCGGAATGGGCGGGGTAAGGGTGAAAAGGTGCGGTAAGAGCGCACCGCCGCCACAGTAATGCGGCGGGCAGGGCAAACCCCACATGGAGCAAGACCAAATAGGGAGGAAGTTCCGCCGGTTCGGTGGGTTCGGCAGTCCGATGGCGGACTCACTGAACCGGCGGGACACATACCGGCTCGGCGTGTTAAACCTCCGGGTAGGTCGCTAGAGCCGTGCAGCAATGCGCGGCCCAGAGGAATGGCCGTCCTGCTGGGGCAACCCGGCGGACAGAATTCGGCTTACAGGTCCGGCTGCCAACATCTTTGCCAGCTCCTTCGACTTCACTTCATTCCCTCAGGATTTCGCCAGCACGCCCCCGCTTAGCTCATGCCCGCTACCCGGCTCAACTTACGGGTCCAGTTCAATAATTCTTATTTTCACTTCAATAACAGGAATCTTGAAAGGAGAACTGTTGGCGGGAGGGAATCCAATTCCAGCGTGTCAGGAGGTGCGCTGAGCCAACTCATGGAAGCGGGTTCGGGACTCTAAGAAACCTAGCCATGTTCGAAGAGCAACTCCACATTGCTTTTCCATGTACAAGAAGCGCAGACCCATCACAAACGAGTCGCTCCAAATAGCCTCCGCCTTGGCTTGAAAAGTTTGTGGCTCGACGCTGGGAACGTCGAACTCCACGATCACCACTCCTTTGAGCCTTACTGGATCGATCAGCTTGATAGCTAACCCGCCCTCGCTGACATTCTGCATCCGGGCGGTGAAGGATTGCCCAAGAGGATTCCGAAATCGTACTAGCAAATCAACGTCGTATCGGAAATACCTGCGATGTTCGCGCTCCATCCTAGGAATGGCAATATCCAAGATGGCACGCAAGCGAGTCTGCTCAACCGGTTTGCTGAGCACGAAGTCTGCTCCTAAATCGAGAGCTTCTTCAGTGCTCGTCCAGCCGTTTACGACAGTCAAAATGAGGGTTTGCTAGTCGCAGTCAATGAAGGTCATCCGGATTGAACTGATCGAGCCGCTCCTGCGGTGAAAAGTGGATTGCCGGCGGGATCCGCTGGCCCCAAACCGAATCGAATTCGTCTATATTGCTTCTTGTGCCGCGTCCTGCACTGCTTTCTTTGCTTCTTTGCCTCGCGATCATCAGTCCCGGTGAAGAGACCCGCAGTAATGTAAATGACTTCGCCGCGTACTGGACCGCTGGCCGGCAAGTACTGGAAGGTGGCGATCCCTATGCGGCCGGTCCGGTGCTCGCCCGG
>DATKPV010000016.1:0-10197 GCA_035523915.1 Candidatus Aquilonibacter sp. | reverse complement strand
TGCTGAGCAAGCTAGCCGGGAATCCGGCGCTTGGGCTGGTGGGGACGCCGTTCCAGGACGGTTCGATGTACGACTACCGATTCGTCAGTCTCGAGCACGTTTCGGGAGCATGCCAGTTGTTCCGCAGGGAATGTTTCGAGGTGATCGGCGGGTATGTTCCGATGAAGTGTGGCGGCATCGACCACGTTGCCGTGCTCACAGCCAGAATGAAGGGATGGAAGACACGTACTTTCACAGAAAAGATCTGCCTTCATCATCGAAAAATGGGCTCAGCTGGACGGGGCATATTGGAGGCGAAGTTCCGGGTAGGCGCTTTGGATTACGCGTTGGGAGGCCATCCGGTTTGGGAGCTCTTCCGGACTGTTTACCAGATGACCAGGAAACCCTACGTAGTCGGAGGTGTTAGTGTGCTGGCGGGCTACCTGTCGGCATTGGCCTGCCGCAGGAAGAGGCCGATATCTCCGGAGCTGGTGGCGTTCCGTCGCAGGGAGCAGATGCAGAGATTGAAAGGGTTTTTGATCGGCGGGGGGATTCTGCGCAGGGCCGACGCAGGAAACTGAAATGGGCAGGAACCAGGGTCAGATCGCTGAACAACCACACTTTCCGGGGGTGGGACATGAGCCCGGTTCAGAAATTCACGCCGCGTTTATGAAACAAGCGCGGCCCGAAGGCGCTCTCATCGTAAATGCTGATGATTGGGGACGGAACCGGCAGACCACGCAGCCGATTCTGGATTGCCTGCGAAAGGGGAGTGTTTCCGCGGTGAGCGCGATGGTATTCATGGAGGATTCGGAGCGAGCTGCTGCGGTCGCGCGTGAGTCGAAGGTCGACGCCGGATTGCATCTCAATCTCACCGCGGCTTTTTCCGGTGCCGCGGTTCCGCAGGCCCTCGCCGACCGGCAGGGCCGAATTGCCTCCTATCTGCTGCGGCATCGTCTGGCCCGAGTGTGGTTTCATCCCACGCTCGGTGGGTGCTTCGAATATGTTGTCCGGGCACAACTGGAGGAGTATGAGCGCCTTTACGGACATTCGCCACAGAGAATCGACGGCCATCATCATATGCATCTCTGCGCCAATGTGCTCGTCGCCAGGCTGTTGCCCCCGGAAACCGTGGCGCGCCGGAATTTTTCTTTTCAGGCGGGCGAGAAGAGCTGGTGGAACCGTTACTACCGCGGAATGATCGACCGTAACTTGGCACGTCGCCACCGTCTGGTCGATTTTCTTTTTTCCCTGGCCCCCCTCGAGCCCGCGAGCCGGCTGCAGCACATTTTTGCGTCCGCCCGCCATCAGTCGGTTGAACTGGAGACTCATCCGGTTAATCCCGCAGAATACGAGTTCCTGATGCAGGGCGAGTTCGAGCGCCGTCTCGGAGACTTGCATGTGGCGTCAGGGTTTGCCCTGATCGGCCGGGCTGGCCCCGACCAATCCCGGTGCTGAGATGAACGATCCCATTCCCCAGCGCATCATTCAAACCGGCAGCGAGTCCGGGCAGTCGCTGCAAACGCGGGCTGCAATCGCCAACCTCAAACTGCTGAATCCCGGCTATGAATACCGCTTTTTTGACGACGCTGCTGTGGAGGATTTCATCACGCATGAGTTTCCGCGCTATCGCGCGACCTTCGACCGCTTCCGCTTTCCCATTCAGCGCTATGATTTCTTTCGTTATCTGGCGGTCTATCGCTACGGCGGATTCTATTTCGATCTGGATGTGCTGCTCGCGGAAGGAGTTTCGCACCTTCTCGACGCCGGTTGCGTTTTTCCCTTTGAGGGGCTCACCCTCAGCCGTCACCTGCGCGAGCATCACAACATGGACTGGGAGATTGGAAACTACGCCTTCGGCGCCGCGGCCGGCCATCCTTTTTTGGCAGCCGTCATCGAGAACTGCGTCCGAGCGCAGAAAAATCCCGAGTGGGTGCGGCCCATGCTGCGCGGTTTCCCTCTTATGTTCCGCGAGGAGTTCCTGGTCTTGAATACAACCGGTCCCGGTTTGATTTCCCGCACCTTCGCCGAGAATCCTGAATTAGCGGCACATGTGACCGTACTGTTTCCTGACGACGTCTGTGACGTAAAGAAATGGAATCTTTTCGGCACTCTCGGGGTTCACCTCATGGATGGTTCGTGGCGGACTCCCAGCAGTTTTCTGCGGCGCAAAGTAGCGCAGTATTGGGAGCTTTGGAATCTCCGCGGAGTGCTCAAAGAGAGCAACAAGTTGGGAAAGACCAGGGAGCACCGTGGAGCTGCTGTGCCTCACGCCGCCGTAAGGCGCAGCGCTTGACCGGGGAAGCCTTGGCGGACGCTCCGTTTGTCAAACTCTAAGGCGCATGAAACGCGCGGGGACGACACAAAAACCATGAAAGACTTTCTGAAACGAGACATCACCAAAGAGCAGAGCCGCGACACCGGAATGGCCATGGTTCTTCTCCTTTTGCTGGTCGCGGCTTCGCGCAAGCGCGAAGCATATTTGATCGCGGCCATGGTCTTGCAGGTCCTGAACATGACGGTGCCGCAAATCTACCGGCCGGTTGCCGTGTTATGGCTGGGCCTGTCGGATCTGCTGGGGGCAGTTATGTCCAGGGTTCTGCTCTCGATCGTGTTCTTCGCCGTGGTCACGCCGATCGGACTGATACGGAGGTTGCTGGGGAAGGATTCTCTGCAACTGAGAGCTTTCAAAGCAGGCAAAGGCTCGGTGATGCTGGAACGCAACCACACGTTCGTCAGCCATGACCTCGAAAGTCCTTTTTAAAGTCAACTGATCACAAGGAGTAGCCATGGATTTCCTAAAAGACTTGTGGGGGTTCCTAAAGAGCCGGAAGAAATTCTGGCTGTTGCCCCTGATTGTCATTTTGCTCGGCTTCGGCACGCTGATCGTGCTGGCCAGCGGCTCAGCCATCGCGCCGTTCATCTATACGCTGTTCTAGCACCGTGCCTAGACGTTCGGAAACGGGATACGAGTACTTTCGAGTGCCTTTAAACGCGCAACAAGCCGAGTTGCCGGTGCGGAATGCCAAGCCGTCTGGCGGCCGTCGGGGTATGCTTCTCGCGGAGCATGGCATACGCTGGAGAATCCGGATTCTGTTGCTTCTTTGTTCTTCAGTAGCCGCTCTCATACTGGGGGAGACAGTACTTGGGCGGATATTTCCCAACGAATATTATGTTTGGCCGCCTCATCTCCGGCGAGTCTTCAGGCCGGACCCGCGCTACGTGCCCGGAGTCTCGGGACCATCAAGGTTTGAAACCAACTCGCTAGGCTTGCGCGGAGGTGAGGCTGCACCTTTTGACACGTACAGGATTCTGGCGATCGGCGGCAGCACAACGGAATGCGAATACCTCGATCAAAGCAAAACCTGGGCGTACTTGCTTCAAGAAACTCTGAATGAAGCGCAGCACGAGCAGAGGGTTTGGGTGGGCAATGCCGGGATGAATGGAAAGGCCACCAGGCATCATCTTGTGGCGATGCAATACCTGCCAATCGAGGAGATGAAGATTAATACCGTAGTTCTTCTTGTAGGGGTCAACGATCTTCAAGAATATCTGGACAACCCGGATTTTCTATCGAAGCCCGCGACTGAAGAACAGCTCTTGCAGGAAACATTCAAGGGGGGAATCCGTCATCCCCGGCCGGGCGAGCGATTCTATAAGCGCACCGCGACGTGGCGGGCTTGGAGACGCGCGAAACAGAATTGGTTTGAGCGGGTTGAACTAAGGAAGCTCCCGGATGACAACGGGGAAATTCTGGAAACCTGGCGGGAACATCGGCAACATGCAGGGGAAATCCGCAGCAAGTTGCCTGATCTGGCTCCCGGCCTTGAAGATTACGCCAGGAATATCAATCGGATCATCGACCTTGCTCGACAGAAATCGCTGCGGGTGATCTTTGCTACGCAACCGACCATGTGGCGCCCGGACTTATCGAAGAAGCTAACCTCTTTGTTGTGGTTTGGCGGGATTGGCGATTTTCAGGCTGACAGCGGCAAACCATATTATTCCGTAGAAGCGCTCGCCGAGGGAATGCACGAATATAACGATGAGCTGCTCACTGTGTGCCGGGAAAGAAACGTCGAATGTGTTGATCTATCGGGCATGGCAAAAGATACGACAGTATTTTACGATGATGTTCACTTCAACGACTCCGGGGCTCGCGCAGTTGCGCGTGTCCTTGCAAGTTACATTCTGGACCTCCCTCCGTTTGCCGCTTCTCGCTGATTATATGTTTCTTTTTGCGGCAGGAGATTGATCAACTATGCAAAAGGCCATTCTAGGTATCTCTGCCTATTATCACGACAGCGCTGCGGCGCTGCTGGTCGACGGCCGCATTGTAGCGGCGGCGCAGGAAGAGCGGTTTACGCGCAAGAAGCACGACTCTTCCTTTCCTGTCCACGCCTGCCGCTACGTGCTGCAGGAGGGCGGCATCGACTTCAAGAATCTGGCTGCCGTGTCGTTTTACGACAAGCCCTTTCTGAAGTTCGAGCGCTTGCTTGAGACCTACCACGCCTTTGCTCCCGGGGGCTTTACCAGCTTCCTCTCGGCGATGCCGGTGTGGATCAAGGAAAAACTGTTCATGCGCCGTTTGCTGGCCGAGCATCTGGCGAAACTGGGTGAGGGCGACGCACCGATCTACTATCCGGAGCATCACTTGTCGCACGCCGCCAGCGCTTTTTATCCCTCGCCTTTCGAGGAGGCGGCAATTCTTACTGTGGACGGAGTAGGGGAGTGGGCCACGACCACAATCGGGCGCGGACAGGGCAAAGACATCTCCATCCTCAAGGAGTTGCATTTTCCGCATTCGGTCGGATTGCTTTACTCGGCCTTTACTTACTACACCGGGTTCACGGTGAACAGCGGGGAGTACAAACTGATGGGTCTGGCTCCATATGGAAACCCGGAGTCCGAGCAGACCGCCGCGTTCAAGAAGAAGATCGTCGACGAACTGGTCGATGTCCGCCAAGACGGTTCCATCCTTCTGAACATGGACTACTTCGACTATGCCACCGGCTTGAAGATGGCCAATGAGCCGAGGTGGGAAGCCCTGTTCGGCATTCCCCGCCGACGCCCGGAGTCGGAAATCTCTCAGGCCTACATGGACATGGCGCTGGCCATTCAGCAGGTGACCGAGGAGATCGTTCTGCGGCTGGCCTGCACGGCGCGGCAGCTCACGGGCAGCAAATACCTCACTCTGGCTGGCGGGGTGGCGTTGAACTGCGTGGCCAACGGAAAGTTGCTGCGGGCGGGCACCTTCGAAGATTTGTGGATCCAACCGGCGGCGGGCGACGCGGGAGGCGCGGTGGGAGCAGCCTACGCGGTGTGGCACATCCACCAGGGCAAAGAGCGGCAGGTCAGCGGTCGCGGAGACGCGACTCAGGGATCATATCTGGGGCCGGAATTTTCCGACCCGGAAATCCGCCGTGTCCTCGAGAAGCACGACGCCAAGGCGCACTCCTATGAAAACTTCCAGACGCTGGCCGCGGATGCGGCTGCGCTGCTCGCCCAGGGAAACGTCGTCGGATGGTTTCAGGGACGGATGGAGTTTGGTCCGCGTGCGCTGGGCGGACGGAGCATTCTGGGGGATGCCCGCAATCCCGAAATGCAGAAGAAGTTGAATCTGAAGATCAAATACCGGGAAGGATTTCGGCCCTTTGCACCGTCCGTTTTGGAGGAAGATATCGAACAGTACTTTGATCTCGACCGGGAATCCCCGTACATGCTGCTGGTGGCCCCGGTGCGTGAAGACCGGCAGATTCCGCTGCCTGAGCGCTACCACGATAAGCCTCTTTATGAACGCTTGTACTTCCTGCGCTCGGATCTGCCTGCCATCACCCACGTCGATTACTCGGCGCGAATCCAGAGCGTGAGCCGGCAAACGAATCCCCGCTACTGGGAGCTGATCAACGAATTCAAGAGGTTGACCGGATACGGAGTGATTGTGAACACCAGCTTCAACGTGCGTGGCGAGCCGATTGTTTGCACTCCGGAAGACGCCTACCGCTGCTTTATGCGTACGGAGATGGATTATCTGGTGCTCGGCAATCGCCTCCTTGACAAGAAAGAGCAGCCTGCTTTGGCGGAAAGCGGCGACTGGAGGAGCGAGTTCAAGCTCGACTAGACCGGAAGGCCTCGACCAAGAGATGAAGATCAAGAAGATTGTCTTAAACTTGTTTGTGCTCGCCGTGGCGGTGAGCGTTGGGCTGCTGCTGGCGGAGTTAGGAGCCCGGCTGGTGCTCAATCCGGCGGATTTTCTCAAGCTGGAGGTCGTCCCTGACAACATTCTGGGCGCGGTTCCTTCGCCCAGCGCCATGGCCGGATTCGACAAGTGGGGTTTCCGCAATCGCACAGTCCCGCAGACCGCCGACATCGTAGCCGTCGGTGATTCCCACACCTATGGCAACACCGCCCGCATGATCGATGCCTGGCCTTACGTTCTCGGAAAGCTTACCGGCTTGCGTGTATACAACATGGGGCTGGGTGGCTATGGTCCTAACCAGTACTTCCATCTCTCTAAGACCAAGGCCCTGACTTTGAAACCGAGAATCCTCATGTGGGGCCTGTACATGGGAGACGATTTCGAAGGAGCATTTTCGATCACCTACGGGCTGGACTACTGGAGCTACCTCCGCCAGCTTCCGCCGCAGAAAGTCGACCCGGATGTGTGGGACGCCGAACCGCCCGATCATGGCCGGTTCAAGCAGGTCCGGCTCTGGCTGTCGCGGCACAGCGTGCTCTATGAGGTTGTCTTTCATTCCGGGCTCGGCGGGAGAGCATTAGGAGATGTGCAGATCAGGGACGCGGCCCGGCTCTATCCCGGGATTGCGACCTCGCTGATCGTTCCGGATAAGCACATCGCCGAGGCCTTTCGCCCCAAGGGAATCCTGAGCCGTCTGGATCAAAATAATCCGGATATTCGCGAAGGCATGCGCATCACCTTCGAGCTGATGAAGCAGATGAAGGAAATCTGTCAGCAGAATCACGCTGAGTTCATGGTGGTCGTCATTCCCACCAAAGAAATGGTGTTTTCCAACTACCTCGAGCACAACCCCAATGTTCCTCTTGACGATGTGATGGACGAGCTTCTGGTAAATGACCGTGCGGCACGGGAACAACTGTTTGCCTTTATGACCCGGGAGAAGATTCCTTACGTTGATGCGCTGCCGTGGCTGCAAAAGTCGGTGGGGGAGGGCCTTTATGCCGCCAGCGCCGGGGACATGCACCCGAACAAGAACGGCTACCGAGTCATTGCGGAGGCGGTGGCTGCCGCTCTGAAGAATAACGGGGCGCAGAATTAGAGCCGAACGCATGTTCGAGCCGCGAGCGGTAGTGTTGATTGGTTTCGGTGAAGCGTTGGCCGCTCCGGAAGTGGCCTGGAGCCTGGTGGACGCTGGCTTTCGCGTGGTAGCCTTCGCGCGCCGCGGACGCTCGTCAGCTTTGCGCCACAGCCGCCATGTCACCTGTTACGAGATTTGTCCTCCCGACTTGGATCTGCAGGCATCGCTGTCAGAGTTGAGTGCTCTGCTCGCGTCGTTGGGACGCGAAGCGCCGGATCTGCCGCATGTCCTCCTCCCCTTGGATGACAAGGCCGTATGGCTGGCCAGCCGGGTACAGCTGCAAGCGCCGTGGCTGCTGGCGGGGCCGAGCGGCGCCCACGCCGAGCTGGCGTTGAACAAGTGTTTGCAGGTCCAGGCCGCGCGCGACGCCGGCTTTCTGGTTCCGAATTCGGTTGTCGCTCGGACCTCTGGCGAGGTCTTTCGTTTTGTTGACGCGTCGGTCTACCCAGTCATTCTTAAGCCTTCCGAGTGTGTTCCGCTCCGGCACGGACGGCTGCACGAATGCAAGAAGTGGACGTGCGCCAATCGGGATGAACTGGAGCAGGCGGTCGCGAAGTGGGGCGAGACGGTGCCGCTGCTGGTCCAGTCATTCATTGCCGGAACCGGCGAGGGGATCTTCGGTCTGGCCGCTCCCGACGGAGTGCGTGCCTGGAGCGGGCATCGCCGCGTGCGCATGATGAATCCGCAGGGTTCGGGATCGAGCGCCTGCATCTCGCAAACTGTAGACAAAGATCTTCGCGAAAAAGCCGACCGGTTGATTCGGCAGATCGGCTGGCAGGGATTGTTCATGATTGAATTGCTGCGCGATGATGCCGGGAAGGTCTGGTTCGTCGAGCTCAACGGACGGCCTTGGGGCAGCATGGCTTTGTGCCGGCGTCAAGGTCTGGAGTACCCAGCGTGGCAAGCGGATCTAGCGCTCGACCAGAACTCACCCGCGGGAAGATGCGCAGAGGGAGTCAGCGACGTCCTGTGCCGCCATGCCGGCCGCGAATTTATGCATCTGCTGTTCGTTTTACGAGGTCCCAGATCGAAGGCATTTTCAGGATGGCCTTCGTTTTGGCGGGCCTTAGCGGATGTGGGCAGGGTGCGGGCCAAAGACATGGTCTACAACTGGCGCCGCGACGACGCCAGCGTATTTGTCAGCGACTTCTGGTACACGATTAAAGACAACGTGTTTAAGTCCAAACACTAAAGCGCCATGGAACTTCTTGCCGTCTGTCATGTGCATTCGGAGTGGTCCTTCGACGCGAAGTGGCCACTCACCGAGCTGGCCACTCAATTCAGCCGGCGCGGCGCCCGCGTGCTGATGATGAGCGAACATGATCGGGGCTTCACGGCGTCCCGCTGGCAGGAATATCGTCGTGCATGCGCTGCGGCGAGTTCGAAAAATTTGTTGGTGGTGCCCGGTATGGAATACAGCGATGCCGAAAACCGCGTGCACGTGCTGGTGTGGGGTCCGGTTCCTTTCCTGGGCGAAGGCTTGCCCACCGAGGAAATGTTGGTGCGCGTAAAGGATGCCTGCGGCGTGGCCGTCCTGGCACATCCTGCAAGAAAGCAAGCGTGGCAGGCATTTCAGCCGGAATGGGCGGGAACCCTCCTGGGGATCGAATTATGGAACCGAAAGTACGATGGCTGGGCGCCAAGCGAGTCTTCTCCGCGCCTGCTGCGGGAGGCAAACTTCGTACCCTTTGTGGGCCTCGATTTTCACACCGAGCGACAGATGTTCTCCCTGGCCATGGCGCTGGAGATCAACGGTTCCGTAACTGAAAATGCGGTGCTCGAGTGCTTGCGCCAGCGGCGATGCTCGCCGCGGGCGTTCGGTTCCCCTCTGAGCCGCAAGCTTTTACGCCGCGCGCTGCCGGCCCTGAGAATTGCAGAGCGCGGCCGTCGCACGGCGGCGCGCCTCGCCCGGCGCGCGGGAGTGGTTTCGTTGTGACCAGCAGCTGCCAGACCGCGGCCTCGAACACGATGGAAGCACAATTACCGGTTCAGGCCCACCACATCAGTGTCTGTATCTGCACCCTCAAGCGCCCTGATCTCCTGCGGCAAGCCTTGGAAAAACTGGAAACGCAGCAGACCGGAGGCCTATTCAACTACTCGGTGGTGGTTTCCGACAATGATGGCCTTAGGTCGGCCGAGCCGGTCGTGACTGTTCTCGCTGCCACCGGGCGCCTGCCTGTAACCTATTGCGTCGAAGCGAAAGAGAACATCGCGCTGGCCCGCAACAAAGCCATTGAACATGCAACCGGGGATTTCATCGCCTTTATCGATGACGACGAATTTCCCGCGGACGACTGGCTATTGAATCTCTTCCGAACCTATGTGGCGTCGGGGGCCGATGGCGTTCTGGGTCCGGTGAAGCCATATTTCGACTCGAAGCCGCCGGACTGGCTGAAGAAGGGGAAATTTTTTGATCGCCCCGCTTACGCCACCGGATACGAATTAAGCTGGGAACAGTCTCGCACCGGCAACGTACTCTTCCGAAAAGATATCCTGCGCGACCTCGAGGTGCCGTTTCGCTCCAGCTTCGGGACCGCGGGCGAAGATATGGATTTTTTCCGGCGCGCCACGGAAAAGGGGCGACGGTTTGTGTGGTGTAACGAGGCGGTTGCGTATGAAGTGGTCCCTGCCGCGCGCTGCACGCGCAGTTACCTGTTGAAACGCGCGCTGCTTCGTGGCAGCAATTTCCCCAAGCATCCCACGGACCGGCTGCGCAACATCACGAAATCGGTGATCGCCGTTCCCAGCTATGCGCTCGCTCTCCCCGTTTTAGCGGTGTGCGGACAGCACGTGTTCCTGAAATACCTGATCAAATTGCTGGACCACGCCAGCCGGTTGCTGGCGTTTGCGGGCGTCGTTCTGGTGAGGGAGAGGCACACGT